>CAKRRN010000027.1 GCA_934394435.1 uncultured Bacteroidaceae bacterium
GATGCAATCATACGTATTGACATGAGCGAATACATGGAGAAGCACACCGTGAGCCGAATGGTGGGAGCCCCTCCAGGATACGTCGGGTACGAAGAAGGCGGACAGCTGACAGAGAGAGTAAGACGCAAGCCCTACTCTATCGTACTACTCGATGAAATAGAAAAGGCACATCAAGATGTGTTCAACATCCTGCTTCAGGTGATGGATGAAGGAAGATTGACAGACGGCAACGGAAATACAGTCGACTTCAGAAACACCATCATCATCATGACAAGCAACTGTGGAACACGACAGATAAATGAGTTCGGAAACGGAATAGGTTTCACAGCAAACACAAATCCGCAGAGCGAAGCTGCAAACCACCAACTGGTGATGAAGGCTCTGAGCAAACAGTTCGCACCAGAATTTCTCAACAGAATAGACGATGTGGTCTTCTTCAACCAGCTGAACGAGGAATCGCTCCAACGTATTGTAGACTTGGAACTGGCTCCCCTGCTCGGAAGAGTTCAAGAAATGGGACACGTCTTAAACGTGACCGATGCTGCACGTCATCTGTTAGCCAAATGCGGATACGACGTCAAGTATGGTGCTCGTCCGCTGAGAAGAGCTATTCAGAACATGCTGGAGAATCCGCTGTGCGAAATGCTCCTACAGGCAAATGTTGCCACAGACGCCACGCTCACAGCAGACATTATGCCCGAAAGCGATTCGCAGAAAAACGGAGAAGAATCAAACAAGAACAAAGAATTGGCTATTACGGCCGACTAAAATAAAAAAAAAATAGCATTATGAAACAAGGAAATATTGGGGTTACCACAGAAAACATTTTCCCCGTAATTAAAAAATTTCTGTACAGCGACCATGAAATCTTCATCCGCGAGATTGTAAGCAATGCCGTGGATGCCACACAGAAACTAAAGACACTGGCCGGAAAGGGAGACTTCCAAGGCGAAATGGGTGAACTGAAGGTAAAGGTAAGCATTGATAAGGACGCAAGAACCATTACCGTAAGCGACCGAGGAATCGGTATGACCGCTGAGGAAATTGACAAGTACATCAACCAAATTGCCTTTTCAGGAGCAAACGACTTTTTGGAGAAATACAAAGATGATGCAAACGCAATCATCGGACACTTCGGACTTGGCTTCTATAGCTCGTTCATGGTGAGTAAGCAGGTTGACATCATCACCAAGAGCTACAAGGACGCTCCTGCCGTGAAATGGAGTTGCGACGGAAGCCCCTCGTACACGTTAGAAGAAACAACTAAAGAAGACCGAGGTACGGATATCGTCATGCATATTGATGATGACTGCCAGGAATTTCTCGAAAAGTCTAAGCTGGAAGAGCTGCTTCGGAAATACTGTCACTTCCTGCCTGTCCCCATCGCCTTCGGGAAAAAGACTGAATGGAAAGACGGCAAGCAGGTAGAGACCGAAGAGGACCTTATCATCAACGACACAGAACCTCTGTGGACAAAGAAACCCGCAGAACTGAAGGATGAAGACTACAAGGAGTTTTACCGCCACCTCTTCCCCATGGCAGACGAACCTCTCTTCTGGATTCATCTGAATGTTGACTACCCCTTCAACCTGACAGGTATACTCTACTTCCCGAAAATAAAGAATAATCTGGACGCGCAACGAAACAAAATCCAGCTATACTGCAATCAAGTATTCGTAACAGATGCTGTAGATGGGATTGTGCCAGAATTCTTGATGTTGCTACATGGTGTGATTGACAGTCCCGACATTCCTTTGAACGTAAGCAGAAGCTATCTGCAAAGCGACTCGAACGTGAAGAAGATAAGTGGCTACATTACCAAGAAGGTAAGTGACAAACTGGCATCCATCTTCAAGAACCAACGTGAGGAATTTGAGCAGAAATGGGATGACATAAAAGTGTTTATCCATTACGGTATGCTAAGCCAGGATGACTACTACGATAAAGCCAAGCAGTACTTCCTGCTCAAAGATACAGAAGGCAAGTATTACACACTGGAAGAATACCAAGCTCTGATAAAGGAAAACCAAACCAACAAAGACGGACAGGTCATTTGCTTGTATGCCAACGACAAAGATGCACAATACACCTATATTGAGGCTGCCAAGAGCAAGGGCTACAACGTATTGATGATGGACGGCCAACTGGACACCCCCTTGATGGCCATGCTGGAGCGCAAACTGGAGAAGACAACCTTCACACGCGTTGACGCAGATGTCATCGACCGACTGATTAAGAAAGAAGAGACAAAACGCGAATTGCTCGAAGCAGAGAGAGCAGACAAGTTGTCAAGCTTGTTTAACAGCCAGATGCCTCGGACAGACAAGGTGGAGTATCACGTAGAGGCACAAGCTCTTGGAGAAGACCAACTGCCTGTAATGATTACACAGAGCGAGTACATGCGCAGAATGAAAGAGATGTCTCGTTTACAACCAGGCATGAGTTTCTACGGTGACATGCCAGACATGTACACGCTGGTGCTCAATACAGACGCTCCACTTATCAAGCAGGTTCTGGAGGATAGCGAAGCATCCACCAAGGAAGAACTTTCACCTGTAGAGGCAGAAATCAGAGGTCTGAGTGCCCGTCAGGCTGTACTACGTCAGGAACAAGAGAAGAAGAAGCCAGAAGAGATTACTCAAGAAGAGAAGGATGACCTTAAGAAATGTGGCGAAGACATCCAGGCTGAGAACAAAAAGAAAAACGACATACTGAAGGCTTATGCCGATGGTAACGAACGCGTACATCAACTGATTGACTTGGCTCTCCTGCAAAATGGTATGCTCCGAGGCGAAGCTCTCACACGCTTTGTAAAGCGCAGCGTTGACATGATAAAGTAACAAACAAAAACAAACCCTTCCTGATGAATTACGGATTTGTAAAGATAGCATCGGCCATCCCCTCTGTGAGGGTGGCCGATTGCCAGTTTAACATAGAGCAAATAGAAGCAATGGTGGTTCAGGCCGAAGGCCATGGAGTGGAAATCATCTGTTTCCCAGAATTGTCTATCACAGCATATACCTGCCAAGACCTCTTCCAGCAACAGATGCTCATCGACGAGGCTGAAATGGCACTGATTCACCTAATGAATTTTAGCAGAGGTCTGGACATCATAAGTATAGTAGGACTTCCCGTAGCCTACGGAGGGGCTTTGCTCAACTGTGCTGCCGTTATCCAACGTGGAAAGATATTGGGAATTGTACCCAAAACATTCCTACCCAACTACAAGGAGTTTTACGAAAAACGCTGGTTTACGAGCATAAATGACGTCCCCACAGGTTCGATACTGATCTGCGGACAGCAGGTGCCCATCGTACAGCGACAATTATTCCGCACCCCCACATGTACCTTTGGCGTGGAGATATGCGAAGACGTATGGGCTCCTGTTCCCCCCAGTTCTTCTCTTGCCCTACACGGAGCCGACATTATATTCAATATGAGTGCTGACGATGAAGGCGTGGGCAAACACGCTTATCTGAAAGGACTGTTGGCACAGCAGAGCGCAAGACTGATTTGTGGCTACGTCTTCAGCGGATGTGGATTTGGCGAAAGCACCCAGGATGTAGTATTTGCTGGTAAAGCGTTCATCTACGAAAACGGACATCTGCTAGCAGAAACGCGGCAACAGTCTATTTCCTCGCACCTGGTAGAAAGTGAGATTGATGTAGAGAGACTTCGTTCGGAACGACGAATGAATACGACCTTTGCTTCTTGTGCAGCACAATACAAGGACGAAGAGATACTCTGCACAGACAGCGAAATGCTAACCGTAAAAGACTTTGCTCTTACGCGCAATGTATCAGCGTATCCATTTGTCCCAACTGGCAAGGACCTTTCACAACGATGCGAGGAAATCTTTGGTATACAAACGGCAGGACTTGCTAAGAGAATCATGCATACGGGAGCAAAGACAGCAGTACTGGGCATTAGCGGCGGATTAGACAGCACACTGGCCTTGCTCGTTTGTATTCGCACGTTTGACCTGCTGGGCTTGGACAGGAAAGGTATTGTGGGCGTCACCATGCCAGGCTTTGGCACGACAGACAGGACTTATACCAACGCCATGAATCTGATGAAACAGTTGGGCGTGACCATTCGAGAAATTTCCATTAGAGAGGCTTGCATACAGCATTTCAAAGACTTGCAACACGACATCAACCAGCATGATGTGACCTACGAGAACGGACAAGCACGCGAGCGCACACAGATACTGATGGATGTAGCCAATCAGATGAACGGATTGGTTGTTGGAACAGGAGATTTGAGTGAATTAGCCTTAGGCTGGGCCACGTATAATGGAGACCACATGAGCATGTATGGAGTGAATGCATCCGTACCAAAGACTCTTGTGCGACATCTTGTCAGTTGGGTCGCTCAAGGAATATCTGATGAGCAGACGCGCATCACCCTTACGGACATCGTGGACACGCCCATTAGTCCAGAACTGATTCCTGCAGACCAAGACGGCAACATCACGCAAAAGACAGAAGACCTGGTTGGCCCTTACGAATTACATGATTTCTTTCTTTATCACGTGCTCCGATGGGGCTTCAGACCTGCCAAGATATTCTTCCTCGCAAGGCGTGCCTTCGGAAATACCTATACGGATGATACCATCAAGAAATGGCTGACAACATTCTGCAGAAGATTTTTTGCACAGCAGTTCAAACGCAGTTGTCTGCCCGATGGCCCCAAGGTTGGCAGTTGCTCTTTAAGTCCGCGTGGAGATTGGCGTATGCCCAGCGATGCCTCATCAGCATTATGGCTAAAAGAGTGTGACTCTCTGTAAGAGCAGTTTCTCCTCAGTATTTATAGGTTTTCTTACACACAATAAGGGATTCAAGACCAAAACGCTATTTTTTCTCATTAGTAATGGAACATAAGCATAAGAAATATCTGAAAAGGATAAGTAAATATGTTCCCTCTGATCATATTTACACGGATGACCTTCGATGTCTGGCATGGGGAACGGATGCTGGATTTTACAGACTATTGCCCCAAATTGTGGTACGTTCGACGAGCGAAGAAGAAGTAGCCCATCTGCTTCGTGATGCTAGCGAACTAAGCATTCCAGTAACGTTCAGAGCAGCAGGCACAAGCCTATCAGGACAAGCAATCACAGATTCGGTACTAATCGTTGCTGGCAAGAACTGGGAGAAATATAGCGTTGGGGACGAGGGAAACACCATTACCTTGCAGCCTGGTATCGTAGGGCAACGGATAAATGACATCCTGGCTCCTTACGGTCGGACTTTCACTCCAGACCCAGCCTCTAAGAAATCTGCCATGGTAGGAGGCATCGTCATGAACAATGCCTCGGGCATGAACTGCGGAACACACGCTAATAGCGACCGCATCTTGCTAAGTGCGAGAATGATTCTTGCAGACGGAACGATACTGGACACAGGAGATGAGGAAAGTATACAAAGCTTCAGAGAGACGCATCCAGAGTTTATTCAGGGTATAGAGCGACTTCGCGACCGTATACGTGCAAATAAGGACTTGTCTGAACGCATTCGCTACAAGTACAGCATCAAGAATGTTACGGGACTAAACCTTTTACCCTTTGTGCAATATACAGACCCGTTTGACATCATCACCCACCTGCTTGTGGGTTCTGAAGGAACTTTAGCTTTCGGAAGCCAATTTACAATGAAGACAGGGCATCTCTACAAGCATTCTGCATCTGCCATGCTTTATTTCAGCACGATGGCTGATGCTTGTAATGCTGTCAAAGCCATGAAGAGTGGTCCTGTTTTCAGCGCAGAAATACTTGACCGAAAATCACTCTCATCCGTAAATGACCTGACGGGACCAAATCTTACGGCTGTCCTTACCGAAACAAAAGCAGACAGCAAGGAGGAGTTGGAACAAAACGTAGAAAAGATAAAGGACATCTTGTCGGCATTTTCTCTCTACGTGCCAGCCAATTTTACAGACAACCCTGAGGAGTATTCCCGATACTGGGCCATCAGATCTGGTATTTTCCCCTCTGTGGGTGGCACACGTCCCTTAGGTACAACGGTTATTATCGAAGATATTGCGTTTCATATTGAGAACCTTACAGAAGCCACTCAGGATTTGGAGCGTATGTTGCTTGAACATGGGTACGATGACTCCTGCATCTATGGTCATGCTCTCGAGGGAAATTATCATTTTATCATCTCGCAGTCGTTTGAGACAGAAGAACAGGTGCAGAAGTATCGTAATCTGATGTGCGAAATAGAAAAACTCGTTGTAGACAAATACGACGGGTCGCTCAAGGCAGAGCATGGAACGGGAAGAAACATGGCTCCTTTCGTCCGCCACGAATGGGGAGACGAGGCGTTCGGGATTATGCGAGAGGTAAAGCATCTGTTTGACCCTTTGAACATTCTTAATCCTGGAGTTATCTTCAATGATGACCCAGAATGTTACATCAAGGGATTCAAGCCCCTTCCATTGGCAGACGAGCATGTAAACAAATGTATTGAATGTGGATTCTGCGAAGTCAATTGCTTGAGTTGTGGTTTCACCCTATCCTCGCGCCAGCGTATTGTCGTACAGAGAGAAATCGCCCGTCTTCGCAACACAAAAGAAGATCCAAACCGTCTGAGGAGACTGGAGAAACAATATAAGTATTACGGCAACGAGACTTGTGCGGCAGATGGGTTGTGTAGCACTTCGTGTCCTATGCGCATCAACACGGGCGAGATGACTCATACGCTGAGAGCCCAAAATCTGACTCCTGGCTCTACTGCCTACCGAATGGGAGGTTTTGTGGCTAATCATTTGGGCTGTTCGCTGAATAGTCTGAAACCATTGCTTACCGCTGCTGGTGCGGCACAGAGCATCATGGGGAATCGGGCTGTCACGATTATTGGTAAAGCTTTGCACCAAGCGGGACTTCCGCTCTGGACACCCTCTCTCCCGACTGCTCATTACAAGACGCACGTAAGTCTGGAGAACAATCCTTCTGAAAAGAAACAGGTGGTGTATTTCCCCAGTTGCCTCAACCGCACGATGGGCTACAGCAAGGCTGGAGGAAAAAGACAAGACCTGGCTGATTTGACTGTAAGTTTCCTCGAAAGAAACGGATGGAAGGTCACTTTTCCACAGGACATCAAGAATCTCTGCTGCGGACAGATTTGGGAGAGCAAGGGAATGCTTGATATTGCAGACCGCAAGACGCATGAGCTTGAAGAGGCCCTGCTTTGTGCATCAGAGGAGGGCAAACTGCCTGTCATTTGTGATCAGAGTCCCTGTCTGCACCGAATGCGCGAACAGATGAAACGCATCAAGCCTCTGGAGCTTTTCGAGTTTATTCATGATTACATGATGGATGACTTGACATTCCATCAGACTGACGAACCAATAGCTATCCATCTGACTTGTTCCACACGTAGGATGGGAATTACGGATAAACTGTTGGATTTGGCAAGAAGATGCTCTAGCCAGGTTTTCCTGCCAGAAGGTATCGGATGCTGCGGATTTGCTGGTGACAAGGGGTTCTTCACGCCAGAACTGAACGCCTATGCCCTGCGTAATCTCCGCGCACAAATAGAGAGAGAAAGTATTGTAAGAGGCTTCTCTAACAGTCGTACCTGCGAAATCGGACTTTCTACTCATTCGGGCATCCCTTATCAGTCTTTGCTTTATCTCATAGATGAATGTACAGAACCCAAAGGCTGAGGCTAACACCTTGTCAGAGGAACCTCCAATAGAAGGAGGCATAAACTTTAAACCTTTAAGGTTCTGATTTGAATTAGCAACAGACTCTCATTCATTGTCCCAACTCGGTCATTAGATTCCGATTCGTATTAGCCTTTCTTCCAGTAAATTGCTTTCTGGCGTGTCAAAGACACAATGGTCTATGGTAAGATCCAGTTAGAAGCAAATTACAAGAGGAAAGGCTAATAGGAATTGGAAAGAACTATCCATCGGAGAAATGGAATATTTGCTTCAGCCTAATGAGCGATTTGGGTTAGAAGGGGACATTATTATCCGACGAGATGTTGCTGAAGGGATCTCCTACGGCCATCTGGTTGACAATGGCATCCTGCTGTCGCAACTCATCATCGGTCAACTGTGGCGAAGTGAAGGTGCCGCCTCCTATACCTCCGCTTTCGAGGGGAATGCCCGAAGGCTGCTCGTCGGCAAAACGTGCATATTCCTTTTGGAAATTCAGTTTGATGTCACCCACAGAGCCGTTACGGTGCTTCGCGATAATGAACATGGCTTTTCCTCTCCAGTCGTTTCCATGGTCGTCATGATCGAGCCTGTAATACTCAGGGCGATGTATGAAGCAGACGATGTCGGCATCCTGCTCGATAGATCCTGAATCACGAAGGTCGCTGAGCAAGGGTCGTTTAGCATCGAATCCCTCACGCTTCTCACCCTCACGGTTCAACTGTGCCAAAGCTATTACTGGAATGTCCAACTCCTTAGCCAACCCCTTTAGCGACTGACTTACGGCAGCCACCTCTTCTTGGCGACTGTTGATATTGAGCCCCTTAGCGTGCATCAACTGAAGATAGTCTATCATGATAACCTTCACGCCATGCTCGCGTACCAGTCTACGTGCCTTTGTCCGAAGTTCAAAGTTGGTGAGTCCTGGAGTGTCGTCCACGTATATGGGTGCTCCTGTAAGCTGTCGCGAGCGTGTGTCCAGCTGCTCCCACTCGTGTGGCATAAGCTGTCCGCTTCGCAGTTTTTCACCAGAAATCTCCGTTACGTTTACCAACAGACGCTGTACGAGTTGCTCGTTGCTCATTTCCAGACTGAAGACAGCCACGGGCACTCCGTAGTCTACAGCCATGCGCTTCACCATAGAGAGTGCAAAGGCTGTCTTTCCCATTGAGGGTCGCGCTGCTATGATGATAAGGTCGCTCCTTTGCCATCCGTTGGTAATCTTGTCCAGCTTCTCGAAACCAGTGGGTATTCCGCTCATGCCGCCCTTCATTCCCGCAGCCTTGTTGATCATGTCGAACACTTTTCCCACTACAGGGTCTATCTGTGTGTAGTCCTTCTTCATGTTCTGCTGCGAGATGGCATAGAGCTGTGCTTCAGCCTCCTGCATCAAGTCTTTCACGTCCATAGTGGGATCATAAGCACTTGTCTGCACGTAGCTGCTAAAGGTGATAAGCTGTCGGGCAAGAGACTTTTGGGCAATAACCTTTGCGTAATACTCCACATGCGCGCTGCTTCCTATCTTCATGTTGATTTGCATGATATAGGGCGCTCCGCCAGCCTCTTCCAGTTCCCCGTTGTGTTCCAACTGCTCTTGTACAGTCATGATGTCTACGGGACGTTGCTCTACATTGAGCTCCTGTATGGATTTAAATATCAACTGGTTTCTCTTGTCGTAGAAACTCTCTGGCTTTAGGATTTCCGCCACCAAGGCATAAGCCTCCTGGTCTACCAGCAATGCTCCAATTACGGCTTCCTCCATGTCGAGGCTCTGAGGTTGCTTGTGTCCGTACTGGTCCACACTTGGTACCTCTACTATCTTCACTCCTGTCTTTTTTCTGCCTTGTGTCGCCATATTCTTTATTTAGTACTTTTTTTCCCGAAGAGCAAAGTTACATATAATTTTCATTTGTGCCTCTCCTGCGCAACAGTTTCCCCCAATAAATTTATCATACGCCTTCGGGATGCGTTCGGGGTGTGTTCGGGTTTTGACAGACACAGAAGACATGAGGGTGTGTCAAAACTGATAATTGAGTTTGACACACCCTCAATGGGGGAGAAAACGTCGGATTCCTACCTGTCTCAGTTGGGGTAAGAAGTCCTACATGGTTTCCGTAAATTTAATCTTTCGTTTTCTCACCATGGTAGAGTCAGAGCGCGCTTCGCCTTAACTCATCTGGCTTAACGAGGACGTACTTTTATTTTTATTGTTTACTTGAAATAGTAAATGAATGTGGCAAGTCCCTCAAGGGCTTTCTTGCCAGTTTCCTGCACTTCGATGGTGAACTTGATGGTTGTCTTCACAGCTCCTCTCAGGTTGGCCAACTCATGCAGTTTTGTGACCATACGAATATGCTGTCCGCTCAATACGGGCTGCGCAAATTTCATCTTGTCCATGCCGTAGTTCATCATACGCTCCAGATTGTGTACCTCTACTATCTGGTCCCACAGATAAGGCAACATGCTCATGGTCAGATATCCATGGGCAATGGTGGTGCCAAAGGGACTTTCCGCCTTGGCTCGCTCTGTGTCGACGTGTATCCATTGATGGTCGAGTGTGGCGTCGGCAAACATGCAGATACGCTCTTGGCTCATCTCCACATAGTCGCTTGCGCCTAATTCCTTTCCTACGTACTGTTCGAAATCCTCATAGGAATTGATTACCAGTTTTCCCATATTTCGTATATATAAATTATGTGTTAATGTTCACTTTTTTGTCCAAACGGTCTGCAAAGGTACTATTTTCGTCTGACAAGTTCCTCTTATGTGATGGAAAAAAGCTAACTTTGCAAAAATGACAAATATGGACAAAGGACTTACTGATACAAGAAAACCAATATTCATCGCTGGTCCCTGTGTGATTGAGAGCCAGGAGTTGCTTTTCACAGTGGCAGGCGAGCTGTGTCGTCTGAGAGAGGTCTATGGACTTGACATCTACTTCAAAGCCTCTTTTGACAAGGCCAACCGCACGAGCCTTCATTCTTACCGTGGCCCTGGTCTGGAGCGTGGGCTTGAGATGCTGCAAGAGGTGAAAGACAAGTTTCGTCTGCCTATCTTGACAGACATCCACGAGAGCTGGCAAGCCAAGGAGGTGGCAACCGTGGCAGATGTACTTCAAATACCCGCCTTCCTCTGCAGACAGACGGACTTGCTAGTTGAAGCAACCAAGACGGGGCGTATCGTCAACATCAAGAAGGCCCAATTCCTGAGTGGGACAGACATGCAGTATCCCGTGCAGAAATGCCGTGAGAGCGGCTGTAAAGAGGTCTGGCTCACCGAGCGTGGCAACTGTTTCGGCTACAACAATCTGGTGGTAGACTTCCGCAACATACCAGATATGCTCGAATTTACTCCAAGGGTCATTATGGACTGCACACACAGCGTGCAACGCCCAGGGGCAGCAGGAGGAAAGACCGGAGGCGATCGCAGATTTGTGCCCTCAATGGCTTTGGCAGCCAAGGCTTTTGGCGCCACAGGTTATTTCTTCGAGATACATCCCAATCCAGACCAAGCCTTAAGCGACGGGCCAAATATGCTGAAGTTGTCTGACTTCGGACGGGTGGTAGAATCTCTCTTGTAGACTCCCCCCCCCATGCAAGAAAAACGGCACAAACACAACCAAGCACTACACAAGACAAGACAGGAATGAGCCAATATACAGATATTGCGAAACGGTGCCTCCAAGACGAGGCACAGGCTGTACTTAGCCAGATAGAACATCTGAACGAGAGTTTCGACAAGGTGGTGAATCTCATTTTGGGATGCCACGGCAAAGTGATTATCACAGGAGTAGGCAAGAGTGGACACATAGGTGCGAAAATTGCTGCCACGCTGAGCAGCACAGGCACTCCCTCTTTCTTTATCAGCCCACTTGATGTGTTTCATGGCGACTTGGGCGTCATGACCCCATCTGACGTGGTGCTTGCCATCAGCAACAGCGGCCAGACAGACGAGCTACTCCGCTTTGTGCCTTACCTGCTGGAAAGGAAAATTCCTCTGATAGGCATCTCTGGCAACCCAGACTCGCTACTGGCCAAATACTCCACCCACCACATCTGCGTGAAGGTGAGCAGCGAGGCTTGTCCGCTCAACCTTGCCCCAACCAGCAGCACCACAGCCACCCTGGCCATGGGTGACGCTTTGGCTTGCGCGCTCATGGAAGCAAGACATTTCAAGAAGAGAGATTTCGCACGCTTCCATCCAGGCGGACGCTTGGGTCACAGCCTTCTGCTTTCGGCCCACGACGTGATGCGTACAGACGATTTGCCCGTGATACCCACCGATATGAAACTGGGAGAAGCCCTTCTGCGCATGAGCCACGGAATGCTGGGCTTAGTGGTCATCGAACAAGACGGACAGGTGGAAGGAATCATTACGGATGGCGATGTGCGTAGAGCCATGGAGAAGCTCAAAGACAAGTTCTTCAACGTACCTGTTTCGGAAGTAATGACAAAGTCGCCCGTATGCGTGTCTCCAGACATCAAGGTGAACCAGATAACCGACCTGTTGGGCAAGAAGAAGATACACGCCGTAATGGTTGTGGACGAGAACAGACATCTTTTGGGCATCGTGGACAACTTCCGTTGCATGATCTGACACACACAGGGCGAGAAGAATGAAGCAACGCGCACTTACCGTACTTCTCTGTCTGTTTTCGCTGTCTGGCGAACTGTTGGCACAATCGTCTGACAGTATCGTAATGCGAATCTTCAAAGACAAAGGATTCCCTTTCTACGAAAACAACGAGGTGAAGCTACTCCCCACGGGACGCGAGAAATACGACGATCTGTTTCGCTGCATCCGCTCAGCAAGACGGTTCGTCCATATGGACTATTTCAAGTTCCAGCAGGACAGCATCTGTCAGGCACTTTTCACAATCCTCAGAGAAAAGTCACGCGAAGGCGTGGAGGTAAGAGTAGTGTACGACAGCTTCGGCAACAAGTACAGCGACCTGCCATTGCGCAAGTCGTATCTCGACTCCCTTCGCAAAGACGGAATACAGATAGAGGGATTCGACCGCATAAAATTCCCGTGGGTCAACCATCTTCTACACCGCAACCATCACAAGATAGCCATTATCGACGGACTGACCGTATACACAGGAGGAATGAACGTGGCAGACTATTATCTGCACGGGAAACCCAGCGTGGGAGAATGGCGCGACATGCACATGAGGATACATGGATCTATGGTGAATGGATACGAACGGGTGTTCGAAGACATGTGGTGGCGCAGCACAAAGGAGAGACTCGACTCCACACGATACAGCTCACCGACACCTGATTGTGGGACCATCCCAATGGCGCTGGTGGAACGTATTCCGCGAAAAAGCGCGCAAGCCATACGTCAGACCTATTGCATAGCCATCGATAATGCCCAGCATCTCATACAAATCATAAACCCCTATGCCACTCTGGTCAAGAGCATACGCAAATCATTGGAGAAGGCGCTCTGCCGAGGCATACGTATACAGATTATTGCATCCACCAAGGGCGATGGGCCTGTGACACCCGATGTGGTGGGACAGGAGATGCACAAGCTGATGGAAAAAGGTGCTGAGGTGTACTACTACGACGGTGGATTTCACCACAGCAAGGTAATGGTAATAGACGGACTATTCTGTACGGTGGGTACTGCCAATCTCGATGCACGCTCGCTGAAATTTGACTACGAGGTGAATGCCTTTATCTTTGATCGCGAGGTGAGCGCACAGCTGCAAGATATCTTCTACCGCGATGTGCACGACCATTGTGTCCTGCTGACGCCCGACAACTGGAAATACAGATTCCCACTGAAACGGCGCGTCTCTGGGCGAGTATTCAGTTCCATCAAAGGACTCCTCTGAAAGAGAGGGTCACCGACAGAAGCACGCACTTCGATGCGCAGGTTGTATTTAGCCTACATAAATTATGCGAGTCTTTTTGACGACTTCTCCCAAATGGGTAAGTTTAGGAGAGAGAGATTAGGTATTTCCCACACTCTCGAAATTTTCTCATACAAGGAAACAGAGTATTCACCCATCAAAATAAACAAGCAAACACAACCATGGCAATCAAACCGAAGGCAAAAGAGACCCCTCATTCATCAAAATAAATGGCCCAGTAGAAATTTAGTGGGGACAAACAGGCTCACCCGATAAACCAGGGGACTTTTTTACGGCTCAGCGAATAGACCCCTTAAAATATAGTATCCTAAGATACTTTGCCAAGTATCCTATATTACTTTGCCAAGTATCCTAAGATACTTCGGCAAGTATCCTAAGATACTTTAGGCTCACCTGATAAACCAGGGATGAGTTTCGGACGTAAATCCACAGACACAACCTTGTACCCTTATAAGCCAGCTTGCTTGTCTGTGCAAAGGATATAATAATAAGATTCATGCGAATTGGCTCAATTTATTTTCCTAGTTGGAGAAAAATATTTTCCCAGTTGGAAAAGAAAGAGGGCTATTATATACCGTTTCATAAAATGGATAGTGCATCCACATTTCTGCTGTTTATACAGCGAGAAAACGTATCTAAGGATAATCAATAAAAGTCACTCAAAAATCTAAAAAGTAAGACGGCTTCAATGACCAACGAAGACGGCTTACTTGACCATTGAAGACTATATTACTGAACATTGAATATTTAATATTTAATACTTAATACTTATTACTTATTACTTATTACTTGTTATACTCCTCACCATCCATTCTTACTTACGAAAAGACTATTGCTTATATTAGCCTGTCCCCACTAAATTTCTACTGAACAAAAAAAGATCTCTGCACCTCTCATAACTTCTCTCACAGCCCCACAAAAAAAAAGCCAGCCCACTCAATCATCAAACAAGAACCTCAATATCCGCACTAAAAAAACACCCTAAAATGTAAAACAGCACAACCACACCACACAACCGTAAAAAAAACTCCAAACCCAACAACTGCACAAAAAAAAATGGCGTATCAATACTTGTAGGAACCGAAAAAGAGCACTAACTTTGTGGTAAAAGATATTGTTTCAAGGAATACTATTTCACCATATTGATGACAAAAGAAGAGGCTCTGAATGCATTGGCGGATTTATCTGCCACGCTTTCTGATGATGAGAAGAAAGAAGTGCTGAACTATATGAAGGCACGTCATCTGGAAAAGAACGAAATCATATACAGAGAAGGCGATGAGCCACGTGATTTGCTTTGCTTGGTGAAAGGTAAAGTAAAGATTTACATAGATGGCGTGGGAGGAAGATGCCAGATTGTAAGAGTCTTTAATGAGGTGGAATATTTCGGCTATCGTGCTGCATTCTCTAACGAGAAGTTTCTGACTTCGGCAGCTGCATTCGAACCATCCTTCCTTGTCTGTATTCCGCTCACTCTGATACGCAAACTGCTGGAGAGCAATCCCAAACTGGCATGTTTCTTCATCAACAAACTGGCTGTGGCTCTTGGAAAAAGCGACGAGCGCACGGTGAGCCTAACCCAAAAGCACATCTGTGCGAGACTGGCAGAGGGAATCCTCTATCTGAGAGACCACTATGGTACGGAGGAAGATGGATGTACCCTGCGCATACAGCCCAGCCGGGAAGACATGGCGAGCCTAAGCAACATGACCACCAACAATGCCATACGCACGCTGAGCCTATTTGCAAAAGACAAAGTCATAAGCATAAATGGGAGATCTATCAAGGTGCTTGACTTCAAGGAATTGGAGCGCATCTCCAGAATGGGATAAGGCGCAGGCAACACCAGACAAAATGCCCAACTAACAGGACTGATTGCTGCGGATTTGGCTCAAGACCGTCTTAATCCTCTCCTGTATAGGCTCAGAAGCGTCCAGCCACTGGATGGGTATTCCTCTGCGCTCCATTCCGCGAAACCAGGTCATCTGCCTCTTGGCAAACTGATGGATAGCAATCTCCAGCTGACGCACCATCTCATCATAGGAGAGTTTTCCCAGAGAGCAGAGCGTCAGATACTTATACTCCAGTCCATAATACAGAAGGTCCTCTGCAGGAACCTTTTCGAGCAAACGTTCCACCTCCTGCAGCATACCCTGCTCCAGACGGTCTCTCAGCCGCTTGCTTATCTTTTCTCTGCGTACGTCACGATCCACCCCTATGCCTATGGTAAGGCTTTTGAGCGAAGGAAAAGTCCTCTCGTCTATCTTGTGCTCACGATAATACTGCTGTATCTCTATGGCTCTGATTGCGCGTTTAGGGGTGTCTACATCCGTGGTATTGTGGAGTGACTTATAGGTGGCAAGCAGTTCGGTAAGCTGCTGCAACGAATATCCCTCAAGCTTTTTCCTAAGTTCAGCATTTTCGGGCACGGGCACCATCTTGTAGCTTTTCAGCACAGACTCGATGTACAATCCCGTACCCCCACAGAGGATGGGGAATTTTCCTCGCGAACGAATGTCGTTGTAAGCTTTCCAGAAATCCTGCTGATACTGAAACAAGTTGTATTTTTCTCCTGCTTCGGCAATATCTATTAAATGGTAAGGAATGGCTGTTCCGTTGACGAGATAGTCATCAAGATCCTTACCCGTACCGATATCCATACCACGGTAGACCTGCCGACTGTCTGCGCTGAGAATCTCAGCATTGCCCATCGCATATGCCAGTTGGGCAGCAAAAGTTGTCTTGCCCGAAGCTGTAGGTCCCAGTATAGTTATGATGTCGAAGTTCATCCAACAAAATTATTTCTTGAAGCACAAAGTTAAGAAAAAAAAGACTATGCCCCAAACATGCAAATAAATTCCGTACCTTTGTAGGGAAACAAAACCGTATTGTCGCACACACGCACACATACACACTACGCATGCTCAAAATAGGAATCATATACATATGTACGGGTAAGTACCAGCAGTTCTTTGAGGGTTTTTACAGTACATGCGAGAAGTATTTCTTGCCAGGAGAGGCAGAGAAAGAATACTTTGTCTTTACAGACAACAAGTCGCTCAGCAAGGAGAAAAACGTACATCTGACAGAAAGAAAATGCCAAGGATTTCCACTCGACACGCTTTTCAGATACGACATGATACTGGAGCGAGAGAAGGAACTCTCTAAGATGGATTATATATATTTCTTCAACAGCAACTCTGAGTTTCTCCAACCCGTAGGACGCGAAGTACTGCCCGACAGAGAGGGACAACTTGTGGCATGTGTATGGCCCAGAAAGCACAAGTCGCTCAGCCTGCCCTGTACGTACCCATACGAGAGAAACAAAAAGTCTACGGCTTACATCTCACCATACGATGGCGGGGGCAAGTTTTATTATCACATGGGGTCATTTAATGGAGGTCATGCTGCAGACTACCTGCAGATGGCTCACACGCTGTCTGAGAACATCCATCGCGACTGGGACAACGGTATTGTTGCCACTGTGCACGACGAGTCACACCTCAACAAGTATCTGCGCTCGCACCCATGCAAGATTCTGCCACGCGAATGGCATTACCCAGAGGAATGGCTCGATGGGAAATTCGTACCCAAGGTGGGACTACGCCACAAGGTAAGCGTAGACAAATATTTCGACAAGGGGCGCAAGCACACGCAATGGGAACGCACGAAACGTTCCTTCGGGCGAATATGGAGAGCCATCCGCTGGTACTTTTAGCGCGTATCAAAAAGAGACTCCCCCATTCCATCCCCCCAAAAAAATCACACAACACAACATATAAGAAAAAAAAGATAGAACTTTTAGAGTATGTCAAACCAAGAAAATCCCATTGGGAAAAATATCTCACGACGAACATTCATCAAAGCAGGAGCTGCAGGAGTGGCTGGCATAGGACTCCTCTCGGCTGGTGGCAAGTGTGCATACGACTTCATGAAGACGGTTGACGTAAAGGGCCGCGTGCTCATCATTGGCGGTGGAGCAGCAGGATGCAGCATGGCTGCCAGACTGACAAGGCGCATCAAGAATCCCGACATCACGATTGTAGACCCCAGCGACAAACAGTTTTACCAACCAGGCTTCACCTTCATCGCAGCTGGCATCTTCAGCCCAGACGAGGTGTGGATGCCTCAGAAAGACTGCATCCCACAGAGAGTGAAATGGATAAAAGACACGGTAGTGGCACTTGACCCAGAAAAGAAGGAGGCACGCACCAGCAAGGGCGAGAAAATAACGTATGACTATTTGGTTCTCTGCCCCGGATTGCAGCTCGACTGGGACCAGGTGGAAGGCATCAGCCAAAAGACCTTGGGACTGGGCAACGCTCACAGCATATACGACTTCAATGGAGCACAGAAATACTGGAAAGCCATGCAGGATTTCACAGACAAGGGCGGAAGAGGCATTTTCACAGACACTTACACCAAACATAAATGTGGCGGTGCGCCCAAGAAAATCTGTATGCTAACAGAACACATGGCACGCAAGAAGGGCACACGCAAGGACATACAGATAGACTACTTCTGCTCGGAGAAGGCTCTCTACGATGTACCTTATTACACACCACGTCTGCTCCAACTGTACGACGAACGCCATATAAACCTGGAAGTAAAATGCAAAGTGAAGGGCATTGACACTCAGGCCAAGCGCGTCTACCTGGAACGCTATGAGACGCAGACCGTCAGGGAATGGGACGAAGAGGCAAAGCAAGAAGTGGAGAAAGAGAAAGAGATACTGACCCCATTCGTAGAAGATTACGACCTGCTGTCTTTTGTACCCCCTCAGTCAGCACCTGATTTCGTGAAGCAAAGCGGACTCTCCTGGACGGAAGGCAAACTGGCAAAAGGAGGCTGGGTGATGGTAGATAAAGAAACGCTGGTACACGCCCAATACCCAAACATCATCTCGCTGGGCGACTGCGCAGGCATCCCCACCAGCAAGACGTCTTCAGCCATACGCATGCAGCTGCCCGTGGCAGAAGCAAATCTGCTGGAGATTATGCAAGGGAAAGAGCCAACGCACCACTACAACGGATACGCTTGCTGCCCCATCGTGACAGACTATGGTCATGTGCTGCTCTGCGAATTTGATTACGAGAAGAAACCAGACATTACATTCCCCTTCTCCATACAAGACATGTCGAAGGAGCGAAGGACAGCATGGTGGCTCAAGAGGTACTTCCTGAAGCCCATGTACTTCGACGCGATGCTCAAGGGACTGATGTAATCTCTCATGACACTTTGTATAAATGACCATATAGAGGACATGGGCGAATGGGAGCTTGAAAAAGCCCTGTCCGCCCTACCCTCGTGGAGAAGAGAAAAGGCTCTGCGATACAGGCACCAAGAGGGGCAACTGCAATCTGCCCTTGCGTATGCTGAGCTATGCCACGCCTTGACACTCTCGTATGGAATATTGGAGAGGCCAGACTTCTTGTGGAACGAGCACGGGAAACCTACGCTGAAACACCATCCAACCATCCACTTCAGCATGAGCCATTGCCAAGTGGCCGTCGGGTGCATGGTGGCAGACAGACCATGCGGATTCGACATAGAGACCATGCGCAGCGCAAGCGATTCCCTGCTAGAGAAGACCATGAACGAACTCGAAAGGGAGCGCATCCTAAACGCCCCATCGCCTGCAATGGAATTTACGCGCCTATGGACACGCAAGGAAGCTGTTTTTAAGTTGAAAGGGACAGGCATCACAGACTCCCTACACACCGTCTTACAGGAGGCTGACGAGCAAGGCATACAGGTGCAGAGCCTCTGCAACCCCTTCCGCGGATACGTCTATTCAACGGCCATCACGACAATACACTAACCTTATACAACACACCCTCTTACCCCCATTCTGCAATCAAACAAAAATGTAACATCATCGTAATACTCCGACAAACTATAATCCAACGAAAACAGACTATCTTTGCGGCAAGATAAATCTTTCAAACAAACGCGCTTATTATGAGAATACTGGTAGTAGACGACGAACAGGACCTTTGCGAGATACTCCAATACAATCTGGAGACAGAAGGATATGAAGTAGACACCGCCAATTCCGCAGAAGAAGCATTGGGAAAAGATCTGAGCTCTTACAACCTGGTGCTGCTGGACGTGATGATGGGAGAAATGTCGGGCTTTCAGATGGCTCTAAAGATGAGAGAAAATCCCAATACAGCAAAAGTACCCATCATCTTCATCACAGCTCTGGAAGGAGAAGACAATTTGATAAGAGGACTCAACATCGGAGCCGACGACTACATGACTAAACCCCTCAGCACAAGAGAGGTGAAAGCCAGAGTGAAGGCGGTCTTACGCCGATGCGAACAAACAGAAAAGGTGGAGTCAGCACCCTCTGACACACTTACTTTCAAAGGACTGTGCGTGAATCTTGCCTCAAAAAGCGTTCACGTGGACGGAGAGCAGGTGCTGCTCACAAAGTTAGAATTCGAGATACTGACACTCTTGCTGCAGAATACAGGCAGAGCCTTCAGCCGTGAGGAACTGTTGGAGCGCTGCTGGCCAAAAAGTTCCTACGTACTTGACCGAACCGTTGACGTCAACATCAACCGTCTGCGTAAAAAAATGGGTGATTACGGCAGATGTATCAAGACGCGCATCGGATACGGCTACACATTCGAAAGATAACAAACGACGCAGACCCCCTAAAAAAAAATCAAAGTGCAAGCATGATAAAGTCCAAAAGCTTCCAGAAAAACATGTTCCTCAGCATTGGTGCAATTTTTATACTCTTTGCACTCAGCTTTAGCATCTATCAGTACAGGCGCGAAAAAGAATACAAGATAGACATCCTACACGCACGATTGCAGATGTACAACTACGAAATGATGCACTCACTCAAGGGGAGGGGGCTACTCAATGCTGAAGCATTCCGTACCTACGTCAGGAAACACTACTATGAGGGATTGCGCGTGACGGTCATAGACCAGTCTGGAAAAGTCTTGATGGACAGCAAGGAAAAGGACGTCAGACGGATGGAAAACCACATACACCGGCGAGAGATAAGCGAAGCCATCAAACACGGAGAGGGGTATGATATCAAACGACAGTCTACCGCAAACCACAGACCCTACTTCTACTCCGCAACAGACTTTAACGGCATCTTGATCCGCTCCGCTGTGCCTTACTCGGCAGAACTCACACAATCATTGCAGGCCGACAATACTTATCTTATATACACCATACTGTTGACCATCCTGCTGGGAGTAGTACTCTATTTCCACACCTCACGAGTAAGTCGCCACATCGGCTATCTAAGAGAATTCGCACTAAAGGCAGAACACGGTGAGGAGCTGGACCACGAACTGGAAAAGAAGTTGCCAGACGACGAACTGGGAGACATCTCACACACCATCATCATGCTCTACTGGAGACTACGCCATGCTGAAGAAGAAAAACTGCGTATCAAAAGACAGCTGACACAGAATGCCGCACACGAACTGAAAACCCCTGCAGCCAGCATAAGGGGATTTCTGGAAAGCATCATCGAGAACCCCGAAATGCCACAGGACACAAGAAATCATTTCCTGGAACGATGCTACGCTCAAAGCCAAAGAATGTGCAAATTGCTCCAAGACATGTCTGCCCTCACGAAACTGGACGAAATGAAGGAACACCAAGAACACGGGCTTGAAAACGAAGACATGAACCAAGAGGTAAACGTCAAAGCCGTGATAGACAATGTGCTGGAAGACACAGCACTGCAGATAAAGGAAAAACACCTCGCAGTAACACTCAATCTGCCCAAACAAGTGATAATAAAAGGCAACAACAGCCTCATCTATGGAGTGTTTCGCAATCTGGTGGACAATATTCTGACTTACGCAACAGGTGCCACCCGACTGTGCATCTTATGTATGGAAGTGGACGAGGAAGACCAATTGTCGTATGAATTCTCAGTAAGCGACAACGGACCAGGCGTTTCACCCGAACATCTTCCACACCTTTTCGAACGCTTTTATCGCGTGGAGAAAGGACGCTCGCGTAAACTGGGAGGAACGGGACTGGGACTTGCCATCGTCAAGAATGCAGTTACCGCACACGGAGGGAACATCTCAGCAGAGCGCACTCCTCACGGAGGACTTACCGTACGCTTCACCCTACCAGCGCAGAAGCACGAACTTTCTGCCTAAGAGCCATCATACGGGCTCACCCAATATTTATAGGGAATCAATAAAAGTCACTCTAAAAAGTAATACTATATTACTTGCCCATTTAATACTATATTCAATGGGCATTTAATACGTTTTACTTGGCCATTGAATACTATATTACTTGGGCATTGAATATTTATACCTAACACTTATTACATACCATACTACCTTACTATCCATCCTTACTCGTAAAAACGGTTGTCTTTATTAGTCTGTCCCTACTAAATTTCTGCTGAACCTAAATTCTATATTCCACCCTCCACTTGGTTTATCGGGTAAGCCATCATCCCTAAAAAAAGGAAACAGACGTTTTGACTCAAGTGAATCATCATCTGTGCAGAAGAATGTCCTTTAGTCCATGGTCTCCCATAAAACGGCTTCTGTCTACATGCGTACGCACACCTTGAACCTTGCCCTCGGAAGTGAACTGCCAGAGAATCATCTTAGGATTGTCTATCAGTTGCGGAATGTCCTCTGAATAAGACGCTATCATGAAATTATACTGACCATAAAGACCAACCATGTAGCGATTGTAGAAATTCATATACGTGTAGATGATTGGTTTCACCCCGTAGGCATTCTCTACCTGCAAGAGGAACTTCTGCAAACGGCTGTTGAAGACCTGTATGGAGGACCTTCCCCTTTTCTCCACATCTATGATGGGAATCAAATCCATTTCTTGTGGCTTCACATTGCCCAAGAAATTGCTCAACTGCTCCTCTACGGATGCTGTAGGACTAAAGAAATGGTAGACTCCCACAGGAATTCGCACACTACGCGCCCCCTTCAGATTGCGTTGCATGTAACTGTCGCGCAAGCTTGAGGCTTCCGTTGCCTTTACGTAAGCGAAGCGCACAGAGGGGTCTGATGCCACCTCTGCCCAATCTATAATTCCTTGATAATGCGACACGTCTATCCCCGTAAGCCCCGTAGGAAGATACGTTCCCGTTGGCATCCGATACTCGGCAAGGAAGCGTACCGCTGACGCAGAATGGAGTACAGGAGGCAACGCATCTGGCATGGGCAGGCTCTTCTCCACATAAGTGTCCCTCTCCTTGTCTTTGTCCTTGTCAGATGTGGGAAAGCCCGATGAGGAAGCACTTAGAGGCAACAGCCCTGCCAAGCAAAAAAACAGAAAGGCAAAGCACCTCGAAAGCATTATTCGCCTAAGTACCGGCATTCGAAATTACGACCCTTTATGCTAGGAAACTGGCTCCTTGGATCCACATCGTTACGCGTACGCAGATGATTGACTATCGCATTGTAACATTCTTGAATGGAATTCGTATGTACGCGTGCAACAAACGAAGTGTCCATATACTGAAACTTCTGAGTTTGAGGAATACTGATCACACGCTTAAACGTTAGTTTACCCTCATACCAACCGAGCTTTTGCGCGGAGAAGATATCTTGACGCACCTCACGCGGACTGCGTACATTCTCATTGGCCTCGCGAGCGGCAGCACCTTTCGACTTGAACTCCTCCAACGTCTGGGCTGTAGTCTTAATGACGATGAAATAGGAATGGCCACGTACCTTGTAACGCTTCGGGTACATATTCTGGCTATCCACAAAGTTCTTGATGTCCTGCATCAGAAACTCGTCCATGTCAATATCGGGAATGCCCTGTAAAAATTCAATAGCGTCTGTCACAGACGAAACCAAAGTCTCCTTGTTGAAATATCTCAGATAAATGTTCATGTGTTATTTTCAGATAATATACAGTATCGTCTGCAAAGGTACGAAAAACTGACCCATGAGAGAAACATTATAAAATAAAAAAAAGACAAGTAGATGTTCAAAATTAAAACACCACTATACATCGTTGGATTTGATTCTTCAGATTATATGATTTCATTTCGAACAACGACTCAAGCTACTCGCACAAGCGTAATGTCTCTCTAATTGTAGACTAAGCGTAAACGTCCCATTAGGAACGGCTTGTCTGCATACCCGTCCTGCTTAGCGACATTTCCACGAAGCGCGCACGAGCGTTTGGACGATTCTCAGCCAGAATCTTACGGATACGGACCGCTGCTTCGGCATCCTTCGCCATCATATAAAGGTATCCACCTCCGCCTGCCCCTGGTAGCTTATAGCCAGCACACAGGTCGTCAACCAGACGCGTGATGGAACGTACAGACTCTGGATTGGTACCACTGTCAAGCAACTGGTTTTGCTGCCACGTCCGTCGTACAAGCGCACCCACACGATCATAATCGCAGCGCTGAAATGCCTCGTAAACGTCCAGAGCATGATTCTTCATCTCAGCAAGAAGCTCCATGTGGCGGCTCTCGTAAAGGAACATCGAGCGGACTATCTCTGCCAAAATGGTCTTTGCCGTACGGGTGACACCTGTATAATAAAGCAAATGGCAAGAGGCGTATTGAGGATCGGTATAGAGTGTGTCATTCAGCCAGCGCACTTCTGGACTCTGCATGAAGCCCTCGCCTGTCAGCAGAAGTTTCAGTCCGGGCAACACACCTCCATACTGGTCTTGCCATCCTCCGCCCGTAGTAAGCAGTTGCTCCAGAGCCAAGGTGCGGTTAGACACCTCGCACTTGTCCCAATGAAGTCCGCAGAAGTCACTTAGTGCACCCAGCACCGTGGCTGCCAGTATGCTACTCGTGCCCAATCCGCTTCCTGCAGGAATCGCGCTCAAGAGCGTCACCTCCATGCCTCCACCGAAGTTACGTAGCTGATCGTAAAGGCTCTCGTAGTGGCACGAACAGAAGTCGGGAAGGAAACCAGCTAGAGCCAAAGCGGCCTTGGGGATGGAGAACGGAGAACCGACTTGAGCGTAACGACGCAACTGCTCATAAGATTCGATGTGTTCCTCTGCCCCCAGATCTATGCTTCGAAGGATAATCTCATAACTGGCGGATGGTTTTATATACACCTGAAGGGGTGGCTGTCCGTTTAGCTCGATTGCCAGATTCACTACGTGTCCCCCATTTATCAGACAATAAGGAGGAGTATCTGTCCACCCTCCTGCCAAATCTATGCGTACTGGGCTGCGCCCCCATACGATCTGGTCTGACTGCACATCCATTCGAGGCATTTGCTTCTGACGACGTATATTGTCAACGAGCCCATCACGCAGGAGCGAGAAGGCAGCCTGCTCATGTACATCGTCTGCTTCGCCACGCAAGGTGAGCACCCGATGACGAAACATCTGGTCGCTTATACGGGTCAGCAAGGGTGTGTCGTCGGGCAATTCATCGGGCAACGGCAGACGATGCTTGGCATATTCGTGAGCCATATCGTCGAGATTGGTCTGATAGAACACGCTACAACGGTAGTTCTTTGCCATCTTACCCAAATTCAGAGCGCGTAACTCTTCACGCTGCCTTTGCAGACGTTGCAAGTCGGCTTTATCCGACAAGTCGTTAGCACTCATCTTATGCGCCTTCCGCCACAGTTCGCGACCATAATCGTTTCCCGGATTGGAGACCATCCAGTCCAGCATGATTCCCATTTCCTCTACATGCTCGCTCACGGGGAACAAACGAGCTGCCTGCAGGTCATCCTGAGGCTGTATATCAGAGAGTTCTATGCCACGAAGCGAAGCCCACTCCGTCACACTCATTCCCAAATACGTCACGCAAGGATCGGCAATATTTCCGCGAAACTGGTCATTCATCCCATACGGACGCAGGGCAAAAGCTGACTGAGAAGAACCGACAGGCACCACATCCACGCAAACATCACGGCACAAATCCACATGCCAGTCGTTACGCGGAACACCCGTCACAATATTATTTCCATGCAAATGCCAATGCTCGCCTATCCAAGAATTCTCAATCCAAGTATTGCAATTCTCTTCCGTGAGAAGGGTTTGGCAGACAGCATTCTGTATGAATATCGAAGGGTGGGGCTTGGTGCCCAAATGCATGATGCGACGCTGATCAAACACCAGATTCTGGATGCTGAGCGTACTGCTTATCATCTCACGACTAGTGCCGTAATGATAGAACTCGCCATCCTGTAGGGGAAGAATGGCTGTGGTGAGTCCATCGAGCAAACTGTCTGGGCGCGAAGGGTTCTCGCCCAATGCGCAACCAAAGTCACTATAGAGGTCATAATAGCCGATGGTGCCATCAGTATTCCTGCTACGCTTCTCCAGCAAAGAGACCGCTCGGTCACTCAGAAGCCAGATGCCCACATCCATCAAGAAGAGATGTGTGTGCGCCAGCTCTCCCATACGTTCCACGCTGGGCTTCTGCAGCATAAAGTCCAGACGACCAGGAGTGTCGCGCCTGGAGAAGAACACACCGTGGTTCTTCGCCAACGAAGGATCTACCCACAAACCGTAACACACGACATCCGCCTCGGGCACAGGTTGCAGTTTGCCCGTTCTGATGTAAACATCCCCACTGGCTATCAGCGTGTGTAGCGTATCGGGAGCTGCCTCCATAATCCGCTCGTAAAGGGGCAACTGCAACTGCAGTAAGTCTTGCGAAATACGCTGTCCCCTACTCCAACGAAAGACTGGTATCGGGGTCAGCACCTTGCCGCTGGGGGCATACGAAGGAAGCCTACGGCTCTGACCGCCAGCATGAAGCAGGATGCGCTTCTCACGTGCTACCCATTCCTCCAGACAGGAAGATGGACTCTCCCACTTACGGCAGGCATCGAGCAACCACGTTGTTCCGCCACCGCTTCCCAACTTCCGACCCACAGGATCGTTCGTGCAGAAATATTCCTCATGAGACACACCCTTCACCTCGTGGAAGCATCCCACAAGATTTGGTGGCAGAGACAACAGTTTCTTCGTCATTACCCGATTTGTTTTTTGTTCTTTCTTATTATTTATTATAAGGTATTGCTTTTCTCTATGTGACAAGGTCGTTTTTTTTTACCCCTTGTGGTTGATGCAGATACCCTTCTGATACCATTCGTACAGGCGGTGAATGCCCTCGTCAATCTCTATTGTGTGATGCCAGCCCAGACGATGAAGTTTGCTCACGTCGGTCAGTTTCAACATGGTTCCATCGGGTTTGGTACTATCCCAACAAAGGTCACCACGGAAACCAATCTCCGTCACAATCTTTTCCGCACATTCACGTATGCTCAATTGCTGACCCGTGCCCACATTGATGTGGCAGTTGCGTATCTCGCGTATGCCGTCGCGGTTCACCCTCATTTGGGTATTTTCCACCACGTCCTTGAAGTCCACGTTAATCAGACAATGCACACTCGCGTCTGCCATCTCCTCGCTCCACAGAAATTCGCGCATAGGAGCCCCTGTGCCCCACAGGGTCACCTTGCCCTTTTCTATGCCGTAAGAGCGCAATACGGTCTCTATGTCGAGCACGTCAGATGTTGCGTCCACACGCAAACCCGTCTCCTTCATACTTACAGGGCGCAGACCAATATCCTTGCGCACTGCCTCCATATCGTCCTCCGTCAAACATTTCGCCAGATAGACCTTGCGTATCATGGCTGGCAACACGTGGCTGTTTTCCAGATGAAAGTTGTCGTTGGGACCATACAAGTTGGTGGGCATCACGGCAATGTAGTTGGTACCATACTGCAAGTTAAACGACTCACACATCTTTAGTCCTGCTATCTTGGCAATGGCGTAGGGTTCGTTGGTATACTCCAATTCGCTCGTCAGCAGACAGTCCTCGGGCATAGGTTGCGGAGCCTCGCCTGGATAGATGCAAGTGCTACCCAGAAAAAGCAATTTCTTCACCCCATGCTTCCAACTCTCTCCTATCACGTTCTGCTGTATCTGCAGGTTCTGGTAGATAAAGTCCGCACGGTACTGCAGGTTTGCCATAATGCCACCCACATGGGCAGCGGCAAGAACCACAGCCTCAGGCTTCTCCTCATCGAAGAAAGCCTTTACCGCACAGGGGTCCAGCAAGTCCAGCTCACTATGGCTACGACCCACCAGGTTGTCGTATCCCCGTTTCTTCAGATTATTCCATATGGCAGAACCTACCAGTCCATGGTGTCCTGCCACATATATTTTCGTAGATTTGTCTAACATTGCCCAAATCCCCCCCTCTTACGTTTCTTTATCTTATTTATTATCTAACGATTTTTATTTTTCTACAGAAAAAAAAAGAATAGCAGAAAGAGTTACTTCACGAGTCCTTTCTCCAAATACTCCGCCAGGTTCACACGCATCACATTAGCCACGTGGTCAGCTGCCACCTGCTCCATATCGTGCTTTACCATGATGGCCACCAGTTGCTCGAAGGAAGTCTTCTCCAGAGGGTCCCAACCCAGTTTCATCTTCGCTTTGGTGGGATCGCCCCACAGGTTTACCACGTCCGTCGGACGGTAGAAGTCCTCGCTCACCTCCACGAGCACGCGGCCCGTGGATTTCTCATAACCTTTCTCATCCAGACCCTCGCCCTTGAACTCCAGTTCTATGCCCACGTGCTTGAAGGCATAGTAGCAGAACTCTCTTACACTATGCTGCACGCCCGTGGCTATCACGAAATCCTCTGGTTTGTCTTGCTGTAGAATCAACCACATACACTCCACGTAGTCTTTGGCGTAACCCCAGTCACGCAGCGAGGAGAGATTCCCCAAATAGAGTTTATCCTGCTTACCCTGAGCTATGCGTGCGGCAGCAAGGGTAATCTTACGCGTCACAAACGTCTCACCGCGGCGCTCGCTTTCGTGGTTGAAGAGAATTCCCGAACAGCAAAACATGCCATAGGCGTCGCGATACTCCTTCACAATCCAGTAGCCATAGAGCTTAGCCACCGCATAGGGGCTGTAGGGATGGAAAGGCGTCTCCTCGTTCTGCGGCACTTCCTCTACCTTACCGTAGAGTTCGCTGGTAGATGCCTGGTAGATACGGCACGTTGACTCCAAATGGTTGGTGCGCACGGCTTCCAGAATACGCAACACACCCACAGCATCCACGTCTGCAGTAAACTCGGGCGCGTCGAAACTCACCTGCACATGGCTCTGCGCTGCCAAATTGTAAATCTCTGTAGGCATCACCTTACCCACCAGCTTGACCAGCGACATTGAGTCGCTCATATCGGCATAATGAAGATGGAAGTGCGGTCTGCCCTCCAGATGTGCGATACGTTGGCGAAAATCCACCGATGAGCGACGGATGATGCCGTGCACCTCATACCCCTTCTCAAGCAGAAACTCACTCAGATATGAACCATCCTGACCCGTTACGCCCGTAATGAGCGCGATATTTCTCTTTTCCAAAATTATGGTCTTAGTTTATTATATTATAATATGTATAATCCTACTTGTACTTGCGGAGCCAGCGTTTCTCCCCACACAGCAGACCACGCCCCTTCGGCAAGTCCTCATCTCCCAATCATCTCTTCTCCGCCTTTTCCTTATCGCCTCTACTCTCTCACTCCTGACAGAAGTCGCGGATGCGTTGTTCCTCATCCAGGCGGCAGATCAGCAAATTACCGTCTTTCTCCGCCACAATGTATCCCTCCAGTCCTTGTATTACAGCCTTCTTTGCCGAAGGTACATGCACCACGCAGTCAGTACTCTCATATAGGCGCACGTTATTGCCCACACAGGCATTCCCATGTGCATCATGCGGACTGTTGAGCAGGAGCGAGCCCCACGTACCCAGGTCACTCCATCCGAACTGTGCAGGACAGACGAAGATCTCCTCCGCCTTCTCCAGAATGGCGTAGTCCACAGAGATATTCTCACACTCGGGGAAGACGCGGTCCACGGCAGCCTGTTCCTCGGCTGTACCATAGACAGGCAGCAGGTCTTCGAAAATCTGTGAGATTGAGGGCTGATACACTCTAAATGCGTTCACAATCGTGCTCACGTTCCACACGAAGATACCCGAGTTCCAGAAGAAATTCCCCTGGCTAATATAGTGACGAGCGGTATCCACATCTGGCTTCTCGCGGAAGAAATCCACACGGTACATCTCTCGGTTGCGCGCTGAGGGCACCGTAAGATCTGCCTGAATATACCCATAACCCGTCTCCGGACGCGTTGGCTTCAGACCCAGAGTCACTATCGCGTCTGTCTCTGCCACAAAACGAAGACTCGTAGAGATGACCCTACGAAACTCCACAGGGTCAGTCACCAGATGGTCGCTGGGAGAGACCACGATGTTTGCACGCGGATTACGGGCCTTGATGTGCCAGCAGACATAAGCGATACAGGGAGCCGTATTCCTGCGACATGGCTCGCAGAGGATATTCCCCTCGGGTATCTCTGGTAGCTGCGCACGCACCAACTCAGCGTAATCCTTGCTCGTGGCAACCCAAATATTCTCGGGAGGAACCAGAGGCTCAAACCTATCAAACGTCAACTGTAGCAACGTACGGCCACAACCAATCACATCATTGAACTGCTTGGGGACACGCTCCGTGCTCAAAGGCCAGAAACGGCTTCCCACACCGCCAGCCATGATTACCAAATGATTGCCCTGATCCATTTTGATTTCTTCTCTTTTTAACCTTTTTACAAAGGTACAAAAAAACATAATTCACGGCCTCCTTTTCCCATGCTTTTATTCCTTATCCTCCGCTAACCTCGCCTTATTCATGGTCATTTTAAGGAAAAGGTGTAACTTTGCAGCCAGATTTTTATATTTGATACTTAGAAATTTTATCAAAAAAAAGATGAAAGCATTTGTATTCCCCGGACAGGGAGCCCAGTTCACCGGGATGGGCAAGGATTTGTACGAGAACAACCAGACAGCAAAAGAGCTGTTCGAGAAGGCCAACGAGATACTCGGATTCCGCATTACAGACATCATGTTTGAAGGCTCGGCTGACGAGCTCAAGCAAACACGTGTGACACAGCCTGCCGTCTTCCTCCACAGCGTTATCAGCGCTATCTGCATGGGCGACGAATTCCAGCCCGACATGGTGGGCGGTCACAGCCTGGGTGAATTCAGCGCATTGGTAGCTGCCGGTGCACTCGGATTCGAGGATGGACTGCGACTGGTACATGCACGTGCACTCGCCATGCAGCAAGCCTGCGAGGTAACTCCTGGCACCATGGCTGCCATCATCGCCCTGCCCGACGAAACGATCGAGAACGTCTGCACAGAGGTGTCTGCAGAGGGACACGGAGTAGTAGTACCAGCCAACTACAACTGCCCCGGACAGCTCGTCATCAGCGGTAACGTAGAAGCAGTAAACGAAGCTTGCGACAAGCTAAAGGCTGCAGGAGCCAAGCGCGCACTCGTGTTGCCCGTAGGAGGAGCCTTCCACAGCCCACTCATGCAACCCGCTGCAGAACAGTTGCGAAAGGCCATCAGCGAAGTAGAGTTCCAGACACCCAGATGCCCCATCTACCAAAACGTAGACGCGAAAGCGCACACCGATGCCACCGAGATTAAGCAAAACCTCATGGCACAGCTCACAGCTAGCGTACGATGGACACAAGAGGTCAACAACATGATACAGGCAGGAGCCACCGACTTCACAGAATGCGGACCTGGCAAGGCACTTCAGGGAATGATAGCCAAGATAGCCAAAGGAAACGAAGCCGTGACCGTCAAGGGCATCTGACCGCATGACCATCTATCAAGTATTTACCAGGCTCTTCGGTAACGACAATCCCGAATGCATCCCGAACGGAACCAAAGCTGAGAACGGATGCGGCACCATGGCTGACTTCACAGACAAAGCGTTGCAGCAAGTCCGTAGTCTGGGGGCCACACACATCTGGTACACGGGAATCATCGAACACGCCACACAGACCGACCACACCCCTTGGGGCATACAGAAAGACCACCCCGAGGTCGTGAAAGGTCGGGCTGGAAGCCCATACGCCATCAAGGACTACTACGACGTAGACCCTGACCTCGCCACCGACGTGACAAAGCGCATGAAGGAGTTCGATAGCCTCGTCAGACGCACACACCAGGCAGGACTCGGAGTTATCATAGACTTCGTGCCCAACCACGTAGCACGCGAGTACCACTCCGACGCTTCGCCCAAAGGTACAGAGAATCTGGGAGAGAAGGACGACACATCGCTCTCCTTCTCACCCCAAAACAACTTCTATTACCTGCCAGCGGACCAACTGCATCTCGACAATATTACTACCAGTCAGACCGACTATCGGGAACAACCAGCCAAAGTCACAGGCAACGATTGCTTCTCCGCCTGGCCAGGTAGAAACGACTGGTACGAGACTGTGAAGCTTAACTACGGAATAGACTACCAGGGGGGAAGGCAATGCCACTTCACACCACGCCCCTCTACCTGGGACAAGATGCTCGCCATACTGCTCTTCTGGGCAGCAAAGGGAGTGGATGCCTTCCGCTGCGACATGGCTGAAATGGTACCCGTTGAGTTTTGGCACTGGGCAATAGCCGAAGTAAAAAACCTCTACCCCCACATCACCTTCATAGCCGAAGTCTACAACCCCGCACTCTACAGAGACTATGTACACCGCGGAGGATTTGACTACCTCTACGACAAGGTCGGGCTTTACGACACACTCAGAGCCGTCACCAGGCACGAGGCGTCTGCACAGGCACTAACCGCCTGCTGGCAAAGCATCGACGACATCAGACCTCACATGCTACGCTTCCTCGAAAACCACGACGAGCAGCGACTGGCAAGTGATTTCTTCGCCGCTGATGCACGACGAGGACGCGCACCCATGCTGGTTGCAGCACTCATGGACCCCTCACCCGTAATGATCTACTTCGGACAAGAACTGGGAGAGAAAGGCATGGACCAAGAAGGCTTCAGCGGACTGGACGGACGCACCACTATCTTCGACTACTGGTCTGTAGACACCATACGCAGATGGAGAGACAACGGAGCATTCACGGGCAAACAACTCACTGGCGACGAAATACGCCTTAGAGACTTCTACGCTCGAGTGCTCAGCCTCAGAGAGACCATGCCCGTGTTGCGCACAGGCATGTTCTACGACCTCATGTACGCCAACCCCCATCTCACACAGCAATACGTCTTCATGCGATCCCTGCAAAAGGAAGCCATCCTCGTGATAGCCAATTTCAGCGAACAGACACAGGAAATCAGCGTAAACCTGCCCAGCGAGATGTTCAGTTTCCTCCAGCTTGACAGCCAGACGAACCTGCGTGTGCAAGACCTACTCAATGATGAGACCACACAGATAGATTTCACACCCGACACCCCCCTGCACACACTCGTTAGGGGATACTGCGGCGTAGTCCTTCTGCTCAGGTAACATCCCCCTCTGCGTCTTGAGCAAAGACGAACCTCAGACAGCCCCCTACTGCCACGATAATTAACAACAAAGCAGCAGGGGGCTATCGTATTCAAAACTTTCATAGTCTCTTCTGGAATTCTCCAACCAGAAATATCCGTTGAGACGAAATATCCGCAAAAACATAAGAATATCTACACAAAAACGGCTCTGCTAATTTTCCCAGTTGGAGAAAAACATTTTTCCAGTTAGAAAAGAAAGAGAGGTGATGTGTACATATGGATCTTATTATTATATCCTTTGTGCTGACAAGCAAGTTGGCTTTTAAGTACGGGTTATGCCTGTGGATTGTGTCCGAAACTCCCCATGGTTTACCAGGTGAGCCAAAGTATCTTAGGATACTTGGTAAAGTAATATAGGATACTTGGCAAAGTAATATAGGATACTTGGCAAAGTAATATAGGATACTTGGCAAAGTATCTTAGGATACTAT
>CAKRRN010000028.1 GCA_934394435.1 uncultured Bacteroidaceae bacterium
CCCAAGGTCTGGTACCATGCAACATCCTCTGCCTGAGAACCGTTCAGCTTCCAAGCTATCTCACCGCTCTTCAGAGCTGCAATAGTAGTCTTGGTGCCCTTGTCTTCATTCATTGTAAGTGTGAAGTAGGTATTCTGTACAGTACAGTTGTCAGGATTACGGCTGATAGAGTGGCATGAACCGGTGCTGATACCACCCTCTGCAGGAATCTCGTTGATGGCAAGCGTATTCTTTACGGTATTCGCACCTGATGACCAACCGATGATACCACCGCAAGAATTGGCATCCGCGCCATTAAATACAGAGTGAACGTAGCAGTTTTCAATAACTGTACCCGCGTCCTCTACCACAGCGATAAGACCACCATTGGTGGCATCACCACTGACAGAAGAATTCTCGATAATATCTACAGAGCAGTTTTGCAACTTTGTATTGCCACGTGAACGACCAGTAATACCAGCAATATACTTGTTGGTTGACGAATGCTCAGCCTTGACTACAAGATTCTTTACCGTAGCGTTCTGTATGTCAGCAAAGAGAGCTGCACATTCTGCCGTATAAGGTTCATCCACTGTACCGACGCTAAGATTCTTGATGGCATGTTGCTGACCATCAAATGTACCAGAATACTTAACATAGCTACCTGGAGCAACGCTCTCGTTGGCTGCGCCTACAGGAGCAAAGCGATAGCCTGCCATATCCACGTCATTGTCCAGAACTGCATTGATAGCATTCTGTCCTCCAGAAACAACTGCTGAGAATGCCAACAGATGATAAGCATTGGCGATATGCATCACACCATCCTCATCAGTCTTAGGCATCATGGTAGCCAGAGGCTCTTCGCTTAGGCAAGCAGGGTTAAGAGCTTCCTCTACAGAAGCAGTACCATTAGCATATCCCTTCATGATATCGTCAACGGCAGCATACATCTTCTCATAATCCTTCTCGTCAATCTTGTCGGAGAGAGTATTTGCCAAAGTCTCAATGCCAGTAGCAGTACCATAATAAGAGATGTAAGCCATCTTAGCCTCGTAAAGCTGCTTGAAGAGGTCAGAGAGCTTGCTGATGCTTGCCATCTTTTCCTCAACGGTGCTTGCAGCCTCAGCCTCAGCCTTAGCAGCTTCAATATCAGCTTTCAATGAAACGGGATACATAGGAGCAGACTGGATGGGATCCATCTCTGCAGGAATATAACTTTCGAGGATGGAATTCACACGTGCCAACTGACTCTGCAAGGCAAGATCAACCTGCGCTGCATTCTCATTGTCGGCTGCGCCAAGATAAGTAAGACGGAAATCTGAATAACCTATCCAGTCGCTTCCGTACTTGAATGAACCGCTGTTGATACCCAGTGTCAGTTCACCGTCTTCACCAACCTCTGCAGCAATATAGTTCATATAACGACCAGCAGAACCTGCGATAGCAAGTCCATGAGGACCATGAGCGACATAACCAGTCACATCAGTATCATCTCCTTCTGTGGATACACCATCGCTAAAGAGGTAAAGGTCAGAAGTGGTGCCTGTGAGGTTGCAGTTAACTTGATCGACAGCATTCTCTACCGAAATAGGATCCTCAACAACAGTCATCAGATAGTTGGCATTGTTGTTTGCATAGAATGTTGCACCATAGTTATAACTGTAGCGATCGTTCAAGGGACGATATGCGCCTGTCAGTCTAACCAAGTACAAACCTGGCTTCAGCCCCTTGATGGTCTGATGCATGTCGAGGGTATTGTTCCAAGTCTCTGCGCCATAAACATCCTTAGGCTCATCGCCCTTGGTGGTAACCTTTCCACTGGTGCCTGTACCAAGCTTACCTTCCCAACCCTTGAAGCCATCAGCAAATGTTGGATTGGTAATCAGTCTGGTCACGTCAGAACCTGCAGAATACCCTTTATTGATAGCCTCCTGAAGCCAGTTGGACACACGAGTTGTCTCCTTGGTCACGAGAGAGTCTACTGCCTCCATCTTCTCTATCACATAGAGATAAGTTCCGATTACATTCTCATCATCGGGTTCAGAGTCACTTGTCAGATAGTCTTCGAGTGCATCGCGTACGTCACCTACAAGGTCTGTATTCTCTTCAAGATAGGCTTTCACCTCTTCGCACTTATCAGCATATGCCTTATACACCTTCTCACTTGCCTTAACCTTGTCAATATACACGTTGATGGTGTCCATAGCATTTGCCAAATCGAGATAATCTGCACACTCGTTGAGTTCAACGCTCTTCTCAGACAATTCTTCACGAGTGCCCTTGTAGGCAACCGTATTCTCAGCAACGTCTTCAGCAGAAGCCTTCACAGCCTCAATAGCCTCGTTCAGAGTGGTCTCATCATAAATAGAATAGTAAACACCGTTCAGTTTAGCTACCACACCACGGTTTTGGTCGAGATAAGGAATATCATCCTCACCAATGCGCTGATACCATACGGGAGTCTTGAACTGTTTGTTATTCAAAGCCCATGCGAGTTCACCTGTTGGCACAATATCCATAGTGAACTTATTGCTTACCACATTGCTCTGGTCGTAGAGCCACCAGTTATTGCTGCACGAACATGCACCGTATCGTACGAAGTTGTCAACACGTGACTCGCCCTCATACACGTCAGAGATAGACCAGCAGTTGGTAAGTTTACCATAGCTACCCATCCATCCTGAGATAACGCCACCTTCCTTGACACACTTGATGGTAGAGGTCACACCACAGTTATCTACAACGATGGCGCAAGTGCTACCCATACATACACCATGAATACCACCTGCGTTAGCACCGCCGAGAGCATTCACTTGACAGCGAACCACACAGTTCTGCACCTTCACAAGTCCCTGCCAGCTGGATGTTCCGCCCAGGATACCTCCAACATATGCATAAGCGTTCACCTCGCAAGACTCGTCAAGAGTGAGGTTCTTGATGAAGACTGCATGCTCCTCGTCTGTACGGTCAGCATCCGTATGGTTAGCTCCAGCAGGTACACTATTCATGTAGCCAATGAAGCCTACTCCATTCTGATCAGGATAGTTGATGACAAGATTGCTGATTACATGGAACTGACCATCGAAAGAACCATAGAAGGGAACTGTCTCCGTACCAATAATAGGATAATTATCAATACCAGACATATCCAAATCTGACATCAGGCGACCCTTGATACCCAAGTCCTTGTTTGCTGCATAATATGCCCACCACAACATCTGCTGAGGAGTAGAAATCTCGTACCAGCCATCTTCGGCAGGGGTCATATAGTTCATGTCAATGCCACCGCATTCTGAACAGAAACCATTTTCATACTGATGATCAGGCAGAACGATATCGCCCACAGGAGTATTGGTGTAGCTAACATCTCCGAGAGCCATACCGTCACATCTATAACCTGCAGAGGAAGAGGAATACACCTTTTGGTGACCACCCTGGGTAAATGGATAAGGAGCATTGTCTGTACCAATAGTCTGGTAGAAGTTCTCACCACCGTTGGTATTTCCATTCAACGCGTATGCCAAAGCACCATTTTCTACATCATTTTCTCCATACAGATTAGCCACATTGTCATGAATAGGTGCACCATGATTAGGATTGCACCAGCAGTTGGAAGAAATCAAAGACTGTGGGTTACGGCTGAATGAATGTGCATCATCGCCAATGCCTTCGACCACACCGACCATAGCCACGTTATTCATAGTGGTACGTTCAGAAGCCCAACCACAGATACCGCCACAGTTTGTTGTGCCTTCCACGCCTTGAACCTTACCTGCAAAGATTACGTTCTCCAGCGTACAAGTAGCATCGGTCAGACCGATAATACCACCACAGGTAGCATCACCCGTCTTGGAGGTAGACACCGTCACATCGCTGTAGATATTGCGAAGTACCAGACCACCGCCTCTTGAGTCGCCCACTACAGAACCAGCAAAGTTATGCTGTGTCTTCACCGTTCCGTGCAGGTTGATATTCTCAATCACACGGCAAGCCTGTGGGAAGAGAGCCGCATAAGACTGTTCGCCCGTGAAGGCAATATCAATCGTCAAGTTATGTCCCTGTCCGTTGTAGTTACCATCGAACCAGTTACCGTTATTAAAGATGGTGTATCCCTCAGGAGCCTTTATCTCGATGTCGTTCATCTGCTTCATAGAGAACCATCCACCGTTTGAGACCTGATTCTTGATTTCGCACCAGTTGAGATCCTCTGCAGTCTTCACCATGTAACAGCCATCTGCAGGATCAATAGCCAGATAGTCATTATTAAAGAAACCACACTCTGTGCAGACACCGTTGTCCCAATGGTGGGCTGCAGCTGCCACACTTGTAGCTTCGTTGCCGTATTTCACCTCTGGTGCGTCAGCACCTTCAGCTACAACGACTTGACCTTTACAGTTCGTAGCCACGGAAGCATACACCTGCTTATGTCCCTCACCGAAGATACCAGGCAGAGGGAACTCATCCTCGCCGATGGTCTGTCTCCAGACGATATTGTTCTGGTCGGTGTTGAGCATGTAGCAGACCTTACCGTTCTTCACATCATCAGAAGAAACAATCTTGCCGTCAGCCACCTTCGCATCGTTCTTACTCCACTGCGTTACAGCAAAGTTGTTGAAGCAAGCGCCAGACTGACGAGAAGCATAATCCTCGCCTGAGCGGAACTTCACGTACTTAGCCGCATCGAAAGATTTAAGCTGGCTGCCACCATTACGACCAAAAGCACAACTTTCGTCTGTAATCTTAAACTCGCCATCGTTGATAGCCACACAGTTTTGAATACTGGTACGACCATCTGTCCAACCAACAATGCCTCCGCAGTTTTCTGTAGAAGCTCCGTTGATGGTAATCTTGCTGACACAGTTGGTAATGAATGTGCCCTGATAAGCAACACAAGCGATACCAGCATGCGTAGCGTCACCAGAGATTCCTGACGTAATGTTCACCTCGGAAATACAGTTTCTGATGACGCCTCGGTTCCAAGCCGCGATACCAGCACCATACTTCTTGTTGGTCATGATAGTACCTATCACATGCAGGTTCTGAATCAGACCAGAGGCACCCACGTTGCGGAAGAGCGCGCTTCCGTCCGCCTCAGGATAGAAGTTAAACTTGATGGTGTGTCCTTGCCCATCAAAGGTACCGAAGAAGTTATTGGCCTCGCAACCAATCATCGTCTGTTCGGTACCATAGTCGATGTCAGCTGTCAGCTGACCCCAGGCATGGATTTCTCCACCATTCACGAGTTCTGCAAAAGCCTTAAGGTCTTCCGCCGTACCAATCTGATACGCACCTGCGGAATTCTTCTCAAGGGCCCACGCAGAGATGCCCATGACCATCATGACGGCCAACAGACACAGACCTTGTAGTCTCTTTCTCATAAAATGATTTTTTTAGATTAATATAATATATGAACTTTAACTCACTCCTAATTATCTGAGCATACAATTTACTCGCTAACAAATTTACACTTTTTTACGTTACCAGACAAATTCTATACTTTTTTTTACATATAGAACAAGACAATCAAACAAACATTATCGACTTTTTGGTCTCACACGTCCCATATTTACATTATAAAATATATATAAGGATAAGAGAAATCCGACCTTTCGATGAAGTCAACTTCATTCACCCTCAATTCAAACAGCAATAAGATCCGTACGGAAACAGCTCATTTAACCAAAATCGGTCATTAGATACTGATTCATATTAGTCTTTTTTTCGAGCAGATTGTTTTCAGACGTGTCGAAGGCATAGTGGGCTATGTCAAGACAAGTCTGGAAACAAGATGCCGGAAGAAAGGCTGATAGGGATTGGTAAGAACTATCCATCAGCAGGAATGGGTTCTTTGTTTCGGTCTAATGACCGATTGGGGTTTAATTTTCCCAGTTGGAGAAAAATATTTTCCCAGTTAGGAAAATAAGAGGGGACTGTTGTAGTGAACAAAAAAAAACGCCACACAAGCCTCTCGAGACACTTGCATGGCGCATTTATCTTTGATTGAAATTTCTTTCTTCCGACTCTTACGGGAAAGGCTTTATGCCTGATGCAGTTTAACCAGTAGAACTGACAGGAACAAATACCACACAATAATGGCGGCAAAGGCACTATATCCCAAAAACAGACAAGGCAGACAGCCAACCAGGAAGAGCACCTTCCAACGGCAAGCCTTCCAGGTGAGTTCCTTGAACTTCAGCGCCATCATAGGCACCTCACACACCAACAGGTAACAAAAGAGCAGCATCAGCAGAATGAGCCACACGATATTGAAACGAAGAGAGGTGAGGAACGCGTGTTGTCCAAGAATAAGCGACCCCCAGAAAAGGGCATTGGCTGGAGTGGGCATCCCGATGAACTGTACAGACTGACGCGTATCGAGATTGAACTTAGCCAATCGGAGAGCTGAGAAGGCAGCCATAAGGAAAGCCGTGTAAGGCAAAATCCCCTTGAAAGGCATCAGTATTTCGGGGCAATAGACTTCGTGCATCACCCAAAAGAGCATCGCACTGGGAGCCACGCCAAACGTGACACAGTCTGCAAGCGAATCAAGCTCTTTACCTATAGGAGAGGAGACGCCCAGGGCACGGGCTGTCAGTCCATCGAAGAAGTCAAACACAGCTCCACAGATAATCATAATAACAGCCCAGTGGAGATGGCCATAAAAGGCAGCCCCCGTGGCAGCACATCCGCAAAGCAGATTGCCGCAAGTAACAGCATTGGGCAACTGGCGTGTAAAAGCGTTAGGCATCTGTATGTTTGGGTTTAAGATGAGCAATTACGGTTTCGTTTCCTACCGTCTTCTGATGTAGAGAAACGCAAATCTCACTATCGAGAGGCAGATAAAGGTCTACGCGCGAACCGAGTTTGATAAAACCAAGATGCTCGTCCACGTAGCAATCCTCGCCCTCCTTGGCATAAGTAACTATACGTCTGGCCATCGCTCCCGCTATCTGTCGTACCATAATGTCTGTCCCATCGGGAGTGGTGATAACAATCATGCTACGCTCGTTCTCCTCGCTGGCCTTAGGCAGCCAAGCACGATGAAAGTTACCGTCTTGATGCCTAACGATCTTTACGGTGCCATCCACAGGTATCCAGTTGGCATGGACGTTAAAAAGACTCATAAAGATACTCACCATTATGCGACGGTCGTGGAAATACTCGTTTTCCTCCACTTCCTCCACCACGACAACATTACCATCTGCTGGAGCAACAACAAGATGCTCGGTATCCCCTGAGAATATGCGTACCGGGCATTGGAAGAAGTTGAGCAGGACAGCATAAACCACCACACTCAGACAAAGAATTGCCTTAAAGAACATATGTGTGGGGTCAAGCAGGTAAACAAGCCCATTAAGGGCAACAAACGAAGCCATAGTCCACACCAGCGTGTGTGTTCCCTCGTGGTGTATTCTTATTTTTTTTAGCTTTTTTAGTCGTTTACCCATTATTTATTTTTACATACTTCAAGGCAAAGGTATGTGTTTTTCATCATTCCTCCAAGATTTGCATGTGTTTTTCGCACGTACAGGGACTTTTAGACTATAAAGTGATAAAGCCCCATGTTTGTTTTGCAAAAAACTTCTATCTTTATCCAAACAAACGGAAAAACAGAAAAAAACCACAAGAAGACCATAGGCATGGAAGACTACATTCACCTGCACGTACACTCACAGTATTCCTTATTGGATGGTCAAGCCCCCATCAAAAAAATGGTAGACAAGGCCATTGCCAACGGGATGAGGGGTATGGCTCTGACTGACCATGGAAACATGTTCGGCATCAAAGATCTATTCGACTATTGCGCAAAAGTAAACAAAGGACGCAAGAAAGAAGGTCTGGAGCCATTCAAGCCTATTTTCGGATGTGAAGTTTATGTGGCACGGAGAAACAAAGAAGAGAAAAGCGACAAGAAACTGGACTTGGGTGGCAATCACCTAATTCTACTTGCCAAAAACTTCCATGGATACCAAAACCTTATCCAACTGGTGTCACGTGCATGGGTGGACGGTTTTTACGGCAAGCCACGTACAGACCATGAAGACCTGGAACGATTCCACGAAGACCTCATCTGCTGCTCTGCTTGCATTGCAGGAGAGGTGCCAAGCAAGATTCTGAACGGAGACATAGAGGGGGCAAAGAAAAGTATAGAGTGGTTTAAGCGCGTATTTGGAGACGACTATTATCTGGAACTCCAGCGGCATGAAGTGAAAGACCCCAACTTGAGAGCCAATCGAGAAACATTCCCCCTGCAGCAAGAAGCCAACAAGGTGATTATCGAACTGGCTCACGAATACGGCATCAAATTAGTCTGCACGAACGACAGTCACTTCGTAGACCAGGATGATGCGGAAGCACACGACCACCTGTTGTGTCTGGCCACAGGAAAGGATCTTGATGACCCCACTCGTATGCTTTATACGAAACAGGAATGGTTCAAGACACGTGAGGAGATGAACGAGGTGTTTCAAGACATTCCCGAAGCATTGGCGAACACGTGCGACGTGCTCGACAAGGTTGAAATCTACAACATAGAGAGCGACCCCATCATGCCATTCTTCCCCATCCCAGAAGACTTTGGCACGGAAGAGGAATGGCGAAAGAAATTCACGGAGGAGGATTTATATCGGGAGTTCACCACGGATGAGAACGGTGAGAACCCACTTTCTCCAGAAGAAGGGGAAAAGAAAATAAAGAAGCTTGGAGGCTACGACAAGATTTACCGCATCAAATTTGAAGCGGACTACCTAAAGAAACTGGCATACGAAGGTGCTGCACGTCTGTACGGCGACCCTTTAGACAAGGAGGTGGACGACCGTATACGCTTTGAGCTACACATCATGAAGACCATGGGATTCCCGGGGTACTTCCTCATCGTGCAAGACTTCATCAACTCCGCACGCAAGGAATTAGGGGTATGGGTAGGACCCGGGCGTGGATCAGCAGCCGGATCTGTGGTAGCATATTGCTTGGGCATCACGAAGTTGGACCCAATGAAATATGATTTGCTATTTGAACGTTTCTTGAATCCTGACCGTATCTCCTTGCCCGATATTGACACAGACTTCGATGACGATGGGCGTGGAAAAGTGTTGCAGTGGGTAATGGACAAATATGGTCATGAGAACTGTGCGCACATCATCACATACGCCACCATGGCAACGAAGAACAGCATCAAGGACGTGGCACGCGTGGAGAAACTGCCTCTGGAGCGAAGCAATGCACTCTGCAAGGCAATACCAGACAGACTGCCAGACGGAAAGAAGATGTGCCTGGCCAATGCCATCATGTACACGCCTGAATTGCAGTCAGCAGAAGTGAGCACAGACCCACGAGAGGCAAACACCATAAAATACGCACGCAAGCTGGAGGGAACCATACGAGGAACAGGCATACACGCCTGTGGATTCATCATCTGCCGTGACCCCATCAGCACACACGTACCAGTATCAACAGCTGATGACCCCGATTTCCCTGGCATCAAAACCGCAGTCACACAGTATGACGGACACGTAATCGAGAGCACAGGACTTATCAAAATGGACTTCCTGGGGCTGAAAACTCTGTCGGAGATGAAAGAAGCGTGCCGAGTAATCAAGGAAGCCCACGGAGTGGACATCGATCTGGACCGTCTGCCTATTGACGACGAAAAGACCTACGAACTCTATCAGAAAGGTCGTACAATAGGAACCTTCCAGTTCGAATCGGCAGGTATGCAGAAGTATCTGAAAGAGCTTCACCCGACCGTATTTGAAGACCTCATCGCCATGAACGCGCTCTACCGTCCAGGTCCCATGGACTATATTCCGTCCTTCATCGCACGTAAAAACGGACGCGAGGAAATCAAGTACGATATTCCCATCATGGAGAAATATCTGAAGGACACATACGGCATTACGGTGTACCAAGAGCAGGTCATGCTGCTGAGCCGACTGCTTGCCAACTTCACCCGAGGCGAGAGTGATGCTTTGCGTAAAGCCATGGGAAAGAAGAAGAAGGACATCGTAGACGCGATGAAGCCCAAATTCATAGAAGGAGGCGTAAAGAACGGGCATGATCCGAAGATACTGGAGAAGATATGGAGCGACTGGGAGAAATTTGCATCCTATGCATTCAACAAATCTCACGCAGCCTGCTATTCTTGGGTAGCCTACCAGACAGCTTATCTCAAAGCTCATTATCCGTCAGAATTTATGGCAGCCCTGCTCACAAGACGCAAAGATGACATCAAAGAGACTGCGAAACTGCTGGACGAATGCCATCAGATGGGCATCGAGGTGCTGGGTCCTGACGTAAACGAGTCACACCCTGACTTTGGCGTCAACGCTAAAGGACAGATTCGCTACGGACTTATGGCTATCAAGGGACTGGGAGAAGCTGCGGCACAAAGCATCGTGTCAGAAAGAGAGAAAAACGGCACATACAAAAACATATTCGACTTCGTGCAACGTGTTTCCCTGCCTGCCGTCAAGAAAAGCGGTATTGAATGCCTTGCCTTGAGCGGAGCCTTTGACAACTTAGACACTATACGACGCGAACAATATCTGGCTCCAACCGCTAAAGACGGACTCTTTGCAGAAGCATTGGTGAAATTCGGAACTCAATATCAACAGACTCGCGCAGAAGCCGCCTGCTCTCTCTTTGGTTTTGACGAAGTGGAAGTAAGTACGCCTGATGTACCTGAAGCCGAGCCATGGAGCGCACTTGAAAGACTGAACAGAGAGAAACAGCTGATAGGCATATATCTCTCGGCACACCCTTTGGACGAATACATGGTCATACTGAAAGATGTATGCAATTTGCAAATGGCCCAGATGGAGCATCTTGAGACAATGGCAAATAAGGAAGTCAGTCTGGGAGGAATCGTAACAGGATTAAGAAAAGGAGTAAGCAAAAAAGGAAAACCATACGGAATAGTCACCATTGAGGACTATTCTGGAGCTGGAGAATTGGCCCTCTTCGGAGAGAATTGGGCAAAATTCGGCTCATACATGGAAACTCCAGGCACAACCCTTTTCATTACAGGACGTGTGCAAGGCAAACGGTATGCTCCAGAAGAAATGGAGCTAAGCATCGGCAACGTAGAGTTTCTAGACAGCGTAAAGGATAGAATCATAGAAAACATCAATATCTATATTCCCGAAGAAACCATCAACGAGAATCTGGTTGTACAGATAGAGGAGGCTATCAACCAGAATCCAGGCAACACAGAACTATACGTTCATTTTATCGACGCGGAAACAAACGTTCCCGTAAGAATGAAAAGACGCGGAAAAGGAATAACCGTGACAAAAAAACTTATAGGAGCGCTAAACGATAACGACATCAAATATGAAATAAACCAATAATAAAAAGCATAAACATATGGCACAAATTATCAACAGCGAAAACTTCGATGAATTAGCAAACAGCGGTAAGCTCATCGTATTGGACTTCTGGGCCACATGGTGTGGACCATGCAAACGCATTGCACCCATTGTTGAAGCTCTGGCAGAAGAATATAAAGACCAAGCCATCATCGGAAAATGCGATGTAGAAGAAGACGAAGAGTTAAGTATCCGGTTTGGTATACGCAACATACCAACAATTCTTTTCATCAAGAATGGAGAAGTGAAGGATAAGGTTGTAGGACTGGTTCCCAAGCAAGCACTGGAAGAGAAGCTGAAGGCTTTGCTTTGATTCTCTAAAGCAGACGTCCTATTGGTGGATTACATCATTTCGCCATACAATTGCAAGTACCTACACTTGGCTCATAGCCATTTAAGAAAGCAGAAAAAAAATGGCTCAAACCGAATATCCATCATAGAATAAGAATACCCATAATAACCACATAATCAATCACAACATATGAGCACATTTGAAGAAGACCTCATCGCAGATGCCGAAGATGACCGACTGACAGTTGAGTTCATACAAAAATACCTACCCCAGGAGGTAAAGGAAAAATTTAGCGAAGATGACCTGTACTATTTCCTTGATGTCATAGATGAATACTACGTAAACCTGCTTGACAAAGCGGACAAAAAAGGCATAAAGGATGACGAAGAGATGGATATCGACATAGACCAAGCAGCAGCCTATCTTTCAAAACAAGCGAAGAAAGACAAGATGGGTGATTTTGACCCAGAAGACCTGAGATGGATTGTTGAGGGCGAGCTGGAATATGCCGAACAAACATACGAAGAAGAATAACGACAGGAACGAGGGATAAGCCCATATACGGCATTCCCTCTCCTCGTTCCTTCTACCCTATTGCTCTTTTTCCCAAAGTTCAAAAGCCTTGGCTATAGTAGGAGCCATGTCGTAATACTTATACTCTGCCAAACGCCCTGCAAAAAGTACATTTGTCTCCTTATCCGCCAAGCATTGATAATCGGCAAGCAATTTCATATTCAAGTCATCATTAACAGGATAATATGGTTCCATCCCTGGTTGCCACTCTGTACTATACTCGCGACTAATCACCGTGAAAGGATTAGTCTCCACGTCTGCTCCAAAATACTCAAAATGCTTATGCTCTATCACACGAGTGTAAGGCACCTCTGCATCAGTATAGTTCATTACTGCCACTCCCTGATGATTTGTTTCTTTTAGGACTTCCGTCTCAAACCGCACTGTACGATATTGGAGATGTCCCAGACAATGATTGAACCACGCATCAAGAGGTCCTGTATAAAGGACTTTCTCTGCTAATGGTAGAAGTTCACCGCGGCACTTCAAGAAATCGACTCCCACACGTACCTCTATCGAACTGAGTAAAGAATCTATCAATTTATTATATCCTCCTCGTGGAATACCTTGCCAAAGGTCATTGAAATAATTATTATCAAAGGTGAAACGCAGAGGCAAACGTCGAATGAGAAAAGCAGGTAATTTGCTACAGGCTCTTCCCCATTGCTTTTCTGTATACCCTTTAATAAGACGATCAAAAATATCTTGCCCCACAAGAAGGAGTGCTTGTTCCTCTAAGTTTTCTGGTTCGCGTCCTTGCAGCCGCCTACTCACCTCCGCCCTTTGCTCATCAATAATCCTCCGAGCCTCATCTGGAGTACATACACCCCACATCTGATGAAACGTATTCATATTAAACGGCAAGTTGTACAGTTTACCACGCCAATTTGCCACTGGACTATTAGTATAGCGATTACAAGGTGACAGATGATTGACAAATTGCCATACATGCTCATCAGAAGTATGTAGTATGTGAGCACCATATTGATGCACATGAATATTCTCTATTGTATCACAATGAACATTGCCACCCGTATGGTCCCTTCTTTCCACCACAAGACAACGTTTTCCTGCCAGATGTGCCAGATGAGCAAATGATGCTCCCATTAATCCAGAACCAACAATCAAATAGTCATATTGCCATTTCATCATAATTACACATTATATATATAATAGATGCAACATTGAAAAACCATATCATTCACAAAGTAAGTTATTTCTAACACCTCATCCTTTAATAGATAGTCCCATCTTTGTTGTATAGCAATTCTGCTTAACAGGGGAGGTGGAACCGAGGACTTGAGCAATCACGCTTTGGAGGCGATGTGTCTTCTGTAGATGTTCAGGTGGGCAGCATCCAAGAGGTCACTGATGTGCCTCATGCGCTGCTGCTGGGTTACCTGGTCGCTGTCCTGTGCGTTGTCCTCCCTAATGTGCATGCTTCCACAGCCAGTGACGGGGAGGTATTCATACCAGATGACAGGCACTTGATGCATTCTGCCGTCACCGCCGAACTTGCTTATGTAAGAGATTCTCTGCTCGGAACGGTAACCATGGGCATGTACTGTGATGACCGACTCATCCCCATCCTGGTGCTGCTGCTCCGTCTTAAGGATGCAGTTGGTCACGCACTGCGGATGCTTGAAGCGATCTTGTCCCCAGAAGTTAGCCAGTGCCTCATGCTCCCAGTATGCACTGTGGCGTTGCATCGTCTGCCCATAGATAGCTTCGGTTGGACGTATCTGCTGGTACATGGGCACACACAGCAGGGGTGCCAGGCTAAAATATATGGCACGAAAGTATGCGGCATTGGTGTCAACGAACTCCTTCTCTGCCACACTATAGTCGAAGTGGCGGTATCGCTCAGGGTTCATATCGAGGTCTATCGACTGCAGATGCTCGGGGATGATGACGTTAATCATGCGGTTCTTGTCGAAGTCAAAGTCATCGCCATAGCCTACCTCACGGTCCTGCAAGAGACGCATCATACTATTCTGCGCCAGAGGTGTGAAGAGCAAGGCAAATTGTTGGTTGTTGTTGCGGTTGCTGGTGTCAAACGCCACTTCAAACTCCTCGTTGGTCATCATGGCAAAGTCTCTGTTGCTTAAGTCGCGTGCTTTATTTCTCAGTGAGCGCCGTTTCCAACGAAACGAGAGTGAGCCTTCCTTATTTGCCAGACCACTCTGCTTGCGGTAGAATATTAGGTCGGGGGCAGCGGTATTACCGTATATGAGACGTGTCTTCTCGTAATACTCGGGGTAAGGAGCCACAACGGTGGCACTGAGTGTCTGCGAATGGTGTATGGTTTGCATCTTTCCGTTTGCTCCTCGTTCCCGCGTGGTCCAGTGTATGGTCTTGTAGCCCACATACGTTTTGGTACCCATCTCCATCTTACGAGTTCGGCACAGGACGAACGGATTGCCGTTGATAAGCCCCGAATGGGAGTAGATGACTGATCGTTCCTTATTGAACGACTCGTTCCATCCATACACCTCCTTTAGGTCAGCCAGCCGCTGTGTGGTGAAGTAGGGATCAAATTCCAGACGCGGCACAGTCTGGCTCATCATGCGTGTGAGCACATCCCAGTCGTAAAGGCGGTTGAGCGGTGCCATTTGCTTCCAGGCTTCGTCACGGTATCTGTCAGCTTTCTGCTGTAATTGGTCACGTTCACCTTTCAGCCGCTTGAGACGTGGATGCAGCTTAACAAAGAGCAGTACCAGTGCCAACAGCACACCTGCCACTATGGCGATGACCGCTTCGGTGGGCAACTCGGCATACATAAGAAAGGTACACAGGACACCACCCGCCACCAGTAACCACAGCACCACACACAGGGCAGTGGTCCAGCCGATGCTTGATTTTATCGTGTGCAAGACTTTCTCCGTCTCATACAGACACTTGCAGGTAGCGCGGTTGGCCTCCACGTCCACCTTAGCCTCGGTAGCCAATGAGGCGAAAGTGTTCTTGGCGACCTGTTGGAATCGGTCGCGGAACACGCTCACATATTCGTCAAGCGGATCGTAGATGTCCTCTACCATACTGGTGGGTTCAGAAGAACTTACCTCTCGCAGCCTCGCGTGTCTCGGCTGACGCGGTGAAGGGGATGCGTGTGGTGTAGCCCTGCTTGGCTGCCACAATCATCTTGGTGGGCCAGGAGAAGAGGTCGGTATTCCACTGTGTCACGCGGCTATTATATACGGTACGCGCGGCAGTAATCTCGCGTTGCAGATAGCTATTCTGCTGCATGGCATCGGCGATGGTTTGATGTGCCTTCAGTTCGGGATAGGCTTCCACCTGTGGGAAAAGCCTTCCGCACGCAGCATTCAGCTGGTTGTTCACATCGCTGCGGTTCTGTTCGTCAATCTTTCCACTGCGCAGAGCAGCCACGGCAGTCATCACTTCCTTGTCCAGGCTCACAGCCTTCTCCACCAGTCCCGCCACGTTCTGCAGTATCTGCACACGCTGCTCCAGGTAGTTGTCTATGTTGGAAGCCTCTGCCTGTATGCGCTGCTCGAGCTTGAGGAAATAGTTGCGTGCCGAGATTTTCATGAAGAAGAATATCACACCAGGAAGTATCCCAGCCACACAGCCAACAACAGCCACCAGCGCGGGGTTGGGCATAGACTGCCACGTGAGTGCCACATAAACAAGCACAGCGATGGGGATGACAGTCCACAACGCTATCTCAAACAGGGTGGACCTAAAGGTGATGGTGACTGGAAGCTGACGATCGATGACGTGCACGTCACGTCCCTGACTGTTAATGGGACCTGTGGTCTCGTCTAGAAGGTTTGCCATGAGCAGAATCTTTTTATGGTTGTTGTTTGTTGTCCTTGAGCGGTAAGGTCGGGCGTAACATGCCTATGGAATGCCCACTGTGCCACCTGTTACTTGCAAATGTATGGAAATTTTAACAATACCCAAAGGAAATCCTTGATTTTTCGAGACAGTGTCCCTTAGATGAACCATGAGGCAAGAGATACGACTTCCTGCCATTTCTCAATGGCCATCTGACTTATGGGTTGTCCCAAAAGGATGCTACGAGACAGCCCAGGTTGTTGGCCTGGGCTGTCTCGTAGTGGACCGAGGTGGTCGCTGGTGGCAAGCAAAAAGCACTTCGCCCCTGTGGCTACTTGGTAGTGATGACGACGATACACTTGGGAGCCTGCTTGGCATCCTTTGAGTACTTGATGTAGTCAGGATTCTTCTTATCCTTGATGACATTCAGGGAAGCAATCTTCGCAGATGGTAGCTCCTTGAAGCTCGCATAAGGAACCGTCTTGCCATTGAGCACGAAAAGCGCGTCCTCGTTTGGGCTTACATGAATAACCTCAGAGGTGGAGGTAACTGTCTTGCCATCTCCGGCTTCCACACTCTCTTGCGTAGTGAGCACTCGCACCTTCGCTATTTCCCGACCTTTCGTGTCGTATTCCGAGGTGAAGATGGCGTGGATATTGTACTCGGGGTCTATCGTGTAGTTTACGATTGTCTTGCCCTTGAGTTGCGAACCATCGAAGTTCTCCACCTTCTTGCCGTCAATCACATAGGTAGCCTTGACAGACTGCTGTGCGCTCGCGGTGGCAAAGACGAATGCCGCCATGAGCAATGATAGAATTGTTCTCTTCATTTTGAATAAGTTTTTAGAAATGTTTCTGTTGAGATGTCTGTTTGATAGAGGAGCCATCGGGACTCAGCTCCAGGGTATACGTGCTGCCGTCGGAAGTACTTACCGTGAAACTACCATTAGCGGGTGAGACCGTCAGGTCGGTCTCATCGGGAGTCACTTCGGCCAGCATGAGGATGGTCTCTAGCATATCCGAAGCATTGGTGTCCTCTGCCTGGACCTTTTGGGGTGCCTCGTGCTTGCAGCTGGCCCTTTCCTGTGGCTCGTGAGCTGTTGACTTGACATCAGAAAGAAGTGGTTTAGCTTCCACTACTTCGGGTACAGCCTTGGCTGTGTCTGCAGCTTCCACACCCTCCTGTATCGTCGCCACACGAGTCGTCTCGTCTCCTGATGTGGGGGGCAATTTCCTCATCTGGTACCAGCTTCCATGGATGCCACACAAGCAACATGATGGCAGCCGCAGCACAGACAGCTGAGACCACTGACCAGATACGGGCACTCCCAGTACCCTTCCTTTGCCTCGTGCCCAGCAGCACGTCAGTTTCTTCCTCGCTAAAGTCGTAGGCTTCAGTCTTGAAACTCTTGAACAATGTCTGGTACTCCAGCCACTCGGCTGGGATGTCGTGGGACTCACAGAAATACTCGGTGAGGGTTTGTTCTTCCCCTTCTGTAGTCTGTCCCTCGAGGAACTTCCCAAGCAGTTCCTCTATATACGCTTTTGTCTGCTTCATAAGTCCGCTCCTTTCATATTCCTCATCAGTTCCTTTCGTGCCCTGCTCATCATGCCTCGTACCGAGGATTCCGATGTTCCCATTATCCTGGCGATGTCGGCATATGAGATATTCTCCACGTTTCTCATCCTCAGTATCGCTCGGTACTTGTCGCTAAGGGCATGGATACATCGGTCCAGCTGACATAAGCCCTCTGCAGCCTCCATCTGCGTCTGTGGACTATCGTGTACGACAATGGCCTTGGCTTCCTCTATGGGTGTGGTACTTTGAGCTTGTCGCAGCATATTCAGCGAGACATTCCTGCACACCACCGAGGCCATATTCCTCATCTTTACGGCATCGCAGATGCGCTCCCTTGCCACCCACAGCCTAATGAGGGTCTCCTGTACCGCATCCTTGGCATCCTCAGCATTGCAGAGGTAATGCCTCGCCTGCAGGAGCAAGTCCTTCCGTAGCTGTTCGGCATTGTCTGTAAACTCGTATAGTTCCATTACGCTTCTGTGATACTTCTAATATAATAACACGAATATGCTGATTTCGCTACCGAGTTTCCATAGTTTTTTTCAAGAAATCCTGTAGCTATAAACAAAGACACACGTTTTAACGGACAGCCACAGAAAGTTTTACCAGACAGCAGCAGTAATAAATATGAACATGAAAACCCATGCCATTTATCTTAGGCTACCATATTCTTAGGCTCCATCCCTAACATCTGGCCCAAATATGCTTCAAAGGCAAAGATAGGCATTTTCTAACAGCAATACCTTCCACATATGCGGATTTCTAAGTAACTTCGTGCAGGAAACGACAAACAAATTCAATACATGTACAGAAAACTCTCATTCATTCTACTCTGTATACTCTCCTTGACAGACCTTCCTGCCCAACAGAAGTATACCAATCCGGTCTTTGACCAAAACACGCCAGACCCAACTGTAGTACAGACCGCTGATGGGACTTTTTATGCGTATGGCACAGGAGGAACCTGTCGTAGGAGTACAGACTTGGTTCATTGGACAGATGAAGGAATCGCTTTGGAACGACCTACCTGGAACGACTCTGTAAGAACAGACAAGAACGGGAAACAGCAACCCATGCGTTTCAGTCTGTGGGCTCTGGATGTAAGTCGAGTGAAGAAAAACAAGTTCCTGGTGTATTATGCATCAGCATTTTGGGGAAATGAGACACGCACAGGACTGGGTATTGCTGAAGGTTCTTCACCAACACACTTCACAGATTGTGGGCGAATGTTCAGAAGCACAGAGATTGGCGTCCAAAACAGTATTGATCCCTGTTATGTAGAGAAAGGACGTAAAAAATATCTCGTATGGGGAAGCTTTAGCGGACTTTACATGGGAGAACTCACCAAGGATGGAAAACAACTGAAGCATCCACACAACCTAACACAAGTGGCAGGTAAAGCATTTGAAGGTGCAATGATCTACAAACGTGGGAAATACTATTATCTGTTTGCCAGCGTAGGCACATGCTGCGAAGGAGCAAACAGCACCTATCGCACAGTAGTCGGACGCGCGAAAGACATTACCGGTCCATACGTAGACAGAAAAGGTGGACGTATGTTAGACAATCATTACGAAACAATCATAAGCGGTAATGAAAGATGGAAAGGTCCTGGCCACAATAGCGAAGTGGTGACTGACGATGCAGGACAAACCTGGCTACTATACCATGCTTACGACGCACAAGACCCTGCTAAAGGTCGCGTACTTCTGTTGGACAAACTGCAATGGGATTGCGATGGATGGCCTTCGGTGCAAGGTGGTTCTCCCAGTACCACACCACAAGACGCACCGATATTCAAGAAGTAGCCTCCCCCTTGCTTCGTCCATTATCCCCTTTAAAAACAAGGATAAAGAACATACGACGTGCCGCACAGACAAGTGTGGCACGTCTTTTTTGCCTCACCCGATAAACCATGGGGAGTGAAATATAGAATTATGCTCAGCAGGAATTTAGTGAGGACAGACTAATAAAGGCAACAGTTTTTACGAATAAGGATGGATGGTAAGAGAGTTGATAGAGTGAGAAGTAAAAAGCAGTATAGCAAAGACTAAATATTCAATGTGCAAGTAATATAGTATTCAAAGGCCAAGTAATACGTATTAAATGCCCATTGAATATAGTATTAAATGGGCAAGTATTATAGTATTACTTTTTAGAGTGTCTTTTTATTGATTTCCGCAGATACGTTTTCTCTCGGTATAAACAGTAAAAAGGTAGACGCACTATCCGTTTTTCAAAACTGTAATAGTAGACGATTATAATAGCCCTTTTATTTTTCTAACTGGGAAAATATTTTTCTCTATCTAGGAAACCAAGCAGAGCCATTTCGTATGAATCTCTTTTACTGCAAATCGGTCATTAGAAAATTTCTCATGCAGATACATTTCTATAGTTTTTTCTTGATTCACTTTAACCTTTTCCCTCGGTTTGCATCTATATATATGAAAGCTTTCAACAACAAGCGTACTTATCTAAAGCATTACAACGATGAAGAAAGATAGATTCACTCCCATGGTTTGGCACACCCGCCTGGCTCACACCTACACAGGACTGCTGGTCCTGGTCATGGCTTTGCTAATGTCATTACCCATACCTGCCCTAGCACGCAGGCATCAGTCGCGTCGTTCTGGTCCCCACACCGCCCTGCGCACCAGCCACCACAGACAACGTCACCTGCGTGCGGGGTACCTGTGCTTCACACGTCCCCCGCACGGAAAGTACTGCCATATAGGCGGACATCGCTACTGGTTGGCCGACCGCGTGCTGTATGACATCGTGAAGAAGCCTGGCAAGGGCACCGTGTATGTAGTGGTGAAGGTTATCAAGTGATGACATCCATGGCCACGAGAATGTATGGTAGCCAGGAACTCCTACGGCAGTTACAGAATCCCACACAACGAGAGGAGGCATTCCGCCGCCTAATGCAACAGTACGGACACAGTCTGTATTGGCACATACGTCGCCTGGTGGTGGGGCGCGAGGATGCCGAGGACGTGCTGCAGGAAACATGCATCAAGGTACTCGGTGCCATTGACAGTTTCCGTGGAGACGCTAACACGCTGGTTCCCTGGCTCTACCAGATAGCCACACGCGAGGCTCTACAGTGGCTTAGACGCAGCACACATCTGTTTCAAAGCATCGATGCACTGGGTGAGAAACTGATTGAGAAACTGTGGGCAGAGAACGGGCAGAGTGCCGACGAGGCGGAACTGCTACTTCAGGAGGCTCTACTCAAACTACCCACCACGCAGCGTATGGTGTTTAACATGCGCTACTATGACGGACTCACCTATGAGCAGATGGCACTGGTGACAGGCAAGAAGGTGGGCACTCTGAAGACCAACTTCCACTACGCCAGCGAACGTGTAAGGGAATACCTGAAAGAAAACATTAAACAATGAGCATAATGAACAAGGACAAGATACCTTTCACAGAAAGCGACTCCTACGTAGACAGCGTGGTGAGCAACGCCACAGAGCAGGCTATCAAGGCCTACAGAAAACGCCGTCAATCACAACGGAAGCTCTCATGGATTCACCCTACACTGGCAGTGGCAGCCTCGGTAGTCATCGTGGTAGGCTTAGGATGGCGTCTCATCCCAATGAACGAGCATACAAGGGACGATGCACCGACAAGCACCAAGAGCCCGTTGGATCACTTTCTGAGCGGTATATCAGACGAGGAAGCGCAACAAATCGTGTGCTATGAGATTGAAGAACAACCCGAATATTAACACCCCCCAAAAAAGAATAAATATGAAAAGAATAATATTGCCTATGCTGCTCTGCCTGATAACTCTGACAATCACAGCACAGTATCGCGGCACCTTCAATGAACGTCTGTTCAACGCCAAAGTGGATGAGATTACCTATCGCCTGCGCTTGAGTGACAAGCAGGTAGAGCAGTTCCGCCCCATCTACAAGGAGTACAACAAGGACATGATAGCCGCCTGGGGAAATCTAGAGAAGACTGTGACACAGGACGAGGAGCAGGCCACGACCACAGCCTCGACACAGGTCAAGCAACGGCTGGAGAGGCAACGGCGTGCACAGGACGTGCGCATACGATACACCGACAAATTTGCTACCGTGCTCACGCCCAACCAACTGGAGCGATTCTTCAAGGTGGAGAACGATATACAACGAAGGCTACGTGACAGAAAGATGCCTACAAGAGGGAGAGGAAAGGCACATAGGAGGTAAACAATTATGAAAGCAAGGGCGTTTCTATCTGCTCTACTGGTCTTCCTTGGAATATCAGTTACGTGGGCACAAAAATCCGACACGATTCGAATCAATTACGATGGAATAAGATGCCAAGTTACTACTAGTACAAACAATGTAAAGATACAGAGGGAAGGGGCACACGTCAGTGTGTCCTCTCCCTCGTCGGCTATTCCCATCGTAGTCTTCTTGACAGGAAGTACTAGCGATGGTTGCTTCATGTTGGACGGTGACCGCCCCTGTACCGTATGTCTCAATGGACTAAACATGGTATGTACATCGGGTGGTTGCATCGGATTGGGCGGAAAACAAGCCAATAAAATTATTGTGGCAGAGGGCAGTAACAATCATCTGGTTGATTCACCATACGGAGAGCAAAAAGCTTGCCTCTATTCCAAGGGAGACTTGCTCGTAGACGGTGGCGGACTGCTCACAGTGACAGGACACCACCAGCACGCTGTTGCCTCGAAACATTCGATACACCTGGCTCCTGGCACAGGCACGATAAGTCTCACCTGCTCGGCTGACGGTGGCAAGGGCATCAAGGCTGGGGACTCGCTGGTAATCGATGGTGGAACACTCTCTGTGGAGGTCACAGGCAACACTATCGTGGAGATGACTGATGGCATGCCTGACACCACCAAGGTGGCTGCCCTAAAGGCCGACTCGGCCATCATCATTCGCAGTGGACACCTTGCGCTCACCAGCACGGGACTGGCTGGAAGATGTGCCTGCACAGACGGCACCGTCACACTGGGTATCCCTACAGGATATGCCATGGAGCAAGCCGACACCTGTCAGCTGACCATACAGTGCGTCAACACAGGCGAAACCTTCGGTGATGAACCCACTAGTGATGTGGACACACAGTGCAAGCCCAAGGGCATCAAGGCCGATGGGGAAATAGTGATACACAACGGACTCCTCATACTTCGTACCACACAGGATGGGGCTGAGGGGCTAGAGTCCAAAACCTCAATAACCGTTAACAACGGCGTGATTGATGCCGTATGCCAGGATGACTGTATCAACACTTCGGGTTTTATAGTGGTAAACGGTGGACTGCTGCACTGCGTGAGCACTGGTAACGATGCCATTGACACCAATCTGCGAGACATTGAGGCTGCAGCACTGACACTAAACGGAGGAACCATACTAGCATTCTCTGCCGGTGGACGGCATGAGGAGGGCATCGATGTAAACCGGAGTGTGATAACCATCAACGGGGGGTACCTCTTCTCCATAGGTGGGCAGCAAGGCGGTGTGGAACCCAAGGTGAAGGGCAAACACCCTGCGGCCTACGTAAGGCGAGTAGACACAGAGCCCAACAGATACTACACGCTCACAGCCAACGGACAACCACTCATGACGATACTCATGCCCTGCAAACCCGCAAGTGACTTCCTGCTCATCGCAGCCAACGGACTGATGCGCGGCGTCCAGTGCCAGTTGCAGGAGAGCATGATGCCACCAGCAGGCGCACAGCAGGTGATGGACGAGGGGCTTTGGCTGGGTGCCAAACCCGAGCAAGCCACACGCGTTTACCACTGGACGCAGAGTGCCAGATATGTGAAGGCAGATGCCAGTGTGGCAAACAATGTAGATAATATCACTTGGGAAGAAACACCGAAAGGCAACACTTATTGCTACACACTGGACGGAAAACGAGTGAACGAGCCAAAACATGGCACATACGTGCAGCACACCGTCATGCCTAACGGGCACAGCGAGAGCCACATTATTATAAAATAAATAACCGAAACAGACATATGAATATAAAGAGAATGAGAGAATGGGCATGCCTAGTCCTGCTGGTGATTGTCACCACGACAGTGGCACAGGGCAAGTCACAAGATGAGATGGGATTTGTAAAGTTGCAGCGAGACTTCGCTGGCACGGTGCTCAGTTACCAGAAGGGTGCTACAGGTGAGGAATCACCACAGGGCAAGGCTTTGGTCATCTATCTGCATGGAGGATCCAGTTGCGGCACAGACAATACCACACAGATGGGTGAACCAGGCATCGACTCCATCTGCCACTACCTCACGAGCAGACATATTCCTGCCGTAATGGTGGTACCGCAGTGCCCCGACCGCAACAGAGGATGGGGAGGACTGGCCAAAAACGTGAAGGCTTTGCTTGACTTCACCGTCCGCACAGAGGGGGTAGACAGCACACGCATCTATATCTTCGGTGGCTCAATGGGTGGCACAGGCACGTGGAAAATGCTTTCGACCTTCCCTAACTACTTCGCTGCGGGAATGCCGTGTGCCGCTAATCCCAAAGGGATGTCAGCTACCAACGTTGCCACCACTCCCGTCTATAACGTGATGGGACTGGCCGATAAAATTATGGGGAGCGATGTACGTGTCATTGCTGAGGACTTCATCAGCCAACTTCAAAGCCTCGGTGACGAGGTGAGATATGAGACTGTAGAGGGATGGTCTCATGAGATGACCTGCATACAGAGTTATTCGACAGAGCGGCTCGACTGGGTGCTCACGCATAGACGGAACTTAGGAACTGCCATAAAACAGACACGACAGGACGTGCCCGAGGACGATAACACGTGGTACACACTGCTGGGCATGAGGATAAGCAAATCCTCTCAGGCTGGGATATTCATACGCAAGGGTAAGAAGATTGTGGTGCGCTGACACCATGGAGTCAGAATGCGAGCGGACTGGTGATAGCCCGCTTTTTTTTATAATTAATCCTAAATCGATTTTTAGATTTTCATGCCTCACCCGATAGACCTCATATAGAGTCCTAAGATACTTTCTCAAGTATCCTAAGATACTTTGCCAAGTATCCTAAGACACTTTGCCAAGTATTATAGGATACTTTGTCAGGTATCTTTAAATGCATTGTTAAGTATCCTTGGAACCTAACCGTTAAACCCAAGGCTGAACGGTAAGAAAAGCTAACTTACCTTATCAAGTTATATAGGGGGTGAGCCCTAATAACCAATGGGGGTAAGGAATCGTTCACATTATTTGCCCGAAAGGCATCGTACCGTCTATCACATAGTGATTGCAGAAGGTTTGGATATGATTCTGAGAATACGTGTGTCTATCTGAGTTGCTCCAAGCGATCGTAACTCATCTGCAGGATGGTCTGTGCCTTATGCAGACGGTCATCAGAGTGAGTTGGTTGCTCAGTGATAGGTTTTCGGCTGGTAATGTCGAACACACTCACGCCTGTACTGTCAGCAAAGAGAATGCCGCTGGGGAAAGTGCTGTAAGCAAAGGGATAGGTATAATTGCGACTCAGAACATTACGGCTCCAAGGAAAGTCGCGGTGGCTGATGCCCATCTGGCTGAGCAACGTAGCACACAAGTCACTCTGGTTCATCAGCACCTGCATGCGCCTGGGCTCGCGTATAGCACCACCCAGCCAGAGCATGGGAGAGTGGAAGAACTCTGGTGACTCATAGGTAAGGTCATAGAGGAAACCGTGGTCGGGAATAAGGATGACGAGCAGATTGTCCCAAACTGGTGTGCGGCGCAAGCTGTCAACAAGCATCTCCACACAATGGTCGGTAAAGGCAAAAGCATTGAGCTTCTTGTCCGCGAGCCTGTGGTAGGGCACTTCGAAAGGCTCGTGGCTGGAGAGTGTCTGCAAAGTCATATGCCAAGGCTCGGGCATGCTGCCACTTGCTATCATCTCATAGGTGCGTCGCGCAGTCACACTGTCGTTGGCTCCCCATTTGCTTTTACTGGTTTCTGCCATTGGGAAATCTACGGAACTGGTCAACTGACGATAGCCAGTGGCCACAAGGTATCCCTTCTTATTCATAATGGTTATGTCACCTCCGTAGAGATAGCCTGTATGATATCCCTCGTGCGCTAAGCTATGTGCCAAGGATGGTAAATTATTTAGTTTCTCCGGAAGTCGCATCAGACTAACTGTAGGATAACTAATCCACCCACTAAAAGCACTCACGGTACCACGATCCGTACGGAAACTATTGGAATAGTAATGATCCCAAAATATGCCCTGGGGAATCATACGACTCATACCAGGTGCCACGTTAGGCAGTCCGCCCAACTCGCGCACAAACTTACTTCCGAAACTTTCCATCAGCACAATCAGCACATTGGGACGCTGAATACGCAAGAGTGTATCCTGTATATCCTCTGTCTCGCTGGGATAGAGTCCTTCAAAGGAGTGAGACAGCAACTGGTCGTCCTGCCAGTTGAACTGTTCACCGAATGCCTTGGTCTTACTCAAAGAAGAAAGCAGGCTGAACGCAGGATTAACAGCCGCATGGTTAAGAAAAAGAGAAGGACTATAATATGCCACACCCACATTCATCACACCTTGGCGTACTCCTCCACGAATCCCAACAAAAAGTACACCGCCGCATAATAAAAGAACAATCGTATGAAATACCCGATGTCTCACGTTTGGGAAATATGATGGGATATGACGCAAAAGAAGCCAACAAGTCAAAGCTGACAACAGGACCATTCCTCCCACACGTGTAAGAATGAAACTCATGCTCACGCTGCTGGTAGCCCCCTCTGGATTCTGCATATAGCTGAATACTGCTGCATTCAACTTAAACTTCCAGAACTCATACAATACGACATCACCAACAATAATTACAGACAGAAGTACCGCCACCAGAATCCAATAAGGAACAAGTACCCAGCGGAGAGGTAGCCTATGCCACCAGAGTGATATCATGCAAAGGAGCAAAGGGAGTACCAACATATAGCCCGAAGTGCTGACATCCATGGTGAGTCCATGCCACCACACCTGTAATGCGTCTGCAAAGTCGAAAGGGGATATGCTAGCATTATACCAGAGAAACAGCACCTTGCCCACAGCAAAAATGAGCAACAGGCAAAAGAATAGACGCAGAAGATATAGAATACGTGACATAAGCTTTCACATCATTTACATTCGTAAGAAAAGTATCTATTTTTCGAAAGGTAAAGGAGCATCTCAATGAGAGCCTACAGACGAAAGTGCTTTGTGCTTCTGTTCAGACAGATAGTCATAACTCGTTTGCAACACTGATTGCGCTTTGCGCACACGCTGCTCACCACCCTTGCCAGAGTCTGTTATAATACTATTGGCAGTAATGTCATACACCGTTTCGCCCGTAGCATCTTTCCACATAATTCCTGCAGGGAAATCACTATACACAAACGGATAAGTATAATGCTTGCTCAAGACATTTCGACTCCAAGGATAGTCTCGATGGCATACCTGCATCTGACTGAGAAGCGTAGCAGCCAAATCGCTCTGGTTCATTAGAACCTTCATACGACGAGGGTGAGCAACAGCCCCTCCCAGCCACAACATAGGAGAATGGAAGAACTCTGGATCCTCATAACTCTGTTTATACAAGAAGCCATGATCAGGAATCATAATTACCAACATGTTATCCCACTGTGGAAGTGTCCTAAGACTATCTATCAGCTGTCCCAGGCAATGGTCTGTATAAGCGAACGCATTCAATTTCTCGTCTTTCAGACGATTATAAGGAACTTTCCATGGTTCGTGGCTTGAAACAGTCTGGTATGCCATAAACCAATGCTCGGTACTGTCCTTCCTCGCAATATAGTGAAAGGCTTTCATAGCCGATGTACTGTCATTTGCTCCCCAAGCACTATTCATTTCCTCCGCAGTAAAGGCTGTATTGTCCATCAGTTCCTTGAAACCCATATCAGCAAGATACTGTCGTTTCCCCATGTTGGTCATAGCACCCGGATAGAGATACGTGGTATGATACCCTTTGTCTGCCAGACTGCGTGCCAGCGAAGGCATGAAAAGATGTAGTTCAGTTTCCTTCATCAAGCATACATCTGGATAAGCCAGTGTCCCACTGTACGCGCTCACTGTACCTCTGTCCGTACGGAAACTACAACTATAATAGTTTTCCCAAAATACGCCTTGCGGAATCAGACGGCTCCAATTAGGTGAGACATCTGGCAATCCTCCAAGTTCCTGGATAAAACGACCGCCAAAACTTTCTATCAGAACTATTAAGACATTGGGATGGTTGGTATTCAACAGGGTATCCTTAATATCCTCCGTGTCTTGAGGATAAAGGTTACGAAACGTGCGTTCACGTTCTTCCTCATCAAGGTAATTAAAACGATTTGCGGGTTCAGAAGTCCATGGGAATGAAGACACAAAAGCAAACACCGGATTTACGGAAGCATGATTACGGAAAAGGCTCTTGCGTTCGTTATAGCTGTCACCTACATGCGCCCACAGCAGACCCATTGCTGACAGGAACCCGACAATAAGCGACATGTTGCGCATCCAGGCTCGCCATACAGGACTTGCCTGTGGCACACGCTTGGGGGTTAGCCTGATACAGGGTACCACTATCCATAGCACAAGTAACAAGGCCACAAGCACACGTGATATAATAAACCAAGGACTTACACTATTAGAGGCTCCCTCTGGAGAGGCAGCGTAACTTAGCACCACCGCATTCAACTTAAACTGCCAGAATTCATACATAACTGCATCAGCCAGTATGATGGCTCCTATACAAAACCCCACTATAATATAATAAGGAGTAAGCAGAGCGCGTAGAGGAAGCCCATGACGATAGCTGGCAAGAAAAGACAGCAAGGCTGTTGGCAACAGAAAAAGTGCCGCCACCACACAGTCATGAGCCAAAAGCCCCTCATGGCATGCCCCGAAGACATCCATTATAGAAAGAGACTCTATATGACGGTTATATAGAATAAAACCAATCCTTCCAGCAAAGAATATGAGTAAGAGATGACAGTAGAGAATTTCCAGAAAGTGCAATCGCTGTTTCATCGTAATATATATAGTAATGTATATAGTCTTGAGAAAAAAGAAACTTGATTAAAGTTGCTGCAACTCCGTTAAACGTTTATAATAACCGCCCCTGGCAAGAAGCTCTTCGTGCGTACCATGCTCTACGATTCTTCCTTCGTGAAGAACATAGATTTCATCCGAATTTCTTATTGTGCTCAAACGATGGGCAATACTGATGGTGGTTCGGCTCTTCATCAAACGTTCAAGAGCCTCTTGCACCAGATGCTCGCTCTCGGTATCAAGCGCACTGGTAGCCTCATCCAGAATCAAGATGGGCGGATTCTTCAGTATGGCACGAGCTATACTTATGCGTTGGCGCTGTCCTCCACTGAGTCGGCAACCACGATCGCCCACCATAGTCTGGTAGCCTTGTTCAGTCTGCATAATAAACTCATGTGCATTGGCAACACGTGCTGCATCCTCTACCTGCTGCTGTGTCGCATTTTCCACGCCAAATGCGATATTATTGAATATTGTATCGTTAAAGAGGATAGCCTCCTGGTTGACATTTCCTATAAGACTGCGCAGAGAGTGGATGGAGAGCTTTCGAATATCTATACCGTCAATGGTAATACTACCCTGCTGAATATCATGATAACGAGGCACCAGGTCCACCAAAGTGCTCTTACCACTACCCGACTGTCCCACAAGAGCAATACTGCGTCCGACGGGTATGGTCAGATTGATATCAGAAAGCACCTGACGGTCATTTTGATAGCTGAAGCTGACATGTTGGAAACTGATTCCTTGCTTCAGCCCATCTATCTTCACTGGATGCGAAATCTCACAGATGGGATTCTCCGCACGCAGTATTTTCTCAATACGTTCCATACTGGCCATACCTTTCTTTATGGCGTAACCAGCCTTGCTCAGGTCCTTCACTGGCTGCAGAGTTGTATACAGTATAACCAGATAATAGATAAAGAGATTGGCATCAATGCTACTTGTACCTGTGAAGATGAGCCATCCGCCAAACCACAAGACTATCGCGATCATCACAGTACCCAAGAATTCGCTCACTGGATGGGCAGCATTCTGACGCATTGCCACACGCGTGGCAATACGACGATAGTCATCATTGACAACCGTAAAGCGTCGCATCATCTTTTTCTCTGCTATAAACGCTTTGATAATGCGTAGCCCACCAAGTGTCTCCTCTATCTGACTCATACTGTCACTCAAACGTGACTGCATAATCAGTGAGTCTGACTTGAGGCGTTTGCCTACAGACCCGATTCCCCATGCCAACAGGGGAACAACCAGCAGAGTAAAAAGAGTAAGTTGCCAACTGATGCATATTAGTGTACCCAGATAAACCACAATGAAAATGGGGTTCTTCACAATCATATCCAGTGAACTGCTGATGCTGGCATCCACCTCATTGACGTCCGTAGACACACGCGTTAGGATGTCTCCTTTTCGCTCATCAGAGAAGAAACTTAACGGAAGAGAAATGATCTTACGATATATATCAGCTCTGATATCACGGATAATGCCTGTACGCAAAGGCATAAGCATAGCCGTACCGCCAAAGTAAGTAGCTGTCTTGAAGAATGTGAGCACACAGAGGAGTACACCCAACATCAACAGAGTTGTAGATGGTCCATAATGTGTTATTAGCTCCTGAGAATAATAGTAGCCATTATTCTTTGCCACATCTATAAAAGAGCCTAACCCACCTGTCCCCCAAGGAATGAAGGAGAAATGCTCATCATTGACTTTGAAGAGTATCTGCAGTATCGGCAGCAAGATAGAAAAGGAGAATACATTAAAAAGAGCCGCCAGCACGTTCATAATGAAAGTGCCTACTATATAACTCTTGTATCGAGCCAGATAACGACCCATTGTTTGAAAGAAATCCCTCATGAGAAAAATAATTTCGATTACTTCCGACCAAAGTCGGCAGGGATTTCACCCCACTGGGCAGTTTCCCACTTGATTACTTGTGCATGCTGGGGATGCTTCCGTAGCCACTCCTCCGCTCTTGCAATCAAGGCATAGAGGGGTTCTGTACGAGCGTCTCTCGCCAGTTTGGTCTTACACTTGCCTCCCTTTACCCAGTTGATAGCATTACGGCTATCGCTGTAAATCTTCATATTCCATCCTTTCTGGTCTATGAGAGCCAAGGCATGCACAATGGCAAGAAACTCCCCTATATTATTTGTTCCATGTACGGGACCATAATGAAATATCTGCTGATTATTACCCAAGTACACTCCCTGATACTCCATCGGTCCTGGATTACCGCTGCAAGCCGCGTCTACAGCAATAGCATTGAAGTCTATATTCTCTGGCAAGACCTTAGGTAGGGGTGTTTTCTTGACACCCGAAGAATGATTGCTCAGATATTGTTCGGGAGAAGCTAGCGCACGCTCTGCCTCTTCGCATGTGGCAAAAGACTTGTAGCGTGCGCCCTTGTAGTTCTTCACTTGAGACTGGCAGTCCTCCCAGGTGGAATAAACCCCAGGAGAAACGCCAACCCATACAACATAATATTTGCTCTTCTGGCCCATTCAGCACAGGATTGACAACAACGAATAGGCTTACATGCGCTCTGGCACTTCAATACCCAGTAATCCCATGCCGTTCTTCACCACTTGACTCACGGCTGCAGAAAGTGCCAAACGGAACACCTTCTTGTCTTGATTTGGCTCACGAAGTACACTCAAGTCATGATAGAACTGATTATACTCTTTCACCAAGTCATAACAATAGTTAGCAATCGCACTGGGGTTATAGTCTGTCCCCGCTTGACGAACAACATTGCCAAATCCTTGAAGATGCTGAATAAGGCTAATTTCCTTAGCTGTCAACTCAGCGCCAAGAGGCAACTGGTCTGGGATGGACGTACCCTCTGCCTCAGCCTTACGCAAAATACTGCGTATGCGCGCATAAGTATATTGGATGAAAGGGCCCGTGTTACCATTGAAATCAATACTCTCTTCGGGATTGAAGAGCATGTTTTTGCGCGCGTCCACCTTCAATATAAAATATTTCAGTGCACCCAGCCCCACACGTCTGGCTATCTCGTGTGCCTCCTCTGGCGTGATGTTCTCCAAGCGATTCACTTTGTCCGCACTCATCTGCGCAGCATTCTGGATCATACTCTCAATCAGGTCATCAGCATCCACCACTGTTCCCTCACGGCTCTTCATCTTACCATTAGGAAGTTCAACCATTCCATAAGAGAAGTGCACGAGATCCTTACCCCACTTGAATCCAAGTTTATCAAGCAGGATAGAAAGCACCTGGAAGTGATAATTCTGTTCGTTGCCCACCACATAAATCATCTTGTCAATCGGGAAATCCTGGAAGCGCAACTTGGCAGTGCCGATATCCTGGGTCATATAAACGCTGGTGCCATCGGAGCGCAACAAGAGTTTCTCGTCGAGCCCTTCTTTTGTCAGGTCTGCCCATACAGAACCATCTGGACGACGATAGAAGAATCCCTTCTGGAGTCCTTCCTCCACCTTTTCCTTGCCTTCGAGATAGGTTTGGCTTTCATAGTATATCTTATCGAAGGATACACCCAGTGCCTTGTAGGTCTCATCAAAGCCAGCATACACCCACTCGTTCATCTTCCGCCATAAGGCACGTACCTCTGGGTCGCCCTGTTCCCACTTGACCAGCATCTCATGAGCCTCGCGAATGAGAGGAGATTCCTGTTTGGCTTTTTCCTCTGCCTCATCCTCTGCCATGCCCTCTGCCACATACTGGGCTTTGAGTTCCTTCACCTCTTCGCGATAGTGCTTATCAAAAGCCACATAGTAGTCACCTATCAGATGGTCACCCTTCTTACCGCTCGACTGTGGAGTCTCGCCATTCCCCCAGCGCAGCCAAGCAAGCATACTCTTGCAGATGTGAATTCCACGGTCATTTACAATATTGGTTTTGACCACTTTATTTCCATTCGCCTCCATGATATTGGCCAAAGCCCATCCCAGGAGATTATTCCTCACATGTCCCAAGTGGAGTGGCTTGTTCGTATTCGGACTACTGTATTCAATCATCACCAAAGGTGACTTGTCTGTCGCAGCAACAAAGCCATATTTAGGATTCTTCCAGATATCCTGCAGCAAACTTATCCAGCAAGCAGGCTGAACACTCAAGTTGAGGAAACCTTTAACGACATTGAAGTCTCTGACCACATCAGACAGATTCTCCACCAAATACTGGCCAAGGTCTTGTGCCGTCTCCTCAGGCTTCTTCTTACTGATGCGCAGGAAAGGAAATACCACAAGGGTCAACTCCCCATCAAATCCTTCGCGTGTCTCCTGGAGTACTACCGAACCTTCGGGTGCACTCTGACCATACAACTGCTTTATGGCAGCCTCTACGGCCTTCACTATCTGGTCTGTCATCATATTTCGTTTTTACCTATATTATAATTACGTATATTTCAGCGTGCAAATTTACTGATTTTCGTCCAATGGGACAAACAAAGAAGCACAGCTTTGACTCATTATGTCCAAATCGCTTATCAGAGAATCCCCAAGCATATCTCCAGATATTAACATTCCGCCCTCTGAAGACAAACATACCTATGCCAAGAAGATGTATTACGCAATCGTTTTGCGACGTGAAATATTCATAAAACACTACCTTCACACAAAGCCATACCGTATAAAAACAGCAGGAAACCTGTCTGGCTACTGCTATGAATATCACAAAAACAGCCCAGTGCAATCTCGTTGCACTGGGCTGTCTGAAATTAT
>CAKRRN010000029.1 GCA_934394435.1 uncultured Bacteroidaceae bacterium
CCTGAGTGAGCGTATGGGATATTGGGTGGATATGGAGCACCCCTATATCACATACGACAACAAGTATATCGAGACACTCTGGTGGTTGCTCAAGCAACTCTACCAGAAGGATCTTCTCTACAAGGGTTACACCATCCAGCCCTATAGCCCTGCTGCAGGTACAGGTCTGTCAAGCCACGAGCTGAACCAGCCTGGATGTTATCGCGATGTGAAAGACACCACTGTCACTGCACAATTCAAGTTGACAGACAAGGCTCCCTTTGACGCTAAGGGTCTGCCCGTATATTTTCTGGCATGGACGACAACACCTTGGACACTTCCTTCGAACACAGCATTGTGTGTCGGTCCCAAGATAGAATATGTGGCAGTACATGGTAATAACCCATACAGCGGAGAGGAAGCCGTATACATTTTGGCAGACGCACGTATGGCTTCGCATTTCCCTCCCACCAAAAACGAGGATGGAACAGAAACCGCTCCAGAAGTACTATGGCGTGGAATGGGACCAGAGTTGGTCGGACTACATTACCAGCAGCTCATGCCATGGGTAAAACCCTGTAAGTTAGAAAACGACCAAGTCGTTGACTGTTCAGCCGAAGCATTCCGAGTGATTCCCGGAGATTATGTGACAACGGAAGACGGTACGGGTATTGTACATATCGCACCTACGTTCGGTGCTGACGATGCCAAAGTAGCACGCGATGCAGGAATCCCCAGCCTGTTTATTATCGACAAAGCAGGTGACACCAGACCTATGGTTGACTTCCAAGGTAAGTATTTCGTGCGCGAAGACATGCGTGCAGACTTTACGGCCTTGTGCGTCAACGAAGGATACTGGAAGCACAGTGGAGATTATGTAAAGAATGCATACGACCCGAAGTTCAACCAAAACGGCAAATACGACGAAAAGGCAGCCACCAAGGAAATGGACTTGAACGTGGTGATGGCCATTGAGATGAAGGAAGAGGGTACTGCATTCAAGATTGAAAAGCACGTACACAACTACCCACATTGCTGGCGCACAGACAAGCCCATCCTCTACTACCCTCTTGACAGCTGGTTTATCCGCGCATCTAAGGCAAGAGAACGCATGATGGAGCTGAACAACACCATCCATTGGAAGCCAGAAAGCACTGGTACTGGGCGCTTTGGCAAATGGCTGGAAAATCTGAACGACTGGAACCTTTCACGTAGCCGATACTGGGGAACTCCCCTGCCCATATGGCGCAACAGAGACACCAGAGAAGAAATCTGCATCGGTTCGTTGGAAGAACTCTATACAGAGATTGAGAAGAGCGTAGAAGCAGGTGTGATGAAGAGCAATCCACTCAAGGATAAGGGCTTTGTTCCCGGAGACATGAGTCAGGAGAACTATGACCGCATAGACCTGCACAGACCAATGGTTGACGACATCAAACTGGTGGGAGACAGCGGTAGTGTGCTGACCAGAGAGACAGACCTGATAGACGTATGGTTTGACAGCGGTGCCATGCCTTATGCCCAAGTACACTATCCCTTCGAGAACCGTGATGCCATTGACAAGGGCAAGGCTTTCCCTGCAGACTTCATTGCGGAAGGTGTAGACCAGACACGCGGATGGTTCTATACACTGCACGCACTGAGCACGATGATATTCAACAGCGTTGCTTATCGCACCGTTATTAGCAACGGACTTGTTTTGGACAAAAACGGCATGAAGATGTCTAAGAGACTTGGTAACGCCGTAGACCCATTCAATGCCATTGAGCAATATGGCGCAGACCCTCTACGATGGTATATGATTACCAACAGCGCACCCTGGGATAACCTAAAGTTTGATGCAGAGGGAGTAAAAGAAGTATCTCGCACATTCTTCGGCAAACTGGCACAAACATACAGCTTCTTGGCTATGTATGCCAATGTTGACGGATGGAATTACGAAGAGGCTGACGTTCCCGCAGTGGAAAGACCAGAGATGGACAGATGGCTACTCTCTTGCCTAAACACACTGGTAAAGGATGTGAAGCAATGTTATGAGGACTACGAGCCAACCAAAGCAGGACGCCTCATACAAGCATTTACCGTGGACCAGGTAAGCAACTGGTTTGTACGACTGAGCAAGAAGCGTTTCTGGGGAAGTGCCATGAGCATGGACAAACTGAGTGCATACCAGACCCTATACACCTGTCTGGAGACCATAGCACGACTGATGTCGCCCATCGCACCTTTCTATGCTGATAGATTGTGGCGTGACTTGACAGATGCCACAGGCAAGAAGCCCAATGGAGTGGAAAGCGTACATCTGTGTAAGTTCCCCGAAGTAGACACCACACGCATTGATTTGGAGCAAGAGGAACGCATGAGACTGGCACAGCAACTGACCTCAATGATTCTGAGTCTGCGCAAGAAAGAGCAAATCGTAGTGAAACAACCACTTCAGAAGGTGGCTATACCTGCTACGGATGCTCTCCAGAGACAACGTCTGGAAGCTATGAAGCAACTCATCCTGGACGAAGTTAATGTAAAGGAAATGGAGTTTGTTGAGGCTGAAGGAGTTCTGGTTAAACAAGTGAAGTGTAACTTCAGAATCATGGGAAAGAAGTTCGGTGCACAGATGAAGAACGTGAACGCTGCTGTACAAGCCATGACACAACAGCAGATAAGCCAACTGGAACACGAAGGAGCTATTGCGTTGACCTTGGAGAACGGTACTACAGCCAACATAGAACTGAGCGATGTGGATATCTTCAGTCAGGACATCCCTGGATGGAGCGTTGCCAACGAGGGCACACTGACAGTAGCTTTGGATCTGGAAATATCAGACAACCTCAGACTGGAAGGTATGGCTCGCGAACTGGTTCGCAGCATACAAAGCCTACGTAAGGAGAGTGGTTTTGAAATAACAGACCGTATTCACGTTACGATTCCAGAAAGCGAAGAGAACAAACGCTGTCTGGACCAGTTTAGCCAATACATCGCCCAACAGGTGCTGGCAGATGACATCAAGGCTGAAGGCTCCGAGTTGAGCGTAAGAAAAGTGTAGACTACTAAGAGCGGAAGCCTTTATAGATATCGAAAGAATACATTATAATAGACTTACTTTTAGCATAAACAGTTATGGAAGAGAAACTCAGATATTCCGATGAGGAACTGGAGGAGTTCCGACAGATTATTCTGGAGAAGCTCAAGGTAGCAAGACGCGACTATGAGGTTCTCTTGGATCAATTGAGTAATCGCAACAACAACGGGGTGGATGACACCATGCCTACGTACCACATTCTGGAAGAAGGAAGTGAGACGCAGAGCAAAGAGGCTCTGATAAGCATGGCAGCTCGGTCGCAGAAGTTCATCCAAGGGCTTGAGGCTGCTTTGGTGCGCATAGACAACAAGACGTATGGCATCTGTCGCGAGACTGGCAAACTCATACCCAAAGAACGACTCCGAGCTGTTCCGCATGCAACTCTCTCCATTGAAGCAAAAAATGCCAGAGACAAAAAGCATCGCTAAAAGAGTGAGGTCCACAAATTCCCATCGAGCAACCTATATATAATGTATAGATGCGTAACAGAGGGATAAGCAAACGATAACTCCAATTAAATGATGACAAGAAGAAAACTTCAGGCTGCATCAGCCATACTGCTCTCACTGATGATTCTTCTGGGAGACCAGATTATCAAGATTTCGGTAAAGACTCACATGTATATGCATGAGAGCATCCATGTAACAGACTGGTTTCAGATACTGTTTACAGAGAACCGTGGCATGGCTTTTGGAGCTGAGTTTCTAAACAAGTATTTTCTCACATCTTTCCGAATTGTTGCAGTGGCTATACTTACCTATATTATAGTCCGCAACATTCGTAAGGGTGTTTCCTGGGGGCTTCTTCTATGTCTTGTACTGATTACAGCAGGAGCAGCAGGAAATATCATTGACTGTCTGTTTTATGGCATGATATTCAACAATCCTCCTGCTCCCATGGTGGCAGAGTTTGTCCCATGGGGAACAGGATATGACACACTGATGATGGGACGTGTGGTGGATATGTTCTACTTCCCATTGGTAGAATGGAATTGGCCTGATTGGATGCCCTTTGCAGGTGGCAATCATTTCATTTTCTTCAGCCCGATTTTCAATTTGGCAGATGCCTGTATCTCATGTGGTGTCATCGCATTGTTGATTTTCTACCGTAGAGTATTCCAGTCATGATTCACATGAGTCGTCAGATTCTACATTCTTTGTTGGCAATATGTCTGCTGCAGGTCGTTCTTGTCGGATGTAAGCCCAAACGTCCTGCAGGTATACTCTCACCAACAGATATGGAGAATCTGCTGGTGGATTATCATCTGGCACAAGGCATGGCACAGGCAAGCAATACAGGCAATGAAGATGAGTTACGGTACATATATATACGTGCTGCGCTGAGAAAGCATCATGTAGAGGAAGCCGTTTTCGACTCTTCGATTGTTTATTACAGCAAGAACTCCGAACAGATGGCCATCATCTATGACCATGTACGAAACAGGTTAGAGGCTCTTGCGGGGTCAGGACAAAACGAGTCGCAGTCTGGAAATGCAAGCAAATATGCCAACCTAACAAATCAAGGCGATACAGCCAGCGTATGGGAAGGCACCCGACAGGCGGTCCTCACACAGGACATTCTCAACAATCTGCTGACCCTGACCTGGCAAGCTGATACAGCTGTAAGGAAAGGAGACTCATATATCTGGCACTGTGTCACACAGAAGGTTGCACAAAATAGTCTGCCCAACACCTTCGCACAGATGATTATCAGATACGAGAATGACACGACGGTCAGCACCACTACGCGTATTCTGGGGGATCAGGAATTGGAACTTTACTGGCAACCCTACCCTCCTCTGGATAGCATAAAGGCAAAGACCGTGACCCTTATGGTCTATATGTCATCAGCAGACATCGGGGGAGATAACCAGCAACAGAGGCGACAGCAGGCTTTGGCATTACTGCTCAGAGACATATCCCTCATACGTATTCATGCAAAAAAAACGGAGCCTCTGCAGAAAACAGATAGTGTGACGCTAAAGCAAGATACACTACAACAGTCGGATACAACACATGCTGCCGAGCGTGTGCCTGAAGCATCACCAAACAGGCTCACCCCAGCACAACTGCGTGATGCACATCCTCATGCTGCCACCATACAGGTGCGCAAGGAAAGACCTGGACATCCATTCGCTCCAGCCCGACCTGTACGTAACAATCGCAACAGAAGGCGATAACTTAGTCAGCAAACATCAGCACCATGCACAAGAAAGCATACCATAGGATAAGAACCTCTGACGGCAAAGAGATTGTGGGTCCCGTCTGTGTACAGGCAGACAATGAAGGAGACCTTGTCGAATGGCATATGCTGACAGCCGAAGAGCCATACACAATATGGATAGGCGGTACACTACAGGTTTCTCTATGCTTTCAAGAAGCTATGAGGCTGATGAGGAAATAGAATAATCATACAGAGAGACAGATCTCTGATAAAGACAACACAGATTATATAACAAGAAAACTACACAACACAATGGAAAAAATTATTATCACCGTGGTGGGAAAGGATACCACAGGAATCATCGCACGGGTATGCACTTATCTGGCAGAGAGCGGAATCAACATTCTGGATATCACCCAGACTATCGTACAGGGATATTTCAACATGATGATGATTGCAGACATGTCTGCATCTACTAAAGACTTTGCAGTCATCGCCAGCGAAATGGAGAAAGTAGGTCAGGAACTGGGCGTGCAGATCAAGTGCCAGAAGGAAGCCATTTTCGAGAAGATGCACCGTATCTGAGCAATCATCTACAAGGTATCGCCCCTCTTTCTTGTACAAGGGAATATAACACATTAGCATTAAAAACACAATGAAGCGGAAGCCATCTTGGCATAGTCATAAACATATGGCCTCTGCGGACAAAAGACAATTCACATGATTAGCATAAACGAAGTTCTGGAAACGAACAAGATGGTGGAGGAGGAAACTCTTGATGTACGCACCATCACCATGGGCATCAACCTGCTGGAATGCGCAGACAAGGATTTGGACGCATGCTGTCAGAAGATATATGACAAGATAACGACTTTGGCTCGCGACCTTGTCTCTACAGGCGAGGATATAAGCCGTGAAATAGGAATTCCTATTGTCAACAAGCGTGTATCAATCACTCCCATCAGTCTTGTTGGCGGTGCATGTTGCCATACGCCAGAAGATTATGTACGTATAGCTCAGACTCTGGATGCAGCAGCCAAGCAGGTGGGCGTGAACTTCCTGGGTGGATACAGCGCAGTAGTGAGCAAGGGTATGACACGCTCTGACGAGTTGCTTATCCGCTCTATTCCGCAAGCCATGGCTACAACAGAACGTATCTGCAGCAGCGTCAACGTAGGAAGCACCAAGACGGGTATCAACATGGATGCTGTAAGACTGATGGGTGAGGTGATTTTGCAAACAGCAGAAGCCACCAAGGAAAACGACTCGTTGGGCTGCGGTAAACTGGTGGTATTGTGTAATGCTCCAGACGACAATCCCTTCATGGCAGGTGCGTTCCATGGTGTGAGCGAAGCAGATGCCATCATCAACGTGGGTGTGAGCGGTCCGGGTGTAGTACATCATGTACTGAAGGGCATTCGAGGTGCCAGTTTCGAGGTGCTGTGCGAAACCATTAAGAAGACCGCATTCAAGATTACACGTGTAGGTCAATATGTGGCTCAAGAGGCTTCACGTCGCCTTGGAATACCCTTTGGTATCATTGACCTCAGTCTGGCACCAACCCCTGCTGTAGGTGACTCCGTGGCTGATATCCTATGTGAGATTGGTTTGGAACACGCAGGAGCACCTGGTACAACAGCTGCTTTGGCTCTCTTGAACGACCAAGTGAAAAAAGGAGGCGTTATGGCAAGCAGCTATGTGGGCGGACTCAGCGGTGCTTTTATACCTGTCAGCGAAGATCAAGGAATGATAGATGCGGTACAGGCTGGTGCACTGACACTGGAGAAACTGGAGGCTATGACCTGCGTATGTTCAGTAGGACTCGATATGATTGCAATTCCTGGTGACACCCCTGCTACCACCATCAGTGGAATCATCGCTGATGAGGCTGCCATCGGTATGGTGAACCAAAAGACAACAGCCGTACGTATCATTCCTGTCATTGGAAAGAGCGTGGGAGAAACCGTTGAATTCGGTGGTCTGCTCGGATATGCTCCCATTATGCCTGTCAACGGATTCAGCTGTGCAGCGTTTGTCAATCGTACAGGACGCATCCCTGCTCCCATCCATTCATTCAAGAACTAAATAATGATGAAGAAAACGCTATTCCTGTTCATGGCTCTTCTGCTGGCTGTCAACGCGCCAGCAGAAGCTAAAAGCAAGAAACGAAGTGGAAATCCCATTTTCCACGGTATGTATGCTGATCCTGAGGCGGCTGTCATGGGGGGCAAGTATTGGGTATTCCCCACCTATAGCGCACCCTATGACGAACAACTCTACTTTGATGCTTTCTCCAGCACGGATTTAGTGAACTGGACCAAGCATGAGCGTGTACTGGAAAAAAAGAATATCAGTTGGCTACGACGTGCTCTTTGGGCTCCAGCCATCATTGAGGCCAACAACAAATTCTACCTTTTCTTTGGTGCCAACGATGTGCATCAAGGCGAAGTGGGAGGAATAGGTGTTGCCGTATCAGACAAACCAGAAGGTCCCTACGTAGATGCGCTGGGGAAGCCATTGATTCAGGAGATTGTAAATGGCGCGCAACCCATTGACCAGTTTGTCTTTCGTGATGATGACGGACAGTTCTATATGTATTATGGTGGGTGGAGACATTGCAACATGTGTAAACTGAGTTCTGACCTGCTCTCCGTCATACCTTGGCCAGACGGTCAGTTGTTTCATGAGGTTACCCCAAGCGAGAGTTACGTGGAAGGACCCTTTATGCTGAAACGCAACGGGAAATACTACTTCATGTGGAGCGAAGGAGGATGGACTGGACCTGACTACTGTGTGGCATACGCCATTGCCGACACACCCTTCGGTCCCTTTGAACGTAAAGGTAAGATTCTGCAAAAGGATGACAAGGTGGCACGTGGTGCTGGACATCACTCCGTACTCCAGATTCCCGGCAAGGACGAGTATTACATCGTTTATCATCGCAGACCCCTTGACCAGACAGACGGCAATTACAGAGAGACCTGCATAGACAGGCTTGTCTTCCGTGAGGACGGAACTATAGAACCTGTAAAAATGACCTTTGAAGGTGTGGAAGCACGCCCTATCAAGAAAGCTCTACGTCAAGCAAAAAAAAATAAATAGAGGTATTTTCTTTTATCCCGAATCGCCACAAAGACAGATTCGGGATAAAAGATTTTCCTCATTTTCCAAAGCAACAGAATAAGGCTTTGATGAAAGTTTATCTTCTTGGGAAAACAACCTGTTAACACTCCACAAGTAACAACATAGTATTATTGGGGTTCAGAAGATACTATTTGAATAGAGTTTTGAAATAACATTGCTCTTGATTTCATATAATACCATTCACCCAAGTAATATCATAATACAGTTGGAAAAAAAACTGTCATTTAATTCCATATAATAAAGATAGCGGCTTATCCGATATCAGACATACCGAAAAAACATACCAAATCAATTTGAGAAGACAACAATGAAAACCAAACAACTAAGAGTACTAATGAAGACACTACGGTTCTTCGAGGAAGCGGCTCATGGGCTTGTGGGCAAGTTCATGATGATGTTGCTTCTGCTGGGTGGAGTAAGTGCCCGAATCTATGCTGAGAATGGTGCGTGGGCAAAGTATGACGCGCAAACATCTACGCTGACCTTCACTTATGGCGAGAAGCCTACTGGCGACAATGTGTATGACGCAGGGGATACAAGTAATAATTTTCCTGGCTGGCATAAAATTGGAGTTAGGGAAGTGGTGTTCGATGAGAGTTTCAAATACGCACGTCCTAAAAGCTGTGATACATGGTTCGATGAACAAACAAGCCTGACAAGTATTGAAGGCATGAGTAATCTGAACACCTCTGAAGTGACGAACATGAAGCAAATGTTTTATAACTGCAAGAAACTCACCTCCCTTGACCTCTCATCGTTCAATACTGAGAAGGCAACGGATATGACGGAAATGTTTGGTAATTGTATTGGACTCACCTCCCTTGACCTCTCATCCTTCAATACCACGCAAGTGACGTTTATGAATGGTATGTTCAGAGGCTGTAGTGGACTCTCCTCGCTCGACCTCTCATCATTCAATACCGCACAGGTGACAAATATGAATGAAATGTTCGAAGGTTGCAATGGACTCACCTCGCTCGACCTCTCATCGTTCAATACCGCACAAGTCGCGTATATGAATGATATGTTCAATGGCTGTAGCGGACTCACCTCTCTTGACCTCTCATCGTTCCAGACCTACCAGGTGACGAATATGGAAGGCATGTTCAATGGCTGTAGCAAACTCACCTCGCTTGACCTCTCATCATTCCAGACCCACCAGGTGACGAATATGGAAGACATGTTCAATGGCTGTAGCGAACTTACAAGGATCTATGTAAGCAATTACTTCGTGACAAACAAGGCTGAATATAGTAGCAACATGTTCGCTGGCTGCATAAGTCTTGCTGGTTATGATGAGAGCCGGACAGATAAGCAGATGGCTAACTACCAGACTGGCTATCTCACAGCCTATGCTTATGCTGTTTACAATAAAGCTAATGCTACGCTGACATTCGTAGGTGGCAAGAAGAAAGCAGATGTGGAGGAGGAAAGTACTGTGTATAACGCAAATGATACAGGTGACAAAACAACACCAGGTTGGTGTAAAATGGGTGCTGGTGAAGTGAAGTTCGACGAGAGCTTTCAGTATACACGTCCTAAAAGTTGCCATTCATGGTTCTCTGACATGGATTACTTGAAGAGTATTACTGGAATAAGTAATCTGAACACCTCAGAAGTGACGGATATGAGCGAAATGTTCAATGGCTGTAGCGAACTCACCTCGCTTGACCTCACGTCGTTCAATACCGCGCAGGTGACGGATATGAGCTACATGTTCAATGGCTGTAGCAAACTCACCTCCCTCGATCTCACATCGTTCAATACCGCGCAGGTGACGGATATGAGCTACATGTTCAGTGATTGCAAAGGACTCACCTTGCTTGACCTCTCATCGTTCAATACCGCACAGGTGACGGATATGGAAGGTATGTTCACAAATTGCAATGTACTCACCTCCCTTGACCTCACATCGTTCAATACCGTACAGGTGACGAATATGGAAGGTATGTTCAACAACTGCCAGAAACTCACCTCCCTTGACCTCTCGTCGTTCAACACCGAGCAGGTGACAAGTATGGAATCTATGTTCAGTGAATGTTATAATCTTGCAAATATCTATGTAAGCGATAAATTCGTGACAGACAAGATTCAAGACCCTAACAACATGTTCTTTAACTGTAAAAAACTTACCAATTTTGATGCAAGCAAGATCGGCAACAGTATGGCTAACTACAATAATGGCTATTTCAAGACATATTATAAGATAGGAGATCAGCCATTGGTAGAACTCTATGGTGAGAATCTTGCCGTAGACAATCTGACCCTTACAGACGGCAAGGACTTCGTGGCACATGCTCCTTTCGCTGCTGCCCAAGCAAATTACAGCCGTACGGGAATAGCGAACAAGTGGGGCACACTCTGTCTCCCGTTTGCCATCAATATGGCAGAAGAGACTCGCTTCAGGGCTTTCTCTCTTGATAGCAAGACCAACGATGTGGTGGAACTGACTGAAATCACAGGAGCAATCTCTGCAGGAACCCCTGTCATCATCAAGATGAACGAAGGAATAACGGAAATCAGTTTCAGCGAGAAGGAAGTGATTATCGTTCCAACAGCCCAGTCTGTCTCTAATACGGATGAATCACTCCTGACAGTAGGTCTCCTGCAGAAAAAGACATTCACCAGGGATGATGATGACTGCTTCATCGTGAAGAACAATATGCTGATGAACCCATCTGGACTGCTCGGTGCAAATGCAAAATCGGTAAGTGCGAAAGCATACCGTGCATACGTCAAGGACAACACTCCTGCGGAACCAAACATGGCACGTGCCTTCAAACTCTCCATGGGTGATGAACCGACAGGCATTGATGAACAGGAATCCTTCATGAATGACAAGGCTGAGTACTATGACCTACAGGGCCGTCGCATCAACGACCTTCAGAAGGGTGTGAACATTGTGAAGTGTGGCAACAAAGCTACAAAGGTAATTGTCAAATGATAAATCGAAAAGATATGGAAAAGAAAGAATATACAAAGCCAGAAATAAGAATCCACGAGATTGAACCAGCAACTATCCTTGCCACATCAAACATCGGTTATGCTTCTAAGGCTGACTACGTAGGATGGGATGATCAGGACGTAGAGGCGGATTGACATATTGGTGTAGACAGATTTAGCCCAAGTCAATCGTTAGATTCCGATTGGGGCTACACTTCCACCGAACCCATATGATGGGCATCACCTTACCAAAGTGATGTCCATTTTTTTAAAACAACAGGAATCGTTTTCTAAAACAAAAAGCATAGTTTGATTTAAACTACGGGCATAGTTTTCCAAAACATAGCGCATAGTTAAAAAAAACAAAGGGCATAGTTTGTTTTACGTATGTTTATCGTATGTTTATCGATAAAGTATACCTGTAAGGATTTTTCGAAATACTCTAAGGTACTTAGCCGACAATCTCAGAATAGCTTTTGAAGTATCTTAGGAAACATCATTACTTAGTTGCCTGTACTACGTTCATCACATAGTCACCCAGCTTCTCACACTCGCTTATGAAGTCCATGTAATATACACCTATCTGATAACCATAGAGCCCGTCGTTTATATCAAGCAGATTCTGGTTTTTCAACTGGTTTCGATAGTTGTTTATCTCATGTTCTATATTATAAGAGATATTATAGTCTGCGTATTGGTGGTCTGGTGCCTTCTCTACCACATTCACCATGGCATCCAGAGCATGGTTGACCAAAGAGATCATCGTATGCATGTGCTTCTGTTGCTCTTCGGTGAATTTCTCTTTAGAATGCAGACGAAGACGATTCATGGTTCTGCCAAGATTATAGCAGGAATCGCCTATAGACTCCAGTTCGGAAATCTGTCTCATCATACGTTGTATCTGGGTCTTCGATTCGCTTGAGAGGCGTCCCTCACTTACCTTGTGCAAATAGTTTGCTATCTCCACCTCCATGCTGTCTGTGATGTTCTCGTATTTTTCTATGCGAGAAAAGAGTTTGTTGAAGTCATCGCCATTCTCAGTTTCCAACAATTCCTTGACCAAGGAGAACATACGTCTGCATCGGGTAGCAAACAGGTTTATCTCCTTACATGCCTCAAAAATGCTCAACTCTGCAGTGCTCAGCAGTCCACCACCGATATATTTCAATCTGCCTTCTTCCACATCATCCTGCCCCTCCTTTTGAGGAACGAGCATACAGACGAGTTTCTCCAAGGGTTTGATAAACCAAATGAGTATAAGTACGTTGCACACATTGAAGGAAGTATGAAATGCAGCCAACACCACGTTCAGTATCACGGGATTACCCACATTCGTAGGATCACATCCAACCATTCCGCATACGAAGTCAACGAAATGACGATAAATGCAAAGCACCCACACGACTCCAAACAAATTGAATATCAAGTGGGCACGAGCTGCACGTTGGGCTTGAGTGGAGGCACTCATGGCTACGATGTTCGAGGTGATGGTGGTACCTACGTTCTCACCCATAACAAGTGCTATACCAAGGTAAATATCCAATACGCCTGTGCTACACAAAGTCATGGTTATGGCCATAATAGCTGCCGAACTCTGCACGGCACACGTTAGCAGTCCGCCTATAAGAAGAAAAAGCAGATAACTGCCGAATCCCCATCCGCTGACACTCTGCAGAAAGTTTTGTATGTGGACATTCTGGTCCAGATGCATTTCTGCGGCGTTTATCTTTAATGTTGTCAGTCCAAGAAGCATAAGGGAGAGTCCCATAAGGAACTCTCCCATATTTACATTCTTCTTGGTATAAATCAAAGATATCGCGATGATGATACCAGCATAGACCAACATACGCATATCGAAACTGCCGCCCAACACCATAATCCATGCGGTAGCTGTAGTACCGATGTTGGCACCCATGATGACAGAAATAGCTTGCGACAGAGTAAGCAGCCCCGCACTAACAAAACTGACTGTCATCACAGTAGTGGCTGTAGATGACTGGATGGAGGTGGTAATAAACGCTCCTGTAAGCAATCCTGTAAAACGATTGGTGGTCATGGTTCCCAGTACTGTGCGCAAACGACTACCTGCCATTTTCTGCAGACCTTCACTCATGACCTTCATGCCATACATCAGCAGGGCCACGGAACCGACTAATATTAGAAACTCCATACGATATTGGTTTATGGGTATTCAAAACTTTCCTTTGCAAAGATATTACAATTCTGTTAAACTTTAGCAACACTTTTGTAACAAACATATAACACTTTCTAACACTTCGAGGGAATAATGCCCTTGTAATATGATTGTAATCATCGTGTAACACGTATGTAATGCCTACCTTTTATTTTTGCAACACCTTATAAAAGGAGAAGACACACACATTATATAATAAACCCACAAGAAATGGACACACTGTTCCTATGTATCATCATCTTTCTGCTCATATTAGCCATATTCGACTTGGTGGTGGGCGTTAGTAATGATGCTGTAAACTTTTTGAATTCAGCCATCGGTGCCAAGGTGGCAAGTTTTCGCACAATAGTTGCCATTGCGGCTATTGGTATTTTTGCTGGAGCATCATTGAGCAATGGGATGCTGGATGTAGCTCGTCACGGAATCATGATGCCAGAATACTTCTCGTTTTACGATGTTATCAGTATCTTTATGGCTGTGATGGTGACCGATGTGTTATTGCTTGATGTGTTCAATACTCTGGGTATGCCCACCTCAACGACCGTCAGCATGGTATTCGAACTTTTGGGAGGTGCCTTTGCCATTGCACTTGTCAAGATAATGAGAGGTACTACAGACGCGGCAGGCAACATACTTTCGTTGGGAGACCTTATCAATACGGAGAAGGCCATGAGTGTCATCATGGGAATATTCCTAAGTGTGGCAATAGCTTTTCTGCTTGGTTACATCGTACAATGGACAGCTCGCGTCATATTCACGTTTAACGGACGTTCCCACTTGAAGAACGGCTTGTTTGGCGGTTTTGCCATCACCAGTATCATATGGTTTATGCTGGTTGGAGGTCTCAAAGGTTCGTCTCTTATGACCCCAGCCCTTCAGCAATTTGCTGACGCGCACGTCTTACAGATACTGCTGGGAGGTACAGTCGTATTGGGCATAATCATGTCTCTTCTGAGCATGATTGGACTAAACGTAATGAAAACGATAGTGCTCACGGGCACATTTGCCTTGGCTATGGCATTCGCAGGCAACGACCTGGTGAACTTTGTGGGTGTTCCTCTGACAGGACTTGATGCCTACCAGGATTATCTGGCGCACGGAGGATCAGACCCCACATCATTTCTGATGACCAGTCTGATGAATAGTGCCCACACACCTGCCCTATACTTAGTGCTGGCTGGCATCATCATGGTGCTGTCACTGGTATTTTCGCCCAAAGCACAAAACGTAGTGAAAACGAGTGTCGACCTGAGTCGTCAGGATGAGGGTGAAGAGATGTTCGGCTCGTCAGCCGTAGCAAGAACCCTCGTCCGTACCACTGTCCATTGCTCAAAGGTCTTGGGAAATCTGATACCTGCACCCGTAAGCAAATGGATAGACTCACGTTTCTCTGCAGAAGAGGTTGTACTGCCTGCAGGAGCAGCCTTTGACCAGGTACGTGCCGCTGTCAACCTTGTCTTAGCTGGACTTCTGGTAGCCATGGGCACCAGCCTTCGCCTTCCCTTATCCACCACCTATGTGACCTTCATGGTGGCGATGGGCACCAGCTTGGCAGATCGTGCCTGGAGCCGGCAGAGTGCGGTATTCCGTATAACAGGTGTGTTGTCTGTCATTGGTGGATGGTTTACCACAGCAGGAGCCGCATTCATCGTATGCTTTCTGCTCACCTGCCTTATGTTCTTCGGACACTTCCCTGCAATGGCACTTGGCATAGTGCTGGCCATATTCTTCCTTGTGAAGAGTAACATGCGTCAGATGGACAAGACCATGAAGGAGAACCAGGATGTGGTCTTCCAGCAAATCATGCGCTCGCATGATGAGAAACACAACTGGCAACTGCTTGTCACACACGTCAAGGAATGTTGCTGTTGTCAGTTGGTCTTCGTGAGCGAATGTTACCGACAAGTCACAGATGCTTTCTTCTTGGAAGAGTATCGTACCCTAAAGAAAGCCTCCTCACGTATAGAGGAACAGCGTAAACAACTAAAACGTCAGCGACGCAAGGAACTGCTTGCCTTCAGACGAGTAGACCATATTCTGAGTATTGAACGCAACACCTGGTATTTTCTCTCTACAGGTGCCCTTACGCAAATGCTGTATGGTCTGAAGCGTATCACCGAACCATGCAAAGAGCATGTGGGTAATAATTTCATACCTGTCAATAGCGAATACTCTACCCCATTTCTGGCTTACAGAGAGGAAATCATCAAATTGTTCGCTCGTACAGAAGACTTTATAGGTTGCCAACTGGCAGGACACACCCTTATCCCACAAGACACCCCAGAAGAGATTCGCTCTGACGCAACAGCCCTGCAAGGACAGTTGTCTGCCTACAGAAAGAGTATTATCGATGACATACAAAACAGGCCTGTCAATCTCGAATCCATGATACTGTTTCTGAGTCTGGTACAGGAATCGCAAGAATTGCTGAGCAACCTGCGCCACTTGATTCGTGGCTACTCAAAATTTCAAGAGTAACGCCTCATCTGCTCTGTAGGATTTTCACCAGGATAAACCTCAACCATTACGGCTTTGGTAAGACTTTCAAGAGCATAAAACAAATTACAACCCGAAGCTCTGCAAGAACAGGACTTCGGGCTTTCCTTTCTGCCATAAGCAAGTTCCATCTCATTAGAAATCCAGAGAGAAGGAAGGGATAAATTTCTACTGAGCACATGTATCCCCCCAAAAAAAGAAAACAACCTATTACTATTGCTCTATACAAGGAATGCCTATCGGTAATCTTGGATTTTCTGTATCGAAAAGAGCAGGCTATGATGGTGTTTTTAGGGGTAAAAGAAACCGTCCGTTTGGTTAGTTCTATGTTCTAAGGGATTTTCGTTTCACATCAGAACAACTGTTTCCAAACGAACGGTTTCCCGTTACTCTAATATGCGAAGCCGTGCTTACATATCAGCGGCTTCCTTATCTGACTGGTTCTATCACAAAGGTATAGCTATAAGACTTGGCGCTCAGTTCATATTGTGGTAAAGGACCAGGTCCACAGCTTGCATTGCCCAAACCACGCATAGCGGCGTCGAGATGCAGTACGACCTCAGGGCGGTAAATGTTCTTTAGCTCATGGTAGTACTTTACCTGCCAGAGTTCTTCGTCAGAATAGTGTTGTGCGCTGAAGCCTAATTCTCCATCCAGAAGTCGCACCCGTATACCCTGCCCCTTCTGGTCAGTAAGTGTCAGCCAGTTTACGCCCCAACGCTCACCCATTGACTGTGGTTTGATATACTTCTCACACATCCCCTTAACGGTATTCTGATAGCGACCGACAAAAGCGGCATCGTGTCTGTCGGGATAATTCTCCATCGGGCCACGTCCAAGCCACTCTACCTGTTCCAGACTGGGATCCAGAACAGCCTGCAAGCCAAGTCGTGAGAAATCTTGATTCTGGGTGTTACCCATGCTGCATTCCACTTCGATGTGTCCGTTAGGTGTAATTCGATAAGAAGTTTGTACGGGTACCTGTGTACGAGCATTACGCCCAGCAGTTACCATCTGATTCACACAAACCACCACGGTATCGCCCTTCTGCACCTTGCCCAGTTGTACCTCCTTGGTCTGAATGGCAGTCTGTAGGTTGGCACGACGGTCGTTGCTAATACTGCGATAACCATTGAACAGGAAATTTCCACCCAAAGCACGTTCCTGTGGAGCCAGCATCTGCTTGCCTGCATAAGTGAGTTGTACAAGTGCTCCACTTTGCTTACTGAACGATATAGAGAAGTCCTTGCCACGCACGATAAGCGTTCCGTTCTGTTCCTCTGTTGCAAGAGGATCTGTGGCATCAGACTTCATGCTTTCTGTTACGGGTGTTCCACCCAGGGCAATTTGCTCAGATGCCACTTCATGACCAGCCTTTGCCCATGTAGCATCTTGGCGCAGACGAAGCGAGAGGTTGAGGTGATACATACCAGGAGCATCAGACTTGCTGACTGGCATTTCCACAAATGCGCTGTCACCTGCGGCTATGGTGGGTAGACTGACAATACCTGACTGTATGGACTGCCCATCGCGCAGCAACGAGTAATGCAGTTGGAATCCATCAAGAGAAAGGAAAGCATAACGATTGCGTATGCGTAATTTTCCATTAGGCATCTGCTTGAAGTCTACATACTGATATACTTTCTTTACCTGTTCGAGTTTGGGCGTAACCTGTCGGTCAGCTGTAATAATACCATTGCAGCAGAAATCGTTATCGTTGGGATAGTCACCAAATCCACCGCCATAATACATATTTGTGGCTGGTTCACCCCATTTGCAGAGTCCCTGGTCTACCCAGTCCCAAATGCAACCACCTATCATACGCTGGCTCTCAAACTCGATATAGTCCCAATACTCCTTGAGATTGCCAATGGCATTGCCCATGGCATGGGCATACTCGCAAAGGAAATAAGGGCGTCCCTGCTTGCTCGCATCTTTGTCGAAGCGTATCATATTAGACACACTGGGATACATATGGCTGTCCATGTCAGCAACTTCGTTCATACCCTCATAGTGTATCATACGGTTATCCAGAGCATTTATCGCTTTCTTAGAGGCCACAAAGTTATCGCCACCACCGCTCTCATTGCCCATACTCCAGAAGATAACGCTGGGATGATTACGGTCACGCAATACCATACGAACCTCGCGATCCACGTACTGTGCCTGCCATGAAGGAGTGCGGCTCAGACGATGATTGGCATGACACTCCACGTCTGCCTCATCCATGAGGTAGAGACCATAGTAATCGCACAAAGCATAGAGACGAGGGTCATTGGGATAGTGGCTCGTACGAATGGTATTGAGGTTATACTGCTTCATGAGCAATACGTCTCTCATCATACTCTCTAAGGGCACAGCCTTGCCGTGGATGGGGTCTGTATCATGACGGTCAGCTCCCTTGAAGAGCACACGACTGTTGTTGATGAAGACACGTCCGTTGCGATTCTCTATCTTTCTGAAACCGAACTTCTGAGTACTGATGTCACCATTGACAGTCACGTTTACAGTATACAAATTGGGAGTTTCGGCTGTCCACAGAAGTGGATTGTCCACATCCATTGCAAGCTGTAGCGAAGCGGTATCACCCTTAGCCAAAGGTTCCGTACGTCCAACGATGGCTGTCTGTACCAACTTGCCGTCAGGACCGATGAGCGCAACATCTGCCTTGATCTGACCAGACTTCTTGGCTGCATTGACCACCTTGAGCTGGACATTCATACGCGCATGGCGCAAATCATTACTCAACTGGCTGGTAAGATACACGTCCTGTGTATGCAGTTTCTGACGTGCCTCCAGATAGACCTCGCGATGAATGCCACTCATACGGAACATATCCTGGTCCTCAATGTAGGAACCGTCTGACCAGCGATACACTTCCACGCAAACCAGATTCTGTCTGCCAGGCTTCAGATAACGTGTGACATTGAACTCACTATCGTTGTTGGGTCCTTGTGTATACCCCACTTTCTTACCATTCACCCACACGTAGGCAGCACTATACACCCCATTGAAGTGAAGATAAATCTCTCTTCCATCCCATGCAGCAGGCACCTCTACCGTACGGCGGTAGCTACCCACAGCATTGGGTTCGTTGAGTATGGTAAAGCCATCCTGCCCCTGAATGAAAGGAGGAAGATTGCGGAAAGGATAGGTTACATTAGTATAGATAGGCGTGCCATACCCTTGCATTTCCCAGCAGGAAGGAACAGGTATCTGCTTCCAGTCCTTGTCGTTGAACGCAGGCTTATAGAAGTCTATCGGCCGATCCTCTGGTTTGGCAGACCAATGGAATTGCCATTGTCCGTTGAGTGACAGGCGCAGACTGCTATGCGGAGCAAGCCAAGGCTTCTGATAAGCCTCATCGGCTTTCATCTCACGCTCGTTGGCATAGAGCAACATGGTAGCTCTGCCTGGCTCTTTGTTAATGCCAAAGATAGTCTCGTTCTCCCAGTCATTCTTGCTTTTTCCCAAGTTAGACTGCACACTAATCTTCAGATTCGTCTTCACCAGTCTCCAGCGTACAGACTCATCCGTCTCATTAGCCTTCACCTGCCACACATGTCCACCTGGCTGACAATTGTCATTGTATCCAAGCATTAGACCACCTGCAGCACTGGTCAGAGTGTATGTATCCTCAGCCACTTGCTTCAGTTTCCATTGTTGATTGGCATTATCAGGATTAACATCCCAAGGGCAGACTTCTCCAGGATTCTGTCCATTGTTGCCATTGTCCAAAGCCATCTGTGTCTGCGGATTAACCAACACAAAGTAGCCATCACGACCAGAGGGTTTGATATTCCAAACCTGGTTGCCCGACTTCTTGTTGACCGGGCTAAAGGTCATCATACCACCCGTACACTCCAAGGCCAGTCCGTCACTAATCTCCAAACGGTACCCTTGAGTAGGCTGGAAGTCCTGAGCCGCTGCTGACATCCATGGTACGAATATGCAAAGCAGCATCAGAACTGTTTTGAGTTCTCTCATAATAACAATTTATTTTTATAGTGAATAAAGTATAATTCTAAGACAAAGGTAATGATTTCTATTCAAAATTTGCTAACTTTGCTCATGGAAAAGATAAAGAAGATAAAGAACAAGTAACCTTAATAAAAAAAATTTAGAAAGGAGAAAAGTATTATGATTAGAGTAAATTGTTTTTTCCAAGCTAAAGAGGGAGAATACAAGCGTGGATTGGAAGCTGCTATTGCATTGGTAGCCAAGTCTCAGTCACACAATGGATGCATCTCGTATGATGCCTTTGAGAGTGCGACAAGACCTGACGTGTTTGCCATCATAGAAACCTGGGAGAGTCAGGCTGTATTGGATGCGCACATGGCCACTCCCGAATTCAAAGAATACGTAGGCATCATGCAGGAATGCGGTGAGCTGAAGGTAGAAATCATGGAGAAGAAGTAATTTCTTCTCCTTTTTTTGTTTGCAAAGAGTTGACAGAGACATGCGTCTCATGGAGCAAAACAGGATGACAATGGACAACGAACAAGGCACTTTGCCTCAAAGCCCTAATGGCATGGGCAAGAAAAAGAAGTGGTTTTATGCCATAGGAGGTACGGCTATTGTTGCCACCATGGCCGCATGCATCACACTTGGAGGACTAATTCTTCCGCGTAGTCAATGGACAGCAGACAAAGAGGGCTACCTCTACATCGACCAAGATGACACGACCGATTCTGTAAAGGTAAAGAGCAAACTGGGGTGGAGAATGAGTCTCTGCTCCACTTTGCTTCATTATCATGTACGGACAGGACGATACGCCACAAAGGATGTAAACGCGCTTACCCTCTTTCGTCATCTGAGAAACGGGCAACAAGAACCCGTGATGCTCACCATACCCTGTGTACGTACTCTCGACAGAATGGCACAGTATCTGGGCACACACCTGATGATGAACAGCCAACAAGCCTTGGAATACATGAGCGACAGTAGCAAGACTGCCAAGCTGGGATACACCAAGGAGCAGTTGCCAGCACTCTTCGTGCCAAACACTTACGAGATATATTGGGACACGAGTATAGATGCCTTCATGCATCGCATGCAACAAGAGCACGATCGCTTCTGGAAAGGAGAACGCACACAGAAAGCAAAGGAAGACCATCTCACACCCATTGAAGTGTGCACACTGGCGAGTATTGTAGACGAAGAAACAGCCAACAAGGCTGAGAAACCCGACATTGCAGCCATGTACATCAATCGTCTGCAAGTGGGAATGCCGTTACAGGCAGACCCAACGGTGAAGTTCGCTGTTGGAGACTTCTCACTCCGTCGCATTTATCACGAACATCTCAAGGTGCAAAGTCCCTACAACACCTATCTAAACACAGGACTGCCCCCAGGGCCCATACGTGTAGCAAGCATTGACGGAATAGAGGCTGTACTCAACCACAGCAAACATCCCTACCTGTATATGTGTGCTAAAGAAGACTTCTCTGGCACTCACCGCTTTGCCACCACCTACAAGGAACATCAGCAAAACGCGCGTCGCTATGCTGAGGCACTCAACCAAAGGGGAATTCGCTAAAGCTAAAACTTCCTATAACTAATTAAATCCACATTGTAAAACCGTTATTCGCGCAAGCGAAACACAAGAAGCAGAAAAAGAAAATGGAGACAAAAGCAACTAAACCACAAAGGCTTGAATCCTTAGATGCTCTGAGGGGCTTCGATATGCTCTTTATCATGGGAGGAGCAGCAGTAATATCTGCTATTGCAGGGTTCTTTCCAGACAGTTCTGCCTGGCAAACCATAGCAGAGCAGATGACCCATGCCAGCTGGGACGGTCTGCGACACCACGACACCATATTCCCACTCTTTCTATTCATAGCAGGAGTATCTTTCCCCTATTCTCTGGAGAAACAGCAAGAGAAAGGCATGAGCCACGCTGCCATCATACGTAAGGTCATTAAACGAGGATTCATGCTGATGGCTCTGGGATGGGTGTGCAATGGAATACTAAAGCTTCAGTTTGCCGAACTACGCTTCTGGAGCGTTTTGGCACGTATTGGTATGGCATGGATGTGTGGAGCACTCATCTACATGCATGTACACAACGTGAAGCGTATAATAATGATTATACTGGGACTATTGGTTGGCTATAGCCTCATATCCAGCCTCGTTGTAGCTCCAGACATGCCAGGAGCTGACGCGCTAACACGCGAAGGAAACATAGCTTGCTACATCGACCGTACACTCTTTGGTGCCCATTGCTATCGTCCAGACTACGACCCAGAGGGACTTTTCTCAACTATCCCTGCCATCGGTACAGCCTTGTTGGGCATGCTGAGCGGACATTGGATAAAGACAGACCGAAAAGGACTGACAGGCACACGCAAGGCGTTGGGCATGTGTATAGCTGGCATCATACTGGGCATCATTGGTTATCTGTGGAGTTTCTGGACTCCAATCAACAAGGCTCTCTGGTCCAGTTCATTTGTATGTGCGGTGGCTTGCTATTCGCTCTTGATGCTTGCACTCTTCTACTATATAATAGATGTACGCAAATGGCGCGGATGGGACTTCTTCTTCGTAGTCATCGGCATGAATTCCATTGCCATCTACATGCTGCCACGCTTTGTCAACTTCGACTTCATGCGCGACCGCCTATTAGGTGGAGTCATCGGACTCTTGCCCGAAGCATACTATCCTGTGGTAGAACCCACCACATACATCATCACATGGTGGATATTCCTATATATCATGTACCGCTACAAGATTTTCTTGAAAGTCTAAGCAGCAAAGGATTTCTTGACAATATCAACATCCAAAAGCCTAAGGTAGTCCCAACCTTAGGCTTTTGTTGTAATCAAAGGTTTATATGAATCGGAGTCTAATGATTGACTTAGGTAAAAAAAAGAAAACGTGGATGAATTTTAAAGATTACAAAAACAGCCCGAATTGGAGTGTTTACATGAAGTCAACTTCATCGCCCGATGAAGTCGGCTTCGTTGGCAAAGTAAGTTGACTTCTTAGGCTTACGAAGTCGGGTTCACACATGCCTCCTCTACTCTCACAGTAAGTTCCAGACAAAAAGCTCAGCTAATTTTCCCAGTTGAAGAAAAAAAATTATCCAACTAAAAAAGAAAGGACTATTGTAATTGTCCCCTATTGCAGTTTCACAAATTTGGTAATATCTATCTTTACAGTATAGAAAATCAAAAAAGAGAGTCTGCAAAATCAAGAAAAAACAGCATCCTAGGATACTTGGCAAAGTAATATAGGATACTTGGCAAAGTATCTTAGGATACTATTTTAAGAGGTCTATCGGGGGTGAATCGTAAAGTCCCCTTGGTTTATCGGGTGAGCCTGTCCATCCGTTTCTCAAATAAATTAACATGCGGTCTGATTTTAGCAAGAAAAAAAACTCGTATCACGAAAACAAGCCTTGGACAAGAACTTATGTCCAAGGCTTGTATCCTTATAGATTTATTCTAAACCTTCTGTGTTCTATTTGCCAACGGTTTATTTGGCACCACTGGTCCAGAAAGCCTCTTCCGCTTTCTGCTTCTTCACGAAGTCATCATATGCCTTACGTGCACGTTCGTTTGCAGCCTGGTTAGCCTGCACCTTTTGTATGTTCTGCTTCAGACGGTCTGCGCTACCGCTTACGGTAATATCCTCTGCACTTGCCATTGTACAATACTCAATAGCCTTTCCATACTGTCCGAGAACTGTATACACATTGGCTTCCTTCAAGTAAGCCTTTCCCTTGAGATCGGGATTATAACCGATAGCTTTCTCAGCATAAGTAAGTGCACCTGTGTACTGCTTGCTCTTGGTCAATCCGTTAGCAATATTCAGACAGATGGCGCCACGCTTCGCATCGCTTGAGCAGAGTTCCAGAGACTTATTGTAGTACTCAAGCATCTTCTCTGCCTGTCCGTCCTTCTGCGCTTTTTGTGCCAAACCAATAGCACTGGTGAAGGTGGGTTCTATGGCATACGCAGCCTCTGCATACTTATAATAGATATCGCTATCATCGCAGTCGTTTTGTGCCATCAGCGTCAGAGCACTATTGAGTTTGTTGATGTCGCCCTTGTAGCTATCCAGCTTCTTGGTATAAATGGCCACAATCTGTGCTGTATCAGCAGCACCGCTTGCGCTGAAGGTCTGCTCAATAAGAGCGAGAGGGCCATCGTACTTAGCCAACAGCTTAGAAGCCTTATCCGTATCGCCAGCTGCCTTAGCCTCCTTGGCCAGTTGCAACATCTTCTCACATGCATCCTTGCTGTCCAAATAGTCCTGCAGGTATTGCTCGCGCAAGGCATTTGGTGCAGTCTTATACATAGCGTCGCTCACCAAGAAGAAGTTCTGGAGCACAGATCCTTCTATCTCACGTCCACCCTTCTCGTTAATCATCTTGATGGCGTTGCTGTAGTTCTCATAAGACTTATTAAGCGTGTAGCCCGACCCCTGTATGGTAGGAGCGGTCCAGTTGTAATAATCAGCCTTCAAGGCGAGCACGTCACCCAGCGTTGATTTGGTCTTTGCAAAGGTGTTCAATACGTCTAAGTTCTTCTGTCTGGCATCAAACAGTTCCATCATGCCTTTGAAGTATTCCAACTTCTTGGCCTGATCCTGCTCGCTTACGATAAGCTGATAAAACATAAACGGACCTTGGGTGTAAACACCTGTAATGGCAAATGGTGCATTCTTGATGAGCCACTGGTAATTCTGATAAGCACCCTTCCAGTCCTTATTCTGCAGACTCTGCTGGAAATATGACACGTATCCACGACCTGTCTTGATACTGTCTTCGTTGTTGTTGTTAGAATAGCCTATTCTCTCATCCAAGGTCTTGCCTGTAAAGTCTTGTGCAAAAACAGGCGCTGTAAGCCCTGTAACCAGAGCAAAAGCAAAAACAAATTTCTTCAGTTCCATAAATCTGTTGTGATAATTTCTGTCTGTGATTTTCTTTTGCGTTATACTTAATTTCTTTTCTTTGCAAATATACAACATTATATCAGATTGCAACAATTTTAGGTATAATTTAACGCAAAAACCATGCGACTTACAAAATTGAACGTGCATAAGAACATATAACTGGATAAAACAGCATACATTTGTATCTTCTCGTTTTTATACAGATAAACTTCATATATTTACTCAAATGATACTTGAAATCTTTCTTCTGCTGATTGGTGTAGTATTGGTACTATGGGGGGCAGATAAATTTACGGATGGAGCATCGGGACTTGCTCGGAAATGGAATGTAAGCGAACTGGTCATCGGACTGACCATCGTGGCGGCAGGAACCAGTCTTCCAGAGTTTATGGTAAGCCTATTGAGTACTCTACGTGGAAGTTCGGATATGAGTGTAGGAAACATCATCGGGAGTAACATTTTCAATGGGGTTGTTATTTTGGGAGCATCAGCCATGATGCTGCCCATGCTCGTTGACAAGAAATTGCTTTACAGAGACATGCCCATCATGCTCTTCGTCAGTCTATTACTCTTTTTCACCGTATTCTTCGACTCAAATATAAGTCGTACGGACGCTTTGGTCTTCCTCGCATTCTTTTTTGCTTATCTATATTACACCTATCACAAGGCTGTACATCAGAAGAATGAAGTAGTGTCAGAACAAGAAACAAACGATACCTCTTACGTAAAGCTCTCTATGCAAATCATCATAGGCGTGGCAGCACTTGTATTCGGAGCAAGAATGATGGTTGACGAAGGATGTTCGCTGGCTCGTCAATGGGGCGTGAGCGAGAGCCTTATCGGTCTCACCATTTTGGCTGGAGGTACCAGTCTGCCAGAACTTGCCACCAGCGTGGTAGCCGCGCGAAAAGGACGTGAAGGACTGGCTGTGGGCAACGTCATCGGAAGCAACGTGTTTAACATTGCAGCCATCTTGGGAGCTTGTGCCCTCATACACCCCATGCAGGTAGAGAAGATTGCCTTGACAGACTGGATTATGCTGATAGGAAGTTGCATCCTGGTGTGGATTGTATCATACACAAGACGTAAAATTGAATTTTGGGAAGGACTCTTGCTCCTGGGTTGCTACGCAGTATATTTATTAAACCTCTTAAACAAATAGGAATGCATAAAAAAAACACATTAAAAGCTCTGATTCTTCTATCGCTACTCTGCGGTACTGCACAACAGGTCAAAGCCTTGGGTGAACCACTATGGTTACGTCCTGTGAGAATAAGTCCTGACGGCAAGAAAATAGCCTTCACCTACATGGGAGATATCTACACCGTGCCCACAGAGGGAGGTTCTGCCCAGCAACTGACCACCAATCCTGCCTATGACACAGCTCCCTACTGGAGTCCAGACGGAAAGCACATTGCCTTCAGTAGCGACCGCTCGGGCAGTATGGACATTTACGTAATGCCCTCGGAGGGTGGTCCTGCACAAAGACTTACGACACACAGCGCAGCAGAGACTGTAGCAGGATGGCTCGACAAGAATACTATTCTGTTCACCCGTACAGGTCATCCTACCACATCAGATATAATTTTTCCAGGAGGAACCTACAAGAAGACGTATCAGGTGAACCTCTCTGGTGGGCGGCAGACCCTCTACTCTGCACTACCCATGGACAATCTGTGCATAAGCAAGGACGGTGCACTTATATATAATAATGTGAAAGGATATGAAGACACCTGGAGAAAACATCATACCAGCAGCATCACACGTGACGTGTGGAGCCTAAAAAATGGGCAATATAAACAGCTCACAACCACCCACGCCGAGGTACGTGACCCTCTATGGAATCCCACAGGCGAGGGCTTCTACTGTATCGACGAGGAGGACGGTACACTCAATGTAACCTTGCACACCTCTGATGGGCAACGAAAACAGCTGACTCATTTCCATGGTTCACCTGTCCGTTATCTCTCTGCTTCAGACCAGGGCACACTCTGCTTCTCTTATGACGGCAGTATCTATACACTTATTCCTGGTTCAGAACCCCAGCGTGTAGACGTGTCCATCGTGAGCGACAAACAAGCCGAGCCTGTACGGCACAGCAAAGTCAAGCAGGGAGCCTCCAGCATGAGCGTGTCACCCGATGGGAAACAAGTTGCCTTCATTCTGAACGGTGACGTGTATGTGACGGATGTAGAGCATAAGACCACATGCCAACTGACTGACACGCCAGAGCGCGAACGCACCGTAACCTTCCGTCCTGATGGAAAAGCAGTGGCATACGACTCTGAGCGAAATGGTGTGTGGAGCATATACGAATGCGAGATAAAGGATGACAAAGAGAAGTCATTTGCCTACTGCACACAAACCGAGGAGCGCAGAATGACCGATGGGAAAACCACTTCCTTCCAGCCTGCCTACAGTCCAAATGGTAAACAGATAGCTTATCTGGAAAACCGCACAACAATCAAAGTGATGGATGCCAAGAGCGGTAAGTCACACACCGTAATGGATGGCAAGTACACTTATAGCTATAGTGATGGCGACCAGTACTTTACCTGGAGTCCAGACAGCAAGTGGATTCTTGCCAACTACAACGGCACAGCAGGATGGTGTATAGGCGACGTGGCTCTGCTCAGAGCGGATGGCAAGGGCGAACCAGTCAATCTGACACAGAGCGGATACTCAGACAGCAACCCACGCTGGGTAATGGGCGGACGAGCCATGATATTCGAGAGTGACCGTGCTGGCTATCGTGCTCACGGATCGTGGGGAGCAGAAAGAGACGAGTATGTAATGTTCTTTGATGCAGCAGCATACGATGAGTTCCGACTCTCCAAGGAAGACATTTCCCTACTGGAGGACTCCGAAGACAAGAAAAACGAGAAAAAAGACTCCGCAGAGCAGAAAGTAAAGGACCTGAAGTTTGATCTTGACAACTTAGAGACTCGTACCCTGCGACTGACACCCACATCAACAAACTTGGGCGATGCTATCATGGACAGCAAGGGAACAAAACTCTACTTCATAGCACCCTATAATGGAAACATGGCTCTGTGGGTTCGTGACTTTAAGGAAGAGCGCACAGAAATGAAACTGCAGAACATAAGCGCAGGATCACTTCGCCCAGACAAAGACTTGAAGTATTGTTTCTTCATCGGAAACGGAGGCACTATCCAAAGACTGGAATTAGCCTCATCAGCCATCAAGCCCATACCTTTTGAGACCTTTGCATCCTATCGTACGCAAGAGGAACAGGCTTGTCTCTTCGAACACATCTGGAGACAAACCAAGGAGAAACTGTACGACCCAGGCATGAATGGTGCTGCATGGGACTCTCTCTACAGCGTTTACAAGAAATTCCTGCCTCATGTAAACAATGGGTATGACTTTAGCATCCTGGCCAGTGAAATGCTGGGCGAATTGAATGTTTCTCACACAGGATGTCGCTATCGCCCTTACAGCAATACACTCTCAACCGCGGAACTGGGAGCTCTCTTCGATGAGACCTACCAAGGTGTAGGCATACGCCTGACGGAAATATTGCCTGGAGGACCATTAGACACGCATTCTGACATCAAGGCTGGCTCCATCATTACAGCCATCGATGGAAAAACAATTGAGGCCGGAGCAGACTACATCCCTATGCTGGCAGGAAAAGCAGGGGTCTTGACACGTCTGACCATCAAAGGGCGCAAGCAAGACATCCTGATGAGGCCCATCTCATCGTCTGCCCAAAACCAACTGCTCTACCAGCGATGGGTACGTAAGAACACAGCCTTAGTGGACAGCCTGTCAGAAGGCAAACTGGCATACGTACACATCCAAGCCATGAACGGAGAGAGTTTCCACAAACTATACAGCACCCTGCTCAGTGACAAAAACCGACAGAAGCTGGCTGCCATCGTGGACACACGCCACAACGGTGGAGGTTGGCTGCACAATGACGTATGCGAACTACTCTCTGGCAAACGAACCGTACGCTACATGCCACGAGGACAACATATCGGTGACGACCCCTACAACCGTTGGGTGAAACCTTCATGCATGCTCATCTGTGAGGACAACTACTCTAACGCACACGGTACACCTTGGCTCTATCACGAACTGAGCATAGGAAAACTGGTGGGTGCTCCTGTACCAGGCACGATGACAGCTGTCTGGTGGGAAACCATAGGAAACTTCGTATTCGGCATTCCGCAAGTTGGCTCTCTCGACAACAGAGACTGTTTCCTGGAAAACCAGCAATTGAATCCCGACATAGAATGTTACCTGTCCCCCACCGATCTGCTGGGTGGAAAGGACACGCAGATAGAACAGGCCGTAAGGCATCTGCTGGGCAAGTAAGTCCGCACGAACGTCAAGGGCTGCACCGCAATACACCACTTGCGATGCAGCCCTTGCTGTATCATGTCCTATAGAAGCACCCCTGCTATCTTCTTTATACCACAGGGGAGGTTATAGAAACAATCTTTATGTGTTTGGTACCATAGAAGAAATCAGGCCTGGTATATGGAATGGCTGTATAACAGCCAGATAAGTAATGACTACCGATCCATCCTTGTCCACTTTGAAAAGAACGGTGAAGTGCTCTACGACCTATGGCCTAACGAGAGGGGCGAACTGGTGACGCACATCTCCTGTGTGAAAGAGACAGGCAAAGAATATGAAGCCACCTATGATTTGCAGGGACGCAAGGTAGAGGGGAAACTCTCACGCGGTATATATATAATAGGAGGAAAGAAGAAAGTGGTGAAGTGACTGACATTCTTTCGATTGCCATGCTGTCTTTACAAAGAAAGCATGACAAATAATCTTTTAACCCAAATCGGTCATTGGATTCCGATTCATATAGCCTTTATTGTTTTCGGGCGTTCCGAAGGCATAGTGGGCTATGTTGAAACAAGACTGGAAACAAGATGTCGGAAGAAAGACTGATAGGAATTGAAAAGAACTATCCATCGTAGAAGCGGGCTCTTTGTCCCAATCTGTTTAAAGACAAAATAAAGGCGAAATTTTCTAATGTCCGAATTGGGTTTAAATAAGAGATTATTCATTTTTGCACAAATAAAATATTCTTTATAAATTTGTGATACTTGATATCATTAACAACCAAAAACAAAACAAACATGAAGAAAGTATTTGTTAGCATGATGGTAGCATTTTCCCTTAACCTCAACGCTGGCGCACAACTGGTGGTTGACTCACTAGGAAACGTGGGAATTAGTATGGAGACACCGACCTCCACATTATCTGTAAAAGGTGGCATAGGCACAAACAATGTTGTAAAATTCGAGCAAGTAAACCAATCGTGCGGCTTGTGGATTACAAGCATCCCACGCTCTACTCCAAACTTAAATCTGCCAGAGTTATCTAAAAGAAAATGAAGATAAGGATAAATATAAGAGGGCTTGCATGTTTGCTCTTTTTCGCCCTGTTTGCTGTCACTTCTTATGCCCAGAGCTACTATGAGGAAGGGACTCGTTGGACAGAACTCAAACTGGACACATTAAAGTACGATTCTTGGTTTAGCGAGGTGAAAGATAACGGTGTGACAAGGTATGTCCCCAATTATGACCGTACAGACTTCTATATAAATGGAGACACCATGTATTACAATTTTAAATATGTAAAAGTCTGGAGACACACAGATGGACAAAATGATTCTATTGCTTATTTGCTCTCATACAAAAAAGAAACACTGATGCTATCTTCTTTATACCACAGGGGAGGTTATGGAAATATTCTGACCCCATGCCTGGCTTACAACTTCAAATGGGAACTTAACACCTCTATTGGAACAGGTACACTGCCTACAGCCCAAATTACAGGAGGTAATCCTTATGTGTTTGGTACCATAGAAGAAATCAAGACTGGTACATTCGGAACTTCTGTCCCTTTGGAATATGTAGTCGTCCCTTAAAATTAGCAATATTATTTTATAATCAATATATTAGTAGTAATATAGCTTGTTAAAATCTG
>CAKRRN010000030.1 GCA_934394435.1 uncultured Bacteroidaceae bacterium
CGTCTTCATTGGCTATTGAAGACTATATTACTTGAACATTGTGAATACTATAATCCCCCTGTTTTATCAGGTGAGCCTCTGGTCAAGTATTCCATACTCAATCCATTGCTCTTGATGATATTATTCTTTGAGCATTTTTTAGCCGTTGAGAATGATAACTTAACAGAAGCTAAAAGATTATTCATTTCTTTTACCTTAGGAACAAGTTTCTCGCGGATATCTGTATCTTTATAAGATACTTCAGCAAAAATAGCTTCAATCAACAGTTTTACGCTTCGTACTCGAAGCGACTTTCGTGATTTGTCCGAAAAAAACTGTTGTGTGGGAAAAAAGAAGAGGTGCCTGGCGGATTCGAACCGCCGTAGACGGTTTTGCAGACCGTTGACTAAGCCACTCATCCAAGGCACCTTTTCAATAAGTTTGATGCAAAGGTAAATCATTTTGTTGAGACTGCCAAATTTCTGGACTGTTTCTTGTCTTTATTGGCGTTGAAAACTCAAGTTTTCTATTAAGTCTATTATAGACCTCCCTTGTATCTTTTGTCGGGGTGACCCGACTCGAACGGGCGACCACCTGGTCCCAAACCAGGTGCGCTACCAACTGCGCTACACCCCGATGCTTTTCTCTTTTTCTATGAGAAGTGGGACTCGCTGTCCCGAAAAGCGATGCAAAGGTAGGACGTTTGTTTGAGATACCCAAATTTTGTGGCAACTTTTTTTTGTAAGTTGTGTTTTTGAGCATTTTTGGGGTGTAGTTATGGTTAGTGTGGTTGGAATTGAGTAAATTTGTGGTGGTATGGAGGCTGATTTTAACCATTGGGTAAGGAATTGTCCGTTGGGGTCAGCCGTTTTAATATTTAGGAATTGTAGAATATGGTAACCAATTAAAACAACATGAAAAAGTACAATTTCAATGCAGGGCCAAGCATCTTGCCCCGTGAGGTGATAGAAGCTACGGCTTCTGCGTGTTTGGATTTTGAAGGGTCAGGTTTGAGTCTGATGGAGATTAGCCACCGTGCCAAGAATTTTCAGCCGGTAGTGGACGAGGCTGTGGCTTTGTTTAAGGAGCTGCTGGAGATTCCTGACGGATATTCCGTGCTGTTTTTGGGAGGAGGTGCAAGTCTGGAGTTCTGTATGGTTCCCTATAATCTGCTGGAAAAGAAGGCTGCTTATCTGAATACAGGTGTGTGGGCAACGAAGGCAGAGAAAGAGGCACGACTGTTTGGTGAGGTAGTGGAAGTGGCTTCAAGCAAGGATCGGAATTTTACGTACGTTCCAACGGATTTTACGATTCCAACGGATGCCGATTATCTGCATATAACTACTAATAATACAATATACGGTACGGAGTTGCGTCAGGATTTGGATTCTCCTATTCCTGTGGTGGCAGACATGTCGAGCGATATCTTCTCGCGTCCGGTGGATGTGAGTAAATATGGTATTATATATGGTGGTGCGCAGAAAAATCTGAGTATGGCAGGTGTGACTTTCGTGATTGTGAAGGAAGATCTGTTGGGTCACGTTAGTCGCCCGATTCCCACAATGCTTGATTATCGCACGCACGTGAAGAAAGGTAGTATGTTTAATACTCCTCCCGTAGTTCCTATTTATTGTGCTTTGCAGAATCTGAAGTGGATAAAGAAGCAGGGTGGAGTAGAAGCCATGGAGAAGCTCGCTATCGAGCGCTCAACGATTGTGTATGACGAGATAGACCGTAACCGTCTCTTTGTGGGCACAGCCGAGGAGAGCAGCCGTTCGAGAATGAACTTGACCTTTGTGTTGAAACCCGAATATCAAGACTTGCAGGATGAGTTCTTGGCCTTTGCAACAGAACAGGGTATGGTAGGCGTGAAGGGCCACCGCGATGTGGGAGGCTTCCGTGCGAGTTGCTACAATGCCATGAGCGTTGAAGGTTGCAAGGCTCTTGTGGCATGCATGAAGGAATTTGAGGCCAAGCATTGAAAGATAATGACTTTTTTCAAATCTTAGAAATGCCAAATGTCTAAAGAGAGGAAAAAGGCGATGCTCTGAGGTTTGAATACTAGTCATACAGAATTATAAGAGAGGTATAACTACGATGAAAGTACTTATAGCAACGGAAAAACCATTCAGCCAGGTGGCAGTGGATGGTATCAAGAAAGTCATTACAGAAGCAGGAGGTCAGGTATCTCTGCTTGAGAAATATACGGGAAAGAGTCAGTTGCTTGATGCTGTGGCTGATGCTGATGCACTGATTGTTCGCTCTGATAAGGTGGACAAGGAGGTGTTTGATGCTGCAGGTCAGTTGAAGATTGTGGTGAGGGCAGGAGCCGGCTACGACAATATTGATTTGGAGGCAGCTACAGCACATGGGGTGGTGGCAATGAATACTCCAGGGCAGAATGCTAACAGCGTGGCAGAACTTGTGTTGGGTCTGCTTGTGTACACCGTTCGTAACTTCTACAACGGTACCAGTGGTACTGAACTCAAGGGTAAGAAACTTGGTATCTTGGCATTTGGAAACGTGGGACGCAATGTGGCACGAATAGCCAAAGGCTTCGATATGGATGTTTATGCTTACGATGCCTATTGCCCCAAGGAGGCTATAGAGGCAGCAGGAGTGCACGCGGTAGCTTCGCGTGACGAGCTGTTTGAACAGTGTGACATCGTTTCGCTGCATATTCCCGCCACAGCCGAAACCCGGCAGAGCATCAATCACGATTTGGTGAGTAAAATGAAGAAAAACGCAATCTTGGTGAATACGGCTCGCAAGGAAGTGATTGATGAGGTTGGCTTGATAGCCCTTATGCAGGAACGTCCAGACTTGAAATATGTGACCGACATCAAACCTGATGCTGATGATACCTTCCAGGCAGAATTCCCTGGGCGTTATTTTGCTACTCCTAAGAAGATGGGTGCCCAGACAGCAGAGGCTAATGTGAACGCAGGCATAGCTGCAGCTCATCAGATAGTGGCTTATCTGAAAGATGGCATAACCAAGTTTCAGGTAAATAAGTAATAGAGAAAGAGATGGCAAAAGTAAAACCCTTCAGAGGATTACGTCCACCGCGCGAACTGGTAGAGCAGGTGGAGAGTCGCCCTTATGATGTGCTCGATTCTGAGGAGGCAAGAGCCGAGGCTGGAGATAATGAGAAGTCGCTCTATCACATCATAAAACCTGAGATAGACTTCCCTGTGGGCACCAGCGAGTATGATCCGCGCGTGTATCAACGGGCAGCGGAGAATTTTGCAAAGTTTCAGCGTGAAGGGTGGCTGGTGCAAGACAGTAAGGAAATGTACTACTTGTATGCGCAGACAATGAATGGGCGTACACAATACGGACTGGTAGTGGGTGCGGCTGTGGACGACTACATGAATGGGGTGATACTGAAACATGAGCTGACGCGTCGTGACAAGGAAGAAGATCGTATGAAGCATGTGCGCGTGTGCGATGCTAATATGGAGCCTGTCTTCCTGGCATATCCCGATGACATTGTGTTGGATGGTATCGTATCTCGATATGCAGCCCAGGAACCAGTGTACGACTTCATTGCCCCTGTTGATGGCTTCCGTCATCAGTTCTGGCTTGTGGATGATGTTGATGACCAGAAAGTTATTACGGAACGTTTTGCTCAGATGCCCCATCTCTATATAGCAGATGGTCATCATCGAACGGCTGCAGCTGCACTTGTTGGTGCGGAAAAGGCTAAGGCAAATCCTCACCATACAGGCAACGAAGAGTATAATTATCTGATGGCTGTATGCTTTCCTGCCAGTCAGCTTACCATTTTGGATTACAATCGTGTGGTGAAAGACCTAAATGGGTATAAGCCAGCTGAGTTTCTGAAACTTTTGGAGACCGATTTTGTGATCACTCCTAAAGGGGAAGAAGCTTATCGTCCAAGTCGTCTGCATGAGTTTGCCCTCTATCTGTCCGGGTGCTGGTATAGTCTGATGCTCAAACCAGGACTGATTGATGAGCAAGATCCTATCGAGAGTCTTGATGTGAGCATAAGTAGCAAACGTATTCTTGATTGTATATTGGGTATCAAGGACCTTCGCTCGGATAAGCGCATTGACTTTGTGGGTGGTTTGCGCGGGTTGGGTGAACTGAAACAGAGGGTGGATAGCGGTGAAATGCAAATGGCTCTTGCACTCTATCCCGTGAGTATGCAGCAGATAATCCGTATAGCCGACAGCGGTAATATTATGCCTCCTAAGGCAACGTGGTTTGAACCGAAACTACGCAGTGGACTCGTTGTGCATAAACTTTCGTAGCCAACCATACGCTTGCTAACGATGGTGGACGAATATAAAACTATTAAGGGCGAAAGCCAAGGGGCTTACTCTGAATTACGGAGTAAGTTTCTTGGCTTTGCTCATCATGTGACCACAGCAGAGGAAGCCCTTGCGCTGGTGGCAGAATACCAGAAGAAATACTATGATGCAAGGCATGTCTGTTGGGCATACATGCTGGGGGCGGAACGTGAGGTGTTTCGTAGCAATGATAATGGTGAGCCAAGCGGAACAGCTGGTAAGCCCATATTGGGACAAATAAACAGTCGTGGACTGACGGATGTTATCGTGCTGGTGGTACGCTATTTTGGCGGAGTCAAACTGGGAACAAGTGGGCTGATAGAAGCTTACAGGACTACGGCTGCAGCAACGTTGGATGACGCACAGGTGGAGTTACGTACGGTGGATGGCACCTGTAGTGTGGATTTTGACTATCCCGACATGAATGTGGTGATGAAGGTGGCGCGACAGATGGATGCGTGTGTTGTGGAACAAACGTGTGATATGCTTTGCCATATGACTTTCTCTATACGTATGAGTAAGTTGGGTGAGCTAAAGGACAGACTCAACTGTGCCCTCAGGCACATTCCTTATCAACCACATCAATCCTGATTCATCTCCAAGTTTCCTTCTTTCCTTCTTTCTTTTTGGGGAGTGATACCTTATTTATTGTAGAGCTATAGTTCGTGTGGCTGAGTCTGGGGTAATGATGGATTTATTGTTGATTATAGATTAACGGCTGTACTTGGACTGTAGGGTGGTTTGTTGGGTAGTGTCGATGAGAGTCCCTTCGTGCCGTTAGAAAGGCTCTGAAGTGCCAAATACAGCTTGTTCGTCTCTTTTGAACTACTTTTCTGTGTAGGCGCGCACGCGTGAAAAAATGATAATTTTTTTGCTCGGTTCGGAATTATGGAGTATCTTTGTATGATGAACGTGCTTGCCATTGTGTGGAGCGCGTTTGTGAAGTTTATTCTCGAAAATTAGTACAAATATATAAATGGAAGATCAGGAAAGAATTATTAAAGTAGACATTGAGCACGAAATGCGGCAAAGCTACATCAATTACTCGATGAGTGTGATTGTGGCGCGTGCATTGCCTGATGTAAGAGATGGATTTAAGCCTGTGCATCGTCGTATCCTATTCGGAATGAAGGAGATGGGAAACTTGCATAGTAGACCCTATAAGAAATGTGCCCGTATTGTGGGTGAGGTGCTTGGTAAGTTCCATCCTCATGGCGATAGTTCTGTGTACTTTGCATTGGTACGTATGGCGCAAGAATGGGCTATGCGTTATACATTGGTTGACGGACAGGGCAACTTCGGTAGTGTGGATGGGGATAGCCCCGCAGCCATGCGTTATACAGAGGCTCGCTTGAGTCTGATGGGTGAGGCTATGATGGATGACTTGGAGAAGGAAACTGTGGATATGACCACAAACTTCGATGACACCCTGTTGGAGCCAACCGTAATGCCAACCAAATTGCCCAACCTTCTCTTGAACGGTGCAACGGGTATCGCTGTCGGTATGGCAACAAATATTCCCACTCATAATCTGGGTGAGGTGATTGATGCTTGCGTGGCATTTGTTGACAATCAAGAGATGACGGTGGCTGACCTAATGGAATATGTGAAAGGTCCAGACTTCCCTACGGGTGCTTATATCATGGGACTGCAGGGAATCAAGGATGCATACGAAACGGGTAAAGGACGTATTATCATGCGTGCCAAAGCTGATATTGAATCGGGCGAGACGCATGATAAGATTGTCGTGACAGAGATTCCTTATGGAGTAAACAAACAGCAACTGATAGAATACATAGCTCAACTGGTTCAAGAGAAGAAGATAGAAGGTATCCATAATGCCAATGATGAGAGCGACCGCGATGGCATGCGTATCGTGATTGATGTGAAGAGGGATGCTAATGCGCGTGTGGTGTTGAATAAACTATTCAAGATGACCCCTCTGCAGACCAGTTTCAGTGTGAACAGTATTGCTTTGGTGAAGGGACGTCCACAGTTACTTACTCTGAGAGATTTTATAAGCAACTTTGTGGAGCATCGTCATGATGTGGTGATTCGCCGTACCAAGTATGACTTGCGCAAGGCAGAGGAGCGTGTACACATACTGAAGGGACTCATTATTGCCAGTGACAATATTGACGAGGTGGTTCGTCTGATAAAGTCAAGCAAGACTCCAGCAGATGCTCAGCGTGCGTTGGAGGAGCGTTTCGGACTGGACGAACTTCAGAGTAAGGCCATTGTGGATATGCGCTTGGCTCAGCTGACAGGTTTGCAGCAAGATAAGTTGCATGCGGAATATGACGACTTGATGAGTAAGATTGACTATTATAATAGAATCTTGACAGACGATGGTCTCTGCCGAAAGGTCATCAAGGATGAGTTGTTGGAGGTGAAAGAGCAATTCAATGACGTGCGCCGTACGGAGATTATGCCTAATGCGGATGAGTTCAATGCCGAGGATTTCTATGCTGACGATGAGGTGGTGGTGACACTTAGTCATATGGGCTACATCAAACGCACACCTTTAGCAGAGTTTAGAGCACAGGCACGAGGTGGTATTGGTGTAAAAGCCAGCAGCACTCGCGACAACGATTTTATAGAAAAGATTTATCCTGCCACCATGCACAATACAATGATGTTCTTCACCGATCGTGGCCGTTGTCATTGGTTGAAGGTGTATGATATTCCTGAGGGAAGCAAACAGAACAAGGGAAGGGCCATACAGAATATGCTTATGATTCAGCCTGGTGACAGCGTTAATGCGTGTCTGTGTATTCGTAAATTACAGGATCCAGAATTCTGCCAGTCGCATTATGTGGTATTTTGCACAAAGAATGGTATTATCAAGAAGACCTGCTTGAGTGAATATAGTCGTCCGAGAGCCAATGGTGTGAATGCCATTAACATCCGTGAAGATGATCAAGTGATTGGCGTGGAACTGACGAATGGGTCGAATGAGATTATTGTTGCAAACGCTGGTGGACGTGTGGTACGCTTCCCTGAGAACCTGGTTCGCGAAATGGGACGTGTAAGCACGGGTGTGCAGAGCATTATTCTTGATGATGATCCTCGCGACCGTGTGGTTGGAATGTGTATTGTGAATGATGCCGAGAACGAAAGCATCATGGTGCTGAGCGAGAATGGTTACGGGAAACGAACAGGCGTGGATGAATACCGCAAGACAGGACGTCATTGCAAAGGTGTGAAGACATTGGCAATCACGGAGAAAACTGGCTATGTGGTGGCGACTGAGGTTGTGTCGGATGAGGATGATCTGATGATTATCAACAAAAGCGGAACAACTATCCGTCTACATGCAGACTCTGTGAAGGTGACCAAGGGACGTGTGGCACAAGGAACCAAACTGATAGAACTGAAGAAACGAAATGATGTGATTAGTCATTTGAGCGTGGTTCCACGCGCAGAAGAAGAGGAGGAAACTGGCGAAGAACCAGAAGTTCAGCCAGAATCTTAAAGTCAAGAAGATAATAACTAATATAATCAAACTATAACAACACAAAATTCTGACAATTATGAGAAAAGTACTGTTGACGCTCATCCTCGCATTGGGAGTAGGTAGCGTGTTTGCTCAGTCTGGAGAAGACAAGGCAAAGGCAAAGGCCGATGCCGCAGCTCTGAAGGCAGCTCAGAAAGAAGCAAAAAATCAGGTAAAGGAGGCTCAGAAAATTAAGGATGCCATCTATCTCAAGATTCAAGAGAAAACTGCACAAAATCCAGAGATACTGAGCGAGTGTAAAAAAGGTCAGGAAGTGCTTCAGAAAGCCATCAAGAGTGGATTATTGGATGAAGATAAGCTTGGAGAAAACTACAAGTTAAGTACCGAGCTGGCTATGTATCCTCTGAATATCATGCTTGAGCAGGCCAGTGGCAAACAGCCTTTCGATACACTGTATTTTTATGACAACTTAAAGTGTTTGACTGATGGCTTGCACAACGAACTGAAGTACACTAAGGTAACCAAGGGCGAGACAGGAAATGAAGCACAGCTTAAAGCCAAAAAGATACAGTTGTCACAGTGCGGTGACTATTATATCTATGCTGCTCAGTTCGAAGGTTCCTGCAAACGTTATGACCGTGCTATAGAGGCTTACGACCGTGCGCTAAATTACAAGACCGCTTATCCTGAAATTGCCGATATCTGTGAGTTGCGTATATCAAATCCACAGATTGCCTACTATGCTTATCATATGGCTCATGAGGCAAAGCTTTATGATGTGATGGACAAATATTACGACGAAGCCGTACAGTTTGCAGAGGGAGCGGAAGGCACCAAGCAGGTAAAACTGGCAAGCTATCTTGAGCGGAAAGATACAGTGGCATGGGCAAAGGCTGCCCACGATATCACTCTGAAGGAGCCCAGTAAGAATGAGGACCTCATTCAGATCTTGCTTGCCTACTATCAGAAACATGGTATGGATAAGATGATGGCATATGCGGACGAGGTTTTAGCTGTAGACAACAATGTGCTTATTGCCAACTATGGTAAGGGCTATGTATATTTCGCTCAAGAGAAGTATGACGAGGCATTGGCTTGCTATGTGAAGTGTACAGAAATAAAGCCGGACTATTATGATGCTTGGTATCAGGCAGGTCTGTGTAAGTTCCGTCAGGCTTTGGCAAAGAATGCAACCATAAGCAATATCAAGAATCAAGTGAAGGCTAAGCAAACCCTTGAGGAGACAAAGAAACTGTTCGGCTTGGCTATTCCTTATTTTGAGAAAGCTCGTGAGTGTGCTCCTAATGAGCCACAGAAATGGGCGTATGAGTTGAAGCAGTGCTACAGTGTGACAGGACAGGCTGCCAAGGCTGCTGAAATGGATAAACTGCTGTAAGAGAGAATATCATCTCATATAATATAGAGAAGGAAGATAATACGGGATGACATCTGCCTCATGCAGGTTGGGTGCCACCCCGTTGCTTCTTTTCATAGGATATTCGTGATGGGCTCTGCAAACATATCTTTATAAAGAAGAGAGAGAACATACGCGTGTGTAAGGTTTGCTGCAAAAGAAACAAAAGGAACAAGAGCAGAATAGGCAACATATGTAATGAGAAAAAGCAGCAGACTTAATAAATGCCAAATCGGTTGTCGAGCCGAAACTAAGAGACTGTCTCTCTGAGGGATGTTTCTTAATGATCGATTGGGGTTAAGTATTAGGGTGAAAGATTTTTTTTGAATTAGGTAAATTTGTTCAGGATGAGGAGATTATTCATTATAGCGCTTCTATCCTTGGGTTGCGTGACAAATTGTATGTCGGCAGCCAAGAAAGAAAAGGTACAGAAGCCAACCAAGATGTCCACGCTCTTCAAGGCCGCCTCAACAGCCATCAAGAATGCCTCTGGTCAGGATGGTGCCAGGACAAACTTGATAAATGCATTACCTCGTACGGATCTTAAAAATAAAGACCGTGCTGAGATTTATTATACTTCTGCTCGTTTGTACGAATCAGTCAATAGCGTAGAAAACAGAAAGGCGTATCTTAAGCAGCAGTATGATACAGCGCTGTTTTTTAATTCCTTACTCAATATGTATGAGGAATTGCGCCTGTGTGACAGTGTTGATGCGGTACCCAATGCACAAGAGCGAGTGAGGTTGAGATATTCTAAGAAAACATCAGAACTCAGGCACAAGTACCTTAAAAATATATTGAATGGAGGAAAGTTTTTCCTGAAAAAAGGAAACTATCCTGTTGCGTATGGATTTATGGACGCGTATTATACGCATGCCACAAATCGTAGAGACACAATACTATCCAAGATTGCTTATCAAGCAGCTCTGTGTGGCTACCTTTCTGGCAATCCTACGCGTACGTTGAAGTATGTAGACAAAGCTATCGAAGCTGCCACTCGAGGTGACAAGCCTATCCTCCAAGAATATAAAGTACGTACATATGCCATGCTGAAGAACGATTCGGCTTGGGTTAGGGAACTTCATACGGGGGTCAATCTTTATCCTGAGTATGATTTCTTTTTTGTAAATCTTGTAGATTGGTTTGATTCCCACCGTATGATAAAAGAGGGAATCGCTTTAGCCGATTCGCTTATAAAAGTTGTTTCTCCAGATAAGGCCCTTTACTGGTATACAAAATGCAAGATGGAACTCTTGGATAACAAGTATGAAGAATGCATAGCATTTGCGGATAGTACTATTCATCGTGATCCAGCTTTCGTAGATGCTTATTATAATAAAGGCATTTCGTATCTGAATCTTGCTGTTATCAAACAGGAGTCCGCTTGTACGAACGTTCAAGATGCCCGTTATGCACAGGATAGAGCAGCCATACAGAATTTCTATAAATGTGCTATGCCTGCTATGCAAAAGGTTCGGGAGCTGCAACCAGATAAAACAGATCGGTGGGCTCCACCTCTTTATCGCATCTACCTGTTCTTGAATATGGGCAAGGAGTTTGACGAAGTAGATAAACTTTTGAAAAAAGCTGCTGCGGAGAAGGCTAAAAACAAGAGTTAGTCTGTCAGGAAATAATGGAGAAGGAAACGAAAACGTTGGATTCCATCCTTCGTTTTCTCGCTATGGTAAAAGTGAAGCGAGCTACGCTTTACTCACTTGGCTTAACGAAAACGTTGGATTTCATCCTTGGATTGATAATAATAAATATGTAAGATGGAACGCAAATTGAAGGTTTTGATTACTGGAGCTACAAGTGGGATTGGGGCTGCCTGTGCGCATAAATTTGCACAAGCGGGATATGACTTGATATTGACGGGACGAAGAGAGAAACTTCTGCAAGGGCTGAAACAAGAACTGGAGCAGGATGGTGTAGAAGTCCTAACGCTCGTCTTTGATGTAAGAGATACCCAGAGGGCTTGTCAGATGATTTCTAACCTGCCAGAATACTGGAAGGAGATTGATGTGTTGGTCAATAATGCCGGTCTTGCCCGTGGTTTGGAACCAGAATATGAGGGAGACATAGAGGATTGGAATGAGATGATAGATACAAACATAAAGGGCTTGCTTACGATGACTCGTCTGATTGTGCCACAGATGGTAAAACGGGGTAGAGGTCATGTCGTCAATATCGGTTCTGTGGCAGGTGATGCAGCCTATGCAGGTGGAAATGTATATTGTGCCACGAAGGCAGCTGTCAAAGCGTTGTCAGACGGATTGAGAATAGATGTTGCTGATACGAACATACGCGTAACGAATATCAAACCAGGCTTGGTGGAAACCAATTTCTCTAATATCCGATTCCATGGCGATGACGAAAGGGCAAGCAAGGTTTATCAAGGTATCAAACCTTTGACAGGAGACGATATAGCTGATGTGGTCTTGTATGTCACACAGGCTCCCGAACATGTGCAGATAGCGGAGGTGTTAGTGCTTGCCACTCATCAAGCAAGTGGAAGTGTGATACATAGAGCATAAAAACATCTTATTTTGAGGCAAGGAATAGAAAAATAATTAATTTTGCAAAATAAATAAGATACTACAAACAAAATGCCTTGGGCTTCCTTCGTGTTTCACAGAGGAAATAAATGTGTAAATAATAGGATTATGGATAGAAGACAAATCTCGATAATGCTTGTGTTCGGCGTGTTGCTATTGGTAAGTACGGAGCTAATGGCTGTATCGTACTCGGATAGTAATGATAAACTGAGTTTGCCTTTCAAGACAACCACTTTGAAAAATGGTGCTTTCCCATCTGATGCGCGGTGGTATACTATTCGGGTGTCTGGTGGAAAGGTATGGGAGGCCAGTGACAAGGAGGTCGTCTGTTCCATTCCCACAGCCGAAATGACAGATGCTAATTACTTCTGTTTTGTTGGTGACAATACAGATGGATTTCACATTTACAACCGTCTGTTGGGTCCCGAATATGTCTTGTGTTGTGCCAGCAGTACAAGCCACGAACCTTTGGTGCCTGTCTTAAAAAGTTCTGCTTCCGAACCATCGACCCTAAAGATAAGCAAAAATGCAGATGGGTATAATTTCTATTATCCAGGAAATACTATAGCTTGTGTCAATGATTTGCATGGTGATGGAGTTTTGACCTTGTGGACATCACAGGCCGCTCCTAATGCGGTTGGCTGCCGTATGTATGTCAGCGAGGTGGATTTAGACATGCTTGAGCCTGTACAAGAAGAGGGCGTGCCTTTTCGATGCACGCGAATAAAGGACGGTAAGTTTGCCACCAATACACATTGGTATACGATTGATATCCGTTCTGGGAAACTATTGCAAGCCTCTTCTGATCAAGTGCTTTGTAATGCAGAACCCATCAGCAAGAGTCATCTGTGGTGCTTTACGGGTAGCAAGACAGAAGGGTTTACCGCTTATAACTATGCTTTTGGTACGCGTTATACAGCGCAGGTCGCTTCTTCTGATAATGAGTCGATTCTGAAAATGGTGGCTTCCAATTCGACCTCAACCAAAGGGTCATCTGTTTTCTTCTTGTCACAAAACAGTTGCGGAGGATATAATTTCTATTTTCCAGGGAAACCTAATGTCTGTTGGAATGATTTTGGAGCCAGAGGCTATGTTGCCTTGTGGAATAGCGAGAATGCTCCTTATGACAATGGATCGAACATGTTGTTTACGGAGTATGACCCAAAGGATTTGCCTCAAGAACCAGCTGTGGACAGTACGGCATGGATGCCGTTGACAGGTGATGTTACGTATATCTATATGAAAGATGGGAGTATAGAAGCATTTCCTAATGAGTATGTCATTTCTCAAAGTACATCTGGAGGAAAAATTTCTGTACTTGCAAAAAATGGAAGCAAATACACCTATGAGAGCGATAAGGTGGACAGCGTTAGCAAGCATGCTCCTGCAGATATCCCGCAGATAATCAGTTATAAGTTCAATAATAAGTTCAACGATATGCTGATGCAAGATGCACAGGGCGTCTTCATAGATTCGTCTCATATATCTGTTGAAGTGGGAAGTATTGGGAAAAGGCTTGTGGCAAGTGTGAAGACTTCTTGTGAGGACGCGTTAGTCTATATAGGCGACTCTCTGCAGAAGAGTAAGTGCTCGTCGAGACGTTTCCATTCGCCTGTCACCTATACTGTTAGCATGCCTGGATGGAGAATGCTCAGACGCGATATGGATGGCGTGTATGGGATGCATCCTTTTGGCAATGAATATCAAGTAAATGTAACCTATTTGTCTGACAAACCTACTACAGAGTTTGGTGTGCCTGTTGTTTATATTACCACAGATGACGGTACTATGATTACGAGCAAGGCGCGTTACTGGAGTGCTAAAATCAGTATTGATGGAGCAGGTTTTTTACCAGATATGCCAGAGACCGCTATGAGCATAAAGGGTCGTGGTAATAGTTCTTGGCTGGGAAGTGGCGGTAAGAATCCGTATCGCATAAAATTTGAGAGCAAACAGAAACCTTTGGGTATGAAGGCTGGTAAGAACTGGAATCTGATAGCTAATAGCCAAAGAGAATCCATGACCACGAATATTATCGGTTCGCGTGTGGCAGAGATGGTCGGATGTGCTGCAGCCAACCATTTCCTTCCTGTCGAACTCTACATAAATGGGTTGTATCAGGGATCTTATACTTTGACAGAGAAAGTGGGCTTCTCCAATAATAGTATTGATTTGCAAGATGAATCAAATGCAGTCTTGCTTGAGCTGGATACCTATTACGACGAGAAGTTCAAGTTCAAGACCACAAGATATGGTTTGCCAGTAAATGTCAAGTACCCAGAGTTTGGCACAGATGAAACAAACTTGAGCCTTTCTGTCGTCTCGAAGCATTTCAATCAAGTAACAAATGCCATACAGCGTATGCAACCTATTGATGATTTGGTTGACCCTGTTTACTTAGCTCGTTTCTTGATGGTGAACGATTTGATTTTTAATCAAGAGCTCTCTCATCCAAAGAGTACGTTCCTCTACAATGAGAATTTGTTGAGTGATACGGCACGTTATATTTTCGGTCCTGTCTGGGACTGTGACTGGGGTTTTGGCTATCAATCGCAGGGCAATTATTTCTATACAGATGCAGAGACTGACTATTATAATTCTCCTACGGCACCTTCTACTGGAAAGGCTTTTCTTAAGGCTTTACGTTATAATTCGGGGGAAGAGCTAAACAAGCAGTATTATAGAGTATGGACGGACTTTGTCCAAAATCATTTGTCGGAGCTTCTGGAATATCTGGATGATTATTATAGAGTAGCTGCGCAATCTTTCGACCACGATAATACTCTTTGGTACAGTGGTGGAAGTGACGTTTATTCCAGAGTTACCCAAAGAAGTAAGCAATGGCTTCAGAAAAGGGCCGATTTCGTATACGATTATCTTGCCAATACGCTGGGATATGCAGAAAAAGGCTATTTGGATCCAGATGTTCCTGATGGGGTAGATATTGTAGTACAGGAACGCGATAAACAGACAAATATCAAAGGTATATTTGATTTGTATGGTCGTAAGGTAGGAGATGACCTGCAGTCTTTGCCTTCTGGTATATATATACAGAATGGGATTAAGATTTTCAAAAAGTGAACCTAATATAGTATAAAATGAATTTTGTATTCATTTCTCCAAATTTTCCGCAACATTACGCACACTTCTGCAATAGGTTGCATGCTAATGGAGTAACTGTGCTTGGTATAGGCGATGCTCCATATGATGAATTATGTGATGAGTTAAAAGCATCCCTTACGGAGTATTATAAGGTGGACAACATGGAAGATTATGCTCAGATGTACCGTGCTGTAGCATATTTTGCATGGCATTATGGGCGTATAGACTGGATTGAAAGCAATAACGAATATTGGCTTCAATTAGATGCACGTCTACGTACGGACTTCAATGTGTGTACGGGTATGAAATCCGACCGTATTGAGAGTGTGAAGGAGAAGTCCGAAATGAAGAAGTATTATGCCAAGGGTGGCATACGTACAGCCCGACAGATAAAGGCTTCGGAAGGGCTGGATGCGGTATTACGCTTCGCTTCTGAGGCAGGTTATCCTTTGTTTGTCAAACCTGATGTGGGTGTTGGCGCTGTCAGTTCGCATAAGATAGAAAGTGAGAGTGAACTGAGACATTTCTTCACTTCTACTCAAAATGTGGAAAATTATGTTGTCGAGGAGTTTGTTACAGGTAATATATGTACCTATGATGCTATCATTGACAGCAAGGGTGAACCACTTTTCGAGAGTATGTGTGTTTGCCCTCCCAGCATAGCTGACGTGGTGAACTATAATCTCGACAGCACCTATTATGTGGAGAAGCACATGAGCGAGAACCTTCGGTTTTGGGGTCGTCGTACGGTGAAGGCATTTGAGGTGCAAAGTCGTTTTGTTCATCTTGAATTCTTTTGTCTTGACAGACCGCACCGTGGACTGGGCGAACAAGGAGACTTCGTCGCGCTCGAGGTAAATATGCGTCCAGGAGGTGGGTTCACTCCAGATATGATAAACTATGCTCACAGTGTGGATGTTTATAAAATTTGGGCTGATATGATAGTCTATGACAAACGTATGCAGCCAGATCCAGAAGATGATTACTATTGTGTGTTTGCCGGACGTAGAGACAACGTTACCTATGTGCTGAGCCATGAAGCAATTTTGGAAAAGTATGGCTATGCCATTCAAGAAGCTCCTGTTATACCAGCCGCACTCAGTGGAGCTATGGGCAATCAGAGTTATATTGCTCGATTCCGTACAGAAGAGGAACGAGATGGCTTCCTTTATGATGTATGCAATCGTGCATGATTTTTTCTGGTTTATTTGTCTAATGAGAATTGTGTAAGAAGATGAAGGTAGAATATCACAAGACGTGGAGTCAAAGTCTGGGACGTGACATGGAATACAAGACCTATGGTACATCTGGTCACCTGTTGTTGGCATTTCCAAGTCAGGACGGACGTTTCTTTGATTACGAGAATTTTGGCATGGTCGATGTCTTGGCTCCGTGGATAGAGAGTGGCAAAATTAGGCTCGTATGCTGCGACAGTATTGATGCAGAGACGTGGAGCTTGAGAAGCGGTAATCCGAGATTGCGGATCGAACTGCACGAAAAGTGGTTTCATTATATTGTGGACGAATTGCTTGCTCAGGTCAGAACGAGCAATAGTGAATCCTTTATGGTGACGGGCTGCAGCATGGGTGCGTTTCATGCTGGTAACTTCTTCTTCCGTCGTCCTGATTTGTTTGATACGGTGATTGCATTAAGTGGTCTTTATCATTCTGCTTATGGTTTTGGATCGTATCATGATGACTTGACCTATGCTAATTCACCTCAGGATTTCTTGTCAAATATGCCTGAGGATCATCCCTGGCTTACTCTGTATCGCCAGCGGCGTATTGTACTTTGTGTAGGACAAGGAAAATGGGAAGAAGAACTTCTTGACAGTACTCGTAAGATGGATGAGATTCTAAATAGAAAAGGAATTCCTGCGTGGGTGGATTATTGGGGATTTGACGTCGACCATGATTGGCCATGGTGGCGTAAGCAATTAGCTTATTTTATGCAAAACTTGGTTCCATGACTCTGTTTTTAACAAGCAACCCCTTTGTGGAAGGTACTGCATTCTTTTCCAATAAGAATGATTTCACAGACCTGTTCATGTACAAGATGCCTAATCCCGCACGCGCTCTGTTTGTGGCCAGCAATCCTGCAGATGTGGATGGGACAGAACAGTGGGCACAGTTTATGAAGGAGAGTCTGGGAGAGTTGGGAGCTAATATCCTTACTTTGAATGTACTTCATGATAAGACTGCCCATGAAGCGCCTTTTATGGTATCAGGCGCTAATTTTATTGTGCTTAACGGTGGGCATGTGCCTACTCAGAATCGTTTCTTCCACCGTATAGGTTTACGAGCATTGCTTCAAGACTGGAATGGAGTGCTGATGGGGATAAGTGCAGGTAGCATGAACAGTGCAGACATTGTCTATGCCTTGCCCGAAGAGCCAGGTGAAACGTTTGACCCCTATTATCAAAGATATCTGAGTGGACTCGGACTTACAAAGACCTGCATCATACCGCATTTTCAGAAGTTTCATGATGCGTATCTGGATGGCAAGCATGTTGTGAACGACTTGGCAAAAGGAGATAGCATGGGACATTGCTTCTATGCCCTGCCAGATGGCTCTTTCCTTTACAGGGTGGGGCAACGTGAGGAGCTGCACGGACCAGCATGGATAATCAAAGATGGTGAGTGCACACTGTGTAATCACGAAGGAGAGATATTGTTGCTACACGAATAATAGTTTTTGCTATTCTCGTATATTTATAGTGTTTAGAGAAAAAATGGTAAAGTCGAAGTGAACTTCGCTTTGCTCATTTAGCTTAACGAAAACGTTGGATTTACATCCTTCGTTTTCTCGCCATGGTAAAACTGAAGCGAGCTACGCTTTACTCACTTGGCTTAACGAAAACGTTGGATTTACATCCTTCGTTTTCTCGCCATGGTAAAACTGAAGCGAGCTACGCTTTACTCACTTGGCTTAACGAAAACGTTCCTTTAGAAACAACAGTCAGTCTGTCAAGGAGCATACCTTTTGCATACAAATGTCATGCTTTTCTGACGGAATGTGTGGGAGTAGTTGGAAAGGAAAGCAGACGCCGATGAGGTATGCTTGCGGCATACGAGTGAGCAAGCGGTCATAGTAACCCTTTCCTCGCCCAAGTCGATGTCCTTGTCTGTCGAATCCCATTCCAGGAACAACCGCTAATTCTATATTTTTGTATTCCGTATTGTTTATCTCCTTGCCAGATGGTTCCTGTATGCCAAATGCTCCTGTTTGCATGGGAGTGTCTGGCAAGTATCGTCGTACTTCAATGCTTTCTGGACCACTTACGACAGGCAGATAAATTTGTTTGCCAGCCTTGTGTGTTTCTTGAATCAGAGGTAGTACATCCACTTCATCGGCAAGGGGATAGTAAAGCAATATGGATTGTGCAGACTGCCATATGGCAAGGCGGCACACATCCCTGCAGATTCTCTCCGAAAGAATACGGAGTTCTGATGGGGTGTGTGCCGCTTTTTGTTGACGTATAAATATACGCAGTTCTTTTTTTGAAAGCATGTAGGAGAAGATAGTCCGTTATTTCTTCGCTTTCTTCGCTTTCTTCGCTTGGGCTTTATCGTATTTCTCCCAAAGTTTCTTCTTTATGGTCATAGCCTTCTGTGCCTCTGTGCTTGCTTTGGCTGCTGCTGCTGTGGCAGCTTCGTCAGCTGCTGTAGCATAAGCATGGTGGAAACCTTTTTCTACATTCCAGTAGCCACGTGTAAAGTCTGGGAAAGAAACCGATGCGCAGTTGTTATCCATGCTCAGAGTGCCTAATTCTGCTAGACAACACCATTCTGCCAAATCATAAACGTCCATATCCAAAGGAAGTCCGTTTTGCAGGCAATATATCAAACGTGCATCCATGATGAAGTCCATGCCACCGTGTCCGCCAACTTCTTTTGCCATCTCACCATATTTCTTCAGTATGGGGTGTTGGTATTTGGCCACGAGAGCGTCCTGTTGTTCTTTGCTCATAAAGGCGTGAGTATCCAGTTTGTCCACTTGTGGTACACCGCTTTCTTTGATTGCGCCACCATCGAGAGCGAAGTGCTCTTCTGGATATTTCGTAGCATAGCCATTTGTTCCAATCAGCTTGTACAGACGGTTATAGGGCTGATAGGTCATCACGTTATGCTGAATCTGTACCATCTTGCCGTTTTCTGTTCGCATCAGAGTGGTTGTCTGATCACCATTGCGATATTCGGGACAGTCCTTGCCTGTATGCTTTTTTACGTAGTCGCGTCCAACCACACTCTTTGTGTCCATCGCTACCAGAGTCTTGAAACGGTCACCGCGGTGTATGTTCATAGCTTGTGCCACAGGGCCCAGTCCATGAGTGGCATATACGTCTCCACGGTTTTCCTTGTTGTATTTCATTCTCCATCCAAGTTTATCTGGGTCTGAACCATCTGGGTTCTTCCAGTATGCGTCCCAGAAGGGCTGCAGGTTGTGGATATAGGCACCTTCTGCGCTAACAATCTCACCGAATACCCCATGTTGTGCCATATTCAGGGCATTCATCTCATACCAGTCGTAGCAACAGTTCTCCAGTATCATGCAGTGCTTGCGAGTCTGTTCGGACAGGTTGATAAGTTCCCAACATTGGTCCAAATTCATTGCGCTGGGCACTTCGATGGCAGTGTGCTTGCCGTTCTTTAGAGCGCATACAGCTACGGGGAAGTGATGATCCCAGTCTGTGGCAACGTATACTAGATCTATGTCAGCACGCTTGCAAAGCTCTTCGTAGCCTTTGGCACCACTGTAGATATCTGCGGGAGGCAGTCCTGCATTGCGCAGATACTGCTGGCAAGCCTCTGCACGTGCTTCCTCGTAGTCACACAATGCCACAATCTGAACACCTGGTATGTGTGTGAAACGTGCTACAGCTCCAGGTCCACGCATGCCTAATCCTACGAATCCAACTCTGACAGTTGTCATTTTGGGCGCAGTAAGTCCCAATACATTCTCTTGTCCTGCAGGTCGAGCAGGTGTCTCCACCACGATGGTTCCTTTGTCCCAGTGCCATTTCGTACCTGGGCTGATGCTCTGGGCATTTGCGCTCACAAGCATTGCCACTGCAGCAATTGCTGTTAGGGCAATTCTCTTAAAAAAAAATTTCATAAGTGTTGATAGATTAGTTCTAAATATGTGGGACAAAGATAAGAAAAGTAAATGGAATCGCGCGCATGTGTGAAGGAAAAAAGGACGTGGGGATGATGAAATCTGACATCCAGTCATGTTTTCTGACAGGAAAGGTGTATCTTTGCATCTTATAATATGGTATGATGGAGAAAAAAGCTTTATTGGGTCTGACCCTTGATGAACTTCGGGTTGTGTCAAAAGAACTAGGCATGCCTGGTTTTACTGCAGGACAGATGGCGCGTTGGCTGTACAAAAGCCACGTAAAGGATATTAGTGAAATGACTAATATCTCTTTGCGTATGCGTACGGCCTTGGCTGAACATTATACTGTGGGTTGTACGCCTCCTGCGGATTGTCAGCGTAGCGTAGACGGGACAATCAAATATTTATTCCCAACGGAGGATGGACAACAGGTGGAGTCTGTCTATATCCCTGATGGAGATAGAGCCACACTTTGTGTAAGCAGCCAGGTAGGCTGTCGTATGGGATGCCGTTTCTGTATGACGGGTAGGCAAGGATTTCATGGCAGTTTGCGGACTTCTGATATTCTAAACCAAATTTATTCATTGCCCGAACGTGAGAGCTTGACTAATGTTGTCTTCATGGGACAGGGAGAACCTTTGGATAATTATGACAACGTATTGAAAGCAACGGAGATTCTGACGGAAGAGTATGGATGGGGATGGAGTCCGAAGCGTATAACTGTATCTACGGTTGGAGTCAGGCGTAATGTGGAACGTTTCCTTAACGAAAGTGCCTGTCATCTGGCTGTCAGTTTGCATAATCCCTTTGCGGAGGAACGACGAACGATGATGCCTGCAGAGAATGCCTGTGCGCTTGCAGATGTTGTTCAACTGCTACGCACGTATGACTGGAGTCATCAGAGACGGCTCAGTTTTGAATACATCGTCTTTGGTGGACTGAATGATTCGCCAGCACATGCACGAGAGCTTGTGAAACTCTTGTCGGGTATGGAATGCCGTGTGAATCTGATACGCTTCCATGAAATTCCAGATACGCCTTATCGTGGAGCAAGTGAAGATACAATGGTGTGGCTACGCGATTATCTTACCCATCATGGAATAATCACGACCATACGTGCAAGCAGAGGACAGGATATTTATGCTGCGTGTGGATTGCTGCACGCACATAAGAATGGAAAAGAAAACGAAAGCGGAAACGAAAGCTTATGAAAAAGAATAATATTATAGAGAGCGTAGGTCGGTTGTGGATGCCGCTGCTGGTAGTAATCACATTGTCTTTGACTGGGTGCACGAAGGAGATGGTGTTGCCCAAAGCAAGTGGTAGACCCTACGAGGTGCTTGTCGTTCTTGACAACAAGATGTGGAACGCTCCAGCAGGGCGTGCCTTGTTTGATATCTTAGATACAAATGTGCCTGGATTGCCTCAGGATGAACGTTCGTTTCACATCTCACAAGTGGAACCCAAACATCTGAGTGATGGAATGAAAATCTTCCGTAATATCATTATGGTAAATATGGATCCAGCCCAATTCACACAGACGCGTATGCGTTTTACTCGTGATAAGTATGCTGTCGGGCAGATAGTGCTTACCTTTAATACTCCTGATGAGGAAAGCCTAAGAAAGTTCTGTAAGGAACACAGACAAGAGGTAGTGGATTTTCTTACTCATACAGAGATGAATCGTCTGATAAAGGAATTGAATGTGAAATATTCCAAGACCATTTACGATCTGGCTTGGAGTGAGTTTGCCTGTAAGTTTTATGCTCCGAAGGAAATACAAAGTTACAAGAAAGGCGTTCAATTCTTTTGGACCAGTAACAACACCGCCTCTGGATTGGAGAATATCTGTATGTACAGCTATCCCTACGAGGGTCCTGAGACATTTAATAAAGAGTACGTCTTGCAAAAACGTGATTCTGTGATGAAGGCGAATTTGCCAGGTGAGCGTCCAGGTATGTATATGCAAACTGACACTCTCCATACAGACGTGAAGCCTATCAGTGTACATGGTAAATATGCTTTGGAAATCCGTGGTCTTTGGATGATAAAGGAAGATAAGCAGGCAAATCTATGGGATAGCATGGGCGGACCTTTTGTGAGTCACAGTAGGGTGGATACAGAAACCAATCGTGTGATTGTGGTGGAAGGATTTGTATATGCACCAGAGAAAATGAAAAGAGGGTTGATGCGTAGGCTCGAAGGCTCGCTTTACACTCTTCAGTTGCCTCAAGAGCAGTACTCGCTTATCCAGACAGACGTGGAGGAGGACTCTACGCATGTCAAGAGCGACAAATGAACAACTCTTGTTTAAAATAGAATGAATGCAGATTTATAATAAGGAAAATGAAAAAATACAAAATAGGTATTGTTCCAAACATTGAAGACGAAGCTCTCTGTCAGATAGTGATAGACTCGTTGGAAGAGCCCATGATGACGGATTTGTTTATCCCCATATTGTATATGGACAAAATTTTGCTGGACAAGCAAAGAGAAGGTCATGAGTCTGACACGAAGTTTCTGGAAGTGGCTGATGCAAATAATGCGCGTGAGGAATGTGTGTGTGTGGTGAATGTAGGAAAGGCAGAAGACCAGAACGAAGAAAACGAGGCAAGGTGGAAAACTGATTTATCTGAAGGGCGTATTGACGCGTTGGTTTATGCGGGAGATGTAGATGCTCGGACGTGTATAGATAATGCCCACTCTGTTGTATATCTCTCTGAGTCAGCATGTATGGCTTTGGTGGATAGAGATAATTTGGCAGAGAACTTGCCTGAGATGATCGGAATTTTGGAACGAGATCTGGATATGACCCGTCCACGTTTGGCTGTGATAGCTGATACGGACAAGCAAAAGGAAGAATGGGAGGAAAAGTCTGATGACCTGAGAGCCTTTCTGTATGGGCCTTTCCTGACAGAAACTTTTTTCGAAGAGGATCTGTGGCAGAATTACGATGCGATGCTAGCTTTGGATTTTGAAAGTGCAATACGTTGTTTCAGAGAGAATGCCCATGCATGGGGAGTATGCCTAACGGAGAACGCACAGGGAAACGTTTCTTTATACCCTGCCTATAACACTCAACCTATGGGCGAAGATGCTGCCGTGTTTAACTCCATTAGCTTGAACCGAGCATTCTATACGGTTGTTGACGTAATGCGAAGCAGAGAACGCTATGATGTTGCGCATAAATCTCCATTGCCCAAGCTGTTCCATGAGAAAAGGGAAGATCGCAGAAGTGCCAATGTGGAGTGAGCCAACCAGATAGATACGACAGAAGAATAGGTAAGAGAGGAGAAATTGAAAACGACATATAGAAACATGTTTCTTGCATTAGGAATAGCAACGCTACTCCTCATGCTGTATAATCTGAATCTTACGTGGGAAGAAGCTTCTGCTCTGGTTCGGAAAGCAGGTTTTTGGCTACCAGCATGTGTGGCACTTTGGCTTTTTATCTATTTGATAAATGCTTTTGCATGGAGTCTGATCATTCGTGGAAGAGGAGATGGAAACGAGGATGCTCTCTCTTTTTGGCATATACTGAAGTATACAGTCACGGGATATGCTCTGAATTATGTGACGCCAGCTGGTGTACTTGGAGGCGAGCCTTATCGTATTATGGAGCTAAAACCAGTCTTGGGTACAGAGCGTGCTGTCAGCTGTGTCCTGCTCAATTCCATGATGCACATATTAAGTCATTTCTGTTTCTGGGCATTTTGCCTTTTGCTCGTTTTTGCTCGTTGCTCACATAATATGAACCCCACGCTGATTGCTGTAATTGCGCTTTCAAGCGTGTTTGTTGTGGCAGGGCTGTACGTTTTCTGTAAGGCTTACCAAGGAGGAGTGGCAGAACGAAGTGTGCGGTGGCTGGTCCGCTTGCCGCTGGTCGGTAAATATATGCGTGAATGGACTCGAACTCATCTCGAAACCTTGCAGATTATAGACAAACAGATAATAGCTTTGCATCAGCAAAATCCATGGGTGTTTTGGATAACCTTATTGTCAGAGTTCGGGGCAAGAGTCTTTGGATGTTTGGAATTACTTTTCGTATTGAGCATTTTTACGGACTCTGTGTCCTTTGTTGATTGCATTATGATGCAGGGATTTAGTAGCTTGGTGGCTAATCTCTTATTTTTTATCCCTATGCAGCTTGGTGTGCGTGAGGCATGCATGGCACTTTTTACAAGTTTCAATCTTGCGAATGGAGGCTATGGTATGCTGGCTGGCTTGGTTATTAGGATAAGAGAGATCGTGTGGATAACCATAGGCTTGTGCCTGATGAAGATGGGCAATTTGCCGCAGACAACTGTTCAACAATCAAATGTCAGAGAATCATGAATAAATCTGTAGACTTACAAGCACTAAAAAACAGATATGGAATAGTGGGACGTGATGAGGCTTTGAATGAGGCATTACGTACAGCCTTGCAAGTGGCTCCCACAGATCTTTCTGTGCTCATACAGGGTGAGAGCGGAGTCGGAAAAGAGGTGATTCCACGTATTATACATGATAATAGCCAGCGTAAAGGAAACAAATATATAGCCATTAACTGTGGATCTATTCCAGAGGGAACCATTGATAGTGAGCTTTTCGGACACGAGAAAGGTGCGTTTACCAGTGCTATTGGTGAACATGATGGCTATTTCGGTGCCGCAGATGGTGGCACACTTTTCTTGGACGAGGTTGGTGAGTTGCCTATGAGCACCCAAGCCAGATTGCTTAGGGTGTTGGAAACCGGTGAATATATACGTGTCGGAAGCAATACACCTCGCAAGACGGATGCCCGTATTGTGGCGGCAACAAATGTGAACATACCTCATGCTATTAGAGAAGGTAAGTTTCGTGAGGACCTCTACTATCGTCTTTGTACCATAAATATTAAGATGCCACCTTTGCGCGAACGAGATGGAGATGTGTTGCTGCTCTTCAAGAAGTTTGCTATGGACATAGCCGAAAAGTATAATATTCCAGAGCCCGTACGTCTGAGTCCTGAGGCTGAAGTAGTCATGCTGAGCTACAAATGGCCAGGAAACGTACGCCAGCTAAAGAATATAACTGAGCAGCTCAGTATCTTGTCAGAAAATCGTGTCATCACACCTGAAACACTATCCAGACATGGTGTGGTGGAAAATTCTGATAACAGCACGTCTATGGTTGCCACTGGCAAACATGTGCAAACGTCCTCGTATGATTATGCACAGGAGATACGTTTCCTGGCCAATGCCGTCCAGGTGCTTACCAATGAGGTGAACGAACTGAAGTTAAAGGTGAATGGTATGGTACAACCTGCCCATGCGGCTCTGCCCGCACCCATTGGCGAGTCAGAAGACAAGACCACAGCCATGATGAGTAACAACCATTCTTCTGTCACCTATGGGCGTACAGGCAATGTGGATGCAGACATACAGACACCGGAAGAGGTGGTGGAGGACGAACCACTAAATATCAACGATATGGAGAAACGCAATATCCTAAAGGCCTTGCAACGCAATCATTACAGACGAAAGGCAGCTGCAGACGAATTAGGTATCAGCGAACGCACATTGTACAGAAAAATAAAAGCATATGGTATTGAAGAATAATAATAGTGTGAGGTGGGTACGGTATCTCCAGTGCGGACTTCTTTTATGTGTGCTGTTGTGTGGGTGCAAGGTGTCGTACAAGTTTAATGGAGCAAGTATTGACTACGAAAAGACCAAAACCATACAAATCGATAATTTCCCCATAAGGAGTGCTTACGTATGGGCTCCTATGCAAAGTATCTTTCAGAATAAGTTGACTGACATTTTCGCTTCGCAAACAAAACTGAGGCAGGTAAAGAAAAATGGTGATTTGCAGTTAGCAGGTGAAATAACAGGGTTCGATCAGTTTAATAAGGGCATAAGCAGCAGCGGTTACAGCAGTCAGGTGCAACTGAAGATGACTGTGAATGTGAGGTTCGTAAATAATAAGAATCATAGCGAAGATTTCGAACGCCAGTTCTCTGCAACCACAGAGTATGACGCGTCACAGCAATTGACATCCGTGCAGGAGGAGTTGGTGACGCAGATGGTAAAGGATATTACTGACCAAATCTTCAACTCTACGGTCGCAAACTGGTGAGGCAAAATACACCGTTTAAGCAAACAGAGTGCGGAGAATAGACACAACAATGACAGCGAACGAAGGGTCAATAGTTTGACTTTCATGCAGGAATAAACAACCAAACATTACAATTAGATGCCACAGAAACCTTTGATTGACTATATACGTCGTCCTGACACAATGGATAAGCAGGCTATAGAGCAACTGAAGCTGCAGATAGAGGAGTATCCTTATTTTCATGCCGCACGCATTCTGCTTCTGCAAGCTTTGCATAAACATCATTCTCTCCAGTATGATCAGGAACTGAAACGAAATGCTGTGATGGTTCCTTCCAGAGCCTCCATTTTCCATCTTACAGAAGAGGCACACTATAAGGTGAGGGAGGAACGTAAGCGCTATGGAACGTCTTCGGCAGGAGAAAAACGAACTTCTGATACAGATGAATTGATATCAAACTTCCTGGATAGTCTGCCACAGACTCCAACGTCTTCGCAAGGAGTACCTGTAGATGCGACCAGAGATTATATCTCCTATATGCTTCAGAACGAACAGGATGGAGAGGAAATGACTGTAGCTCCTATGAATGGAGGTGGGGTAGTGGAAGAATTTTTGGAACAAGGGAACGGACGCATTTCGCTGAACCCCGTAGCAGAGACTAAGTATGCAGAAGAGCCTAAAAGACAAGAAGACAAGTCTGAGGGAAAAGAAATCTTCACCGAAATAATGGCGGGTATTTATATCAAGCAAGGCAAATACGAGAGTGCTATTAAAATTATCAGACAGCTTTCCTTGAAATATCCAAAAAAAAATCGTTACTTTGCAGACCAAATACGTTTCCTTGAGAAATTGGTAATAAACGAAAAGAATAAATAAATAAACAAAAGACATGTACACATCTATTGTTATCCTGGTAGTGTTGGCATCTATTCTGATGTGCTTGATTGTGCTTGTACAGGAATCAAAGGGTGGCGGTTTGGCTGCCGACTACTCAAGTTTTAATCAGATGGCAGGTGCGCCTAAAACCACAAACTTCATCGAGAAAGCTACTTGGGGATTGGCTGTTGCCATGATTGTTCTGAGTGTTTTGAGTGTGGCTTTTCTGCCTTCGAAGAACTCTGCTGATTCTGTAATCATGCAGCAGGCTACAGAGCAAAAGGCTACTAATCCTACCAACATGCCTGGTATGGCACAGCCCTCAGCAAGCGAGCAGGAAGCTACAGAGAAGGCCTCTTCAGAGAATCCTGCGACAGACAAGTCCTTACCTAACACTCCAAGTCAAAAGTAAAGGAATAAAAAACAGGGAGTCATGGCAAATGTAAACAACATACTTGTTGCAGACTGTGGCTCCACAAAGACTGACTGGATATTGTCAGGCTTAGAATGTGGCATTCTGGAAGTTCGCACCATGGGCATAAACCCTGTACGCGATTCTCGGGATGCCATATTTCGTGTTCTTTCAGAAGAACTGATGCCTCAGTTACCGTCAGATTGTGGAGTGGAGGATATCTTTTTTTATGGAGCAGGCTGTATGGAACCCTATAGTCTTTCGATAAAAGAAGCCTTGCTGGAGCTATTCCCAGATGCGAGAGTCAGTGTGGAAAGCGACCTGCTGGGTGCTGCACGTGCTTTGTGCGGACATCAAGAGGGGGTGGCTTGCATATTGGGAACAGGCGCAAATAGTTGCTTTTACGATGGTAACAAAATTGTGTCACACGTTTCCCCACTTGGCTTTATCCTGGGCGATGAGGGCAGCGGAGCTGTCTTGGGTAAGATTTTTGTAGCAAATCTTCTCAAGGGAATTTTTCCAGAGAGTATGAAACAGGAGTTTTTCCAAGAGTATAAGCTTTCTGAAGTCGATGTCATAGATCGTGTTTATCGTCAGCCTCAGCCCAACCGTTTTCTTGCTTCTATTGTGCCCTTCATAGGAAAGCATAGAGGAGTGCCTTTTGTGCATGACATGCTTGTCGATTCCTTTCGATCGTTCTTTAGTAGGAACGTACGAGCATACCATCGTGCGGAAATGCCAGTAAACTTCGTGGGAAGCATAGCGTATATATATAATGATGAGTTGCAGGAAGCTGCAAAAGCAGAGAATCTCTTATTGGGGAAGGTGCTTCGTTCGCCTATATATGAAATTTTATCGTTCCATATAAATCAGAACAAATAGCAAAAAGTCAAAAAACATGTTAAGAAACATATGTCTTTTTGTTGCGGAGTGTTAAAATTTATAGTAATTTTGTGTTCAGATATCCTGAAGACAATCTTTCGCCTTAAATAAGGCTGATACCTAGCAAATGATGGGAGAGAACTGAGAAGTTCTCTCCCATTTCTTATTTGGATATTTTACACGAATGGCTCAGTATAAATTTTGTGGAATAATTGGCTCAACGGATTATTCATGGGGATTGAAATGTTATTAAAACTTTTTGCTACCTTTGTCATATGGTAGATTCAA
>CAKRRN010000031.1 GCA_934394435.1 uncultured Bacteroidaceae bacterium
AGCCTCTTGTCGGATTCGAACCAACGACCCCGAGATTACAAATCACGTGCTCTGGCCAACTGAGCTAAAGAGGCAGTTGCAGCCGTTTAGCAATTGCCGTCACGACTAAACGGCTGCAAAATTAGGCATTATTTTTGAATTACCAAAACTTTCTATCGCTTTTTTAGCGATTTTTCTGTTTATCTTTATTTTTGGACAACTGGCGCACCAATGTATCCACAGATTTTAGCGTTGCTTCCTCGAATGTGTCGCATACTTCCCTTGCCACCAGGCTTGAACCTGCAATCTGCAACCTTATGGCCACTTCTTTATTCATGGCTGTCTCGGGCTTCACGACCTTCAATGACACCTCTACCTTTCCTATTTCGCCACTAAACTTTTCAAGCTTGCTCACTTTTTTCTCAATGAACTCCGAAAGCTTCTGTGTGGCATCGAAATGAATTGCCTGAATGTTAATGTCCATAATCTCCTCCTTTTCATTAAAAGTTTCACTTTGCTCTTGGATGAGCATTCATGTAGACTCTCTTCAGTTCCTCAAACGAAGCATGTGTATAAATCTCTGTTGTTGATAGTCTTTCGTGCCCCAGCAGTTCTTTTACGGATTGCAAATCAGCATGATGGTTAAGCATAGATGTAGCAAAAGAATGCCTCAGCACATGCGGACTCTTCTTGCTTTGCGTTGAAACCAGCGAAAGATAGTGTTCGACCACCGATCTCACCTTTGCGGGTGTCATACATTCACCTGTCCGTTCGTCTACAAAAAGAGATTCTGTCTGCACATCCTTACTCAAGCAGAATTCATCGCGAGCATTTACATATTCATCTAATGCATCAGCTAGCTCTGCCCCATAAGGAACAAGTCTTTGTTTGTTGCGTTTACCCGTCACTTTTATCTGCATTCTATCTTTATCCAGACTAGTAAGAGTAAGTCCAACCAACTCAGACAACCTTATCCCTGTTGAGTAGAAAACGAGCAAAATGGTTCGATCACGCTTTCCAACGAACGAATTTTCAAAGAAATCGCCATCAAAAAGGGAATTCATTTCCTTTTCACGCACGTATACAGGTAAGGTTGCACTTTTTTTAGGTGCTTTCACCAGATGCGCTGGATCCTTCCTCACCATCTTACGCTTAAGCAAAAACCTATAGAACGAACGTAAAGCGCTTAACCTACGTCCCACACTACTGGCCTTATTGCCGCGCTCCATGATGCTCACTTCCCACTGTCGAACGATATCGGCATCTATGTTATTCCAAGAAAGTTCACTATCAAGACCTTTATAAAACTGCTCGAACTCTTTCAAGTCAGCCTGATAACCTGCTATTGTATGTTCGGAGAGATTCCGTTCGTACCTCAAGTAATCAATAAAGGACTCTATCCACATTTTCGTCTTATTACTTAGGCGAAGTTAGGACTTTTTTCCCACATCTCCAAAGGATGTGAGCTTTTTTGTGGATTTTTACTCTTCCACTCTGTGCAATTTCTGCACATACACGGCACGCTCCTTAGCGAGACGCTTCAGTACAGAAGGCTTATCGAACTGCTGACGAGCACGAAGTTCCTTAACAACACCTGTTTTCTCAAACTTGCGCTTAAACTTCTTCAGAGCTCTCTCAATGTTCTCACCTTCTTTTACAGGTACTACAATCATTGTCTTTTGGTTTATTTAATATTACTAACTTTAGTCATTTGCACTAAATGCGGCGCAAAATTACGGATTGTTTTTGAGTCAGCAAAACTTTTACTCATTTTTTTAAATCCTACGCATCAATGTTTACCCCCTAAAAAAATAGCTCACCCGATAAAACAAAGGAAGGCTGGAATATAGAAATAGGTTCAGCAGGAATTTAGAGAGGACAGGCTTATAGAAGTCACATAGTAAATATTCAATGTGCGTGTAATTGTAATATAGTATTCAATGGCAAAGTAATACGTATTAAATGCCCATTGAATATAGTATTAAATGGGCAAGTAATATAGTATTACTTTTTAGAGAGACTTTTATTGACTTCGGCAGATACGTGTTCTCACGGTAAAAACAGTAAAAAGGTAGATCACACACTATCCATTCTGTAAAGCTGTAAATAAAGACGATTATAATAGTCCTTTTCTATTTTTCTAACTAGGAAAATATTTTTCTCCAACTAGGAAAATAAACTAAGCCATTTCCGTATGAATCTAATATTATATCCTTTGTACTGACAAGCGAGTTGGCTTATAAGTGCAGGTTATACCCTTGGATTTAAGCCCGAAACTCGCTCAGGTCTATCAAGTGAGCCCAAAGTATCTTAGGATACTTGGCAAACTATCTTAGGATACTTGGCGAAGTATCTTAGGATACTTGATAAAGTATCTTAAGACTCTATATTAAGAGGTCTATCGGGTGAACCGTAAAATACCCTGGTTTATCGGATGAGTCATCATAATCTACAGCAAAAACAATTGAGACTTAATGAATGGCCAATCCCTAAGGACGCAGGAAAAAGGATATTATAAAAACAGGCAAGAGGAACACGCTTATGCACATTCCTCTTGTTTAATATAGAAGCACCTTATTTCTACTACAGATAAAGAAATAGAGGCTCGTTAATTACAGATTTGGATTGATCTTATTCCACTCGCTGATAGCGGGAACAATATTCAAAGTTACCAATTCATCACGCATCTTGCACAAATGCTCATATGAAGCATCCAACTTTGCATTTTCCTCTGCCGTACCTTGAGGAACAGTATAGGTGCAACCATTCTGGTCAAGCGTAGTATCCATAGCCATCATGATGTGGTCATACTTATCTGTCTTCACATAAGTACCTGCAGGATAGGGGAATTTCTTACCACCCATTACACTTGCGATCATCTGAACAGACAGCAAAGCTGGGCTCTGGAAAGAAGAGCGACCACGCAACTTGATAATAGCAGCGCCACCCTTTGTCACATCAACCTTCATCTGCTCCCATTCCTCATTGGTAAATTCAGCAGTTCCTATAATATCTGTCAGAGGTTTGCCTGCCACTTTTACTGCGCTACCGAACACAGCCATCTGCTCGCCATGACCACCAAAGGTATGAGCACCCACTACTTGATTTTCCATCACGCCGAACTTCTTAGCCAAAGCACTTTGCAGACGGGTACTATCGAGGGCTGCCAACGTTGTAACCTGACCTGGCTTCAGACCGCTGTACAACAGAGTCACCAGACCTGTCAAGTCAGCAGGATTGAAGATAATCACCACATGCTTCACATCAGGGCAGTATGTTTTGATGTTTTTACCCAAATCCTCAGCAATCTTACAGTTTCCAGCCAACAAATCCTCGCGAGTCATACCTTCCTTACGAGGTGCACCACCACTTGAGATGATGTACTTAGCATCCTTGAAAGCCTCAGCCACATCTGTTGTAGCAGTAATCTTTGCATCGCAGAATCCGCTCTGACGCATTTCTTCAGCCACGCCTTCGGGCGAAAACACATCATAAAGGCAGATGTTGGAAGTAAGGTTCATCATAAGCGCACTCTGCACCATATTAGAACCAATCATGCCAGCTGCACCGACAATCACCAGTTTCTCATCAGTTAAAAATGCCATAATGTTCTCTTTTTTATTTATTAACTTATAACTTTATTCTGAAAAGCAAAGTTAGTGCTTTTCCAACATCCAACCAAAACTTACATTCAAAAAGTACATTTTTCCTATCAATAGATTCTTGACGAACAAATAAAAAGTGAGGCACCTCACGTTAAGATGCCTCACCTGCCGTTATCTGAAACCTTTTTCTTCTTACCAAATAAAACAAATATCAACCATTCAAATTAACCTAATGAAAATATATTAACCATATCCATAATTTCAGTGCATCACTGCACCTTTTTTATTTTTCTTTTTTTTACAGGTATTTCTATTTCCTTTTTACCAGATGTCCTCTGGAATTTCGGGATTATCATATACCTCCTTGGAGCAGAACTCCAAGTAATCCATATAGAACTCTGACTTCTCAGAATCAAGTACAGACTTAATCTTCAGATAGTAAGTTACATTTGGATCCATAGTCTGACGTACGATAATATGACGTATGTTCGCACGGTCATTATAGCCACGTTCGGTACCGTCATTCGAGTCGATAGCCTGAGAGCCCTTCATATATCCATTGTTTCTCATACGCTTATCAACCTCGGCATCATAGTCATCATCGCCAGTGTCACGTTCCCAACCAGAGAATCGGTTATCTGCACTCATTGTCAAATCAATAGGAATTCCTGCAACAGGAAGATTATTTAGGTCTGAACCGAAATACATCTGCGCCACACCTCGTTTGCCTGTTGCCAACACTTCGTAACGCAACTCGTAGGTTCCGCGTTTTGGTACGGGAGGTAGCTTGAAGGTAATTTCGTAGCGTCCCACAGCCTTCATCTCATCGCGATTCAAGTTACACCAGTCATCGTTCCATGCATTGTAATACACGAACTTTGTCTGATCGTTCTGCATCATATTCTCAAAGTAGTTGTACGTATTCACCGTATTGGGAATATACACATGCTTATACCGTTCCTCAGTAGCTTTCTTCAGACGTATGTCATTATTCATTGCCTCTGGCATCATGCTCATGCCATCAAAACGGATTCGAGTCCTTTGCAAATCATCTCTTACCTTGTCGTTATAGGAAAGTGGAGCGTCAATTGGATAGATACATGCGTTTTCAATATCGTTCAGTACCGCCATATCTGACTCTTTCATGATGCGACATCCCACTTTTTCGGGATCGCAAGTTGTTTCCTCACCAGTACCCTTACGCGACAGGTCACGTTCGGGGAATCGGTTGATAAAGACGCCGTTACTTTGTTTGGACTCATAGAGTTTAAACAGACGGCGAGGTCCCATACTGGTGTAATACTCCATTACAGGAATGGTAAGTACATAGGGATTGTTCAGATTATACTTATACTCATTGATATGGAACACCAAACGGTCTGGCTGTATGCGCATAGGCAACATGTGATAAGTAATCCACTGATAGAGCAGGTTTTTCTCTGACTTATAATTCTCATCTGTCACAAACTTATCTTCCTCAGAGTATTGCTTGTTGTCTAAGATCCATTGCGTCAGACTTTCAAGCAGATTGTCTGAGTTAGGATCTATCCCTTGGCTACGCCAGTAATCATCTGTTTCCGCAAAAATAGTAAAGCCATACAGACGATGTTTGGGAGCATAACCAATGCTTCCTTCAGCAAAACCATGATTGGTCATTCCCTCCAGGTTGGGTATCTTGCCTGTCAGATACAGTTTCTCGTATCTCTCATCGCGAACAACGCTCAACGTATCAAGCAGACCGCATGCTTTCAATACGCGGAAGCACACTCTATATCCATCTTTACCCTTTTCAAGATAATCGTTAATGAAGCGTGCGCAGTTCACACCCGAAGGAGCGATAGCCTTCTCTACCTGATGTATCACACCGTTCAGACAAACTATATCACGCTGTGTTTCGCTCACGGGGCAATCCATATTGATATAGATACTGTCGGGAGCATTAGATATATAATGTACGCTCAACTTCTTGTCATTCAAACAAGACATAACAAATTCTGCTTTGTCCTCTGTAGGGAACTCTGCTGTCATGTAGGCTTCATTCTCCAATCCTCCGTCAATAATAGAGTTGAAGACAATGACCTTGCGAATAGAATCAAGCTTTACGCTATCCGTAAAGGCATCCCAAGATGGACGTGGCAGTATATCAGAATCCCGCTTACAAACTTCCTCCAGATACTTATGAATGGCTTCATTAGATGGTGCGAAACAAGTGTAATGTCCACGGGCAGACATCAAATTTGCCACCGTGGTCTCACTCACATCACTCACCTTAACTTTGTTCAGCAAATCCACATACTCTGAGTATGCCTCATGCTTCTGAAGATACGAGAGTACCGTATTGTACTTGAACACATAACGGGCAGAGGTATCTATTTCCTCTTTGCACCCAGTAAAAGCCAGCAAGGTCACCACTGCGGCACCAAGCACAGCAAACAAAGACTGTCTGTATTTCATTTCTTGCTATTATTATCGGTTTGATTCACAAAATTAGTATTTTTTTTCCAATTGTCTGTAAAAAGCCTATTATTTTTCAAACACATTTATTATTTATTTCAGACAGCATTTTTTTTGCAGAAATCAAACGATTATTCTTACAGCTTTATCTATCGTTAAATCCTAATCGCTCATTATAGATAAAAGAAGTCATTTCTAATGACCGATTTGGGGCAAACAAAAGCGAAAGAAGAAGTTGTTTTGAGCATTTTACTTCTGAACTACCATCATATTCTCTTACGGCATCTTGCGTACCTCTTAGTCCCGCCTAAACATCTACGTTTCCAACACGACTGGTTCGAGATAGAGATCAGAGGAAAGCAACATTAAGCGGCAGATTTAAGTTCAAACTTTGCATAAAAAGTACCGACTAAAAAAGAGTTCGCCTCCTCACACCATTTTCGAAGAACCGAATGACAATACAAAGAAAAATAAGCAACAATAACAAAACGGTTTCAGATAAAAGGAGAAATAATATTGGAAAGGCAATTATTTATAAGATAAAAGTACTAAATTTGTATGAGTTTACGTGGTAAACTAAAATTTAGACATTATTTATTATTTATATAACCAACAAACAAGAAAGGGAAAAAGCAATGAAAAAGACAATGCTTGCCTGCATGGCTCTTGCTGCAGGCCTGACACTGGTTTCCTGTGACCCTAAGCCAAAAGCTGGAGGACAGGAAGAAGTGGCACTCACACAGTCAGGACTCAATCCTGAGAACTTCGCAACAGACTCAACCAGCCTATTTGTCTTGAAGAACCAAAAAGGCATGGAAGTTTGCTTCACCAACTTCGGAGGTCGTATCGTAAGCATCTGGGTTCCTGGCAAGGACGGCAAGATGTTTGACGTATGCTTAGGACATGATTCCATCGGTGACTATGTGAAGTATGGCGCTCAGGGCTGCAACTTCGGTGCGCTTATCGGACGTTACGGAAACCGTATCGCCAAGGGGCAATTCACATTGGACGGACAGACCTACCAGCTTCCACTGAACAATAATGGGAACACACTTCATGGCGGTGGCGAGATTGCTTTCCACAACCGTATCTGGAACGGCGAACAAGCCGACGACCAACATGTAACATTCACCACAACAAGCCCAGATGGAGAAGATGGTTTCCCAGGAAACATCGAGGTGAAGGTTACCTACACACTCACTGATGACAACGCTTTGGAGATTGCTTACGAAGCCACCACTGACAAGGCTACAGTACTCAACCTCACCAACCACTGCTACTTCAACTTGAGCGGTGACCCATCAAAGGACTGCCTGGATGAGGTTTTACAGTTGGATGCTGACAGCATGACCAACGTTGATGAGAATGTATTAGTGACTGGTGAGATTGTACCTGTTGAAGGTACTCCTTTTGACTTCCGCACACCTACCGCCATTGGCGCACGCATCAATGACACGACCAACGTACAGATTAAGAACGGCAATGGCTACGATCACAACTGGATTCTAAACACACGTGGTGACATCAAAAAAGCCTTTGGAAGCATCTATGATCCCAATAGCGGTGTAGAGATGACGATGTTCACAGACCAGCCTGGCGTACAATTCTATGCAGGCAACTTCCTCGACGGATCATTTGTAGGCAAGAAGGGAATCAAATATCCCCAGCGCAGTGCCATGTGCTTCGAGTCACAACATTATCCCGATAGTCCCAATCAGCCCAGTTTCCCCAGTACCGTTGTGCGTCCTGGCGAAAAGTACCAGACAAAGACCATATACAAGTTTAGTGTAAAGGAATAATTAGTGTAAAGGAAGAAGAAATATTCTTATGCAAATTTAAGGCTGCGTCCTAATCTGAGCGATTAAGGCGCAGCCTTTTTCTATACACGATGTCTTTTCTTTAGACACCACATACAACAGCTTTATTACTCAATATCTACAAGGGAGAAGATGACTCAACAGAAAATCAGTAGGGACATTTCTCTCTCTTTTTTCATCTTTTTTTTCGATTTCTCACCATTGCTTTTGCTTCGGGATGCGTTCGGGATTTGAACGCTTTTATTGGCTAAGCTTCAGACACAGATTTAATTTATTTCATGCTCGCCTGCATGCCATGTGTTCGCCCGAGGTCTCACCGTTCTATCGAAATTTCCACAGAAACTTTTCGCTAAGCCTCCACGATGTGACCATCGAAGAGACGTATGATGCGATGAGCCATTTTGGCATCGTGCTCATTGTGCGTCACCATCACGATGGTTGTACCCTCCTGGTTGAGTTCTGTGAGCAGCGACATCACCTCGGCACCATTCTTAGAATCCAAGTTACCCGTGGGCTCATCGGCAAGAATCATCTTGGGATTGAATACCAGCGCACGGGCAATAGCCACACGCTGCTGCTGTCCTCCCGAGAGCTGGTGTGGGAAGTGCTTGGCACGATGGCTGATGGCCATACGTTTCATAATGTCTTGCACACGCTTCTTGCGTTCGGCACGCGGCACACCCAGATAAGTGAGTGGCAGTTCAATGTTCTCCTCTACATTCAGTTCGTCTATCAGGTTGAAGCTCTGGAACACGAAGCCTATCTCACCCTTGCGCACATCCGTGCGCTCCTTCTCCTTGAGGTCCTGCACCTCACGGTCGCCCAGCCAGTACTTGCCGCTGGTGGGATTGTCCAGCAAGCCCAGTATGTTGAGCAATGTGGACTTGCCACAGCCCGAAGGCCCCATGATAGCCACAAACTCACCATCTTTCACTTCAAACGACACCTTGTCCAGTGCCACAGTCTCCACTTCTTCTGTACGGAAACTCTTGCTAAGATTCTCTACTTTGATCATAATCGTATGCCCCCACTCCACCATATATCCCCTAAAGATTTATCTCTCCCACTCTATTTGGGAAGGGATACTGGCTGAGCCCTTAGGAGGCGTTTTTCTAATGTTATTTATTATTTTTTGTTTCGCCTTATGCTTGTATACACATCATATTATGTAACTCCCTTAAGAGAGAAACATGAACCATTTTTCATCGTACTCACTCGTCTTTAATGTGGTCCACAGGATTCTCACTGGCAGCCATTTGACTCTGCACAATTACAGCCAGGAAGGAGGTGCCCACGCACACCACGCCTGCCACCAAGATAAGCGGCCACCACTGGATGCGGTAGCTGAAGGTAGTCATCCAGCGCCCTATGAGCCAATAAGCCACAGGCGCGGCTATCACAAATGCCACCACCGCATAACTCAAGACCCCGCCCGTAAGTCTGCGGCGCACCTGCGCGCTGCTGCTACCAAACACCTTGCGCACAGCCACCTCACGTTGGCGTTGCTGTATAAAGTAGGTGCTCATGGCCACCAGCCCCAGCACGCTGATGAGAACTGCCACGATGGCAAATAAGGCCACGATGGTCCCCATCTGCTCTTCTTGAGTAAACCGTTCTTGCATCTTTTGCATGGCATAGGGACGATTGTCATAGTCGGCAATGTGCCGCTGGAAAACCTTGAAATATATCTCGTCCACCTGTCTAAGGGCATCGACCTCGTCGCCCTTTACTTTCACCAGGTAGTGCCAGGGCTGGTATATTTTTCCGATAACCACAAACACAGGGTGCTGGTCGCTGGTGATAGTGCGTATTTTGAAATCTTCCAGGATGCCGTTGATAGGCAGAGGCCCCTGGTTGAGCGCGGGGTCATTGAGGAAGCGATCAGTCTCCTTCACACCCATCTCTGCCAGGAACTGTCGGTTGACCCAAATGCCCTTTGTAGGATCAGCCTGATGGTTGTCACGGGCAATTTTCAGTCCCAGCGTCTTGAAGAAACAGCTATCAGCATACATCACCTGCAGACTCACAGGATGTCCCTCATGCGTAATGGTGTTGTTGTTGCCACCTTGCAGGGGATAGCCCATCGAGAGTGACGCGCTCTGCACACAGGAGAGCTTGCGTACCTCGCCTATGAAAGCCTGTACCTTCGTGGTGTCACCTGAAATGGAAGGCAACACCATCAGATGCTCCAGACTGTATCCCATGGGTGCGTGAATGAGATGATGTGTCTGCATCCAGATGCTTAGGGCTGCCGCCACCATCACGATGGTGGCTACATTCTGCAGAACTATGAACACACGGGCGAAGGTCATGCGCGCCTTGAGTCTGAAGGTTCCACGCACCACATCAATGGGGCGCACCCGTGAGATAATAGAAGCAGGCACTGCGCCCGACACACCTCCCACCAGGAGCACCAGCATCAGGATGCCCAGCAAGAGCAGGGGATCGAAGAGCCTCGTCATGTCAATCTCGGTGCCGAGCAATGAGTTCACATACGAGCTGGCCGCCCATGCCATCACCGCGCCCAACGCCATAGACAGGAGGCATAGGAGTAACCCCTCGCTCATCAGTCGAAGAACGATGTCCCTGCGCTGTGCACCCATCAGTCGGCGCGTGGCCATCTCACGGGCACGTTTTCCGCTCTGTGCCGTACTTAGATTGATGTAGTTGAATACAGAGAAGAGTAGGATGACCAGGCCTGCCGCAAACAGAATATTCACCAGCCGACGGTCGCCGCGTAAACTCTGGTGCTCATCATTGGCCGATGATAATGTATCAGAGAAATAGCGGTCGCTGAAGCGCACAAGTCGTGTGTGTGTCTGCGCCCCCTCCATGGTGTAGTACCAGAAGCCCATGTCCTTATACATCTGGTCGAAGGCCGCATTTTGGGTGCTGAGGTCACAGTCAGGTCGCGCCAGCACAAACACTGAGGTGCCTGTAGCATTGCCCATGTGCGAAGCTGTGAGATAATCGTTGATGTAACGTACGTGCTCAAAGCGCATAATGATGTCGGCCTGTCCGAAGGAGGTACCCTCCATGCCAGAATAAACTCCCATCACATGCACAAAGAGGTCATCCATGCCATCCATTTGTATGCGCTTACCTATGGGGTTTTCACCTGGCCACGCCGTGTGCGCGAACTCTTCGCTCACCACAGCGGCATTCATATCATCGAGTACATGGGTGGCATTGCCCTTTATAAGCGGAATGGAGAACATACGGAAGAAGGTGCTGTCCACAAAAGCCACCTCGGTCTGCAGTGTCTTATCACCTACCCCCACCTCATGGTCTGAATAGGTCACACCGCAGGTCATCTCCACCTGCGGAAATGTTTTCTGGATGGTACGCTGAGTGTACCAGTGGCTACCCTCACGGCAGTCCAGGTGCTCGTCATCGCCGTTGTAGGTACATACGGTGTAAATACGATCGCCCTTATCGATACACTTGTCGATACTGTACTCCTGGCGAGCGTAGAGCATGATGAGGATGACAAACATCATGCTCACCGAAAAACCCAGCATATTGACCAGCGTGTAAAACTTGTTACGCGACAGATACACGCCGAAAGCTTTAAAATATAATATTCGTTTCATATTTTCTGTATTGAGATTATTATTCGTCCTTGAGATACTTCACGGGATTGGACATGGCCACACGGCGGCAGTTGAACATCACCGAGAGGGAGATGACAGCCAATACCACCAGCGAGGTACACAGATAGATCCAGGGTGAAAGACTCGTTTTCTCACTGAACGAAGTGAGCCACTGACGGGCGATACCCCAGGAGAGAGCCGCTCCCACCAGTACCGACGGCACTGCCACACGCAGGATATCCCTGAGGAAGAGTTCCAGGATGTCTCTCATGCCAGCACCATTCACCTTGCGCACAGCCATCTCCTTGCTTCGGCGGTTGACCTCATCGGCTGTGTAACCAAGCAGACCAAAGAGGGCTATGCAGAGCGTCACCACCACACAGATGGCAATGGCGTTTCGGAAACTGAGTTGCTCGCGATACTGGTCACGCATCTCGGCTGCCCACGACTTCAGGTGTACCGTCTTTCCGGGCATCATGCCCTCCACTCGCTGCAACACCTGTGCCATATCATCGGCTGTCAGATGATGGAAGCGTATGAGCATATTGTCACACGGTTGGGGACTGTAGGTAAAGAACTGCGGACGCTCCTTGAGTTGGCTTCCCCGGGTGCTGCACCCTCCTACTTTAATGTCGGGGAAGATACCCACAATGGTCATGCCGTCCGTATAGGCCTGGTCAGAGTGCCCCGTCACACGCACCCGCTTGCCCAGCGCACCATCCTTCCAGCCAGCAGCCTCGCTGATGCGCTGCGCGAAGGACTCGCTTACGAGCAACTGGTGACAACTGTCATTGCGCTCGGTGAAGAAAGTGCCCTGGCTCAGTCTCATGCCCATAACCTCCAGATAATCATCACTCACATCATAAAAGTCCGAGGCGTTGAAAATCTCGCGGTCGTCTCCTGGCAGCAGGACATTGTCGCCCGACACTCCATACTGTTCCAGGGGGATGGTCCAGGCCGATGACACCAGTTGCACCTGCGACATGCGTGAGAGTTCCTGCAAGATGTGTTTGCGGTCGGCTGGCGATGCGCCCTGCACGCTGAGGATGGCCACATCCTGTGCGTCATAACCGGGATTGAGACTCACCATCAAACCATACTGTGCCTGCACCGTATAGAGCAGACTGGCAAACAATCCTACGATGCAGAACTGTGCAGCCAGCAAAGCCAACTTCCAGCGACGGCGGTTCTGGGCGTAGCCACGAAACACCACAGCCACAGGCACACGTCCATAGAGCCATCCAGGCACCACTCCACCCAGCAGGACTATGCCCACACAGATGGCCACCAGTACCCAACTACCCCTGTTGCACACAAGCGCACTAAGGGGTGCTGAGAGGTAAGTCTCGATAGTGCCACGGCAGGCGAAGAGCAGCAACGCTGCCAGCAAGACAGCCAACAGCACATGCACGAACGACTCGGAAAAGGTGATGGCTGTGATATCCCCATTGCCCGCACCGAAGCACTTGCGTACAGCCATCTCTGTGGAGCGGTTCACCAGGTTGCCAATGGCAATGAGCAGATAGTTCATCACAGAAATAAAGAGTAGCACCACAGCCATGATGCCCAGTATCCAGCTCATCATGCGCACATAACTGTCGTGGGTGTATCGCTCGGAGAGCAGATAGGGGACAAACTGAAGGTCCACTCCTGCCGAACGCAGTCCGTCCATGTCCACGTTCTCCTGCATCATCTTCTGTATATAAGGTTGCATGTCCTCTGCCGTGTGTCCCTTGGCCAAACGGATGTAGGACTTGTATCGGTCGTTGCCCAACCAGTTGCCCGTCGAACTCTCGTTCATGGTGGCCATAGAGAGCAATATCTGTGTGCCGTGCAGCGAGGCACCCCAGGGGAAGTCCTCAAACACGCCTCCCACCTCGAAGGGTGTGTCGCCAAACTCGGCAATGGTAAACTTCTTTCCCATCACATCACCTCCCATGGTTTCAGCCACACTACGGCTTACCATGCAGCAGTAGGGCTTGCAGAGCACCTCACGCGCCTTACCCGCAAGGATGGGACGGGGAAAGATCTCAAAGAAACTGGTGTCCGCTGCTATGACATCCGCCTCCACCGAGTGCTCGGCATCCAGCCGGCACTGCGCCCCTATGGAGACATTGGTGATGCGCGTGGCAGCCTCCACGATGGGCGCATACCTCTTCATGCCCGGCGCGATGGCTCCAGGAGTCTGCCAATAGTCAGAGGGAGACTGATCACCAGTACGTGTCACCTGCTCTTTGAGAATATAAGTGCGGTCCCATGCGGGAAACCACTGGTCATAGGTCTGCTCAAAATTCAGTTCGGTGATGAGTACCGCGCTCACCGCCAAACCCAGTGCCAGACACAGCACCTTCTGCAAGTTGTGCTGTCCACGGCGTGGAAGGTTTTTCAATGCATTCGTTATCTTATTCATAATTATTTGGTTTATTCTTCTTTCAGATGATTTACTGGATTCTCATTGGCCGCCATGTAGCTCTGCACCGAGACAGCCACCAAGGATACAAGCAGACAGAATCCACCTGCAGCCAGAAATACCAAGGGGCTAAGCGTGATACGGTAACTGAAGCCTGCGAGCCAGTGGCCACCCACATACCATATTATAGGCACAGCGATGACAAAGGCCAACAGGACATAAGCAAGGAAGGTGCGCACCAACTGGCGGTACACCTGGCTGTTGCGGCTGCCAAACACCTTGCGCACGGCAATCTCCCTCTGACGCTGCCTGATGAAATACATGCTCATAGCCACCAGTCCCATGAAAGATATGAGCATGGCCACTCCGGCAAAGAGCATAACGATATGGGAGAGACGGCGCTGGCTGGCAAAGTTCTCGCGTATGCGTTGCTCCAGATAGGGGTTTTGCTCCTCCATGTCCATATGAAACACACTTCGGTATACATCACGCACCTGTTCCCAAGCCACGGTCTCGTTACCCTGCGTCTCCACCAGTATCTGACTGGCAAAGCGCATACGATCTTGAATCACCACTACCACCAATTTTTCCGTACCTGTGATGTCGCCCATGCAGAAGTCCCTCACTGTGCCATTGTACTCCACATCAGCATTCACGCCCATCATGGGTAGGATCGTAGAAATCCCCTTGTTGATTGTTTCCTGCTCCTCAGTGCCCAAGGCATCAAATGTCCGTTGCAGACTCTCGTTGTAATACATACGTGTAGCTGACCCCGAATGTTTATCAGCAACCACCTGGAGCCCCAACATGTCAGCATAGGAAGAGTCTCCGATGAGCAGACGCATGTACAGAATCTTATCACCTACCTGAAATCCAGGACCATTACTACCATAGAGCGGAAGCCCCTTAGCCCAGGACACACGCTTCACGAAAGGCAGTTCCTTGAGTCTCTGAGTGAAGAGCGAATCATCGGCTGGCTTCGAGCGACTCACGTCCACGCTCATCAAGGCGTGTGTATTGTAACCCAGAGGGGCGGTGACCAGATGGCGCACCTGAAGCAGCATGACCAATGCGAGTGCTACCATGGTGATAGTGACTACATTCTGGAACACGATGAAGACACGACTGAAAAACATCCTGGACTGATGGCGAAACGTTCCGCGCACCACATCAATAGGCTTGGCGCGTGACAGCACCACCGCTGGGACAATGCCAGAAAGCACACCCGAGAGGATTGCAAGCATGAGCAGCAATGCCAAGGGAAGAGGCTTGAGAAGGTCAGCCAGTACAATCTCGGTCTGAAGCAGACCGCCCACATAGGGAGCCACAGCCCAAGCCAGGAACAGAGCCACCAGCAGGGATAGCATACTCATAAGCACACTCTCGCCCACCAGGCGGTGCATGATGGCGGTGCGTTGTGCTCCCAGCAGTCGGCGCACAGCCATCTCGCGGGCACGCTGTCCTGACTGTGCCACGGTCAGGTTGATGTAGTTGATGATGGCAAAGAGCAGGACCAGCAAGCCCGCAACGAGCAGGACACGCACCTGGCGCACATCGCCATGGCAGACAACCTCAGTTCCATCTGCGCCCTCGCCAAGATATTCCTGACGCAGAGGAATAAGATAGCTACGCACATACCCATCCTTCACCTTATCATTCAAGGCATACAGGGGCATGCTGCTCAGGCATTTGTCTATCTGAGATCCCTTCCCCTCCAGGCTGGCTCCTTCGCGAGCCAGAATGAAGAAATGTGCTCCAAAGGTGTTACTACAGTCAGCATCCACATCGGCAGAATTAAAGTTGCCTGCATTCCAAAAGTTTACAATGACATCGGCAGGCTTGATGCATGAGCCTCGCATGCTACCCATCACACCCGTCACCCTAAGCCTTACGCGCCCGCCTCGAGTACTATAAGCAAGGGTCTTGCCCATAGGGTCTTCACCACCAAACAGGCGACGTGCGAACTCCTCACTCACTACCGCCGCATCCGCGTCCTCGAGCACCTGGCTGGGATTGCCCTGCAGGAGGGGAAAGTCAAAGATGCGGAAGAAGGTGGAGTCAGCCATGAGGGTGGCGCCCTGGAGGTAAGTCTGGTCGGGCAGCTCATAGTTGACCTCATTGCGCACAATGGCACAGAACGACTCTATCTCGGGGATGCGACCACGCAACATGCCCTCCGCGTTGTGGTGACAGCCATCGTAACGATTGAGCCCGTCCTCGTCATTCACCTCGAAAGCGAGAGAATAGATGCGATTGGCCTTGCTGTGCATCGAATCGGTGGTGTATTCGCCATAGACATACAGCCCTATCAGCACCGAGAACATCAGGCTTACCGAAAATCCGAGCACATTGATGAACGCATACACTCTGTTGCGTGACAGGAAAGTGAAGTATGAGCCCAAACTCATCATATTGTTGAAAAGTCTCATTTACATATATTACGATTAAATCGTTTCTCTCTGTGTATAGCCCTCCATTTTAGGGCATGTACGAAACAGCCTTACTCCAGCACCAGCACCTCGCTGTCCTTGTAAGCCTCATAGCCGCTCACAATGACGCGCTCACCTGGCTCCAGTCCGTCGAGCACTTCATAGTACTGGGGGTTCTGTCTGCCAATGGAGATCTTGCGGCGATAGGCCTTATGACCATCCTTGTCCAGTACGAAAATCCACTGTCCGCCTGTCATACTATAGAAAGTTCCCTTCGGGATGATAACAGCCTCCTTCGACTCGCCCAACTGCAAATCCACATAATAAGTCTGACCTGTGCGTATGTTGGCAGGACGCTCGCCTCGGAACACAAAGTCGATGCGGAAACGTCCGTCTCTCACCTCGGGATACACTTTGCGCAGACTCAGATTGTACTCCTTGCCGTTCTGTTTGAAGGTGGCGGTAAGCCCCGTCTGCACGCGATCGATGTAATGCTCGTCTACCCGTGCTTGCACCTTGTAGTCGCTTAGGTCATTGATAACTCCGATACGCTGTCCTGCCGAGATGTGCTGACCCAGTTCCACGTCCAACAGCCCCAGCTCGCCAGAGATGCTACTGCGCACCTCCAGCCGTGCCTTGCGTTCGCGCACCAGCTGCACATTACGCTGCATGGACTCCAGGTTATCGTTCATCTGGTCCACCTGCGACTTTCTGAGCTGCGCGTCCTTGCGCAAGCGCTCGCTGATAAGGTCATGCTTCTTGCGTGAGAGTTCATAGTCCTCCTTGGCCTTTAGGTAGTCTTCCTTGGCCACCAGTTGCTCGTCCCATAGAGCCTTCTGGTGCTCGTAGGCACGCTTCTTAGTCACCACATCCTGCGAGAGTTGCAATTCCTCGTTGGAATTATTAAGTTTATCCTGTTCCATGGTTATCTGTGTGTTGCGCAGGATATTCTGCTTCTCTGCCAGTTCACTCTCTGCATTGAGTATCTGTAGGTCAAGGTCGGAGTTGGAAAGGCGTATAATCACGTCGCCCGCATTCACATGCGCACCCTCCTCCACCACTTTCTCCTGTACGATGCCACCCTCCTCACTGCTTATCTGCACAGTGCTGATGGGGGTTACCTGTCCGTCCACCGACACATAGTCATTGAAGCGATCGCGCTTGACCTCTCCTATATTGAGTCCCTTGCGGTCTACTCTGAGCGTGGCAGAGAAGTTAGTTAGTCCCAGCGCCACCAGTATGCCCACGAGCACAACACCGCCTGCCAACCATCCCCAATACTTGCGAGGGATGAGATAATGTTTCTTTTGAATCTGTATGTCCATTGTTTTGTGCGTTTATTCGTTTATAAGTTTCTTCGGTTTGGTGATTTTTCTAAAGGATGCTCATATAAATAATTGTATTCAATCCCTCACCAGTGGCTTACCCTGGTAATACTCCACCAAGCGACGTTTCATCACCAACAGCATCTGCATCTGCAGAGTTTTGACACGACTCTCGAGCAGGGTGCGTGCCGAAGTCTGTAGGTCAAAGGTGGAAAGCATTCCCTCCTCGAACTGGCGGTTGGTGGCATGATAAGCCACAGAGTCAGACTCCTGCTTGCGGGTCATCTGCGTCAGCTCGCGCTCATAGCCCTGCATGTCCATCACCGCTTTGGCAACCTCATCGTGCACCTTGCGCCGCTGCTCATCCAGGTTGATGAGCGAGGTGTGCCAGTTGTTCTTGGCCTGGCGTAAAGCGTGCCAGTTACCTGCGCTAAGAAAAGGTAGGGAGAGAGTGACCCCGAAGTACTCACCTCGGTTGTTTCGAAACTGTGACCCGAAGGGAGTGGCACTGCCCGAATAGGAGATGTTGCGATAATAACTGGTGTAGATGCCTGCGCTCAGACTTATGCTGGGCATCAGATATCCCTTACGAATACGCACCCCCAGGCGCGCCGTCTCGGCATTGAACTCAGCCTCGAGCAGCGAAGGAGAGAGATGCTGAAAGATGGAGAACACCTGCTCTGCATCCACAGACTCACCGAGAGTTGGTTGCATGGTGGTAGTCTGCAGACTTATCGTCAGAGAGTCGCCCTCGGGGTAGTTCATTGAGGCTTTCAGGTCAAGCAGAGCCTGGGCAGAGGCGTTCTGCTGATGGGTGAGGTTATACTCGTCCTCTGCCACCTGCGACTCTATCTGCACCACATCAGGCCTACCCTTTTCGCCCAGTTCGTAGAGCGACTGGGTCTTATGCAGCAGCCGACGACTCTCGTCCAGCTTGTCTTGAGCAATGCTGATACAAGCCTGGGCATAGGCAGCCTCGACGTACTTCTGCATCACATCGCTGGCTATTTCATCAGCCACCTTCTGCTGGGCTGTCTGCGAGAAACGCTTGGCAAGCCGCGCCTGACGAAAGGCGTTGACCGTAGCAAACCCATCGAAGAGGTTGAGCGAAGCATAAAGCTGCCAATAATTATTGAACGTAGTCACATTATTATATGTGTTGGTCTCGGGGTCCACATTACGTCCCCACTGGTATTGCGCGCTCAACTGAGCACCCAACGAGGGCAAGAAATCAGAGACTGCCTTGCGATAGTCCTGCTCACGCTGGCGAGTGGCAATACGCTGGCGCTGCACATCACTGGCATGAAGCACTGCATAATGCATGCAACTGTCCATGGTCCACACCTGCTTCTGTGCCCGTAGCGACGCGGAAACCGCTGGCAGCAAAGCCAAGACCAAGAGAAGTGTGAGTTTTTTCTTTATCATCTGCATAATTTTATTTGTTTCCGTCTTATCTGTTGCAAGAGGCGTGCCAAAACTCAATGGTCACTCACTATCAACATGTTACGAATAAACCGCGATTTATCACATGTCTAATTCTTGGACAATGATGTACAATTATTATACAGCCACAGCGTGACTTTCGTCACAAATGCGTACATTTGCAACGTATTTTGGAAGAAGAAATTCACTACATGGAAAAACAAGGAACACTCCTCATCGTGGATGACAACCGCAATATTCTCACCACCGTGCGTATGCTCATGGAACCCGTCTTTGAGCACATCGTGACCATTGCCAATCCTGCAGGAATCCCTGCACACCTGCGCGAGAACCGCCCCGACGTGGTGCTACTGGACATGAACTTCGGCAAGGCTACGGGCGAAGAAGACAACCCGATACAGGCATCAGGCGAAAAGGCTCCACGCTTCAGCACCAATAATGGCAACGAAGGACTCTACTGGCTAGGGCAAATCAGACAGGCTGCTCCACAAACCAAGGTGGTGCTCTTCACTGCCTATGCCGACATAGACCTGGCTGTGCGCGGAATCAAGGAAGGGGCTATGGACTTTGTGGTGAAGCCCTTTGAAAACAAGCGGATGATGGAAGCCCTGACTGCAGCACGCGACAAGGACAAGCCCACGGGACAAAACAGGGCTGGACAAGAGACATCAGGCATGTTCTGGGGTGACTCTCCTGCCATGAACTCGCTGAGGCGAATGGTGGAGAAAGTGGCGGCAACGGATGCCAACATCCTGATAACAGGCGAGAACGGCACAGGCAAGGAGGTGCTAGCACGTGAAATTCATCGTCTCTCTACCAGATCTAGCGCACAGATTCTGCCCGTAGATATGGGAGCGATAAGCGAGACGCTGTTTGAGAGTGAGCTCTTCGGACACGTGCAGGGTGCCTTCACAGATGCCAAGAGCGACCGTCCTGGTAAATTTGAACTGGCTAACGGAGGCACACTCTTCCTCGACGAGATAGGCAACCTATCCTATGGTCTACAGGCCAAACTGCTCACTGCACTACAGCGAAGACGCATTGTGAGAGTGGGCGGAAGCACAGAGATACCTGTGGACGTGCGGCTGGTGTGTGCCACCAACAGGGATTTGCAGCAGATGGTGAGCGAGGGAACCTTCCGCGAAGATCTGCTCTACCGCATCAACACCATACACCTACACCTGCCCCCACTCAGACAGAGACCACAGGATATCGTGCCACTGGCAGAAATCTTCGTGCACAGATATGCTGACATGTATGGCAAGGAGGGGCTTCGTCTGTCGCGTGAGGCAACCGACAAGCTGGCCTCTATGCCCTGGTACGGCAACATACGCGAACTGCAGCACGCCATGGAGAAGGCTGTGATACTGAGCGATGGAGGCTGCATAGAGACAGAGGACATCGATGGAGGTAGCACACGGCGTGAGAAACCGATGGAGGAGGTGCAAACGCTGGACGAGATGGAACACCGCATGATAGAGAAGACCATACGCGAATGCGAGGGAAACCTGTCTGTTGTGGCAGTGAGACTGGGCATCTCCAGACAGACCTTATACAATAAAATAAAGAGATATGGGCTCTGACACACTCGTTCTGCTGGCTCTGCTGCTTTTGACAGGCGCGGCATACTTGAGCCTGTGGCATAGACACAGGCGCGACAAGGCCAACCTGCGTCTGCTCTTTGACGCAGTGGAGAATGCCGACTACACGCTACGCTTCTCAGAGCGTACGCGCCGAGGTACGGGACACAACAGCATCAACCACTGGCTCAACCGCATCAAGGAGGTGCTACAACATGCCCGAGACGAGCAGATGGAGCACGAGCGATACTTCGAGATGATGCTCAACGCCACCGACACAGGACTAATGGTGGTGGACGAGCGCGACAACATCTTGCTGCGCAACCAGGCTGCTCTGCACCTGCTGCATGCCGAGACACTAACACACATGGGTCAGATAGCACCACAGGCATGGACTGACGAGCGGCTTGCTAAACATGAGACCGCTACCACACTAAGAGGCAAGCGCGTACGCATCATCGCACTGAGCAACGTGGAGGGTGAACTGGACAACCGCGAGGTGGACTCCTGGATTAAACTCACACGGGTGCTCACACATGAGATTATGAACACCATCACGCCCGTAACTTCACTGAGCGGAACCCTACAGGCACGACTGGAGCAGGATGAGCAGGAGGGGAAAGAGGTAGACAGCGAATTACGCACTGGGCTGGAAACTATCAGAAGGACTGGTGAGGAGCTGCTCAAGTTCGTACAGACGTACCGTCGTTTCACTCATATTCCCACTCCTGCACCCACACTCTTCTATGTGAAACCGTTCCTTCAGCGTATGGTCTCGCTCTGCCCCAAGACGGTATCTATAACTGTAGAACCTACTGATTTATTGATATACGCAGATGAGAGTCTGATGTCGCACGTGCTGAGCAACTTATTAAAGAACGCTGTGGAAGCCACCACCCAGGGGGGCGAGATAAGCGTAAGGGCATGGACGGACAAACAGGAGGCTATTATTATTGATGTGACGGACACAGGCGAATTGATTCCACAAGATGTGGCTGAACACATCTTCGTACCTTTCTTCACCACAAAAGCAGAAGGATCTGGCATCGGACTGTCCCTCTCCAGACAAATCATGCGTGCGTCAGGAGGCACACTCACGCTACACCAAGAACAAGAAAAGGGGCGCGTAACCTTCAGACTGCGTCTGCCATAATCACAAATCGGTCATTATATACCGATTCATATTAGCTTTTTTTTCCGAGCAGATTGTTTCCAGACGTGTCGAAGGCATAGTGGGCTATGTCCACAAGGCAGAAGGCAAAATGAAGGAAGGGCTTCACCTTCATGCTTTAGGCAAAAGAGGAACGAAAGAATACCTGAAGCATAAGATGACCCACCCGACAAACATAGGGGGTGTTAAGTTACTTAACAAGGCAGTCGCCAAAAAGTAATACTATATTACTTGTCCATAGAATACGGCTTCATTGGCTATTGAAGCTGGCTTCATTGGCTATTGAAGCCGACTTACTTTTTAGAGTGACTTTTTATTGCTATATTACCTTACCATTTCAAAGTATCTTAGGATACTTCGCCAACTATCTTAGGATACTTCGTCAAGTATCTTAGGATACTTTACAAAGTATCTTAGGACCTGTTCTGGAAGCAAACCATGCTACAAATACTCCTCAATGAGCGTGTAGTCGAAATTCTCCATACGCTTGCGAGCATTAGAAAGTGCCCACCTATTCTTGAACCCACATTGTTCGGCGGCTACATCCTGGTTCACAATAGATGAAGAAGAGCGCATTAGACGCTCGTAATGTTGGATTCGAAATGCATTAACAAGTCTATAGAAACCCACTTGGGTGATGAAGGCTCCTGCCAACGCCTGAGTAGATTTCCTCACATCGCGCACCACCTCCACACGTTTCAGACCTGGCTCAAGATAACGTCGACTTACGATGGACAGTACCTCATCCTTTGCCACCTCCAGATCCTCTGCAGAGAATCTCTTCCGTAGAGGCAATTTCGCGTCATTCGCGTCATCAATGGACTCTTCTAGTATGGCACCCTGCTCATACTCTTCTTCCTCCGCTCGGATAGCCTCCATACTGGCACGCTTCATCATCTCAAAATCCTCTTTCGCCTTTTCGGAATGGAACTTACGGTTGGGATGAAGTATAAGGCATAAGAAGAAAAGCATCCAAACGGAAGACAACAAGTCAACCACCATCTTAACCGCTTTGCTGTCAGAAAGAAAAACGACCCACATGACAAGTACCCACAATATGGGCTGATAGATGACCTTACGAGCAAAGGCATAAGGAAAATCGCTCTCATTAGAGAAATTCTGAGCATGATACTCATCTATGCGACGACCTAACCACCAACATTCACGAATCAAACCGACAGAAAGCAGTAGGCTTACAATACCTGTCACACACTGAATCCAAACAGGATAACGTACAACCAGAGTGTCCCAACAGACAAAGAACAGCAACATAAGCACTCCTATCAGAAATATAGGAAGGAAATAACACAAACGTATACGCTTGTCTGTTTGCCCTACACGAAAATAGCCATGAAGCAACATCGCTATACAGATGGGATAATATATTACCCCAAAAGAACGCACAAAAAACCAGCAGCATGCGTCTGAAGGATGCAACACGTAAGGAAACTGCAATGCTATTAGGATAAAAAACAACGATACCTGACGGCGAACAGGATAGAAGAAGTCACCACGACTTTCATAAGGGCGACACATATGACACCATCTGACGACAGAACAGAAGATTCCCGTCAGTACATTCGTAAAGCAAGCCAGAGCATAGTAAATGTCTGGACTCAAAAATTCTGAAGATGTCTCCATACACCGACTATTCCTATGTTTGCATTGCATGGCAACAACTTCTTACCTTGACATTTTAAAAAGTCGTGCACGCTTTGCAAGACAAAAATAGGAACTTTTTCTTACACAATATCCATTAGACAAGTTTTTTTGCAAGGAAAAAGCCATTCGGAAATAGTAATAGGAACTTTCTCCTAAAAAAAATTGCTGTCCACCAAAAACCCTTAATATTTCCACCAAAACACTATAAACATCATTATTGCGACTGTTTATACAAGAATTAAGATTTTTGACTACTATTACTATCTTTAGCCCAAAAGAGACACGATACAGTCAAAAGTTTAATTATAAGGTATATAAGCCCCATTTTTAGTGGACAGCAATAAAAACACGCCTTTTTTGTATACACATCCCCATTATAACATTAGGGGCAAAGAATGAGCAGAAGAGAGGGGGAACAAGCCCAAACCTCTCACACTACAATACCTTCCTCATTTCTTGTTGATAGTTGGTGGGGACCAGCTATCAAGCTTCTTTAAGTCTGGCAGATACATACGCATAAACAGATGGAAACCTTTACTGCCTGTAGGCAACCAATAAGAGCCATCCTTAGGGTCGTTGGCCGACAATGTGATGTCGAGCGTTCCGTCAGCATTAAGCTTGTATTCGCTACGGTCAGTAACATTATATCTGTTAATAGGGTTATCAATCAGATAGTCGTCGTCTCCGTAAGCTGTTATCGACCAGAAGCCACCGTCTTTAACCGGAGGGAGTGAACTGAAGTGCAACGTATAGGTATTTGCGCCATGAAGGGCTTCTTGATTGGAATCGTAGTCAGCACGAGGATAAATAGCCACTTCGTTTGTGTTGGCACCAAGTCCAACCAACGCTACGGCAGCGCGATAATCATAGGCTTGGCCAAAGTCACCTATAGGTTCCTGGAAATATGCCCATACTCCTCCGATACTCTTCTTGTTAGTCGCAGCAATCTTTACTGCATCAGCCTTGAATGAAGCCTTGATGTTGGCAAACATCTCTGCTCCGTTCTCAATCTGCTTCAGTTCAAGACCAGGCCCCACTCCAAGTTTCTTCATACGATTTATTATCTCGGTATCAAAGCTCAAAGGAGGATTCTTCTCCATGAGTAAGTTTGCCTTGGCAAAATATTCCTCAAGCGACATCGCCATACATTTTCTTACTGGATTCACCTCCTTTGATGCATCGTAAGTGCCCTTAGGGGCAACATATCCTGCATTGCCATAGGCGGACATAGGATAAACCTTCATCGCATCTTGAATCTTCTTCACATTCGCATAGTCTCCCTCTCCGTTATTGAGAATGCGTATAATACACCATCCCATCGTCGTAGGCATCTCCACAAGAGTAGCTCCCTGAGGAATAGTAACCTTCTGCCCCTTCTTAGCAAATACATATGTCCCACCATCGGTGATGAGATTGCATGTATTGGTCCATGCGTCGAGCACCTGAACATTACAGAATCGGTCTTTGACATCTGGAAATTCAAACACAATGGGTTCCTCACTTAGATCCATCCACAACCTGCTGTAATAGGTATCTACATTAGGTGTCACCACCGATGTGCTCGATGCATCTGCCATCTTTACTGCATGGATAAGTTGGTTGATTGGTGCACGCGCTATGTCAGGAGCGAATGTCTCAGTATTTGTTTCTACCGATTCTGTGGCATCCATGATCATTAGCGGGAAAGTGTAATAGACGGCTTCCTTCAACTCGTTCTCGGTAATTGTGATGGTCTTGCCAGATGGGTCTGTCGCTGAATTATCCTCTGAGCATCCTGTAAACATGCATAGTGCCACGAGGAGAGAAAAGAGCAATAGCTTCGTATTCATAAGGCATATATTTATATCTGTTCGTTCTTGTTTATTTTAAGGTCGCACGGAAAGGCCCTGCAACAGAATTAAACAACAAATCGCCATTGGGGAAATACTGGAGAATCGCATATGCGCCATTACCACGATTGCTCTTTCCGAGCTTTATCTCATGACGTGTTCTTCCCGTACGCCAGTCAAGTCCTGTAATCTCCCATCCCACATTATCATACCAACCGTTAACAAACACCATCTCCGAAGAAAGGCTCAAAGAAGGTATCATACTTACAGAACTGATGTCAGCTCTGGTCCAACGAGATTCCCATTTATTATCACTTGCATTCCATCTGACACACTCCACTCCCTGTGGACCTGCCAAAAGAGGACCAATAGCAAGCACACCAATAATTTTATCGGTCACTTTCTGTACAGTAGAATTGATATTATTGACAACAAATGCATCGTAACCTCCAACCACAACAGATTGTTCAGACTGTACCCATTCCGTAGAAGCAGGAAGGCCACAAGTAACTTCAAACTGTCCAGCAAGACGAGGATTTCCAGACTCTATCACCCGAGCGTCAGCAGGAATTGTTTCACGCCAAAAAGCAACCAGTTTCATTCTCTTGGCTCCATCCGTTATTACCACCAACTTGTCCTCGTCCTTCCCAAATCCCATCAAAGTAGGAGTAGAACCCGTTCCGTACCCTAACTTAATAGAAGGAGCTGCTGGACCGCCATCGTAGGATGCCTGCCATGCACCATCGGATTCCTTCGTAGAGAACTTACCATCCTTGCAGATAATCTTTTGCATCAAACCGCGACCATTAGCCTCAGTACTATTACTTGCCACATACACAGCATTCTCATCAACGGAAACAGAATTGGTGAGAATCTGACCTTCTGGCAAGGGATAACTGTCTTCTATGGTTGTCAAACCCCGATCAAGCACCAATAAACCTTTTTGTGCAGCCACAACAAGATGCCCATCATAGGTCATAATAGTACCCACCAAGGTGTATGATCCAAAAATATGCTCTGATAAATCAATCTGACTATCCAAAACAATACCCTCCGCAGGAGCAGCAGGATTCTTCAAACGATAACGTGCTATCTTGCGCCCTGCATTAGTGTAGACATAGTTATCCTTGTCACATAACACATAGTTACCATTCGCCATAGACATCTGTGGATGTTCTCCCAATATGCCAACAGCAACGTTTGACAATTCGTCATAAGAAGAATAATCTGCCGAAAGTCTAATCAATTCATCTTTGGTGCGCATGGTCAAACCTGGGAGTCCGACCTCTGCCACACGTTCAAACTTACCATCTGACACTTTCAAGTAAGACACGCGATCGCTACTCATCCCCCACATATAATCAGAAGAAATAGAAGACAAAGTCATCAGATTGACAGGACCGCTCCAAGTCGAAGCACACTCCTCTGGGTTAACCTGATACACACCATCCTTCACCGCGTACGGAAAAGCGTCTGTCTGTGCAGAATTGAAATGCGTGATACTATAATGCTCTGAAGCCAAAAAAGGATTACGTGGAGCTACAGAAGCTTTGGTCAAGGGTTCTTCTCCTTGTTTCGTGCCAGAAGACTCCTTATCCTCACAAGCAGACATAAACGCGATAAAACCAGTAAAAAGGACAAATAGCCTTACCGATCGATTTAAGAAACGAAAATTGTCAATAGTTTGTTTCATAATAAAGCATAAAAATTAAACATCATTTATATTCACATAATTCATCAAAATCACATTCACAAAATTAGTAGAGCAAACGCATAAAGAACGTGAACATAAGTTTTACTTTGTGAATAAGAGTTTTATAATGTGAACATAAGTTTTTAAGACTCTCCTTTACCTTATTACGTAGGGAAAAACAAAGGCAAGTTGTAGAAGAAAGCACAGCCTGCCACAAAAGTTGTCTATTGTAAGAGCAGAGATACGTCTTTTGCTCGTAAATTTAATATAAAAAGCTTCCGAAATCTCAAGTCTGTCAGAAGTCACACATATACGGACATAAAAAAAGTTCGTCA
>CAKRRN010000032.1 GCA_934394435.1 uncultured Bacteroidaceae bacterium
AGTTAGAAAAAAAGAAAAGGACTATTATAACGGTCTACTATTACCGTTTTACAAGATGGATAGTGCTTCTATCTTTTTACCCTGTTTATACCGTGAGAAAACGTATCTGCGGAAATCAATAAAAAGTCACTCTAAAAAGTAATACGACTTCAATGGCCAATGAAGACGACTTACTTGGCCATCGAAGACTATATTACTTGAACATTGAGGATTATGATAATTGCCGTTTTTCTTGAGCCTTGATGTGCTGTTTGCAACTTGGTTGCAGCCTGTATTTTGTAATTTTGCTGCCCTAGTGATGGTTTATATCGTACAGTAGAAAATGAAATATAGGTCGTTTTACATAGTGGTCTTGCTCGCGGTAGGACTGCTGGAGTCGTGTGGTAAGTCTCATTCTCACGGTCATGAGTCAGAAGAGGTTCATTCTGAGAAAATCTCACTTTCATCATACGGACAACATTATGAAGTATATTGCGAGTCGGATCCTCTGATAGTGGGACAGCAATCAGAATTGTTGGTTCATCTGACTCGTCTGTCAGACTTCAAACCTTTGGCAAAAGGTAAAGTATCGCTCGCCTTTTGTGTGGATGGTAAAGGTCAAACGCTTCACTCAGATTCTCTTTTACGTCCGGGGGTGTGTAGCTTCGTTTTGACTCCTCAGAAGGTGGGTAAAGGTGAAATGCACATAAAGATCAATTCTGGAGAAGGTGTCCAGGAACAGGTAGCTATTCCTATTCAGGTATATGCCGATCAGACGTCTGCGCATGAGTCTTTGAAGAGTCAGCAGTTGCATAATGCCAACACAGTGGCATTCAGTAAAGAGATGAGTTGGAAATCAGATTTCAGTACGGTGGTATGCCGGCTCACCCCTTTTGGACCAGCCCTTCGGGTAATGGCTCAGGTACAGGCTGCTCAAGGCGAGGAACGTGATGTGGTGGCGCAAACGGCAGGAGTCGTACGCATGGGTTCGAATCCTCCTGTAGAAGGTATGGAGGTTCGCGTAGGAGAGACTCTACTCGTTGTAGATGGCAGCACCACGGCAGAAGGAAATCTGAGCGTGCGCTTTCACGAGGCGGAGACAGCCTGGAAGCGTGCGAAAGCCGAATTGGACCGTAAAGAGCCACTGGCAAAAGAGCATATCGTAAGTCAGAGTGACTTGCAGAATGCTCGTGCGGATTACGAAACGGCAAGGGCTGAGTATGAAAGCCTAAAGAGGCTTTTTGGCAGGGGAACACAGACTGTAACGTCTCCTGTGCGTGGGTATGTAGCTCAGGTGAACGTCAAGAACGGACAGTATGTGGAGGCTGGGCAGAGTCTGTTGAGCGTGACCGATACACGTTGGCTTACACTTCGTGCCCTCGTAGCGCCTCAATCATGGCGTTTGCTTCCTCATATCAAGGATGCCTATATTCGGATATCAGATTCAGACACTTTGACTTCACTCTCTGCTCTTGACGGATGTCTGCTTTCCTATGGCAGACAGATTAGTGTGCAGGAACCACATATACCAGTACTATTCCAGGTGCGCTACAATACTCATATGTTACCTGGTTCGTGGGTGGAAATGTTTGTGCAGACGGAGACAGGACGAGAGGTTCTGACTGTGCCTGTGGAGTCTCTTATAGAGGAAATGGGATTACACTTCGTATATGTGCAGTTGACTCCAGAACTTTTTGAGAAACGTGAGGTGACCATAGGAGGGACTGACGGAAAACGTACGGAGATTCAATCAGGACTGAAGGCAGGTGACCGTGTGGTGGCCAAAGGAGCTGTGCTGGTGAAACTCACGCAGGCATCAGGTGGAGTAGACCCCCATGCTGGACATTCGCATTGACCTATACTCCTGAACCTCAGTAATTTCAATAAAACTAAGAAAAAATGGATTTTATCAATCATATCATACGCTTTTCACTCCATAATCGCTTAATCGTGCTTTTGGGAGCCGTCTTGGTGATAGTGGGAGGCTTCCTCTCTACGCGCCAGATGGATATTGATGTATTCCCAGATCTGACAGCCCCTACTGTGGTGTTGATGACTGATACTAAAGGTATGACGGCAGAAGAGACAGAACGCCTGGTGACCTATCCCATAGAGACAGCTGTAAATGGTGCGACGAATGTGCGTAGAGTGCGCTCTACCTCATTAAGCGGCTATTCGTTTGTGTGGGTTGAATTCGATTGGGGAACAGACATATACCGCGCGAGACAAACTGTCAACGAGAAAATTGTTGCTATGGGCGATGAGTTGCCAGAAGGTATCACGCCCATTATGGCACCGCAAAGCAGCATCATGGGTGAAATCCTTTTTGTGAGTATGCAGGCAGGTGACACCACCAGCATGATGGAGTTGCGCACGTTGGCAGACTGGGTGGTGAAACCTTCTATTTTGGCCACAGGCGGTGTGGCGCAGGTGACCGTAATCGGTGGAGATCTGAAACAATACCAGATATTGGCAGATGTGCAGAAAATGGACGTCTATGGGGTAACCATGGCTGAACTGGAAGCCGCTGTGAGCGGACTGAGTCAGAATAGTACAGGGGGCGTAATACGTGAGTATGGTAATGAATATGCCCTACGGGGAATGGGGCGTACCTCGGATCTGCATGAGATAGGTTCTACGCTGGTGAAAAGTGTGAATGGGAAGCCTATAATATTATCTGATGTGGCGCAGGTGAGAATTGGTTCGGCAGTAAGGATGGGCATGGGATCGCGTGATGCCAGACCTGCCATTATCCTTTCTATATCCAAACAACCCAGTATCAATACTCTGGATGTGACGGAGCAGATAGAGAAGAATCTTCAGGACGTGAAGAAATCATTACCGAGCGATGTGCAACTGGACACTCATGTGTTTCGTCAGGCAGACTTCATAGAGACTTCCGTGCACAATGTGGGAAGAGCCCTTTTGGAGGGTGCTGCATTCGTTATCATCGTGTTGTTTCTGTTTTTGGGCAGTTTCCGTACTACGGTCATCTCAGTGGTTGCTATTCCTATATCTCTACTGGGAACTCTGATAGTACTTTACGTCTTAGGTATGGATGTAAATACTATGACGCTGGGCGGAATGTGTATTGCCATTGGCTCGTTGGTGGATGATGCCATCATAGATGTGGAGAATGTATATAAGCGTTTGCGCGAGAATAGACGTCTTCCCAAGGAACAACAGGCAGCAGCCATAAAAGTGGTGTATGAGGCATCAAGCGAGATTCGCTCCAGCATCTTGAATGCCACTTTCATTATAATGGTTGCTTTCGTACCTCTGTTCTTTCTCTCGGGAATGGAGGGACGTATGCTCAAACCCCTCGGTTTGGCTTATATCATTAGCCTGTTTATGTCTCTGATAGTGGCGATGACCCTTACACCGCTGTTGTGCAATACAATATTGACGGGAAGTCGCTATTTAGACAAGAATCAGAAAGACAGCCGGCTGACCACGTGGCTTTCAAAAGCGTACTTCAATTCCTTGCAGTGGGTACTGTCACATCATAGAGGCGTGTTGGGATGTACGTTGGGGGGCTTCGCGCTTGCCATCGGACTTCTGCTAAGTATGGGCAGTAGCTTCTTGCCGGAGTTCAACGAGGGGAGTGCAGTTGTATCTGCTGTGGCTCAACCGGGAGTATCACTTGAGGTTAACGGGATGCTAGGTGAAATGCTCGAGCGCGAGTTGCTTAAGGTACCAGAGGTGTATGAAACGGCACGGCGTACAGGACGAGGAGAACTGGACGAACATTCGCAGGCAACAAACAGTTCTGAGTTGGAAGTAAGATTTCGCTTGGATAAACGCACTAAAGCAGAGGTGTTTAATGATATGAGAACCCACATTGCAACTGTACCAGGAGTGGTATTTGCCATAGGACAACCTCTTGGCCATCGTATAGACCATATGCTCTCTGGTACAAAGGCAAACATTGCCATCAAACTGTTTGGCTCAGACCTTAGCAGAATGTTCTTGATAGGCAATCAAATAAAAAGTGCCATCGAAGGTATTGATGGATTAGTGGATGTGGCAGTAGATCAGCAAACGGAGACTCCGCAGTTGCAGATAAAAGCAAATCGCCAGGCTTTGGCGCATTATGGGATTAGTATGCAGGACTTCAATAGATATATAGAACTGGCATTTCCTGGTGCTAAGTTGGGAGATATCTACGAAGGGCAGAGACGCTTCGATTTGGTATTGCGTCTTGATAGCAATTATACTGCCACTGCAGATCAGGTGGGTCGTTCGCTGATAGATACCGAGAACGGATGTAAGGTCGCTCTTCAGGATGTGGCGGATATTGTGCCAGCGGGTGGTCCCGGAACCATATCGCGAGAGAATGTCCAGCGTAAACTGGTGGTACAAGCCAATGTTTCTGGGCGTGATGTGGGTAGCGCAGTAGATGAGATTAAACGTGTCTTGGATGAAAAGATAGTGTTACCAGAGGGTTATCGTATTGAATATGGAGGACAATTTGAAAGTGCCAAGAATGCTCGGCAAACATTGCTGATAGCTTCGGTATGTGCCATCTTTGTCATTTTCCTTTTGCTCTATGGTGAGTTTCATGATGTATCGCTTTCTGTGATAGTCCTGCTTGGACTTCCTCTGGCGCTCATCGGGGGCATATTATCTGTATTCTTTACTTCAGGAGTGATAAGTATCCCTTCCATCATAGGATTTATCACCTTGTTTGGTGTCGCCACTCGAAACGGAATCTTGTTGATATCTAAATACAAGCATCTTCAGCAGCAGGGAATCCCTCTTCAAGAGACGGTACTGCATGGATCTATAGACCGTTTGAACCCGATTCTGATGACGGCTCTTACTTCTGCGTTGGCTTTGATTCCGCTTATTGTAAATAGTGATAAGCCTGGAAATGAAATACAAAGTCCTATGGCTATAGTGGTGTTGGGAGGCCTTATCTCATCCACGTTGCTGAATATTTATGTGATGCCAATCGTCTATCGGTGGTATGCGGAACATAAGGGACACCATGTTGCCGAACTCAAGCAATAAGTGTAATCGGTAGTATGATTTTTCCTGTGGTTTTTTACCACATCACAGAGAATAAATATAAATACTTGTTGAAGAAACCTATATGAGAAGAATAATAAGCATGCTATGTGCGCCTGTATTGACTCTTGGCCTTATGGGTCAGAATATATATGCTCCCGTATTAAATCGCGTAGAGCAAGGTAGCACAACATTACGTGTATTGAAAGAACAGCAGAATGCCAAACAGAAAGCCAATCATGTGGGGCTTGCTCCTGCCGACCCAGAAGTTGAATTCGGATACTTATGGAGTCATCCTGCGTCAGGTGGAAATCGCAAGGATGTTAGTGTGACCCAACAATTTGATTTCCCTACGGCATATGTTGAACGCGCCAGACTATCGGTATTGCAGGATCAGTCTGCAGAACTGAACTATCGACAGCAAAGGCAACAAATACTTTTGCAAGCCAAACAGGCATGTGTGGAACTTGTATTTCAGAATGCATTACATTATATATATGCGCAGCAGACAGACTGGGCCAGAAAAACAGCCTCTTCATATGAATATATGCTGAAACAGGGGGAAGGCAATAAACTTGATTATAACAAGGCTCTTCTGAATCAGATGGAGATGGAAAACCAGTTGCAACAGGTGGAGGTAAATCAGCAGCAGCAACTTTCGTTACTTTCATCTTTGGCTGGAGGACAGAGTGTGGAGTTGGAGGTTGCTGAATACGCAGAGGAATATTCTTTACCGCAGGATTTTGAGAGTTGGTTTGTACAAGCAGAAGCATCCAGTCCGGCTCTTCTGTATTTGGGTTCACAGGTGAAGGAAAACCAACGTCAGATAAAAGTAGCACGTGCACAGGGGTTACCTAAGATTTCGGTGGGCTATATGGGAGAACTGGTACCGTCGCAGAAGTATAATGGTGTGACGGTGGGGATGTCCATTCCTCTTTGGGAAAACAGAGGACGTGTACGTCAAGCACGTACTGAAGCTAATGCTGCACAAATAGCGCTTGAAGATGCCAGAGTGCAGTATTATACTCAGTTACGTAGCCTCTATAAGCAGGCTCAACAATTGCAGCAGAGTATACATAGTATGAAACATTCCATACAAAAGTATGCAGATTATTCCCTGTTACAGCGTGCATACGAGAGTGGTGAGTTAACATTGGCTGCTTTCTTGACAGAGAAGTCATATCTCTTGTCTGTGCAAATTCGCCTGTTGGAAACTCAACGTGATTTGGAACTTGTTTTGGCTTCGCTTGAAGCCTACAGCTTATAGCTTATTGTCGTATAGGCATTGTTATGGGAAAGAGTGGGTTCGCCAGATGTTCCTGATAGGCAATGGCAATGAGTTGAGACAAGATACCAGGGTAGGTTTCACTCAAGTCATGATCCTCATGGATGTCTGTACTCAAGTCGTAGAGTGCAGGCTTTCCCTTCTTTACCACCATTTTCCATGAACCTTTTCTGACAGCCAATTGGTCTGTTTCTCCAAATTCCCAGTAAAGATGGTCGTGCTGAATTTGTTCCATAGGTTTACCTTCCAAAGTGGGTATAAATGAAAGTCCATCAAATATATCCTGATTCCCTCTGCGGTATTTGCTGACATAGTTATTGATGCCTATCGCTTGGCATAGTGTGGGCATTATGTCCCAGAATGCTAATTGATGATTGCTACGAGTGTTTGGTGTGGTGTGTCCTGGCCAGCGAACAATAAAAGGAATGCGAATGCCTCCTTCATGACAACTACGCTTTAGTCCTTTAAGCTTGCCATCACGACCAAAGAACTTCGGATCGGCACCACCTTCCTCGTGGGGGCCATTGTCGCTGGTAAAGATAACTATGGTATTATCGGCAAGCCCTTTTTCGTTTAGCTTCTGCATCAGTTGCCCAACATAGCAGTCCATGCGAGTAATCATAGCTGCAAACTGGGCATGGGTGTGTAAGGTGGCGTTGTACCTGCTACCTTTATCCCCAGGGTAATTTTTGTCGTTTTTGAACTGGTTGATATAATGCTGAACAATGCTGTCGTCTGGCTGCACCAGTTCTGCATGAGGTAAGGTATAGGCCAGCAGACCAAAGAATGGTTTCCCTTTCTTTTGCCTGTCGAGCCAATCCATGGCGTGTTGATGAATGAGGTCTGCGCTATACTGACTGCGTTTGCGGTAGTCTGCTCCATTCATTGGATGCTGGATGTTGTCTGTAAGCACTTCGCGTGTGACAGCTGTATCTCCCTCTGCACGGCTATATTTGTTGAGGAAGTTCGGGTAATAGAGGTGAGCTTGAAACTGGCATATATAGCCATAGAACTCGTCTACTCCACGTTTGTCTGGTGTGCTGTATGAACCCTCGTAGCCACCTGCCCACTTTCCAAATTGTGCAGTAGTGTAACCCACGTCCTTCATGATTTCAGGAAGAACAATGTGTGCTGTGTCTAACGGATGTTGCCCTGTGATGGCAAATTCGTGGTTCGAGCCATATGTGATGTCTCCACTCCAATATTCCTTATTGCCTCTGATGGCGCAGTGTCCTGTATGCTGGCCTGTCATTAGTGATGCTCTGCTCGGGGCACTTACGGGACTTCCTGCGTAGGCTTGTGTGAAGAGCATGCCTTCGTGAGCCAGCTGGTCAATATTGGGGGTCTGTATGTATGGCTGTCCGTAACATGCCAGATCACCATAGCCCATGTCGTCACATAGTATAAAAAGAATATTTGGCTTTTCTTTTGTCTCATGTGAGTCGCGATGTTGTGCCAGTTTGGCTTGGGCATTATAATAGGAGGAACCACATGCCAATAATGTCAGTGGTACAGTTAGTCTGATTCGACAACCGTAATCTGTAAAGCAGGATGCTTTCCTCATGATCGCTTTTTTAGTATTCGGCATAATAGCTATTCTTGTGTCGAGGTACTTTATCAGAAGGGCCTATCAGAATACTCATCACACTTCGAGCGGGTATCTTGATGTTTGCAACACATCCTTCTTCTTTTATGATGGATACGGATTTTTCGTCTTCGTTGTTGTTAATGAGCAGTGTGGCCAGAGTTCCATCTGGGTTTTGGAATGATATACTGTTGATGCCCTTGCATCCCACTATTCGTTGTCCTATGCGGTGTGCGTCTGGCTGTACTACAGCACTGCTGTGGGCTATGATGTAGTAGTGGCTGTTACGAGTGATGGTCTTGTAGTTATTTTGGTCAATGTCTACAGCTCCGTAGCACGTGGTACATCCACCATCCAGATTAGGACCACGTTGAAGATCAAGCATGAGATTCCATACCATCACAGCTTTGCATTGTCGTGTGACGGTGTTGTAGACGAGTCTGTTCATGTCTGTTAATAGCCTCTTATCCAGATTCCTTCCATCATTCCATGTGCCAATGCTTGCTTCCGTGAAGATGACTTCCTTGTCTGGTAGGCTGCTATTGATATTGTCCAATTCGCTTGCTTCGCCTCCGTAATCATGCCATGCGGAACCAACCACCAGTTCGCTTCCTTCAAGTTTCCCACTCAGTGCGTTGAAAACTTTGACAGGATAGCTTTGTTGGTCTGTCTTGTTGTCATAGTTCCAATTGTGATCGAAACAGTAGATTTTTGTGTCAAGTCCAGCCTTCTTGAATGCAGGTGCAAGTTGTTTGATAAATTCGGCTTCCTCTTTCCATGGGAGATACAGACTGGCACAGTTTCCTTGGTTTAGAGGTTCATTTTGTGGTGTAACGGCAAAGATGGGGATTCCTTCGTTTTGGAATGCCTGTACAAATTTTACGAAATATTCAGCATAATCCTTACGATAGCGAGGTGCGAGGTGCCCACTTGTCCATGAATTGTATGGTGTCAGGTCAGACAGATTTTTAACTTTCATCCATTTGGGGCAGGTCCATGGTGCAGCCATAATCTTTAAATGCGGATTGATGGCGAGAATCTCCTTGAGGACTGGTATTACATAATCTGTTTCATCGCTGTGTAGACGAAAGTTCTCTAAACCTGGCTTGTCACAGAGCGAGTATTCTGTGCTGCTGAAGTCGCTGCATCCAATGCTGATTCGTGCATAGCTGACTCCCAGTCCCTCTGTGGGCGAGAATGTGTTTAGTAAAAACTGGTATCTGTCTTTGTCAGACATCTTTAGCAGGTTGTAGCATGAGCTATATGTGATGGCATAGCCAAATCCATCCATTGTCTGGTGAAGTGTATCAGGACAGAGAGTGATTGCATTTGGACCAACGCGCTTTGTCGTGACAGTGTGCGTACAATAAAGTTTTCTTGTTCCTTGGGTATTGGTGGTATAAGTTCGTACGTTGTCGGCATGTGATAATGATGTCGAAAAGAATAGAGTGGTTAACAGCGTAACCAGTTTCCTTGTACTATGTGCGATTGTCTTATTCATCTTTTTTATTATTTAGGCACTTGGTGTCATAATAGAAGATTTGTTCTTGATGATTTCGATTATGTCAGACGGCTTTTCTGCAAAGATAGAAGCTCCGTGTTGTAAAAGAAAGTCTTTGTCTCGGAATCCCCATAGGACAGATATGCAGGGCAAACCTGAGGCTTTAGCGGTGGCTATGTCTACGTCAGAATCGCCAATATAGATGGCTTCTTCAACTTTTACACCTAATAAGTTCATAGCCTCTATTACCATGTCTGGAGCTGGTTTGTGATGCACGCCAGGGTGTTCACCTATGGCAACCTTTACGTAGGGCATAAAATGCTGCTTGTGCATAACGCTTACTCCAGCTTGCAGTTTGTTGCTGACAATGGCCATCAGATAACCTTCTGCATCCAGTTTTTTTAACAAGTCCTTGATGCCTGGGTATGGAGCTGTATGATCCATGCAATGCTTTACATAGTGTGATCGAAATTCTTGAAAACAATTTTCGATTGCTTGTGTGCTGGTTCCTTGGGGCACAGCTCGCTCTATTAGCAAATGAACGCCATTTCCAACAAATTGTCTTACCTCGTCCAGCGTGCGTGTGGGCCATCCCATTGTCTGTAAGGCATGGTTGGTGCTCAACCATAAATCTTGGAGAGAGTCGGTCAGTGTGCCGTCCAAATCGAATATCAGTGCTTTATATTTATCCATTTCTGGGTTAGAACAGAATGCTCTTTTTCTTATTACGTCTGCTAAGATACGGATTTTCTACGATGCGAGTATAATGTTTAGAAAGGTTTTTGAACTTCCTTTATTTGTATGAAGGGAGAAAAGGTGTAACTTTGTCGCTCAAACAAATGTTCGAAATGCTTGGACTGGCAATAGTCTTAGATACACTGATAACCTTGCCTACAGTAACCTGTGTGTGGACGAGGATTCTACCTTTCCTGCTTCAGATGTGCTAAATTGTTTCTGTGGCTTTAAATTAGAGATTATAAAAAGGTTGGACGGAAATGCTTACGCTTCGGGTTCTCTGCATAAATCCTGGGCATTTTTAGGCTCTATTAGATGAAGAATAATATGACTTGTATGAAGATATTATTAAAAAAAGATTACTTCTTGAGGAGCTTGGGAGTGCATTATGTTCTTTTGTGCTTATTGACAGCGATAATCTCCGTGGGGGTAGAAGCACAGACACAGCATGTGAAAGTTGTTGAGTTTGTGCCTGCTCCAGGACAATTTGTTAACGTGCTTCCACAGTCAGGTGACGGTGATTCGTTCAACTCCTTGGAAATGTGTGATGCTTGTACCGAGTTACTCAATAATGGTGGATTGGTTTCATTGGGATCGTTAGGAGGCTATATTACAGTTTGCTTTGATCATCCTGTGCAGAATGGCAGGGGATCGGATTTACGCATTGGTGGTAATGCCTTTTACTCTTCTTCAGCTCCTCTTTTGGATAATGGGGCTCGTGGGGGCTCTATAGAACCAGGTATCGTCTATGTGGGAGTGGGAAGTGATTTGGAAACTTGTGAATGGTATGAGTTGGCAGGTTCGGAATATTATACTTCAGAGGTTCATGATTTTCAGATTACCTATTATCGTCCAAGTGCTGAGGAGGGAAAGGCGTATCTAAGTGGCAGTTCTATGGATGAATATGTTCGTTGGCATTGTACTTGGACTGGATCTGATGGGGAGAGGCGTGATAGTTGCGGATGGCACTATAAGAATAGTTTTCATAAACAGACTTATTGGCCAGTATGGATGAATGCAGACTCACTTACTTTCTTGAGTGGAAGATTACCAAATAATGGTGTGGACATTAGTGAGAATGGGACTAATTGGATAACGTATCGTTATGCTCCAGATTCTTATGGGTACGTAGATGCATCTTTAAAGGATGATGATTATGCAACCTTTGATTTGGATTGGGCTGTAGATAGAAATGGCTGTCCTGTGCAGTTGGATCATTGTGATTTTATCCGTGTCCAGTGTTCCGTTTTTCAACAATGTGGATGGATAGGTGAAACTAGTACGGAAGTATCTTTATTCCAAGATCTTCACTTGACAAAAGTAAAAGTGAACGGAAAGGAACTTCCGTATGATCAGTGCCCTATCGTGATAGCAAAACGTCCTCTTCCTGCAAGTGTACTTGTGCCTTGGCAGAAGCATTCGTTCAAAGATGATATCTATTATGATATTCAAGGACGCAGAGAGAACTACCCTCAAAGAGGGCGCATGTATATTCATGGTGGGCGTAAGATATATTACTGACAACTTTTAAAAGAAATTCCTTTTCACTTCTTTCGTTAATTTACTAGTGATATGGCAGAAAAAAAACATAGATATGCGGACGAGCGTATGCGTGATGTAAACGGGCTACGAAGAGTATTACTCGTTTATACAGGGGGAACTATAGGTATGGGACGAAATGCACAAACAGGTCTGCTGGAGCCATTGGATTTTCGCCATTTGATGGATAATCTGTATGAATTGCGCTCTTTAAATACAGAAGTAGATACTTATTCTTTTTCACATCCAATTGATTCCAGTAATATGGATCCTCAGCATTGGTCACGTCTTGCGCGTATTGTGTCTGATAGATATAACGTGTATGATGGCTTTGTCATTCTGCATGGTACTGATACTATGGCTTATACTGCTTCTGCTCTAAGTTTCATGCTAAGAAATCTAGCAAAGCCAGTTATCTTGACGGGAAGTCAATTGCCTATTGGACAGCCGAGAACTGATGCAAAGGAAAATCTTTTAACGAGTATAGAACTTGCTGCTGCATGTGATAGTGATGGGCATGCACGTGTGCCAGAGGTGTGCATTTATTTCAATGGGCATTTGCTAAGAGGTAATAGGGCAACGAAGCAAAATGCCGAGGGATTCAATGCTTTTGAGTCTTTTAATTATCCTCATTTGTGTGATGCTGGTGTGTCTTTTACATTTCGGAATCATCATATTCTTCAGCCAGATTATCATTTGCCTCTTTCTGTGTTTACCCAGATGAATCCAAATGTGGTGGTGTTCTCACTTTTTCCTGGCATTCAAGAGAACATGGTGCGTCATGTGTTAAGTGCACCAGAATTGAGGGGAATTGTAATGCGAAGCTTTGGGGCAGGTAATGCGCCTCAGTGCTCGTGGATTCTGAAACTTCTACGTGCTGCTACTGATAGAGGAGTAACTATAGTGAATATAAGTCAATGTGAGGCTGGATGCGTGGAAATGGGATTGTATACACCTGGTTCTCAATTGCAGGATGCTGGAGTAGTGAGTGGATTTGATAGTACAGTGGAATGTGCAGTAACCAAACTTATGCATTTGAATGCTTTACACTCTGATTCAGAAACAGTGAGAGCGCTTATGGTACGTTCCTTATGTGGGGAGATTAGTACTGTGTCAGAATAATTGTCAATTTAATTGAATACGTGGATGAGGGAGAAACGTTTGTGTTGCGAATTACCCTTGGGATGTGTGTATATGAAATGCACATTCTTGTTACTTTTCTTATGGATAGTCTTTCCTTTTTGGATGTATGCGCAGAAGAGTGCCACAGCGCGAAGTATGGAACGTCAGGGGATGGTGGATGTTTCTACCCTGGACAGCACCATACAGGTGAGTCTGATGTATGCTCGTGCTGATAATTTCACTGGGCGTGTGCTATATGTCGACTTGCATGAGGCACTCCTGCACCCACGTGCAGCCAAAGCCCTATGTCTGGCACAGCGATTGCTCAAGGCGCGTAGGCCCGACCTCAGTCTTAAGATATACGATGCCACTCGCCCCATGTCTGTGCAAGCACAAATGTGGCGCGTGGTGGCGGGAACGCCCCAACAGAACTATGTGAGTAATCCGCGCAATGGTGGGGGACTCCACAACTATGGCATGGCGGTGGATATTACGCTGTGTGACGCTCAGACGGGTGATACACTGGACATGGGTACAAAGGTTGACCATTTGGGACGCGAGGCACATATTGATCAGGAAGACGAACTCGTGCGTCGTGGCATTATCAGCCGCAAGGCACAGAGCAACCGTCAACTTCTGCGTTCGGTGATGCGTAAGGCTGGCTTCACCCCACTACGCACGGAGTGGTGGCACTTCAACCTTATCACCCGTGCTCAAGCGCGTGCCAGCTACAAGGTGGTGCGCTGAGTGCTACCCTAAGAGAGGCGTGTGAGAATCATGTAACAGGCAGTGCCCACAACGATAGACCAGGTCATGTTTCTCTTCCATACATGTATGAGCACCGTAGCAAGTACTGAAGTCAACTGGGCAAAGGCATCGCTCTGCCAAAAACCAGCCGTAAGGAGTCGTGTGAAGTCAGTGCCGCGTAGGCAATAGATGACCAAAAGGGCAAAGACTGAGGAAGGGAGCATCTTGCCCAAAAAAGTCACGACCCTTGGCGTGTGGCGTGGCGAACGGAATACTATGAAAGGCAGAAAGCGCGTAATCATTGTGGCAACCACAGCACAGAATATTAGTACCACCTGGCATAGGATGGGCATGAGGGATGGATTGTCGCTCATATCTCGCCTCCTCTCTTTTCCAAATGCTTACAGAGTGACATCAGCACAAGGAGTATGAGCAGCATGCTCGGGATGATAAAGCGGTCGGGACCGAAGGCTGTTAGGCACAGACCGCTAATCAGAAGGCCAAGTAGTGATGCTGTATGGTTGCGCTCACGTAGCCAGTTGTCGGTAAAGATAGCCACGAACATGGCCGTCAGAACAAACTCCAATCCGTGCAAATTACAGTGTATTAGACTTCCTGCTATGCAACCCAGTGTGGCTCCTGCGACCCAGTAACTCTCGTCAAGCCATGTGAGCCACAGCAGAAACCACCCACGATCTATTCCCTGTGGCACATGTAGACTGCTGGTGAGGGCAAAGGTCTCATCGGAGAGCCCGAAGATGAGGAAGAATTTCTTCCACCCTAGTCCACGGTAGCGGTCAAGTAGCGAAAGGCCATAGAAGAGGTGGCGAGCGTTGACCATCAGTACCATCAAAAAGGTCTGCACGGGGTGGAATGCGCCTAACAGCATGTTGCCTAGCAGAAACTCCACGCTACCCGCATACACGGTAAGAGCCATCAGCATGGGATAGATGAAAGAGAATCCCAGCGTATGCATATACACTCCGTATGTGAATCCCAGAAAACCATATCCTGCCATAATGGGCAATGATTGGCTAAACGCGGCCCTAAATGCTTTGCTTCTCTTTCCTTCTTCCATGCTGCAAAGGTACGTCTTTTTCTGCATCTTGTCTCCTACTTGGGATGGAAAGAGGCATGTGGCGTGTCACCGTTCCAGTGTGGGCTTTTTATGGACCAAACTCTGCCTGCCATTCTTGCCCTTGGCGCTCTTTCCTTTCACGATGTCCTTGATAAATTCAGTACACAGCCTGGCTACCTGTGCCTCCATACCAGTGAACCCGTGGTCGGCTTGGGGTAAGAATACGAAGTGGCTCTTGTAACCTTCCTCATGGAATCGCTCGCCGTAGGTGTAGGGCACAATGCGATCTCGCTCACCGTGGATGACCAATTGCGGCGCGTGGTATAGGCGCGCGGTCTCGTAGATGGGGAGCGATACAGCAGTGCGGATGAACTCGCCTCCCAGTTTGCGCCCTCCCCACATCGGAACCGTCTCGGGTGGGTTCTGTGGGTCATATTGTGCTCCGAAGGTGTTTCCTCTCAGTGCATCATCGCGTAACACAGCCGCAGGAGCAAGCAGAATACGCGCGGCCACCAGTTTCTTGCCAAGCATGGCTGAGAGCATGGCTGTCACTACTCCGCCTTGTGAATGCCCCATCATAACCACTTTGCTCACCCAAGGCAGGGTGTGCACATAGGTCACCACTCGCTTTGCATCCTCTATCTCGTTTGGCACGGTCATGTCCTCAAATCGTCCCTCGCTCTGCCCGTGTCCGTTGAAGTCAAAGCGCAACGATGCTATTCCGTGCGCTTCCAGACTGTCGGCCAGCACGTGCAGTAGGGTGCCTTCCTTGTCGGCTGTGAATCCGTGGCAGATGATGACTATCGGAATGCGTTTGCCTAGACGCGTGAGGGGCTTCTGTATGATGGCAGATAAACGGCCATGGTCACCCTGTATGGTGCTCGGGATGCGTTCGGCATGGGTTCTTGTGGCGAGTAATGTGAGCAGAAGAAGTGTGATGAATGTCTGTTTCATAGTTGATAAATGAATGTCCCACCCACAGAAGCGGGCGGGACAATAGTAATATGCAATCCTTGGTATTTCTCACTCGGCCAGTACATTGAACTCCGCGCCGCTGGCGAAGTCATCGCCACGCTGGTTGGAGAGAGCAGTGAAGCGCAGGAAGCGTGCCTGTTGGGGCTTGGCGAAGAGTACACGCTTTTCCTTGAGATTGTTCTCCAACTCACCCTCGGCCACTGGATCGCTCCAAGTCTTGCCATCCCGGCTCACCTGCACACGGTAGCCCTTGATGTTGCCGTTGGCTCCTCCGTCCTGTCTGGGTAGGTAGGTGAAGCCCTTGATGGTCTTCATCTCGCCACAGTCAAAGTCTATCCAGTGTGGAAATTTGGGCACTGTGATGCTATACATCGTGTGCCAAATGGTGGAGGGGTCACCGTCTACTAAGTTCTTGGCTACTTCTCCGCTGGGATCTTCCTCGCTGCTCACGTAAGCTACAGTCACTGGGACGCTCTCCACGCGCTCGTAGGTGATAGTTGTCTTCTGTCCCTCCTGTCCCTCGTACCAGGCAGTCACGGTGCCTCCACCTCGCATGTCAATGGTGAGTGGGCCGTTGGTTGGCTGGTGTATGCGGGTTTTAATTTTGGCATTCTTCTGGGTGGACGTGCTCACGGTGTAGCAGATGTTGCTGGGTGTTTCGGTATTTGTGTCACCTGTCACCGTCACCTGTCCGGCGCGATCACGCGTGATGGTGAGCGGACACTCCTGGGCGGTGGTCACATGCGAGCGAGCCACCATGTCATCGCCACTCTTCACGGGGCGTATGATGAACTTCATCTGATGACGATCGCCCATTACCCTGTCATACTCCAAAGGACCTCCCTGTCCGCAACTGTTGCCGCCCAGTCCTGTCACCTGGCAGTCCATGTGCAGGTAGTTGCCGTCGCTCTGTGGCAGTTCGTGCGGGTGTGCGGCAAGCGTCATTTGCAGTGCACTCCAGGGTAGTGCCGAGGTGCTCATGCGGTCACATGCCACAATCTGTAGGCCCGTTCCCTGTTTGTCAGTGAGTGCGCACCAGCGCACGTCCTCGCGGTTGCCCATGCTCTGTGGCTTGGGAAAATCTACGAATTGCTGCTCCACGGTGCTCTTGTACAGCCCAACGAAGGAGCCAGTCTTACGATCAGCATAGTTGTTGAGTGGTCCGCGGCCGAAGTAAGTGTATTGGTCATATAGTTTGTCCAGCTTCATCGCATAACCCAGTCGGGGGAGCACCAGGCTTGGGTCGCTGGACACGATGCTGCTTGCCAGGATGATGGATCCGTCGGGGAGCACGGTGTAGGACACGGTGCTGAGGAAGTGGAAGTCGCTTGCCGTGAGCTCGCGGCCATCCTTGACAGCGGTGTATGGGTTGCCAGCCTTGCCTGGGCGGTACTGCAGTTTGCCCTCGTGTGTACCCTGGCTTAGAATGTGGTAGGTGATGGTCACCGTGCCGTCTTGATTCTTCTGCACCACGGGTGCCCCTTGGGTGTGGTGGGTCAGGCAGTGGAGACCGTTCTTGAACCATGCCTCGCGTGCCCAGTTGTCATTGTCGGTAGGCGCGCGCAGAGCATCTAGTTTGGGGCCGTTGCCCTTGGTGATGACTTGCTTGTCTTCGTAGGTGAGTGTGCTGATGCTGCCAGTTGCGTTGTCAAGGCGTACATTAAAGTCCTGACCTGTGACGGTGATGCCCTGATTATCTTGGTTGATGTTTACGGGTTGTCTGCCAGCTGAGGCTTGACAGATGTCTTGACGGAAGGCGGGAGCTTGGAAGTCACGCATGTCGATCTGCTCTGCCATCTGCACGAAACCCTTCTTGGCCCATGGCATGTCCTGCTTGAGGCAGAACTCAATGGTGGTAAGCGCATCTGGCTTGAGGCAGTCGCTGGTGGGGAAGGGTACAGTCACTGAGTCGCGCGCGGCCAGTCCGTTTACGCCCTCCAATCGTCCACTGGCTATTATGCGACCGTCCAACTCGGTTCGGAACGTCACATCGTAGTCAAGTGTGGTGAAGTAGTTTTTGTTGAAGATGACCAGCGACTTACCATCGCGAGTGGCATGTACGCCCACATTTTGGTACACCTTTTTTACTTCGTAATACTGTGGCTTTGGGCTGAGGTCGGGTAGCATGATGCCGTTCATGCAGAACATACCATCGTTTGGCCAATCACCGTGGTCACCTCCATAGCCCATGTAGCGGATGCCTTCGGGTGTATATGTGTCGATTGCCTGGTCTACCCAGTCCCAAATGGCACCTCCGCACAGGAAGTTAGTGCTCTCGATGGCATTCCAGTAGTCCACGAGGTTACCTAGGGAGTTGCCCATGGAATGTGCGTATTCCGAGATGTGGAAGGGGTACTTGACGCCAGCGTTCCCTTTGACCACGTATTGCACCCATGAAACGCTTGGGTACTGATTAGAACCCATGTCCACAATGTCGTTGTTGCGTTCGTACTGCACGGGTCGGCTGGTGTCGTATGCTTTGATGGCCTGATAGGCAGCTACGAAATTTTCGCCAGGTCCAGCTTCGTTGCCAAGTGACCAGATGACGATGCTAGGATGGTTGATGTGGGCGTGCACCATCTCCATGTTGCGTGCCACATGCGCAGCCTTCCACTCAGCTGGATGTGAGAGTGACTCCTTGCCGTAGTAATACTCATGGCTCTCGATATTGCATTCATCCTCCAGATAGAGGCCATACTTGTCAGCCAAGTAGTACCAGTAGGGGTCGTTGCTGTAGTGCGAGAGACGCACATGGTTGATGTTGCCCTGTTTCATGAGCATCACCTCATGCTCCATCTGCTCATGCGAGATTGTATGTCCTGTGGTGGGATTGGTCTCGTGGCGGTTCACACCCTTCAGTTTTACGGGCTTGTTGTTGACGTAGAAGTATCGTCCAGCCAGATGGAACTCGTCCTCCTCGGCTTTTGTGTCGCGTATCTCCACCTTGCGCACACCGAAGTAGGTGCTGGTGCAGTCCAGTGTACGGCCTTTCTTATCCCTTAGGGTTGTCACCAGTACGTACCTCCAGGGTTGTTCGGCACTCCACAGACGGGGACTGTCTAGCGTGATGAGGCCATTGGGATGCGCGTCACTCACCTGCGCTATCTCTGGCTCCGTGTCATCAGAATAGAGTTTTACAGGGAACACCTCATGATTGATGGTGTACTGGGGTACCTTCTTACCGAGGGCGCGTATCTGTACGTCGGCCGTTAGGGTGGCTTTACCACCGCCTATTTGCTGTGTCCTAATGGCCAAATCCTGGATGTGTACCTCGGGTATGGCGGTGAGGTAAGTACTGCGTATGATGCCTGGCAGACGAAACATGTCTTGTGATTCCAAGAAAGAACCGTCGCTGTGGCGATAGACTTCCAGGGCCATGATGTTGTTGCCCTTCTGCAGGTAAGGAGTAATGTCAAACGAGGCTGTGTTGCGGCTGTTCTTGCTAAAGCCTACGTAATGGCCATTGATCCATAGGTAGAAGAAACTATCTACACCATCGAAGTTGACATAGATGTGGCGACCTTTCCACTCCTTAGGTAGTGTGAACGAGCGGCGGTAGGAGCCCACCTCGTTGCGGTACTTATAGGTGGTGAAGCGCCTGTCTCTGGGCTCGCGCATCACCCCCTCTTTCCAGTCGCCTACCTTTACCTCGTGATAGAAAAGCACGGGCTGGTTGACGTAGGCTGGTACGCCCCACTTCATGGAGCCGTCCTTCTGTAGTCCTTGCACGTTCCAGCAGCCAGGTACTTGGATATCATCCCATCCCGATACGTCGTAGGAGAGTTGGAAAAAGTCGTGAGGACGCTCTTCGGGAGTGGCCACCCAGTGGAACTTCCATGTGCCATCGAGGCTCTGGTAATAGGTGCTCGCGTCAGGCAGGACATGCTTAGCCTCCTCAGTGGAAGCGAATGGAAACATGTAGGCACGTGGCTGCTCCTTATTGAGGGACAGTCGTGTGGGGTCTTGCCACTCGGTGCCGTCGGGCGCGGATACTTGCGCGTAGAGGAAACCTTCGAGGCTCTCTGCTCCAGCCATCAGGGTAGAGGCCAGGGAGAGAATCGTTGATGTTAGTAATTTATTCATGAATAATATATAGTGTTGTGTATGTTTATCTGGATGTTTTTATGATGGTTGCCATCCATCCTATTGCTGCCTACAAAGATAGGTGATTGTAATGAATAAAGAGCCATGCTTTAAGCGAAAAGTGAAAAAATCGGAATGTAAATCCGCTGGCTTGAATATGATGAATTGCGTTTAAACTGGGAATATGCTGGTATTAGTCATGATGTTTTTGCCAGAGAAATTACTGATTGGATAAGGCCGTTTGTGTGAACATGAGCGCTGATACTTTTCAAAAACCCTACATATATAATGTGTAATATCGAAAAATACGTTACCTTTGTCGCGCAAACATCCTGTAGATAAGGAGAAGGAGAACAACGATGAAGGAAAATCTGGTGATAGTGGAGAGCCCTGCGAAGGCTAAGACAATTGAAAAATTTTTAGGAGAAGACTATTGCGTGATGTCCAGTTACGGACATATACGCGATCTGAAGAAGAAATCATTCAGCGTGGATGAGAAAACATTTCTTCCCCAATATGAGATACCAGCAGATAAGGCACGTGTCGTGGCTCAGTTGCGTAAGCAGGCACAAGATTCCAATACGGTTTGGCTTGCATCCGATGAGGACCGCGAGGGAGAGGCTATAAGCTGGCATTTGAGTGAAGTGCTGGAACTAAATCCTGTGCATACTCGCCGAATCGTGTTTCATGAGATTACAAAACCTGCTATTTTAGAGGCAATCAAAAATCCAAGAGAGATAGACCTTAATCTAGTCAATGCCCAGCAGGCGCGTCGTGTGCTTGACCGTATCGTAGGTTTCAAACTTAGTCCTGTACTATGGCGTAAGGTGAAACCAGCCCTAAGCGCAGGACGTGTCCAAAGCGTAGCTGTTCGCTTGATAGTTGAAAGGGAAAGAGAAATTCAGAATTTCAAGGGGGAAGATAATTTTCGTATAACGGCAGTCTTCGTTAATGCACAAGGAAACGAGATTAAGGCAGAGCTGAGTCATCGGTTTGCAAATGAAAAGCAGGCAGAGGATTTTCTTACTAAGTGTAAGAGTGCGAAGTTTTGTGTACAGGAGGTAATTGTAAAGCCCCAGAAGCGCACACCTGCTCCTCCATTTACCACAAGCACTTTGCAGCAAGAGGCTGCACACAAGTTGGGATTCACTGTGGCACAAACAATGATGGTAGCACAGCATCTATATGAGAGCGGACGCATCACATATATGCGTACAGACAGCGTAAACCTGAGTAATCTCTGTTTGAATGCATGTAAGACCTTGATTTCTGACAATATGGGTGAGCAATATGTGAAGACGCGTCAATACCATACAAGCTCAAAAGGCGCACAGGAAGCACACGAGGCTATAAGACCCACATATGTGGAAAATCAGCAAATTGAGGGTACGCAGCAAGAAAAACGACTCTATGATTTGATTTGGAAGCGTACGGTGGCAAGTCAAATGGCTGACGCAGAGGTGGAGAAGACTCAAGTGACCATTAGTATTGATGGGATGAATGAGTATTTCATTGCGCAGGGAGAGGTTGTTAAGTTTGATGGATTCCTTCGTGTGTATAAAGAGACAGAGGGGGAAAACGAAGCGGATAGCGAGACTGCTGTATCAACTTTGCCCGTATTGACTCATGGAGAGACATTGAATCGCGAAACGCTGACTGCAACCCAACGTTTTGCACAACATCCGGTGAGATATAATGAGGCAAGCCTTGTGCGTAAGCTGGAAGAATTAGGCATCGGACGCCCAAGTACGTATGCTGCGACAATTACTACTATACAGCAACGTGAATATGTAACTAAGGGCGATAAACCAGGAGATGAACATTTACAGAAAGTTATCACGCTGGATAATGATGAACTAAACTACTCTGAAAATAAAACTACCGTGGGGGCGGAAAGAGGAAAGTTGCTGCCTACTGATATTGGTATCGTGGTAAATGATTTCTTGAAAGAAAATTTCCCCACTATCATGGACTATAATTTTACAGCCGACATAGAGAAGGATTTTGATGAAATAGCCGAGGGGAAAAAAGAGTGGACAAGCGTTATCAAGCAATTCTATAAAGACTTCGAACCGTTGGTAGAACGCTCAATCAATGCACGTGCTGAGAAGCGTGTGGGTGAAAGGGTGCTGGGGAACGATCCAAAGACGGGTATGCCTATTTCAGTTAAGATAGGACGCTTTGGTCCTGTCGTACAAATGGGTAAGACTGATGGGGACGTTAAGCCTCGCTTTGCACAGTTCAAGAAGGGACAGACGATGGAATCTATTACCCTTGAAGAGGCTCTCGAACTGTTACAGTTGCCACATAAGTTGGGGGAGTACCAAGGAAAGCCTGTAACAGTAGGAGCTGGCAAATATGGTCCGTACGTGGCGCATAATGGTAAGTATGTCTCTATTCCAAAGGAGATCGACCCGTTGAAAATTACCTTCGAGCAAGCTGTCATCATGGTACATCGTAAACAAATCGAAGAAGAGGAACGTCACCTGAAACGATTTGAGGAAGATGCAAACATGGAGATTCTCAATGGACGGTATGGTCCATATATAGTGCTTGATGGAGTTAATTATCGCATTCCCAAACCTCAGCAAGCTAAGGCGGCAGAGTTGACTTACGAGGAATGTAAGTCTATCATTGAGGCTCAAGGAGAAAAATCACAAAGCAGTAGAGGCGTACACAGAAAGACTGCACACAAGGCTTAATTACAGAGGGCAACAGAATGAAAAGAATCATACTGGTAGGCTACATGGGGTCAGGAAAGACTACCATAGGAAGGCAACTGTCACGTACCATGGAAATGGAATTCTATGACCTTGACTGGTATATAGAAACGCGCTATCATTGTACTGTAGCACAGGTGTTTGCAGAGCGAGGTGAGGCTGGATTTCGTGAAATTGAACGTAATATGCTACATGAGGTAGCTGAGTTTGAGGACATCGTATTATCTTGTGGAGGCGGTACACCGTGTTTCTATGACAATATGGATTATCTGAACATGCAGGGTGAGACTGTTTATCTAAAAGCTACTCCCGAGGTTCTTGCCAAGCATTTGCGCATGGGTAGGGTGGAGAGACCACTTATCAAAGGCAAGACTGACACGGAACTTCTCGAGTACATTCAGACCTCTCTTGCAGCCAGAGAACCGTTTTATAGCAAGGCTAAGCATATTGTCGACGTCAACTTGTTAGACAATCGCAGTAAGATACAGGAGAGCGTAAGTCTGCTGTGCGGTATTCTCGGATTACCTTATGATAATAACCCAAAAGACAAAATAAGCAAAGGATAAAATAGAAATGAAGAAATGGCGAATTGAGGACTCGGAAGAGTTGTATAACATAAAGGGGTGGGGCGTAAATTACTTCGGCATTAACGACAAGGGGCATGTGTATGTGACTCCAAAGAAAAACAGTATACAGGTTGATCTTAAAGAGGTCGTTGATCAATTGGCTGCACGCCATGTAACCGCTCCTGTGCTCTTGCGCTTTCCTGATATTCTGGATAACCGAATAGAAAAAACAGACGAGTGCTTCCGTAAAGCAGAGAAAGAATATGACTATAAGGGCGAACACTTCATTATCTTCCCTATAAAAGTCAATCAGATGCGCCCTGTGGTGGAGGAAATTATCAGTCATGGCAAGCGTTATAATCTGGGATTGGAAGCTGGCTCGAAGCCAGAACTTCATGCTGTGCTTGCCACGAATATGGATAGTGACAGTCTTATTATCTGTAACGGACATAAGGATCAAAACTATATCGAACTGGCTCTGCTGGCACAGAAAATGGGCAAACGCGTTTTTCTGGTCGTAGAGAAATTACCCGAGCTTACCATCATAGCTGAAACGGCAAGTCGTTTGGGGGTCAAACCTAATTTGGGTATCCGTATCAAACTGGCTAGTAATGGATCTGGTAAATGGAGTGAGAGCGGAGGCGATGCAAGTAAGTTCGGACTCAACTCATCGGAATTGCTTATGGCTTTGGAATTGCTCGATAAGATGGGCTTACGAGACTGTCTGAAGCTTATTCATTTTCACATTGGCTCACAAATCAACAAAATACGACGTATCAGTACAGCTCTGCGTGAAATAGCTCAGTATTATGTACAGCTACGTGCCATGGGATTTGGCATAGACTTCGTGGATTGCGGAGGTGGTCTGGGGGTTGACTACGATGGCACGCGAAGCAGTAATAGCGAAAGTAGCGTGAACTATAGCATACAGGAGTATGTGAATGACTGTGTCTATACTCTGGCAGAGGCTTCTGAAAAAAACAATATTCCACATCCCAATATCATTACAGAGGGCGGTCGCTCTCTCACAGCTCACCATAGTGTACTCATTATCGATGTCTTGGAGAGCGTAAGCGCTCCACAGATGCCAGAGGATTTTCAGCCCAGTAAAGATGATCATCAATTAGTGCATGATCTTACTGAGATTTGGGACAAACTGTCACAACGTTCATTGCTTGAAGACTGGCACGATGCGGAAGATATACGCGAGGAGGCTCTTGACCTTTTCAGACATGGTATCATCGACCTCAAAACACGTGCCCAGATAGAGTCGCTTTATTGGGCCATAAGTCATGAGGTGGCTGAATTAGCTCATCATCAGAAGCATGTACCCGATGAACTGCGTAAACTGGATAAACAGATGGCAGATAAATATTTCTGTAACTTCAGTCTCTTCCAGAGTATGCCTGATTCATGGGGGATAGATCAGCTCTTCCCTATTATGCCTATCGCTCGCCTAAATGAACAACCCACGCGTAGTGCTACTTTACAGGATATTACCTGCGATAGCGATGGTAAAATCTCTGCTTATGTAAATTGTGGACAGCAGACAAACTATATTCCCCTTCATCCAGTAAAGCTCAACGAACATTATTATATAGGTGTTTTCCTTGTCGGAGCCTATCAAGAGATTTTGGGTAATATGCATAATCTTTTTGGCGATACAAATGCTGTGCACATTTCTGTGGATGAAAATGGCTATAATATCGAACAGGTTATTGATGGTGAAACCGTTGCAGACGTGCTTGAATATGTACAGTATAGTCCCAAAAAACTGGTGCGTCGGTTGGAGATATGGGTCAGCAAAGCAGTCAAGGATGGAAAAATAACAGAGACAGAAGGTAAGGAATTTATCAATAATTACCGCGCTGGACTCTATGGGTACACCTATTTGGAATAATCATTGTGATGAATAGTATAAATGTTATTAAGGTAGGAGGCGCAGTCGTAGAAGATTCCGCTGCACTGACAAACTTACTTGATAGATTTGCACAGGTATCAGGAGCAAAAATTCTTGTGCATGGTGGCGGTCGGTCAGCCACACGTATAGCAGCTTCGTTAGGTATCGAAAGCCATATGGTTGGTGGACGTCGGATAACGGACGAACAAATGCTACAGGTGGTAACTATGGTGTATGGTGGACTGGTAAATAAAAACGTGGTAGCTGCCTTACAGCAGAGAGGTATCAATGCCATAGGACTGACAGGAGCCGATATGAATGTGATGTTGAGCCACAGACGCCCTCCAAAAGAAATGAAAATGGATGATGGTAGCATACAGACTGTGGATTTCGGATATGTGGGTGATATAGACAAAGTGGACGGAGAAACATTGGCTACACTTCTTAATAAAGACGTGGTACCAGTGATGGCTCCTCTTACTCACGATGGCTTGGGGCATATGCTAAATACTAATGCTGATACTATAGCCAGTTCGGTGGCTTGTGCTCTGACCCCATACTATGATGTTACACTTACCTTTTGCTTTGAGAAAAAGGGCGTGTTGAGTAATCCTGAAGACGATAACAGTGTAATCAGAAATATTACCGAAAAAGATTTCCATCGTTATGTTGACGAAGGGGTCATTGCTGGCGGAATGCGTCCAAAGTTGGAAAATGCTTTTAAAGCTATTCATAATGGTGTAAGTCAGGTAATTATAACAAACGCAAATGATCCTGAAGGTAAATACGGAACGGTAATTAAAGAATTTTAACGAATCAGGGCTGTAACTTTTGCAGCCCTGATTCGTTTACGTATATAGAGAGCCATGGTGAATATCCTCTTTCAAAAAGATGTGCTGCCACTAAAAGATAGGTTCTATAGATTGGCATTGCGCATTACACTCAACCAAGTGGAAGCTGAAGATGTGGTGCAAGAAACACTCATCCGAATATGGCAGAACAAGGAGAAGTTGGAGGATAGAGATGCCATTCAAGCTTTTGGATATACGGTGTGCCGAAGACTTGCGTTGGATTGTGCCAGCAAAGCAGGACGTGGAAATGTTACGCTCGACCTCGACAGACACGACACTTCCGCAGTTCTTCCATCAGAGCAGATGGATAGGCAAGAACAAATGGCTCTCGTACGCAAACTGATGGACGAACTTCCCGAAGTACAACGTAGTATCATGGAACTGCGGGATATTGAAGGAAAAAGTTATCAAGAGATAGCAAACATACTGCAACTGACGGAGCCGCAAGTGAAGGTCTATCTACATCGTGCGCGAAACAAGGTTAGAATTCAGGCGGAGCAAATAGAGAGATATGGACTATAAATACATCGAACAGCTATTGGAACGCTATTGGGCATGTGAGACTACACTGGAGGAGGAACAGATACTACGTACCTTCTTCCAGCAAGAGAATTTACCTGCTCATCTCAAAGCCTATCGTGACATATTTGTCTTACAACAGGAACATGCAGAGCCACGTCTCTCTGCCGATTTTGATGCACGCGTTCTAAAGCAGATTGGTGAAGTGGCACAGGAGGAAAGTGTATTCCATGCTCGACACATTACGTTGCGCAGGCGTTTGCGTCCACTCTATCAAGCTGCGGGACTGGTGGCTTTGTTGCTCACAATAGGCACAGCCGCACAGCACAGTATGGTTAAAGACGAAAGTCAGTCGCTGCCTACATATGCCAGCACAGAGGAGCCAGATAGTCAGGATAATGCCTATACAGCCATTCCCAACCAGCAATCAGCCTCGTTGCAGAATGTAGCTACTCCGACTGATACGTTGGAGCAGACGCGCTGACATGATATAAGAATCATTTCTATTGCTTTTTCTAAAATATAAAACAAATTAATTGCTTACGCTAAGAGTCCTGAGAGAAGGCAGAGGGTTACACCATTGAATAATGGTAGACTGGAAAATAAGAGTTACACTGTGAAGTGCAATAGCCTATCTTAATATATAAGGACAAACGCAAGATGAGCGACCGAGAGGTCGCTCATCTTGCGTTATAAACCGTCAGTCTGATAATTTCGCATAAACTTTGGCTCAGTAGAAATTTAGTGGGGATTTGGGCTTAATAGATGCCTAATCCTTGGTATGCCACTGGTATAGGCAAGCATATTGCCAGTTCCGCCAGTACCAGTTAGGTGGTACTGGAGTTT
>CAKRRN010000033.1 GCA_934394435.1 uncultured Bacteroidaceae bacterium
AGCAAGCTGGCTTATAAGTACAGGTTACGCCTGTGGATTTACGTCCGAGACTCCCCCCTGATTTATCGGGTGAGCCATATTTTTGGGTTATATACAATATCATTTTTTTCCGCAATATTCTTGCGAATCATTTTCAATAACTCACACTTCTCTCTACCAGTCATATTATTTTATTTATATTTGTTTTATAGGTAAACATATCAAATCTACGAATTCCCATTTCTTTAAGCTCCCGCAAACTTGCTTGCTGTGTTTCTTGAGTGTTGAACTTTGGAATCAAAGGAATCCTGCAAAGGATATTATTAGCCTTACCTTGTTGTATCAACCACCTAAGATTTGACTTCACAAGCTCGTTATCTCTTCCTGTATATGCCTTGTATGTCTGTGTGTTCATATCCTTCACATCAACGACGTACTCATCAATATAGGATAAAAGCATCGCCAGATGTTCTTGAGGTACGTTCAAAGATGTTTCCGCTGTAATACGCCATGATTTGGCTCCCAATTCAAGTAGTTCCTTAATAAAAACAGGGTGAGACAAAGGTTCTCCACCACCAAAAGTTATACCACCACCTGTTGCAAGAAAATACAGTTCATCCTTTCTTAGTATAGCCATCACCTCATCTGCGCTTTTCATCTTTTCAGGCACTATCGCCCCCCAGCATTGGGGATTGAGACAATACTTACACCTAAGCGGACAGCCATTGAATGCCACCAAAGTAGTGACACCGCGACCATCCGTCCCAACTCGCAAACGTTTTATTCCTATCAGAGGACTCCTTCCCACTCTACTGTTTCTTATTGATTCTGATTGTAACTCGGATCTGATTCTCATAATGAGCCTCAGAATTCTTTTTGGAGATAGTGCAACTGAAGCAGTCGTTCCATCCCATTTCAAGGAATTGGGCTATCACCTCATTCTCATTCGAAGGGATGTAGCCAAGCAGAAATTCTTCGCTTTGACAGTCATGCCCCTTCCTCTCCTCTATAATCTTATCGTACATCACAGCCACAGCATTATTATCATAACGATTATCAGCATCTCGCTCCAGCCGCAGAGGGGTACCTATTGTCAATTCATTCCAAACCAAATCTACGTCGTGATATTGACGACCTGCTAAATGACATTCTTTGAAAAACATTTTTTTTGCCTTCATACATTTTTCTTTTTCTTGCCTGTTCAACTTAATTTCTTGAGACAAAGATAAAAGCCTATTGTTTCAAATCATGGTACACCCCACAAATATAATCAAATTATTTACGAGTTTTTTTCTTATTCTAAACATTCTTGAGTAATCCCGTAACAAGAAAGAGTATCTTTAGCCATCTGACAGATTCTTTCCGCCAATGCATTTGGACTTATGACCTTCACTTGATTTGCAAGACTAAGGATGTGTCCACAAAAATCACAAGTTGGACGCAGGTAATACTCATAATCGACCCAACCTTCGCCTTTAGCAATCATCCTCTGACTATGATGCAATGGTAAGTCATGCAAGTAATAACGTTGCATGCCAAAGACTCGAAGAACAATGCGTTCCGCCTTGCTACCATCACCAACAACAACACCGAAGCATTCTTTAAAAAACGACTTGGAATCAAAGTCCTTACGCATCTCAAATTTGATGTTCGTCAGAGTAACATTCTGAATACGATCAAAAGAGTAAACAGCGAAATAATCACGTTCCTCTTTCTCTTGAGATGCATCACGATGAAAATGTGCAAGACAATACCAACGCTGGTTGAAGAGCTTTAGGCAATAGGGTTCAAAATCAACTCTTGAAACCGCTTCTGACCCATACTTACGGTACGTCACAATCACACGTACCTTCTTCTTCATAGCCTGTATAAAAACTGCCAAATACTCATCGCAGGGTACCTGTTGGAGAACAATTCTTTCGTGCAAACCCTTACATTCCGAGATGATATCGTTGACCGACATGGTAGAAATCATCCAGTTTTGTACCGTATCCTCTTTCAGAACTTCTGCATTACCTATATAATACTTGTAACCCTGTTTACGATCACATTCAATATATATTCCGAAGATGTCTTGAATAGCGTCCTTATGGCGATTAAAGGTTGAGCGAGCCAGTTCAACCCCTCCGCTCATCTCTGTGTCGAGCCATAGTTCCTGAATCTCCGAAAATGAAATTCTGCGAGCTCGATTGATGGTGTTTACCAACCAAATATACTCCTTGAATAATGAGGGTACAGTCATAATATAATCCTTTACATCACAAAGATATAAAGCCCAACAGACACACACAAGTTTTTTTCGCTAACAATCACTAATAGGCTCTAAATTATGACTCATCTTTCCAGCCATCTCTCTGGATTATTCATTTTATGCGCTATTTTCGTATGCCTTACAGAGCAGCAACACGCAAATGTGTTTTGCCCTCTATTACATCCTCTCACATATTGACTCCCTTTACGAAGATGATGTCAAACGACTTGCTGATAAGACAGCCGAGGGGGCTTTGGCTTCCACTCTTTTTTTCGCTATTAGAGACAAGGTTTGCGGGATTATCAATACCTTTGCAAGTATGAACTCACCCATGACGATATTCCGCGCTTCGGCTGGTTCGGGCAAGACCTTCACGCTCACAGCCGAATACGTGGCACTACTGCTCGCCACACCCATGAGCAACGAGGCAGAGCACATACTGGCTGTCACTTTTACCAACAAGGCAACAGCGGAGATGAAGGACCGCATCCTGGAGTCGCTCTACGCCATCGGACACGACCTGAAAGGGAGCGACGCCATCCTAAAGGTCATTAGCGAACGACTGGAGCAAGATGACTTGCACATAGAGAGGAGGGAACTCAGACGGCGTGCGAGGGCTGCGCTCAGCACCATACTGCACGACTACGGACGCTTCAGAGTGGAGACCATAGATTCCTTCTTCCAGAGCATCTTACACACGCTGGCACGCGAACTGGGACTTGCCTCTGGACTGAGGGTGGAGCTGAACAGCAACCAGGTGGTGGCAAGGGCTGTGGACCGCGTCATGGACCATCTGGCTGAACGGCCACAGGTGTGCCGATGGGTGCTCGATTACGTGAGAGAGCAGATTGAAAACAGCGACCGATGGGACATCAGAGGGGGGATGAACTCGCTGGGACGGTGCATCTACGAGGAGGCTTACCAAAACCGCGCACAGCAAGGCGAGACGGACAGCGAGGACGGACAGGAGCGGATAAGGACCTTCAAACACACGCTGCTCGAACTGAAGCGAAGACACGAGCAGGAGACCGCGCTGAAGGCAATGGAGCTGATAAACATCATATGCAACCAGAGTCTGGACTTCCAGCACATCAGTTACGGACAGACCTTCTCCACTTTTCTAAAGAAAGCGTCGATGATGGGGATAGAGGGGAAACGCATCGCATTTGACCTGCCTGGCACACGCATCACAGACGCCATCGGCACTCCATCAAAACTGCTGCGAGCGGCAGACAAGAAAGACCCAGTGATGATGCAGCAGGCACAGGACACAGCTGCCGACCTGGCAAGCTTCTGTGCGCGCTACGCCGAGACACTACGTATCACCAACAGCGTGAGACTGGCTCTACACTATCTCCCACCCCTCAGACTACTGGGAGCCATGGAGGAAGAGGCAGCAGACATCACGGCAGAGGCAGGACAGTTTCTGCTGAGCCGCACAGCCTCGCTCCTGAGTAAGATGGTGGACAAGAGCGATGCCCCATTCGTATTGGAGCGTGCCGGGGTGCAGTTTCACCATGTGATGATCGATGAGTTTCAAGACACGAGTCGCATGCAATGGAACAACTTCCGAAGCCTACTGATGGAGAATCTCTCTACGGGCGGTCACAGTCTGCTGGTGGGCGACGTGAAGCAGAGCATCTACCGCTGGCGTGGGGGTGACTGGGAGATTCTGCAGGGGGCATCGCGCGAACTGGCTTACCTCGCTCCGCAGGAAAAGACTCTCGACACGAACTGGAGAAGCTTGCCCTCGGTGGTGGACTTCAACAATAGGTTTTTCCCCCAGGCTGCCAATCTGATGGACAGTCTGGACAGCCAGGCACGCTTCCGCCTAGCGGACATCTACGCTGACGCCGTACAGCACTGTGCGCGCAGAGAGAGCCGACAGCAGGGTATGGTGAGCGCATGCCTCTACCGCAAGATAGGCAACAGCCGCCCCGATGACTACGAAGAGCGTATGGTGACGGAAATGGCAACGTACATACGAGAGCTGAAGGCAAAGGGACTGGAGGAGCAGGACATCGCCATCCTGGTACGCCGAAACAAAATGGCAGCCAGGCTACTCACCCTGTTTCACGACTTGGCACCAGACATACGCCTGGTAAGCGACGAAGCCTTCCTGCTACAGTCATCCATCAGCGTGCAGATGATCATGGCTGCCCTGCGACTGATAGCCGACGGAGGGGAGAAGACTGACCCCGTGGTGCTGAGATTCCTGATGATGCATTACCAGCAAGACGTGCTCGAGAGCGATGTCTCGCTCGTATCCATACTGGAGCACAAGCCAGAGGAGATGTTACCCGAAGAACTGCTCAAAGGGCGCGACCAGCTGGCACGTCTGCCCATCAGACTCCTTACCGAACGGGTCTACCACATCCTGCAACTGGACCGCATCGCTGGGCAGGACGCTTACGTGCTGGCCTTCATGGACGAGGTGCAGAATTATCTGGCAAGCAATCCGCAAGACCTCCATCAGCTACTGCAAGCATGGAACGACTCCATCTCCACTCACCCCATCCCTGGCGGAGAGGCTGGAGGCATACGCATACTGACCATACACAAGTCGAAGGGACTGGAGTATCACACGGTATTGCTGCCCTACATGGACTGGAGCATGGGGGCAGACACTCAGACCGATAACCTGCTCTGGTGCCACAGTGACGAGAAGCCCTTTGATCAGTTGGGCACCCTGCCCATACGCATCTGTCCACAGATGGAGAACAGCGTGTTTGGCAACGACTACAAGGAGGAGATGCTGCAAAGACGAGTGGACACGCTCAATATGATTTACGTGGCGTTTACACGCGCCCGATGCAATCTGATGATGTGGGGCATCACGTCTGCCAAAGATGATCGTCTCAGCTGCGTGGGCGACCTCATCTACCACTCGCTCAGGATGGAGAAGGACGAAGCAGACTGTCTGCGCTATGAGGAGGGCTGTCTCTGCTACCCCGAGAATAAGAAAAAAGAGGGGGAGAAAACCCCAAAACAGGCCCAGAAGGAGCACGATGATGGGCAGAAGCTAAGGATCAGCCACGACGAAGACTGTGCCATCGACATCTATATGAGTTCGCAGCCACCAGGCATGAACTTCATGCAAAGCAGTCTCTCGCGGCAGTTCATACATACGCTGGACGATGATGAAGACAACCATACCACCCCCTCTGACTCTTACGTCGAAACGGGTAAGCTGATGCACTACGCGCTCAGCCGCATAGAGTACGCATCGGAGGCAAGCCAGGTACTGGACAGCCTGGAGGCGGACGGACTGGCATCGCGCTCTGGCGACTGGCAGAAAGCGCGCAACGCCATTGAGCGCGGACTGAAGAAGCCCGTGGTGGCACAATGGTTTATGCCCGACAAACAGGTGGTGCGCGAATGCAACATCATCTGCACAGACAAGGCAACGGGGGAGCCCGAGGTCAGACGACCAGACAGAGTCGTCATGGACAACAAGTCGATAACCGTGGTGGACTACAAGTTCGGCAGACAGAAACCCGAATACCACGACCAGGTAAGGCAATACATGAGCCTGCTGCAAGAGATGTATCCAGAGCACAGCGTAAAGGGTTGGCTATGGTATGTATACAGTGGTAAGACCGAGGAGGTTACATATTGAAGTAAAGAGAAACACTTGAAGTAAGAAACACAAAAAAGGGCAGTAAAAACACGACAATGGCAAACACATTTCTCTCTGCGGTGGCAAACGATCTGATAGCACGCTTCGGAAGCAAGTTGCAAGATGTGACTGTGGTATTCCCAGGCAAGCGTGCGAGTCTGTTTCTCAACCAAGAACTAGCTCAGACGGGACACACGCCCTTGTGGGCTCCCGAATACTCCTCGATGAGCAGTCTCTTCCAGGCACTCTCACCGCTGCGTATGGCAGACCGGATAGAGACCCTCTGCACGCTGTTGAGCCTGATGCGCGAATGCATCCCCGAGGAAGAGGAACGCACGATGGACCAGCTGTGGGGATGGGGAGAGGTGATACTCTCTGACTTTGACGACATAGACAAGCACATGGCAAACGCAAAGCTGGTGTTTGCCAACGTTTATGACCAACACAGCCTGGAGAGTCTGGACTATCTGACCCCCGAACAGGAAGAGGCTCTGCAGCACTTCTTCAGCAACTTCTCCATAGAGGGTAATACAGCCATCAAAGAGAAATTCCTGCACGTATGGAGCCACATGTATGAGCTCTACACCAGGCTGAAAGAGGAACTCGCTAAGAGGGGAGTCTTATACGAAGGGGCTCTCCTCAAAGAGGTGGTAGAAAGCATACGCAGCAAACAGCAGACAGACGCCCTGGATGAGTATTTGAGCAGACGCAGAGCCATCGTGTTTGCTGGATTCAACGTGCTAAATGACGTGGAGCGCGCACTCATGCTCGAAGTGCAGCGCCGTGGCAAGGCTGTCTTCTATTGGGATTATGACCAGGCGTATGTGGATGATCGCCACAGCGAGGCTGGCATCTTCATGAAAGAGAACTTGCGCGACTTTCCGTGCGCTCTTGACCGAGAGCACTACGACCATCTGAGACACCTGCGCGACGTGACGTTCATCTCGTGTACCACCGACAATGCTGCTGCCCGATACGCAAGGAAATGGGTGAGAGGCGCACAAGACAAGACTGCCAACCGAAACGCCATGGTGCTGTGCAACGAGTCGCTGCTGCATCCCGTACTCCACGCTCTGCCCCAAGACGTAGGCGACGTGAACGTGACCATGGGATTCCCTCTGGCAGACACCCCCATATACGGGTTACTCATGGCGCTTGCCAGTCTGCAGACAGAGGGTTACGACCGTCAGAAAGGCTCCTTCTCTTATCCCTTCCTGCAGGCTGTACGTCGCCACCCCTACACCTGTCTGCTGGGCGAGGAGAACAGTTGGGCTGGCAGTTGGCAGGGAGCAGACTCGCCCACCCTGCTCACATGGATGGACGAGATGCTTCAGCGCATAGGCAAGCATTTCTCTGGCATCAAGGAGCCCGATGCCTACGACATGCTCTACATGGAAGCCATCTTCCAGACACATTGCACCCTGATGAAATTCCTGCGACTAACACAGTCTGAGACGGCTCCGCTCGACGTGCTGCCCGGGACGATGCGCCGACTGCTCCACAGCGTGTTGCTCGCCACCAACATCCCTTTTCATGGAGAACCAGCCAAGGGGTTACAGATCATGGGAGTGCTGGAGACCCGATGTCTGGACTTCAGCCACCTGCTGATGCTCTCTGTGGAGGAAGGGATGCTGCCGCGTAACACCCAAGATGAGACCATGATACCAGCGGACATACGCGAGGCTTTCGGGCTCACCACCCCACGCCACAGAAATGCAGTCTACGCCTATTATTTCTACCGGCTCATACAGCGCACCGAGCATCTGACCTGTGTGTACAACGAGAACTGTACGGGCAACACTCGCCATGAGATGTCGCGATTCCTGCGCCAGTTGCTTGCCGAGACAGACATCCCCATACGCACTCTCTGGCTGCGCAACGTGCCCGACGTGGACGCACAGCCTACCATGCGCATTGAGAAGACTCCCGAAATCATGCACCGACTGCTAAACAAATATGACCATCTGACACCGGGAAGTCTGAAGGTGAAGCTCAGTCCGTCAGCCATCAACATCTATATAGACTGCCCCATGAAGTTTTATTTTCAGCACGTGGCAGAACTGCAACCCGAACGCAATCTGGAAGAAGGGCTGCAACCAGCAGATATGGGTAACATCTTCCACGATACAGCACAGGTGCTCTATGAACTTGCCATCAAACACACGGGGAGCCGTACCCTGACGGCACACATCCTGAGCGAGATACTCCAGCAAGCAGAAAGTCGCGTGGAGCCCATACTGGACTTGGCTTTTGACGTACACGTGTTTAACCCACGTCAAGACAAGCGCGACACAGACCGCTACATTTGGCAGATGCTGGAGCAGGGCAAGCAGCCGCGAAACGAATATACAGGTGAACTGATTATTTACCGCAACGTGCTGCTGCAATACCTGAAAAACCTATTGCGCTACGATATTGCTCATGCTCCCGTAAGGATTATCGGTACGGAAGTGAATCGCTTTGTCACCCTACGCATACAAACAGAAGACCTCAAAAAAGAAATCGAGATAGAGACGGGCGGAAGAATAGACCGACTGGACGAGGTGGAAGGCTGTGTGAGAGTGGTTGACTACAAAACGGGAAACCATGTGCCAGACGTGCGATGCATGGAGCAACTGACAGGATGGTTTCCCACCCACGAAGGTTATTACCTGCAGACCTTTCTCTATGCCTACGCCCAAATGCGTGAGTCTGCACCCGGAACCAACGTGAAGCCCATCCTACTCTACCCGAGCAAGGCAGGAGCTAAAGACTACGACCCAACGCTACACATCGGGCGCGAGGCTGTAGACAACTTCCCCACCCTGTTTGCACAGCAGTTTGCAGAAGCGCTCAAAAGTCGCATAAGCGAGATATTCGATCCGAAGGTCCCATTTACCCAATGCCCAGACTGGCGTGCCTGTGACCGCTGTGACTTCCGCTTGCTCTGTTTGAATCACTCGTGAGTCTCTCTCTCTTGGATTGAGCACACGCCCCAAAGGGGGAGCTTTTAGCCCTCTGTCATTTTCGGCAAAAACGGTTTGTCAAACGGTGGAAGAAATCTGACCTGCGCGAAAGCAGACGTAGACTGTGGGCAAATGAGCAGACAAAGAGTATGCTGCAAATCAAGTAGCGCAAGACGATGTCTGTCTGCAAACAAGCGTAGACAGCTCCTGTGAGGCAAAGTGCCTGTACTAGACACAGGCGCCAAGTGCTTCGGCGTACTCGGCATCCGTATCGCTTCCCGTAGATCAGCAACGATGCGAGCAAGTCGTACAGCGCGCCTAGAGACAAGGAAATACCTGCTCCCAAAAGTCCCCACGCAGAATAAAGCCACCAAAAGAGCAAACCCATGAGTACATTGCTCAGCACCTCCATCACGAGGAAAAGCATGGAGTCTCCCTTGGCTAACGAAGAATAGGAAATGGGAAGCATGATGCCACGCAGAAAAGTGTAGAAGGCGGCACACACCATCATGTCTGAAGCCACCAGAAACTCCTGCGTGAAAAGCAACTGAATAATCCAGGGCATCAGCATCACAAAGGGGATAAGAAACGGAGTGACAAGCAGTATGCACACCTCTATCTGCTTGTTGATGGTCTCATTGAACCGTACCGTGTCTGCGTTGACAGACGAAAGGCGTGGGTAATAGTCAGCCTCGAGTGCCACAAACGCCATTCCCGCATAGCCTACCATTATGGCGTACGCCACACGATAATAGCCCACATCTGCCAGGGTGCCATTCATCTTTATCAGAGCTGGAATGGCCATGCCTAATGCGGCTCCCGACAATCCGGCAAGCACGTAAGGAATGCCTTTGGTCACCATGGGCAGACCCTCGCGAAGGATACTCAAATGGAAGGGGCGTACACGATAGGGAACCAGGCGAAGCGAGAACCAGAAGTGTACCACCACGGATGCCAGACCACTACAGATGAGTCCGATCACCACACCCCGTATGCCCATCACGTAATAAAAAGGTACGGTAAGCAGGAGCGTAGAGAGAGCCAGTATGGACTCTACTACAGCCACCTGACGCACCTGGCGAAGCCCCTTGAGCACAGCGCACTCACCCTCCGCAATCAGAAAACTGACCACCACGGGAATCATGGTCATTACCTGTGGCCAATGAGAGAATTCGTGGTCGAAGAGAATGTAACTGACCAAGGGCGAAAGCAGAGTGCACAGCACGATGGAAAGGAATGCGGTCAGCAGTACCCACGTGCGCACAACCAGCACGAAATGATGAATTTGCTCGGTGGTTCCTTCCTCAAACAGTTCGCTACTCCTCCGGGTTGCATTTAGAGGCACTCCGAGGTTACTGCCACTCACGACAAACTCGCAAATGGAATTGTATACAGAGATGAGTCCGACACCTGCAGCCCCAAGGAACAGGGCTGTAAGCTTGTTGCGGACCACAGACGCCAGCATCTTCAGCACCTGTACGCCTCCAAACACGCCCGTGTATTTCAGAATATGGTCGTAGGATGTGTCGCGGCTCTCTGAGGTACGTATTGCATCCGTATGGTCAGTAGAAGGACAGGAGCATGCTCCGTCTGAATGATGATGTTGTATGGTAGCCAAGAATTATTATGCTTTTTGTATGTTTTGGACTGCAAATTTATGACAAAGTATTGGTCTGTGCAAGGGGAGAACGCTCGCTGAGGGGGGAGGGAGCGTAGTCTCGTCAGAGCAGTTCTCTTATTTCTGCCAATGTACTTACGGTATGGTCTGCCCACGGGCACAACGTCTCCTCAGCCTTCTGACGGTTGAGATAAATGGTGCGCAGGCCAGCATTATGAGCTCCCTGGATGTCCGTCTCAGGGTTGTCTCCTATCATGACCGTGTGCTCTGGGTCTGCTCCTGTAACGGAGAAGGCGTAGCTGAAGAAGAGAGGGCTGGGCTTGTTGACACCCGCATCCTCGCTCAGTATGATGTGGTCGAAATAGTCGAACAACCTGCTTGAGCGCAACTTGCTGTATTGCACCTCATGGAAACCGTTGCTGCAGATGCTCATCTGATAGTGACGCCCTTTCAGATAGTCCATCAGCTCGTGTGCTCCCTCTACTACTCCTGGCTTTATGGCGCAGCGAGAGAGAAAGTAGTCACTCACCTCGGCACAGAAATCTGAGGTAGGCTGCAACCCCTGGCCAAGAGAGAGAGGTCTGCGGAAACGCTCCTCCATCAGGTAAGGGCGTGTAATCTGTCCGTGAGCGTACTGCTTCCACAGTTCTACGTTGGTGCTCCAGTAGGGAGTGATGAAAGAGTCTGCATCTGGAAAGTAGCGATTGAGCTGGAAATGCTCGAAAACCTCGTGTAGAGAGAGCATTGCATTTCCGTAAGTATCGTATAGTGTGTCGTCGAAATCTATAAATAGATGAGTAACTTGCTCCATATTTTTTTCTTCCTCCATTGTATTATGAAATGCTGGTTAGGCGTTTTCTCCTAACAACCCGTATTCTTTTTTCAATTATTTATGAAATGCTGGTTAAATCTTTCCCAAAATACGGTCCATGACCCAGTTTACGCTGGTTGCGCTGACAGAGTCTGCGGTGCACGTACCCTGCTGCTGCAGATGGCGTACCACTTGTTCGATAAGGGGCATCTGTACGTGCGGTGGGTTCTCTATCAGTATTTCCTGTCTGCCTTGTGCATTATGCAAGACGATGGGGTCGTAGGTAAAGACAGAGAAGCAGAGTTGTCCCTGGTCGCCAATCAGCTCTATTCTATCCTGTCTTGCGCTTTCGTGACTAACGAAGCACCAGGAGCCGCTCCCAGGCAATCCGTCGTGGAACTGGAAGCATGCGCTCACGGAGTCTTCCGTCTCATAGAGTCCTTCCCTGTTTGTACGGTACCCCTTGGCCTGTACGATGGGACCGAATATTTCCTGAAGCAAGTCTATTTGATGCGGAGCCAAGTCGTAAAAGTAGCCTCCACCAGCAATGTCGCGCTGTACTCGCCATGGTAGGTTGGTGCTGTTGTAGTCAAGATCGCGTGGTGGCACGGCAAAGCGTATCTGCACATTGATGACCCTTCCGATGGCTCCCTGCTGTACCAGTTGTTTTACCTTCATGAAATACGGTAGGCAACGGCGGTAATCTGCCACGAAGCAGGGCACATGGGTCTGCTCACTCACCCTGTTTACGCGTTGACAGTCGAGATAACTGCTTGCCAGGGGTTTCTCCACGTATACTGGTTTGCCAGCCTTCATGCTCATGATGGCGTATGTGGCATGCGAAGAGGGCGGTGTGGCTATGTATACAGCATTTACTTCGGGGTCGTCGATGAGCTGCTGAGCATCTGTGTACCATCGCTCTATATTGTGGCGCTGTGCATAAGAATGAGCTTTTTCCTTGCTTCGGCTCATGACTGCCCATATTTTAGAACCTGGCACCATGGCAAAGGCTGGACCGCTTTTCTTTTCCGTCACCTCTCCACATCCGATGAAGCCCCATCTGATCTCGCGCGAATAATTCATTATGTGATTCTGCATATGTATCTATAATTATTTTCCTTTTTTATTGTGACCGTTTAGCCAAAATAAATCCTTGTCTCTTGCTTTATGCACTGGAGTAAAGTCACAAAGTTAAGCCTTTGTTTTGAGAAAAAAGAAGTGTTCGAAAGAAAACAAGGATTTTTGCACGTCTTCAGACAAAGAAAAGCTGTAACTTTGTTTTCTTAAAAGAGAAGAAAGGGTAAATTAAAATAAAAAGAAAACATATATGGAAACAAATGCGGAAAACAAAATAGAGGTGATAGAGCCACGCTCTTATGCGCGCTGTATAAAACTTGGACTTACCATGACGCGTGACCATCTGTGGGTAGTTTTGCATCATACGTGGCCCAGCGTAATCTTATGTGTGATATTTCCCTTACTTGGCTTTTTCCTCTTTGCGGGCGGACTAGATAGACTCTGCCAGGAATGGAAGGCTCTGGGTTACGTTCCCACACGAAAGGTGAAGGATGGGTGGAAAGAGGATTTGCGACTTGCCCTGTTAGCCTTTTGCCGACAGTTGGTGGTGGCTCTCGCAAGTGTTATTATCTCGTTGGCATGGTTGGTCTCTTATCGTCTCCTGCCTCACGGCATGTGGGTGTCATTGATAGTAGCGCTGGTGCTGGTTTTGGCATTGCTTCCCATTGTGTCTGTTTTAGAAGAAATGTCGTGTTACTGTTCTACATGGAAATCTTGTCTAAGTACATTCGGCATGGGATACAAGCATTATGGAAGTCTTTTTTCCTTCCAATTTCTGCTGTTAATACTTACGCTATTGCTCGTGCTTCCCGGAGCAGCTCCATTCTCCATCACCACTCTTGTGTCGATGAAGGCTTATTTTGCTCACTTGATGGGCGAATCTGTTTCGATGCCTCCCGAATGGCCCATAGAGGTGACCGTGGCTTACGTGGCGTTTATTCTCTCCACACTGGGTGTGTTGACCATGAGGTCTTTCTGCCACATGCTCTTTTGGGGAGCTCTGCAAACGAGAGATAAGAAGGATTAGAGTCTCGCTGAATACGGGTATAAGACATTCGTACAGAATAACCTGACGAAGAAAGCCTAATGTTTTTGCTCAAGTATCCTTCCACAATCAGAAAGCCTAAACTTTCACAATACCTATATACTACACAATGAGAAAACTGTTTACCACCATGATTGCAGCAGCATGTATGACAGCCTGCACGCAGAGAGAGAACCCATTCCTTGCAGAATGGGACACACCCTACGGCATCCCACCCTTTCAGGAGATAAGGGTTGACGATTATATTCCTGCCATACAGGCAGGTATTGAGCAGCAGAAAAAAGAGATTGACGCCATTGTGAAAAACACAGATGCACCAACCTTTGACAATACCATCCTGCCTCTGGAACTGTCTGGAGAAATCCTGCGCAAGGTGTCGGGCGTACTCTACAACGTAAGTGAGACAGACCGCTCTGCTGAGCTTGACAGCGTGATGGAACAGGCCATCCCCCTAATGACGGAGCACGAGGACAATCTCTCCTTCAACAAAGGGCTCTATGAGCGCATTCGTAAAATCTACCAGGCTGACCAGAGCTGTCTTACGCGCGAGCAGCAAATGGTGCTGAAGAAGCGTTACGAGGAGTTTGAGCGCAATGGTGTGGGACTGAGCGAGGACAAACAGGCACGCCTAAAGGAAATCAACTCAGAGATGGCTGCCAAGACCCAAAAGATAGGCAACAACATCCTGGAGGAGAGCAACGCCTTCAAGAAGCGGTTTGGCATCAGCGTGTCTGACTATCCCAATGCAATGACCACCACCACTGACCGCGACAAGCGCAGACAGATGCTGGAGGCATACACCAGCAGGGGCAACAACGGTAATAAGGCTGACAACAAGCAGCTCATCCTGGATGTGATGCGTCTGCGTATTGAGAAAGCTAAGCTGATGGGTTACAACTGTCCTGCAGCCTATATTCTGGAACCGAAGATGGCGCACGACCCTGCCACCGTGGACGCTTTTCTGCAAGGCATCATGACCGACGCCGTAAGGAAGGCCAAGGAAGAAGTGTCGGACATGCAGGCAATGATGAACCAGGACATAAAGAACGGGCAACTGCCTGCAGGCAGCAAGATTGAGCCATGGGACTGGTGGTACTACGCAGAGAAGGTACGCAAGGCTAAGTATGATCTGGACGAGAATCTGACCAAGCCTTACTTCAAGTTGGACAATGTGGTGAAAGGGGCTTTTCTGGCTGCTAAATGGCTCTACGGCGTGGACATGGAGGAACTGAAAGACGTGCCTTCTTACAATCCTCAGGAGGTAAAGACCTTCAAGGTGACTGACAACGAGGGTAAGCTACTGGGCATCTTCACCACCGATTGGCTCCCACGTGAAAGCAAACGAGGAGGAGCCTGGATGAACAACGTTCGCGAGGAGTACATCAACAGTAAGGGTGAGATGGTGCGCCCCATCATCGTAAACGTAGGCAACCTGCAGGAGTACCTCACTATAGACGAGGTGCAGACGGTGTTTCATGAGTTTGGACACGCCCTACACGGACTACTTACTCAGTGCACATACCCCAGTGTGAGTGGAACCAACGTGACACGCGATTTTGTGGAAATGTTCTCACAGTTCAACGAAAACTGGGCTTTCCAACCCAAGTTGCTGGCTGAATATGCGAAAAACGACAAAGGTGAGGTGATACCAAACGAACTGGTGGAGAAAATCAACAACTCGCTCAAGTTCAACCAGGGCTTCATGACTACCGAACTCTGTGCAGCCTCCATTCTGGACATGAAATGGCATGAGCTGGAGAGTGTGGAGGGCATAAACATTGAGGACTTTGAGCGCAAGGTGTGTCAGGAGATGGGACTCATACCCGAAATAGGTCCTCGCTATCGTACCACCTACTTCAACCACATCTTCTCCAGCGGTTATAGTGCTGGATATTACGGTTACTTGTGGTCAGAGGTTTTGGATAAGGATGCCTTCTCCATCTTTGAGCAGACGGGCAATGTGTGGAACGAATCGCTTGCCACCAAGTTTAAACAGACGTTCCTGGAACGAGGTGGCTCAGAGGAACCGATGATACTGTTTGAGCAATTCACAGGTCGCAAGCCAGATGACACAGCCTTCAAGAAAGGGCGCGGACTGATTGACTGACACTCCATAAGTAATAAAAGGATGGATTTTCTGAATTCTGAACTGATAGGCGATCTGAGGTATTGGAAAAGGTATGAATAAGGGCGTTATGGAGACAGAAAGGATACTGCTACGTCGCTGGCAGGAATCTGACGCTAAGGTCCTTTTCAAGTATGCCTCAGCCCCTGACGTTGGTCCTCGTGCTGGATGGCCAGCACATAAGTCGGAAGAAGAAAGTTTGGAGGTTATTCGAACGGTCTTTACCAATGACACAACATGGGCAATTGTCTTGAAAGAGACAAGCGAACCTATCGGTTGCATGGGTTACTATACCCACGAGACAAGCAATATCCCTATCGGAGAAAACGACTGTGAGGTGGGCTACTGGATAGGAAAGCCTTATTGGAACCAGGGAATCTGTACTGAGGCGTTGCTGCTGATGCTTGGCTACTGCACCCAAGTGAAGCGTTTTGACAATATCTGGGCAGACCATTTCACAGGCAATCCTGCATCGGGAAGAGTGATGGAGAAATGCGGTTTCACCGACACTGGCTTACTGAACAGATGTAGCCAGCTCGTGGGCGGTGACAAGGATATGGTTAAGGTGTTTATGTATCGTGCAGGTAAGAAGATGGAGACTAAGGGCTGATGAATATGACTTGCCAGACGCCACAGACCAACAGATTATGAAACTTTTCGGATAAAAATGACTATTTATATTGTAAGACACGGACAAACGGCAGAAAACGCACAGAAAATCTTGCAAGGCCATCTGCCTGGCATCCTCACCGAGCAAGGCAAGGAACAAGTACGCCAGACGGCAGAGCGTCTTGCCCACGAAGGAGTTCAGTTTAAGTGTGTGGTTTCAAGTGACCTGAAACGTGCCATGGACTCTGCCCACATCATAGCAGACCGTCTTCACCTTCCTGTCATCCCAATGGAGATGCTCCGCGAGCGTGACTGGGGCAACTATACAGGACTGGCTCTACCAGAAGCTATGGACAAGTACAAGATTGGAGGCAAGTGGGTGTTTCCTGACGGTAGCGCAGAGACTGACGAGGGAATCTATAGACGTGCAGCACGTGCGTTGCATGAACTGTCAAAGCAATACGCTGACGACACCATCATCATGGTCACTCATGGGCAATTTGCCCGAAACCTCATCGCATCCACTCAGGAATGTGACTACCACGATGTTGCGTCATTTGTGAACGCAGAGGTAAGAGTTCTGAACATACAGAAGCAGTAAGACGAAAAACGGATTGCAATCATTTCATCAAACAAATACAAATATGGAAGCAAAAGACAAAGTATTGGCAACAATGAAAGAGGCAGGACAGCCTCTGAACGCAGGAAAAATCGCAGAGCTGAGTGGGCTTGACCGCAAGGAGGTTGACTTGGCCATGAAGCAGTTGAAGGCAGAGGGTGCCATTGTCTCTCCCGTGCGTTGCAAGTGGGCTCCTGCAGAGTGATACGCACGAGGACACACTTTTGTCATGATAGAGAACTGAGAAAATAAGAGCAGAACAGATGATGCAATGATAAATCTGACATACATATTCCATAGTTGCTTTTCTCTGGAGACAGAGTCTTGCCTTCTTGTCTTTGACTATTGGATGGATCCGTCAAACGTCTTGCCGAATATCCTTATGAGAAACAAGGACAAGCACATCTATGTCCTTGTAAGCCATTTTCATACAGACCACTTCAATAAAGAGATATTTGGCTGGAAAAAGCAATACAAGAGCATAACTTATATTCTCTCAAAGGATATTCTCAAGCATCGTAGAGCAGAAAGAGAAGATGCTGATGTGTGGATGACAAAAGGCTCTATGTGGCAAGATGAAGACATAAAAGTTACAGCCACAGGAAGCAACGACAGCGGAGTAAGTTGGATTGTGAATATAGATGGTAAATGCATCTTCCATGCTGGAGATTTGTGTAACTGGTATGCTCGTTTCCTCAGCGAAGAGAAAAGTTCAGCAGAAATTGTCAATCAAGAGTGTGAAAAGATAAATCCACTTGCTGAAGAGAAACGGTTCCTGGGTGAACTGAAGGATATCCGAAAGCATAGGGACTCTTTCGACCTTGTGATGTTTCCCGTAGATGGGCGTATCGGTAATGGTTACACTCTTGGCGCACGTCAGTTCATCTCTCGCTTTAGGGTTCATCTGTTTGTGCCTATGCATTTTTCGATGAGTGGTTTTGAGTCTGCCTGGCGGATGGAGCCTTTCTGTACAGAGAAGGGTATCCTATTCTGGCGCACAGACAGGGAAGGGACAGACGTAGCCCTCGAAAACGATTTAATAATACGTCAGACAACCCCAAACGATATTCCACGTCTGCATGAGATATTTGCAATAGCCCGAACTTATATGGTGAAGACAAACAACCCCAATCAATGGGCTGCTGACTATCCAAGTGAAGAATTACTGCATGAAGACATAGAGGCAGGTGGTAGCTATGTGGTAATACATAAAGGTATAATTGTTGCTACTTTTGTTCTTCGCACTGGTATTGACCCTACTTACAACAACATCTACGAGGGCACATGGCTCAACGAACCTCCCTACTCCACTATCCATCGCATTGCCCGTTCGGGAGAAGTAAAAGGAATACTCCATCTGGTCATGCGTTTTGCTCTGTTGCATTTTGATAATATTCGCATAGACACTCATGCGGACAATATCGTGATGCAACGTGCCATCCTAAAAGAGGGGTTCCAATATTGTGGCATCATTCGTTGCTGGAACGGTAGCGAAAGGCTTGCTTATCAATTCACTGGATATTAAAATTACTGGGAGTTTCTGCTCTCGATAATTCTTTTATAATAACATTCATACCAAGAAATGGGAAATAGAATAACGACAATGGAGCGAGGAATGCAACGCCGCACGGAATTGCTCCTTGGTAAAGACAACCTTGACAAACTGCAGTCAGCACGTGTACTCATCTTTGGACTTGGAGGTGTGGGTTCGTGGTGTGCCGAAGCATTGGTACGAAGCGGCATACGTAACGTTACCATCGTAGATAGCGACCGTGTATGCGTGACCAACTGCAATCGTCAGCTGATGGCAACAAGCAAGACCATAGGACAAGTGAAGGTAGATGCTCTGTGCAAGCGTCTGCTGGAAATCAACCCTGATGCAAACATTACAGCTTACCAGAAAATCTACGAGGCAAAGACCGCAGATGAGTTCAACATGGAAGAGTATGACTACATCATAGATGCCATTGATTCGCTTAGCGAGAAAGCTGACTTGATACTTCGTGCCACTTCCCTTCCCAAACATATTATCTTTGTCTCTTCTATGGGCGCTGCACTTCGTCGTGACCCTTTCATGATAAGGAAGGCAGAGTTCTGGAAGATAAAAGGTGACCCGTTGGCGCGAGCCCTACGCAATAAATTCAAGAAAAGCAAGACATTTCCCAGCCGCAAGTTCCAATGTGTATACAGTGAAGAACCAATGATGAAGAACATGGGCGTGAACAAAGCCTGTGGTACAGGAGGTTGTCTATGTCCGAAGGCAAAACTACTCAGCGGAGAGAGAGGAACAGATACTGCCGTCTATGATGCGCCTGGAGACCAACGGCTTGTGGAACACGAATGGTGCTCTACTAAAGCACAAATCAACGGTTCGCTTTGCCACATCACAGCCTCCTTCGGCATGGCTATGGCTGGAATCGTAATCAATGACATTGTTGACAGACAGGAAAACCAACTATAAAGGCAATTTGTGGGTCTTTTATGAGAAAAAAGTCAAGAGAAATGGACAGCCAATGGGCATTGGAGGTAATGCACAAGGCTCCCTATATCACCGTCAGTTTTATTGACGCAGAGGGCAAAGCGTATGGCTTGCCACTCTCACTTGCATCTGATGACGATGTCAACTGGTATTTTCATGGTGCCTTGGAAGGTAAGAAACTGGAGTCTGTCAAAGCCCACCCCGAAGTGTGTCTCTCTGCGGTTACCCGTTGTATGCCTACCATAGGACCCAAAGACGGAAGCTTTACCCTGCAATACAAATCTGCCATTGCATACGGAAAGGCAGAAATCGTGACCGACGATGCAGAAAAGATTCATGCCCTACGGTTAATCTGTCAGCGTTTTCTACCCCAGCATATGGATGCCTTCGATCAGAGTATTGCCCGTTCTTTAGGGCGTACTGCAGTCATAAGGATAACACTCTCTACTCCCCCGACAGGCAAACGTAAGCAATACGACAACAACGGTGAGGAAATGAAATATGGTGCTATGTAAAAAAAAACATAAGTCAGCCAAGCCATAAGACTTCTCAAAGTATCTTAGGATACTTCGTCAAGTATCTTAGGATACTTTGCCAAGTATCTTAGGATACTTTGAGAAGTATCTTAGGATGCTTTGAGAAGTATCTTAGGATGCTCGAAAAAAGATAATAATTATCTTTGATTTTTTCCCAACTGGGAAAATCACAGACTCCTAATAAAATTCAAATCGGTCATTAGACCGAAACAAAGAGCTCGCTCCTACTGATGAATAGTTCTTTCCAATCCCTATGAGCCTTTCTTTCGGCATCTTGTTTGCAGCTTTGTTCTACATAGCCCCCTATGCCTTCGACACGTCTGAAAACAAACTACTCGGAATAAAGACTCATAAGAATCGGAATCAAATGACTGGTTTAGGTTTACTTACTCTTTCTGCTGACTTATCTTACGCTGACCCTGGCTGCCAGTGCCTTGCACTTTTCACGCAACTCCTCCTGAGAAGCGTCTTTATCATCCCAGCATACTACCACTCCCATACGACGTCCAACATGCGCCTCTGGCTTACCGAAGATACGCAAGTATGTACGTGGCGATGCGCAAACGTCCTTCATGCCTTCATACTGAGGAGCTGTGCTTTCTATTTCCGACAGTATCACAGCAGAAGCTCCCTGACGCTCCATAGATATCTCTGGAATAGGCAATCCCAACACCGCACGACAATGCAACTCAAACTCTGTCAGATTTTGTGTTCCAGCCATGGTCACCATACCTGTGTCGTGTGGTCTTGGACTCAGTTCGCTAAAGATAACTCCACGACTTTCGCTAACAAAAAACTCTACTCCCCAGAGTCCAGCGCCCGTTAGCGCTTTTGTTACCATACCTGCCATACGCTGAGCCTCTTCCAGATGCTCCTGCTTCATCTTTCTTGGTTGGAAGCTCTCGCGATAATCTCCTCCCTTCTGAACATGTCCGATAGGAGGACAAAAGAGTGTAGGACCCTCTTTCTGGGTTACCGTCAGAAGAGTGATTTCATAGTCAAACGGTATGAATTCTTCTACAATGACCTCCATAATGTCACCTCTACACCCTTCGCATGCACAATGCCATGCTTTCTCCAGTCCGTCGGCGGAGTCCACCTTGCTTTGACCGTGACCGCTACTGCTCATCAGAGGTTTGATGATGCACGGAAAGCCTATCTGCTCTGCGGCATCCACCAGTTCCGTATAAGTCTTGGCGTATCTGTAATGGGCAGTTCTTAGACCTAATTCTGTGTGTGCCAATTCTCTTATCTCCTTACGGTTCATCGTGAAGTTCACAGCGCGTGCACTGGGTACCACCTGTATGCCCTGCTTTTCACAGTCATACAGACGCTCCGTACGTATAGCCTCTATCTCAGGAACGATGATATCCGGACGAACTTCTTCCACCACCTGCATCAGTTCCTCACCGTCAAGCATATTGAACACCCTGCTCTCGTCTGCCACCTGCATGGCAGGAGCATGCTCATACTTATCACACGCCACCACATATTGTCCAAGACGCTTACAGGCGATGACAAACTCCTTACCCAGCTCACCAGAACCCAAAAGAAGAATTTTCTTTACCATACCATATCTCCTCCTATATATAATATATAATGTATATTCTTATTGTTTAAAACGATCGCCCCAGCAAGCCACCATCCGCTCTTTCAGTCTATCTTCCGAAGCATTTGGCTGTGCATGCCACAGACGTGTATTCAGAAGCTCGTCTGGCATAAACTGCTGTTCAACGAAATGTCCTTCATAATCATGAGCGTATTTATAACCACTTGCATATCCCAACTGTTCCATCAGTTTGGTCGGTGCGTTTCTCAGATGAAGCGGGACAGGCAGGTTGCCCGTCTGTCTAACCGTTTGTATAGCCAGATTGATGCCGTTATACGCAGAATTGCTTTTCGCACTGGTGGCAAGGTATACTGTAGCTTCAGCCAAAGGTATACGTCCCTCTGGCCATCCAATCTTCATGACCGCGTCAAAGGCAGCATTAGCCAAAAGCAGAGCATTCGGATTAGCCAGCCCAATATCTTCACTTGCACTGATGACCAGTCTGCGAGCGATGAAGGCAGGATCTTCTCCTCCCTCAATCATACGCGCAAGCCAGTAGAGTGCTGCATCTGGGTCGCTGCCGCGTATGCTCTTGATGAAGGCGGAGATGATGTCATAATGCATCTCGCCATCCTTGTCATACGCCATGGGATTCTGCTGCAAGCAACTGGTCACCGTGGCATCATCTATCACGACGGTGTCACCCTCGCCAGAGGATTCATAAAGCAGTTCCAGTATGTTGAGCAACTTGCGCGCATCGCCACCACTATATCTGAGCAGAGAGGATGTCTCCTTCAGTTCAAACTTTTTCTGCTTCAGCAAGGTGTCACGCTTGATGACTCGCTGCACCAGTTCAAGCAAATCGTCTTTGTCCAGTGGCTTCAGAGTATAAACCTGACAACGTGAAAGCAGAGGACGTATGACCTCGAATGACGGATTCTCTGTGGTGGCACCGATAAGTGTTACCACTCCCTGTTCCACAGCACCGAGCAACGAGTCCTGTTGGGATTTTGAAAACCGATGAATCTCGTCAATAAAGAGTATTGGACTGGGTGCGTTAAAGAACCGACTGTTCTTAGCTTTCTCGATTACATCCCGAACCTCCTTCACCCCACTCGTAACAGCACTAAGCGTAAAGAACGGTATCTCCAACTGATGGGCTATGATTGTCGCCAGGGTGGTCTTTCCAACCCCCGGAGGTCCCCAAAGGATGAAACTGCAGATACGTTTGCTCTCTATCATTCGTCGCAATACAGCATCTGGTCCCACCAGATGCTTCTGCCCAATATAATCGTCCAGCGTCTGCGGACGCATTCTCTCTGCCAATGGTTGCATATCAGATGCAAAGTTACGAAAAAGCGCGTAAGACTGCCCTTGGTAAAGGAAAAAAAGCGTAACTTTGGCATTCGGAAATATGCACTTCACACATAAGACCGACATAATGGAAAACAGAAGTCTGGTAACAATTGCCAAACACACAAGGGAGAGATTGTTGTACCTCATTGAGATGGCACAAGAGTTTGAACGGCATCCCAACAGGAAAATTCTGGAAGGAAAGATAGTGGCAACACTATTCTTCGAGCCAAGTACACGAACCAGGTTAAGTTTTGAGACTGCAGCCAACAGACTTGGAGCCAAGGTGATTGGTTTTGCAGACCCTAAGGTGACCAGCGGAACCAAAGGGGAGACGCTCAAAGACACCATCATGATGGTATCCAACTATGCAGATATCATCGTCATGCGTCACTACCTGGAAGGGGCGGCACAGTATGCCAGCGAGATTTCACCCGTACCCATAGTGAACGCAGGCGATGGAGCCAATCAGCATCCCAGCCAGACCATGCTTGACCTCTACTCCATCTACAAGACTCAAGGGCGACTGGACAATCTCGACATATACCTGGTGGGAGACCTCAAATATGGGCGTACGGTACACAGCATGCTGACTGCCATGCGACACTTCAACCCCACCTTCCACTTTATCGCACCAGATGAACTTGCAATGCCCGATTATTATAAGTTGTACTGCAAACAACAGGGAATACGATTCGTGGAGCATCAAGACTTTGATGCTGACACCATCTCTGGAGCAGACATCTTGTACATGACTCGCGTACAGAGGGAGCGATTTACAGATCTCGAGGAGTACGAAAGGGTCAAGGACCGTTATCTCCTCAAGGAGTCTATGCTCTGCAAGGCTCGTCCCAATCTGAAGATTCTTCATCCGTTGCCACGCGTGAACGAAATAGAATACAGTATTGACGACACACCGTATGCTTATTACTTCCAGCAGGCGCGCAATGGACTTTATGCCCGTCAGGCTCTCATATGCGACGCACTGGGAATTACATTGGAAGACATTAAGAACGATAAAACCATCATCGAATGAAAAGAGAAGAACTACAGGTGGCTGCTCTAAGGAATGGCACCGTAATAGACCATATACCATCCGAAAAGATTTTTGAGGTAGTCAATCTACTACATCTTGAAGAGGTACACTCTTCTGTCACGATAGGTTACAACCTGAAGAGCAAAAAGATGGGCAAAAAGAGCATTGTAAAAATCGCAGACACATTCTTCACACCAGAGAAGTTGAACCAATTGTCCGTCATTACCCCTAACGCTTCGCTCTGCATCATCAAGGATTACGAAGTGGTAGAGAAACGTGAGGTACGCATGCCAGACGAGCTGATAGGCATCGTAAAGTGTGACAACCATAAGTGTATCACAAACAATGAACCCATGAAAACCCGTTTCCGTGTGTTGGATAAGGAAAGGGGAATTCTACAATGTTGCTACTGCAACCGCGAGATACAACTAGATAAGGTCAAACTCGTATGACGTCTGGCAGATAAAAAAAAATACTCTGTGTAGACACTCAGAAAAAGAGATCAATCAGGATATTATTAAAACATAAAGAGGGAGAAAGATTATGGAAAGAGACAACGCGATTTTCGCGCTCATCGAGGAGGAAAAGCAGAGACAGCTACGTGGCATCGAACTTATTGCCTCAGAAAACTTCGTTAGCGACCAAGTGATGCAAGCTATGGGTACGTGTTTGACCAACAAATATGCTGAGGGCTATCCTGGCAAACGTTACTATGGTGGCTGTCAAGTGGTCGACAAGGTAGAACAATTAGCTATCGACCGGGTAAAGACCCTCTTTGGTGCTGAATATGCAAATGTACAACCCCACTCTGGTGCTCAAGCTAATGCTGCCGTATTCCTGGCTGTATTAAACCCAGGTGACACTTTCATGGGACTCAACTTGGACCATGGAGGGCATCTCAGTCACGGATCACTGGTAAACACCAGCGGTATCATCTATAAGCCCATCGGATATAATCTGAAGAAAGAAACAGGGCGTGTAGACTATGACGAGATGGAACGTCTGGCACAGGAGCACAAGCCCAAGATGATTATTGGCGGAGGATCAGCATACAGCCGTGAGTGGGATTACAAGCGCATGAGACAGATAGCAGACAGCGTAGGAGCAATCTTGATGATAGACATGGCTCATCCTGCAGGACTGATTGCTGCTGGACTGCTGGACAATCCTGTCAAATATGCACACATCGTCACCAGCACCACACACAAGACACTACGTGGTCCCAGAGGTGGCGTCATCTTGATGGGAAAAGACTTTGAAAATCCATGGGGCAAGAAAACTCCTAAGGGCGAGGTGAAGATGATGTCACAGTTGCTCAACAGCGCAGTATTCCCTGGCATACAGGGCGGTCCCCTGGAGCACGTCATAGCTGCCAAGGCTGTCGCATTCGGAGAAGCACTCACACCATCCTTCAAGGAGTGGGCCAAGCAAGTGAAGAAAAACGCAAGCGTATTGGCTGACGAACTGATGAAGCGCGGTTTCGATATCGTTTCGGGCGGTACAGACAACCATTCCATGCTTGTCGACCTGCGTAGCAAATATCCAGAGCTGACAGGTAAGGTTGCAGAACGTGTGCTGGTTGCCGCAGACATCACCGTAAACAAGAACATGGTTCCATTTGATTCTCGAAGCGCTTTCCAGACAAGCGGAATCCGACTGGGAACACCTGCCATTACAACGCGTGGTGCTAAAGAAGATATGATGGTGAAGATAGCCGACTTCATCGAACGTGTGCTGAACGCTCCCGAAGACGAGAGTGTTATCGCACAAGTTCGTTCAGAGGTGAATGAACTGATGGCTGGCTATCCTCTATTCGCATACTAAGAGAAACAAAATGGTTTGGAACACAGAATCCCCTTGAGCGTTCAGTCAAGAGGCATGAAGAGGCATTCTGTATTCCACCACCGTTCAATCCAG
>CAKRRN010000034.1 GCA_934394435.1 uncultured Bacteroidaceae bacterium
GGAACAAGTTTCGTTTTTGGAACAATTGGAACAACTGGAACAATTGGAACTCATGGAGGATTTGGGAGGTCCCCCCCGAAATCCCCACTTCCTCTCTACAAAGCCCCCGTCTGAGCCGATTGTTTTTTATCTCTTCCTCTGCCAGTCCACGATGGCTTTAGTGGTGGACGCGCGCCATCGCTGGCGATGGCTTGGCTGATGTTGATGCCCTCGCAGAGGTAGACTTTGAGGGTGAGCTGTATGGCTCCGTCCTTGGTGAGCGAGAGTCGTCCGTGTGGCAGTTTGTATATGAGCAGCGACTGTGCGCGCAGGCGAGGCTGGCGTACGAAGTGGAAGGGGTAAGAAGGAGGATGTTAAGCCCGATTGGGAGAGATTTGTCAGATGACACTTTATTTACCATGCATTTGCGTTTGCTTACCAAAATTTTACCAAGTTATCTTTTTAAATATTAAATTGTATAGGCGAATGGGCAAAAAACGTCTATAAAGCTTTGCCTGTTAAAAATAAAATCGTAACTTTATGCTGTCATAAGAGAGAAGAAGAGCTTTTGGAGGCGATTGTATATAAAGATTGTGATAAAATGAAACGTATATCGATAGGTATACTCGGCTTCGGCCGAATGGGGCGTAAGCACGTCACGGAACTTGTCAAGAATGACCTCTGGGATGTTAAATATATCTGTGATATAAATCCCGAGAGAGCCGCAATGGCTGCCGAGATGGCACCTGGGGCAATCTTCACCACAAACGAGGATGATATTTTTCTAAATCCAGATGTAGATTGCGTGGGCTTGTTCGCCCTTGCTGATTCGAGAGCCAGCAGAATAGAGAAGGCGCTGAGGTATGGAAAGCATGTAATATGCGAAAAACCTTTGGCGTATAAGAGAGAAGATGAATGGAAGGTGGTGGAGCTGGAGAAGCATTCTGATAGAGAATGTACAGTGAATCTCTACTTGAGAAACGCCTGGTACACCAGGGAGATGAAAGAATTTGTAAAGTCTGGGGAAATAGGTGAGTTGGCTATTATTCGCATTTGCCACATGACTCCAGGACTTTCGCCAGGAGAAGGGCATGAGTTTGAGGGACCCTCTTTCCATGACTGCGGAATGCATTATGTAGACATCGCGCGCTGGTACGCTGATTCGGAATACAAGACAGGGCATGCTCAAGGCATCAGAATGTGGAATTACAAGGATCCCTGGTGGCTACAATGTCACGGCACCTTCCAAAACGGAGTCGTTTATGACATTACGCAAGGATTTGTCTATGGGCAGTTGGCCAAAGACCAGACGCACAATTCCTATACAGAACTGATAGGCTCAAAAGGATTTGTGCGCATGCATCATGATTTTAAGACTGCTGTGGTAGAGAAACATGGTGTAAACGTGACGGAGGTGGTAGAGCGTCCCTATGGTGACAAGAATATAGACCGCCTATGTCAGCTGATGGGAGAAGCAATACTGACAGGTAAGAGACCCGAAGGCCTTCCCCGATTCGTGGATGCAGCTATCGCCTCTGACTTTGCCTGGCGGATGCTTGATGATGCTCGCAAAAACGACCTTCCGGTGAAGGGTACTGAGGAGGAACTTGAGCAAATCCATTATCGCAGGGCGCACATGACCAATGGCTATGGACTTCTGAACCATTAAGCCAAGCCTGATATGGGCAGAGTGAAGTTCGCTTAGGCCCTCCTGGGGAGGGGGGGATGGTGAGAAGACGGACGAAGGATGCCAAGTCATACGTTAGGTAAGGATAAGAGAGAGAGAGAGTAAAAAGAAAATATTTATAAATAAATAAAACCAAATTTGTTATGACCAGTAGTTTGATGTTCTTCGGAAATCTGGGTACAGGCGAAATTGTTATCATAGCATTCGTTGTGCTCCTGCTTTTCGGAGGTAAGAAAATACCCGAGCTGATGCGTGGGGTAGGGAAAGGCGTCAGAAGTTTCAAGGACGGCATGAACGATATCGAGAAACAGATAAACGCTGACCCCGAAGAAGAAAACAAAGAGGAGAAAAAGTAATAAGACATAAAATAATCCCTAAACAAACAAAATCATGGAAAAAATGTCAAGAAGGTCTTTCCTTAAGGCTGGTACAGCAGCAACAGCTGCTCTGGCAATGACTCCAACAGAAATGTTGGCAAAAGCAAAAAACACAAAGAAGAAGGCTGGCAAGACTGGCAAGATTAAGCTTCTGGGCGTAGGTATCGGTGGTCGTGGCCATTCAGATATCAACGGTGTTACCTATAATGGCAAGGAAGTATATGATGACATCGAGTTCATCGGTCTGGCTGACGTAGACCAGAAGTATGCCAAGGGCGTAATCGACGAATACACCAAGCTCTTCCCCAACTGTAAGGTTTACAATGACTACAGAAAGATGTATGCAGAACTGCTCGACCAGTGCGACGGTGTAATCTGTGGTACAGCTGACCATACTCATGCCATTATCTGCGCAGAGGCTCTGAAGGCTGGCAAGGCAGTATATTGCGAGAAGCCCCTCACACGTACCGTGTACGAGTCACGTTTGCTGACCAAGTTGGCTGCCAAGGCTAATGTAGCTACCCAGATGGGTAACCAGGGTTCAAGCGGCGAGGGTGTGAACCTCGTGTGTGAGTGGATTTGGAACGGCGAGATTGGTGAGGTTACACGTGTGGATGCATTTACCGACCGCCCCATCTGGCCTCAGGGTTTGGAGCACCCCAAAGAGGTGATGCCCGTGCCCGACACTCTGAACTGGGACGCATTCCTCGGCCCGGCTCCCAAGCGTGACTACAACTCAATCTATACTCCTTGGAACTTCCGCGGATGGTGGGATTTCGGTACAGGTGCCCTGGGTGATATGGCTTGCCACATCCTGCATCCTGTCTTCAAGGCTCTCGATCTGAAGTATCCCATCAAGGTACAGGGCTCTTCAACTCCTCTGATGTCAGAGTCTTGCCCCAATGCCCAGATTGTGAAGTACACCTTCCCTGCACGTCCAAACCGTCCCAAGGTAGCCATGCCTGAAGTGGTGGTGACCTGGAGCGATGGTGGTATCCTGCCTTTCCGTCCTGACGAGTTGCCCGCAGGCAAGAACCTCAACGTAAGTGGTGGTGCCGCTATTTTCTATGGTACTAAGGATACTCTGATTGTTGGTTGCTATGGTGAGAAGCCCTATCTGCTGAGCGGTCGTGTACCCAATGCTCCCAAGGTTTGCCGCCGTGTGACAGAAAGCCATCAGAGAGATTGGATTCGTGCCATCAAGGAAGATCCCGCTACACGTGTGAAGACCGCTTCTGACTTCAGCGAGGCAGGTCCATTCAACGAGATGGTTGCAATGGGTGTTGTGGCTGTACGTCTGCAGGGTCTGAACCAGGTACTCGAGTGGGACGGAGAGAAGATGCAGTTCACCAACATTCCCGAGAAGGCTACCGTACAGAGCATGATCAAGAACGGCTTCTCTATCCACGATGGACATCCCACATTCCAGAACAAGTACACAGATCCCGTAAATGCTCGCGAGTTTGCAGCAGAACTGATTAAGCCTAAGTATGAGAACGGCTACGTATTGCCCGACATGCCTCAGGACTAAGTCACTTGATAGAAGAAAATAAAATCATCACTTTCAAAAAAAATGAAAATGAGAAACATATTAGCAGCCACCGCTTTGGTGGCTGCTATTGGTGCAAATGCACAAGGCGTAAAATATGTGATAAACCACAACCCTGAGGTTGAACTCAGCACACTTGCCACAGACAAGGACGGATATTACGTACTCTTTGATGGCTCAAGCATGAATGGCTGGCGTGGCTATCAGAAGGATTACATCCCCAGCAAGTGGAATGTGAAGGACGGCTGTCTGCATTTCAACGGTCGTGGTGAAGGAGAAGGTGGCGACATCATCTTCGCCCACCAGTTTAAGAACTTCGTGTTTGAGGTAGAGTGGAAGATTAGCGAGGGTGGCAACTCTGGTATCTTCTATCTGGCTCAGGAAAGTGCTACTGTAGGCAATGACGGTAAGTTGCACGCTGAACCCATCTACATCTCTTGCCCAGAGTGCCAGGTGCTCGACAACGAGCGTCATCCCGATGCCAAGCTGGGTGCTGTGTTGGGCATACGTCAGAGCACATCACTTTATGACATGATTCCCGCAAAGCCTCAGAATGCCAACCCTGCTGGTCAGTGGAACAAGGTGAAAATCGTGGTGAAGAATGGTAAAGTGACACATTATCAGAATGGCGTTAAGGTGCTGAGCTACAAGATGTGGGGCGACGAGTGGATTAGTCTGCTTCAGAGCAGTAAGTTCTCTCAGAAGAATTGGCCCATTGCTTTCGAGTTGCTCAAGAACTGTGGTGGTGACGGTCACAAGGGTTACTTCGGATTCCAGGATCACGGAGATGAGGTTTGGTACCGCAACATCCGTGTGAAGGCTCTCAAATAAGTTTTTTTATTCTGAAGAGTTCGATCAAGAAAACAACTAAAAAATAACAAAACGATGAAAAGATTTCTATCAATAGTATGTGTGCTTATGATGGCACTTACTATCGGGATTTCCGCAGATGCCAAGAAGAAGGAAGTATGCTTCCAGATGTACAGCGTGCGCGATCTTATTGGCGACCCTGGCAAATATGCCCAGAATCATGTTACAGTTCTCAAGCAGCTGGCTGACATGGGCTTTACGGCTGTAGAGGCTGCCAATTATGGCGATGGAAAACTCTATGGAGTAGAGCCTGAGCAGTTTAAGGCAGATATCGAAGCCGCAGGCATGAAGGTAATGTCAAGCCACGTGACTCGTAATCTGAACGATGATGAGCTGAAGAGCAAGAACTTCACCGAAGCTCTGAAGTGGTGGGATAAGTGCATTGATGCTCACAAGCGTGCTGGTATGCAGTATATGGTAATTCCCTGGTGCAGCGTTCCCAAGACTCTGGCAGACCTGCAGACCATCTGTGACTATTACAACCAGGTGGGCAAGAAGGTGGCTGCTGCAGGCATGAAGCTTGGATACCACAGCCATAGTCATGAGTTCCAGAAGGTAGAGGGACAGGTGATGGAAGACTACATGATTCAGCATACAGACCCCAACTATCTCTTCTTCCAGATGGATGTGTATTGGGCAGTACGTGGCCAGGTGAGTCCTGTCGCTTACTTTAAGAAGTATCCTGGACGTTTCACCTTGCTGCACATTAAGGATGACAACGAGATTGGACAAAGCGGAATGGTTGGTTTTGATGCCATCTTCAACAACTTTGACAAGGCTGGTGCAAAGGGTTGGGTGCTCGAGTTGGAGCACGCTTCCACACCTGACATCCTGAAGGGTATGAAGGAGAGCATCGACTACATCAAGAAAGCAAAATTCGTGAAGGCATCTTATAGCAAGTAATGTCAAACCTGATAATAGTAAATTAAGTCAATGGGCTGTGAGGATTATACCATATTTTATCCTCACAACCCATCGTTTTTCTAAAGAAAAATAGAAATCCTATGGAGGAAACAAAGGAAAAGGAAGAGTTGCAGACAGAGGAGGAAGAACAGGGTGGAATGTCTTTTTGGGACCATCTTGAAGTGCTGCGTTGGGCCATCTTCCGAAGCGGATGTGTACTGCTGGCCTGCATGGTAATAACCTTCATGGCTATGCCACGTATATTTGATGAGTTTGTGCTTGCTCCCACCACCAGTCATTTCTTTGTATACAGGTGGATAGAGAGCTTGAGCCATGGACTAATGCACTTTGATCCTAATTTTCATGTAAAGATTATCAACATCAATGTTGCCAGCCAGTTTATGACTCACATCCAGACTTCGGTATCCTTTGCTGCAGTCATGGCTTTTCCGTATTTTATATGGGAAATATGGCGTTTCATTGAGCCAGCTCTGTTTGACAACGAAATACGCCATTTGCGTCCAGCCTTCGTAGGTGGAACGGTCATGTTCTATATAGGTTGCGCCCTGGGTTATCTGTTGGTGTTCCCCTTTACGTTCCGTTTCCTGATGGAATACGACCTTAGCCCTTCTATTGAGAACCAGATAAACTTGAGTTCGTATATCGGCAATTTCACCATGCTTATTCTTATCATGGGCATTGTGTTTGAGATGCCGCTTATGGCGTGGCTTCTTTCACAGTTTGGTATTCTCCACAAATCCTTGCTTCGTGAGTATCGTCGTCATGCGATTGTGGGCTTGATGGTATTGGCGGCTGTCATTACCCCCAGTGGTGACCCCTTCACACTAATGCTTGTCTTCATACCGCTTTATGTGCTGTATGAATTGTCTATCCTTGTCATAAAGGAGTAAATAGGCATTTTTATCTTGCCCACCGAATGGAAGGACTTCCAGATGAAGTAGAGAAATGCTTCGCTGTTCAGCCTAAGGCTGGACGGTGAGAGCAGTCCAAACAAACGAGGCAAGGAATATATATATATAAGATACTTAACCGTTCAGCCCAAGGCTGAACGGTGGCGGACTAAGAGATACTCTTTTTTTCCCCTTAATCTTATCGCTTGTCTTTCTCAGACTGGTTTATCCAGTCTTCAATCAGGCTTCGTGCGATGGAGCATTTGTCAGGCAGGATGGGAAGATTCTCGCGCGTAAACCATCCTCCAGAGTTTAGTTCTTCGTTTTGCAGATGCAGCTCTCCACTTTCGTATTGAGCAGTAAATCCCACCATAAGTCCACTCGGATAGGGCCAAGGCTGACTGCCGAAGTAGCGAATGTGGCTGATGGTAAGCTGTGTCTCCTCCATCACCTCGCGTCTTACACATTGCTCCAGAGTCTCTCCTGTCTCTACGAAACCTGCCACAAGTCCATAATGACGGTCGCGGAAGTTACGCGCATGCACCATCAGTATGCTGTCTTCCCTTTCTATTCGTACGATGATGGCTGTGGCAAGACTTGGCCATAGTTCCTTACGGCAGTTTGTGCATTGTTTGCTTATGTCTGTCTTCCATTTCATGGGTGCGCCACACACACCGCAAAAGCGGCTGTTCTGGTCGAAATAGATGAGTTCAGCTCCTTTGCCAGCCAGTTGGTAATCGTCAATAGAGAGCATACTGTAACTCTGTCGCAGAGGTACCATGCTGTAGCCCTGCAACTGCACAGGCGGAGTGTCGAGTCTGAAGATGTGGCAACGCGCTTCTCCATGCTGGATAGACGTAATCTGACTCCACGGCTTGATCTCAATCCCCGTAGGAACAGACAGGGGGATATTCCCCTCGCTATTGAGTAGAATATCCCCTTGACAATAAATTAAAAAACGGTTCATGCTTAGGAGTTAGATGCCCAGCGACTTCTTCACTTCCTCTACGCGGTCCTTTGCTCTTTGTAGGCAAGCTGCGTATTCGCTGGCATTTTGCATGTTGTCTTTGATTTCAATGTAGAACTTGATTTTGGGTTCTGTTCCGCTGGGGCGCACGCTTACCTTAGTACCATCCTCGCAGAAGTACTGAAGCACATTGCTTGTGGCTGGCATGTCCAATGCGGTCTCCTTGCCTTCTCCATCGCGCTGACGTAGGGTCTTGAAGTCTTTGGCAAGTGCCACGTGGCTTCCTGCAATTTCCGTGATGGGATTTTTGCGGAAATTCTCCATCATGGCCTTTATCTCATCGGCACCAGTCTTACCAGGCTTGACAACGTTGATGGTATGCTCGTATGAGAACCCATACTCGGTGTAAATCTGCATGAGCAGGTCGTAGAGGGTCATGCCATTATCTTTGGCCCATGCGGCAATTTCGCAGATGAGACAGATGGATGCTGGAGCGTCCTTGTCTCTAACCTTGTCGTAGGGCAGGAATCCGAAGCTTTCTTCTCCTCCGCCAATGTATTTCTGTTTGCCTTCGCTGATAGCGATCTCGCGTGCGATCCATTTGAAACCTGTGTAGCAGTCGCGTAGCTCAACGTGGTTTTTCTCTGCCATTTTGGCAATAACCTCTGTGGTAACGATGGTCTTCACCAGGAAGTCAGTTGGCTTGAGCTGGTTTAGGGCTTTCTTGTTGCGTATGATGTAGTAGCAGAACATCATGCAAGTCTGGTTGCCATTGATAATGGTCCACTCTCCCTTGTCATCTCGGCATACGATAGCCAAACGGTCGGCATCGGGGTCTGTGGCAACGACCAGGTCAGCATTAAGTCTGGTGCCCAGCTTCATACCTAGTGTCATTGCTTCAGCATTCTCTGGGTTGGGACTTACCACGGTGGGGAAGTTTCCGTCAATCACCATTTGCTCTGGCACGACGTGTATGTTCTCGAAGCCCCATGAGCGCAGACAGAGAGGTACGATGACACGCCCTGTTCCGTGCATGGGGGTGTACACGATGTTGAGGTCTTTTTGTCTGAGGATGACCTCTTGGTCAATCATGGTTTCGTGTACAGCCTTCATGTATTCATAGTCCATCTCACCACCGATAATTTCTATCAGTTCGGGTACGGGATTGAACTTTACATCCTCAATCTTTACTTTGTTCACCTCATCTATGATACCTGTGTCGTGAGGCATGAGTACCTGTGCACCGTCTTCCCAGTAAGCCTTATAGCCGTTGTACTCCTTGGGGTTGTGGCTGGCGGTTACGTTGACTCCAGCTTGTGCGCCCAAATGACGGATGGCAAAAGAGACCTCAGGTGTGGGGCGTAAGCTCTCGAAGAGGTACACCTTGATACCGTTGGCGCTGAAGATGGCAGCTACAGTCTCGGCAAAGAGGCGTCCGTTGTTGCGGCAGTCGTGTCCCACCACCACGCTCAGTTGCTTACCTTTGGGGAAGGTCTTGATCAGATAGTTAGCAAATCCCTGTGTGGCCATACCCACAATGTACTTGTTCATTCTGTTGGTTCCTGCTCCCATGATGCCACGCAATCCTCCTGTGCCGAATTCCAGATTCTGGTAAAAGGCATCTACCAGACTGGTCTTGTCTTCATTCTGCATCATTTCGCGGATTTCCGCTTTTGTCTCTTCATCGTAGTAAGGTGATGCGAGCCAAGCCTGTGCTTTCTGCTCACACGCCTTTATCAACTCTGTGTCCATAGTTTTATATTATAGTTATTGATTCTTTGTATTTAGTCTCTTTTTTCTGATTTCTCTGCAAATGTAGTCATTTCTCCTGTAAGGAGAGTGCTAAAATGTGTGAAACTGCCAGTGTGTACTTAAAAATAACATAATTTTGCAGACGTACAGAAATCGTGGCGCGCTCCGTTTCTCTGTGTCGGAGAGGGAGACAGAGAGGAGCCGAAGAAGGCAGGGGCGCGTGTGAATGTTTTATGGAAAAATAAAATTATCGGATAAGAGCAAATGAGAAAGAATCAGCAGAAGCGTGTTGTGACCGTCCTGTGCATGTTTATTGCCATAGGTGTGTATCATTATGTAACCCATCGTGTGCCTAAGGTCAACACGGGCATTGAGCGTACGGAAACAGACAGTACCATAGTGGAGAACATGGTAGAGGTAAGTGTGGATTCTGCAGGCAACAAAGTCATAGTAAACAAACGTAGTGTCACCTATAAGTATAAGAAAGAGCGTGCAAAGGGCTTGGAGATTCCCGCTTATCTGACAGACCGTGATGAGGAAATCTTGCAGCATAATGGATTTACAGTCTCTTACAACAAGAAGTATCGTCTGCCCAATTGGGTGGCTTGGCTCTTGACACGCCAGCGTACTGAAGGCACAGAGAAGCGTGCAGACAACTTCCAGCCAGATGAAAGTATCAAACAAGGTCCTGTGGCAGAGGATAGTGATTATCGGCGTAGCGGTTACGACCGTGGACACATGTGTCCGGCAGCAGATTGCAAATACAGTCGCAAGGCCATGAACGACTGTTTCCTGCTCTCTAACATCTGTCCGCAGACACATTCGCTCAATGCAGGCGACTGGAAGGAGTTGGAGACAAAGACCCGGCAGTGGGCGCAGCGTTACGACAGTATCTACGTGGTGTGTGGACCTGTCTTGGAAAAAGGTCATCGCTATTCGACGATAGGCGGCAATAAGGTGGCTGTCCCAGAGAGATTCTTCAAGGTGTTGCTGCGTTTTACGGCTCCAGGGCAAGCCCAAGCCATCGGCTTTATTTATGAGAATCAAGATGATGTAAATCGTCCTCTGGAGTCGTATGCGGTTACTGTGGATAGCGTGGAGACGCTTACAGGCATCAATTTCTTCTCTAAATTGCAAAAGCACATTGAACGTAAGGCAGAGGAGCAGTTTGACTGGAAGTACTGGAAGTAGGGTAGACAGCAGAGGACCCTCTTCGTATGGCTTTCTTCCCAGTTAGCCTTGTAGGGCAGAGGAAAAAGGAAGAGAAGACCCTTGTCCGACAACAGCAAAAGTTGTATCTTTGCACAAACAAACAAGTAATCTCACTCTATGCAACACATAAGGAACTTCTGTATCATCGCTCATATTGACCATGGAAAGAGCACCTTGGCTGACCGTCTGTTGGAGTATACCCATACGATAAAGGTTACTGAAGGTCAGATGCTGGACGACATGGATTTGGAGCGCGAGCGAGGCATAACCATTAAGAGCCACGCCATCCAGATGGAATATAAACGCGATGATGGACAGTATACACTAAATCTCATAGACACACCGGGACACGTAGACTTCAGTTATGAGGTAAGCAGAAGCATTGCCGCTTGTGAGGGGGCGCTGTTGGTGGTGGATGCCACGCAGGGTGTGCAGGCACAGACCATCAGCAATCTCTATATGGCCATAGACAATGATTTGGAAATCATTCCTGTGGTAAACAAGTGCGACATGCCCAACGCCATGCCTGAAGAGGTGAAGGATGAGATTGTGGAACTGCTGGGTTGCAAGCGTGAGGAAATCATCTGTGCCAGTGGAAAGACAGGCATGGGCGTGCAGGAAATCCTAGATGCCGTGGTAGATCGAGTTCCTTGTCCCAAGGGCGATGAGCAGGCTCCCCTGCAGGCACTTATCTTCGACTCTGTGTTCAACTCCTTCCGAGGCATTATCGCTTATTTCAAGATTGTCAACGGATGTATGCGTAGTGGCGATACCGTACAGTTTATCAATACAGGGCGCGAGTATAAGGCAGACGAGATAGGAGTGCTCAAGATGGATATGGTGCCCAAGCAGTTGCTTCATTGTGGAGATGTGGGGTATATTGTAAGCGGTATAAAGACAGCCACCGAAGTGAAGGTGGGCGACACGATTACCACGGTAGAAAATCCTTGTAAGGAGGCGATTGAGGGATTCGAGGAAGTGAAGCCAATGGTCTTTGCGGGAGTGTACCCCATTGAGACGGAAGACTTCGAGAATCTGCGTGCCAGTCTGGAGAAGTTGCAACTTAATGATGCCAGTCTCACCTTCCAGCCAGAGAGTTCCGTGGCATTAGGGTTCGGGTTCCGTTGCGGATTCCTTGGGTTGCTTCATATGGAGATTGTACAGGAGCGTCTTGACCGAGAATTCAACATGGACGTCATTACCACAGTACCCAATGTGTCGTATCTGGTTTACGACAAACAAGGCGAGGTGAAGGAAGTACACAATCCCTCTGGAATGCCCGACCAAACGCTCATCGACCACATAGAGGAGCCTTACATTCATGCCACAGTCATTACCAACGCCTCTTATATAGGTCCCATCATGACCCTCTGTCTGGGCAAACGTGGCGAATTGCTCAAACAGGAATATATTAGCGGAAACCGAGTGGAACTACAATACGCTATGCCTTTGGGCGAGATAGTGATAGACTTCTACGACAAGCTCAAAAGCATCAGCAAGGGTTATGCCTCGTTTGACTATCACCAGGATGGCTTCCGTCCGAGCAAACTTGTCAAGATGGACATTCTGCTCAACGGAGAACCCGTAGATGCCTTGAGCACGCTTACTCATGCTGACAATGCAGAGGGTTTCGGGCGTCGTATGTGTGAGAAATTGAAAGAGTTGCTGCCTCGCCAGCAGTTTGATATTGCCATACAAGCAGCTATCGGAGCAAAGATAATAGCCCGTGAAACCGTAAAACAGGTCAGAAAAGATGTGCTGGCCAAATGTTATGGAGGTGATGTGAGCCGAAAGCGCAAGTTGCTGGAAAAACAGAAGAAAGGCAAAAAGCGCATGAAGCAGATTGGCAACGTACAGGTGCCTCAGAAGGCTTTCCTGGCTGTGCTTAAATTGGATTGATGATACTCCCTCCCTTCCTCCTCTCCCACTTCAGCGAGGAGGTTGGGATGGCTTCTCACGAATAGGACTCTCTCCCAAGGAGAGACATGCGAGGGGGGGAGTGTTCCCCCTCCCAATACGACAAAACCATAAAACCTCAAAACCATAGAAAATGTACAGACGACGCGATGTAGCAAGAGAGATAGCCAGACTTTATTGCACACTTACTCCACAAGGAATCGAGACCTTGGGCAGTATACTCGTACCAATGAAGTATCAGAAGGGCGAAACTATTCTGCCAGAGGGACAGGTGTGTAAGGCTATGTATTTTGTGGACAAGGGGATGGTACGTCAGTATTATTATAAGAACAAACGCGATGTGACGGAGCATTTCTCCTACGAGGGCCGAATCGTGTTTTGTATAGAGAGCTTTCTAAAGCAAGAGCCGAGTCGACTCATCGTAGAGGCTCTGGAGAATACAAGCCTGTATGCAATCCCCTATGATGACCTGCACAATTTGATGGTGCGCAATCAAGAGATGGAGATGCTCTATCGCAAGATACTTGAGCACGTGGCTATCAGTAGTCAGGAACATGCCGACAGCCAACGTTTCGAGAATGCATCTGAACGCTACGAACGTCTGCTTAGGGAGAAACCAGAAATCGTGCTCCGGGCACCCATGGTACATATTGCCAGTTTCCTGCAAATGACTCCAGAGACGCTGAGTAGGGTACGCAATGCCAGCGCACAGCAGTCTGCAGCAAAGCTTGTGTCGCGTGACCAGAATGATGCTTGGTGGACACACACCACGGAGTTGAAGTAAGACCGTCAGCCTCTTCCGCACGTATCGTCTGTTTGCCCATTAGATTCCTTTTTTTTATTCAGATTGGCTTTGTGTTAACCTGCAGTTTAACTGTGCACACTTGTTAGAATATTCCTTATGAAGTGAAGAAATGTACAGAACACGCATTTCTTCAGAGTAAAGGCGTATTGTTCCAGTTTTTTGCCTTATCTTTGCACCGTCTTAACGAAAAGAGTGCTTGGTAACCTCTTTTAAAACAAAACAAGAATTATGATACAAAACAAAACTGTGAGTGTGTCATTTATGTTGATGGGCATACTCTTCTGTACTTGCCTTGTTGCAAGTAATCTCTTGGAAACCAAAGTTCTTCAGATTGGAACATTTACTCTTACCGCAGGAGTGCTGTGCTTCCCTATCTCCTACATTCTCAACGACTGTATTGCTGAGGTATGGGGATTCCGCAAGGCTCGCATTATTATCTGGACTGCTTTTCTGATGAATTTCCTGGTGGTGGCTCTTGGACAGTTGGCTGTGGTGCTTCCCGCTGCCACATACTGGGCGTCCAACGAAGAACATTTTAATTTTGTCTTTGGTCTTGCGCCACGTATTGCGGTAGCCTCGTTCACGGCATTTATCGTGGGTAGCTTTGTTAATGCTTACGTCATGAGCCGCATGAAGATCAACAGTCAGGGCAAGCATTTCTCACTTCGAGCCATAGTAAGCACTCTGTGGGGCGAGGGAGCAGACAGCCTTATCTTCTTCCCCTTAGCATTTGGAGGACTGATGCCTGTGGTTGAGTTGGCTAAACTGATGCTTCTGCAGGTTGTCACCAAAACGCTTTATGAAGTAATTATGTTGCCCGTCACCATCCGTGTAGTACGCTATGTGAAGCGTCATGAGGGAGTTGATGTGTATGATGAGAATGTATCTTACAATCCGCTGAAAGTATCTGAATTATGAGCCATTCGCAAATAGAAACCCCTATGGGCGAGTCTGCCTTGGTTGTCTTCTCTGGCGGCCAAGACAGTACAACCTGTCTTTATTGGGCAAAAAAACATTTCCGTACAGTCCGCGCCATCAGTTTTACTTATGGGCAAAAACATGTCAAGGAAGTTCAGTTGGCCAAGCAACTGGCTGCCGAGGCTGAAGTGGAGTGGGAGAGCATGGATATGAGCCTCATCTCACAACTAAGCAAAGGTTGCTGCAGTCTGACAGATGAGACGATGACTATTGAAGATAGAAAGACTGACGATGCCGAGTGGCCCAGCACGTTCGTGCCAGGACGCAACCTTTTCTTTCTGAGTGTGGCAGCTGTTTATGCTCGTTCTCATGGTATCCTGGATATCGTGACGGGAGTAGGTCAGGCAGATTTTAGCGGTTATCCTGATTGCCGAGATAATTTTATCAAGAGTCTGAATGTGACCTTAAACCTTGCCATGGGCGAACAGTTTCGCATTCATACTCCGCTGATGTGGCTTGACAAGGCTGCGACGTGGGCTCTTGCTGACGAACTGGGAGTGATGGATATTGTCAGATACAAGACTCTTACCTGCTATAATGGAGTACCTGGAGATGGGTGTGGACATTGTCCTGCTTGCCATCTGAGAGCAGAAGGTCTGAGAAGGTATCTGAAGGAGCAGAAGGTCGATAGTGAGAAATGATTAGGCGAGAATTCCACATAATTGTAATTAAAACGTAAGCAAATGAACAACAATAGAGAAAAAGAAGGTCTTACAGCCTTGGGACGCAAAACAGAATATAAGCAAGACTATGCGCCCGAGGTATTGGAAACCTTTCTAAACAAACATCCAGAGAACGACTACTGGGTGCGCTTCAATTGTCCAGAGTTTACCAGCCTGTGTCCCATCACAGGTCAACCAGACTTTGCTGAGATTCGTATCAGCTATATTCCTGCCGAGCGTATGGTGGAGAGCAAGAGTCTCAAACTCTATCTGTTCTCTTTTCGTAATCATGGTGACTTCCACGAGGATTGTGTCAACGTCATTATGAAAGACCTCATTCGCCTAATGCAGCCCAAGTACATCGAGGTGACGGGACTCTTCACCCCACGTGGCGGTATCAGCATCTGGCCCTATGCCAACTATGGTATGCCTAACACCAAGTATGAGGAAATGGCAAAGTTTCGCATGTTGCATCACGACATGTAAATAACCCTTTGAAAAGTCCTTTTTAATATTATATAGAGAGAGAGGAAATTCCGCTTGGCATACGCTGTGGGCGGGGTTTCCTCTCTCTCTCTCTGAGAAGTCAACAAAGTTTGTTGGTCTCAGTAGAAATTTAGTGAAGAATAGTCTAATAGAAGCAACAGTTTTTTTCACAAGTAAGAATGAAAGGTGAGGTAGTACAGCAGGTATTAAGTATTCAATAGGCAAGTATTATAGTATTACTTTTTAGAGAAACTTTTATTGATTTACGCAGATACCATTTTCTCTGTATAAAAGGTAGGTGCATTATCCATTTTGTAAAAACGGTAATAGTAGACTATTACAATAGTCCTTTTCTATTTTTCCAACTAGGAAAATATTTTTCTCCAACTAGGAAAATATTTTTCTCCAACTAGGAAAATAAGCAGAGCCATTTCGTATGGATTTTATTTATTATATCCTTTGTACAGACAAAGTACAGGTTGTGCCTGTGGATTTACGTCCGAAACGCCCCCTGGTTTATCGGGTGAGTCAGGTTAACTTCTAAACATTACACAACAGACAGTCAGATTCCTGTGCTTACGAGTATATAAATATTGCTGATGGTTCGTTTTCTGACTTCAATTGTGTAACTTTGCATCCCAAATAAAACACAGTCCCTCTATTTTTAAGAGTGGGACCACACGTAAGGGTAGAGTAACGTACCCTCTTATTCAGAATAAACAAGGATAAACTCACAAGACGAATGATGAATATAAGAAGATTCTTTTGTACGCTAATGTTGGTCATCACATGTGCAGTAGCCTCTTTAGCCGTACTTAAAGAAAAGGATTTGCCACGCACACTGGGTGTGCTCAAGGCTGAGTTGCAGGACAACTATGAGCGCCAGCAACTGTTTATGAATATGTACGAACAGCGTGGCGCCAGCCAGCACCAGATGCTTGTAAACTACATGCAGCAATGTGAGCAGATTAGCCTTATGCTCTACTCGCAATCGTCAGATAACACCTTTGACATGGCGTACGCCTGTCAGCAAGCCACCAATCTGGCACGTGACCTCAAGAAACGCAACAGCCGCATGCATCAGTACGATAGGATTATCGCGCAATTGAGGCATGAGATAGAGCGGTACGATGCACTTATACAATCGCTCAAGAGTATGCCTCCCGTGTCGGCAGAGGATGCAGATAGCGTGGTGTCTGTCTATGACAGCATTCTTATGCAAGCCATTGATTCGCTTGCTGAGAAGACAGACTCTCTCAAGGCTGTGCGAGACACCATGAAGGTGAAACCTGCCGAAATGGAACATCACAATGGACATGGACCAGAGAATGAACAGGACACAAGCCACCCTCTCTATTTGAGCGGACAGGAGTTGCAGGATAGGGAAGACTGTCTGAAGTATGCCGAGAGTATCAAGGCTAATCTGCAGAAGTTTCTCGACAGTATGGAGACCGAGAATACCTACTATCAGAGTGTGACAGCCAAGGTGGCAGAGATAGATTCCTTTGCCCAAGGACGCTACAAAATGCTGCAGGTGAGCATTTTCAAAAACGGTAGTGAAAACTATTTTGAAGTTCTTTCACATCTGCCCATTTATATTATGCGTGCTAAAATGGCAATGCAACAGAAGTACAAGCCATTCCAAGGACACGACAGTCTGTTTTCAGAGTGGCGAGGAGCTACCGTTCTTTTCATAAGTGTCTTTCTTGTGGTTTACCTCAGTCTGGCATTATTAGTCAGTTATGTTATATTGCGTTGGCTGCTGCCCAAGAGGTGGCGAGGACGAGATTTCAAACTTCGCCTACGCATGCTCAACAATGTGGTAGGTATAGCTCTCTTCACCTTTATCGTGATGGTGGTACACACCATTACAAAACATAATTTCGTAGAGATGGGCACTGGGCTTATCATCAACATGGCTTGGCTCATGGAAGCTATTTTCCTGTCGCTCTATATACGCTTGCGTGGTGAAGAGATGCGTCATGCCGCCATCATCTATCTACCTCTTATGCTCACGGCATTTTTTGTTATTCTCATGCGTATTGTACTTATTCCCAATATGCTGGTCAATCTGGTGCTACCTCCCATTATGCTTGCACTCTGCATTTGGCAACTGGTGGTCACCAAGCGCCATCGTAGTCATCTGCCTGTGCTTGATATGGTATATATTCACCTTACCACCATTGCAATGCTGACATGTACGGTGGCCTCATGGATGGGGTACACTCTTCTTGCCGTACAGATACTCGTATGGTGGACCTTCCAGCTTGCTGCCATTATGACCATCACTTGCCTGTACGACCTTATGGGCATGTTTGCGCGCAAATTCTTGGCCAAGAGAATCGCTTCCAGTTTGCAAAAAAATAATCTGACAAAGGGCAGTCTCACAGAGCAGGAGCAGAAAAACCTTATGCAGGCTATGCGACGTGGGGATTATATCGGGCAGACATGGTTTTACGACTTGATGCACCGCACATTCCTACCCATCATGGGCGTAGCCAGTGTGCTCATGAGTTTCTACTGGGCAGCTCAGATATTCGAGATGACAAGCCTCTGTGAGAGGATTTTCCTTACAGACTTTATCAATCAGAGTAGCATCATCCGCCTGTCGCTCTATCGTCTGTGTCTTGTGACAGCCTTGTGGTTTGTATTTCGATTCCTCAACTATGGCATCTGTGCCTTCTATACTCAAACGCGCCGCACGCTTATTGCCACGGGGCAAGCTCTTAACGTCACTTTGGCACGCAACGTAATTGCCATTCTTTGTTGGGGGGCTTATATACTCATAGCACTTGCTGTCCTTGAGGTGCCCAAGAGCGGCATAAGCATTGTGGGTGCAGGTCTGGCCACGGGTTTGGGCTTTGCCATGCAGAGCATTCTGGAGAATTTCTTCTATGGCATCAACCTTATGGCTGGACGTGTGCATGTGGGCGACTATATTGAGTGTGATGGAATATCTGGCAAGGTGGAGAGCATCACCTATCAGAGTACACAGATTGTAACGGCTGACGGGTCTGTGATTGCCTTCCTCAATAGTGCTCTCTTCAGTAAGAATTTCAAAAATATGACACGCAACCATCGTTATGAACTCGTCAAGATACCTATAGGTGTGGCTTACGGAAGTGATGTGCAACAGGTACGTCAGATGCTTATTGGAGCTATCACACCTCTGTGTGAGCAAACCGATGCTGAAGGACACAGTGTGGCACGAACAGACGTTCCTGTAAATGTGGTGTTCGCTAACTTTGGGGATAGTTCTGTGGATTTGTTAGTCTGCATTTGGATGCGCGTTGAAGATAAAATAGCGCTTACAGCCAAGGTGCGCGAAACAATCTATAATACCCTCACCAAGGGTGGGGTGGAGATACCTTTCCCCCAATGCGATGTACACATGAGACAGTAAGGGCTCTAATTATATAATTGAGATTAAAAGAAATAAAAATATGAGTTCGGAGAAGAAAACTATCATAGGGCAGACGGAAGAGGTAAGACGTGAGAGAACTATTACAGACTGGTTTATTGCCAGCAGGCCCTGGTCGTTTCCTGCCTCGTTGATTCCTGTTATTGTCACTTGCGCGTGGCTGTTTTGGCAGAGTGGTACACAAGCGTGGGGCTCTTGCGACTGGTGGAATGGTCTTCTTTCGCTACTGATGCTCATGCTCATGCAGGCTGCAGGTAATCTGATTGGCGATTATTATGATCATGTGCGAGGAATAGACTTGCCAGGTAGCCTTAACGGAGTACGACACATCCAGAGTGGAAAATTCTTGCCCCGTGAGATTCTGCGTTATGGTTACTCGTGTCTGTTTATAGCCTGTCTGCTTGGCTTGCTTATTCTATCACGTTGCGGTTGGGAGGCTCTCTGGCTTGGTGTAGTAGCCATTTTGTTGGTACTTTGCTATCCCTGGCTCAAGGCTCATGCTTTGGGTGATGTTGACATTCTGTTGGGTTATTCCTTGCTACCAGCTTTTGGTGTAGGCTATGCAGTTGCTGGTGAATGGATGTGGCAACCTGTTGTCTTGATATTGCCAGTTGGAATTATTACGGTCTCCATTCTTCATGCCAATAACACACGCGACATCTGTAATGATCGTCGGGCTGGCATCAAGACTCTTAGCATAATGCTTGGTGGACGCGTTTCCCAGCGTGTCTATCTCATAGAGATTGTTGTGGCTTATATGCTTGTCCTACTGTTTCTCTTATGCAGACTCCTTCCTGGTCTTAGTATACTATCATGGCTGACATTGCCTTTGGCCATTCGTAATGTACGTACTATGATGCATGCCGAACCCTTGTCAGAGAAGCCTATAGCGATGCTCGATCAGCAAACTGCCCAGTTGCAGATGTCTTTTGGCTTACTCTATGCTCTCTCATTTCTTCTGCTTGCACTTGTAGGATAGGATAATATGACGACGATGAAATATGTTTGGGGCAGTATCTTTTTGGCTGCATTCTTGTGGTTTCTGATGTTCAGCCCTTTCACATCTCCTTTTGTGCCCTTTTGGCCAACAATGGCCTTTTCTGGCATATTGCTTTCTGCGCTCTCCTTCTACCTGGGTGGTAGCCCTTTTCGTGGAAAGTATGGTCTGCTCCCTACGATTGTGTGGGGAGTGATGATGGCAGTCGGGTTGTGGTGTCTCTTTTGGGTTGGTGACAAGGTAAGCCAGTTTCTTTTCTGCTTTGCTCGACCTCAGGTGGACGCTATCTATGATATGAAGAGCGGATTTCCCCAGTGGGCAATAGCCTTACTTCTGCTTCTTGTCATCGGTCCTGCAGAGGAACTCTTCTGGCGAGGATTTGTTCAGCGTCGTATGGCAGCACGATGGGGAGCATGTAAAGGTTTTCTGTTAGCCACCTTCTGTTACACATTGGTACATGTATGGAGTGGCAACCTTATGCTTTTGCTTGCAGCAGCAACCTGTGGCTTTTGCTGGGGAGGGCTCTATTGTCTGATGCCTAAGCGTTTGCCAGCTCTTATTCTCTCACATGCCTTATGGGATGCGGCAGCCTTTGTCTTCTTTCCTTTCTGAGAAAAAGAAAAAAAACAATGTTTGTCCATTACCGAAAAAACGGCTATATAGAATCTGTTTCAGAAAGAAAAAGACTGAACATTTTCATTGTGCGAGTGAAAAATATAATGTATATTTGCCAATGAGTTTAGGAATAATGTGAGAGAAGAATAGATTATTATCCCCAAAAAACAACTAATATATTATATATAATGAGAAAGATCGCATTAGGATTAACAGCGGTAACCCTATGTCTTGGGGCTTGTCAGCAAAAAAATCAAACAACAGTAACTGTAAAAATGGGAGAGGGACAGGAATGTCCACATGCTATTCTTGCGTTGAACGTAAAAGACACATTGAGCACCAAACAAGATAACCTTATGCTCTATGCTGGTGCAGCAGATACGCTCATTGGTCTTTTACCTCTTGATGAAAACAATTATTGGCCTGTGATATTGGACGGAACACCCATTGAGTTTGATTTTTCTGGTGAGAAACCAGTATTGGCAAAGGGATCTGACATGAACAAGCGCCTGATGGATATACGAATGGCTCTAAGGGAAGTAGAAGAAGCTCAGAAAGAGATCATGGAGAATTACCACAAACTTATGGAGCAATATAACGGTGAGATACCAGACACGTTGATGATGAGCCTGCAAAATCGTTATGATCAGTTGGATAAGAGTTTGAAAGAACGTGTCAAACAAAATGTGGATGACAACAAGGACAATATCATCCCTGTGTTCCTGTTGGCAAGTGCAGGTTCTTTGCTCGACATTGATTATGTAGAGAATTTCTTGAATAATTATCCCTACAAGAATCATAGTGCACTCAATTATCTGCGAGAATCAATCAAGGGAGAAAAGAACAAGGCTGTAGGTGCGTCATTTGTTGACTTTGAAATGAACGATATCACTGGACAGCCTCATCGCTTGAGTGATTATGTAGGTAAGGGCAAGTATACTCTGGTGGATTTCTGGGCCAGTTGGTGTGGTCCTTGTCGCCAGGAGATGCCCAGTGTGAAGGCATGCTTTGAGAAGTATCGTGATAAGGGATTCCAGATAGTCGGTATTTCATTCGATTCAGACCAGCAGGCATGGGAAAAGGGTGTTCAAGAACTTGGCATCACCTGGCCTCAATTGAGCGATTTGAAGGGATGGTACAATAAGGCAGGTGTCCTCTATAACATCAAATCTATCCCTGCCACTATTCTCTATAGTCCAGACGGAAAGGTTATTGCTGCCAATTTAAGAGGAGAGCAACTGGAAGCCAAGTTAGCAGAATTGCTTGAAAAGTAAGGATTACGTAGAAGGATTCTTTATACAATATTCTTGCCAGAGAGTAAACACAACAGTTTCTCTCTGGCTTTTGTAATTTTATATGTTTTATCCTTTGCTATTTTGCAGGAAAGAAGTAATTTTGCATTAGCAACAGGTTCACTCCGAAAGTGATTAAAAGGGAATTGGGTGTAAATCCCAGACAGTCCCGCTGCTGTAAGCCACCCTTAACAGGCGCGAACAAGAGGCCACTGAGCACATTACGCGTATGCAGAGGCATGCGTAACCCTCGGGAAGGCGTTCGTTGTCGGGAGGTAAGTCAGAAGACCTGCCGTTGCAAGTCACTCCACAAAAGGTATCGAGGAATATCGTGGATGCCGCACTTTACTTAGTCAAGTCATAAACCACATTTCTCATGCGGAAGAAGCCATACTGGTTTCTTATGCAGATGATATGTTGTATTCACCAAGAACGAAGGCAAGATAGACTCGTCAAATCGTGACTCTTCGGGGTAAAAGCTGTCTAATTGTTTTTGGCCTTGCTCCTCTGTCTGCCAATATTACGGAGTCAGACGGGGTCTATTTCCTTCGTTTTGGTTGAGTTCTTAATATGGGGTCACTCATAAGTCACTCTAAATAAGTAATACTATATTACTTGTCCATTGAATACTTATTACTTCATATATTACCTTACCACCTCTTGTAAACAACAGTTGCATCTATTAGCCTGTCTCTACTAAATTCCTATTGAGTGCCCAGTATGTGCGTGCATAGGTGGAAAAACATTTTGCCCAGTACTCTCTTCTCAGTAAATAAAAAGTGTATCTTTGCATAAGATTAATAATGGGATAATCATTCCGATGACGTTCTTAAAAAAAGATATGGTAATGAAAAGTTTTGGTCCAAGAGCATGGCTTCTGCCACAGCCTGTGCTAATTATTGGCACGTATGACAGTAATGGAACTCCCAATGCAATGAATGCGGCATGGGGAGGTATGTGGGACATGCACGAAATAATGATTTCGATGGGAAAGCATGCCACCACAGACAATTTGGACAGGAAAGGTGAGTTTACGGTAGCTTTTGCCACAAGAGAGACTGTTGTGGCTGCCGATTATGTAGGATTAGTTAGCGCGAAAGAGACTCCAGATAAGATACGTCACACAGGTTGGACTTCTCAGCCTGCAGAGCACGTTGACGCACCCGTCTTCAACGAATTTCCCATGACCATGGAGTGTCGCATTAAGGAAAAACTCAATGTTAGTGAAACTGGCTATTACATTATTGCCAACGTATTGAATATCCTGTGCCATGAAGCCTATCTGGCTCCAGATGGAAAACCTGATATGCAGCGTATGGGTCTTGTGACCTTCGACCCTATCCATAATGGATACGTTGAATTAGGAAAGCGAGTAGGAAACGCGTTCTCTGATGGTAACAAACTGAAATAACGTAGCATAAGGAGTGAATAATATGGTAAAAACCAATCTTAACTTGTCGGGTAGACACAAGTTGAACGTATTTTTCCTTTTAGCAGCTATATTGTTGTTGCATGGATGTAAGGAAAATTATTCTAATGGAGAAAAGGTAGGTAATCTTATAGAGTTTACGCGCAAGGGTGTTGTATACGATTCTTGGGAAGGACGATTGAACATGACGCAGACGGGCATGAATACCAGTGGAGAACCTTTCTCTTTCAGTTTCGACAACGACCGAAGCGATCAAGATTCTCTCATCGCCTTGATGAAGCAGGCACAGGTAGAGGGATGGAAACTCAAAATACGCTATCATGAGGTATGGGGCTTCAAGAATGCATTTTGCAATAGAGGCGAAACAGACTACTTCGTTGACGATGTCACTGTGCTTGACAAGGATTTTGCTAACCCACTAAAGCATGTGGGGGCTCGTCAGGGGCGTGTCGTTGACACCGTTTATGTGGTGGTAGATAAGCAGGAATTACTAAATAGAAATAAATAAAAAATGGAAAGGAAGAAGCTCAATAATCCATGGCTTCGTCTCGAAGGTTATAATTGTATCGGTTGCGCGCCAGGAAATCCTTTCGGTGTTCATTTGGAACCTTATGAGGAGGGTGATGAGATAGTGGCAGAATGGCAACCCTCTGTCAACTATCAAGGATGGCTCAATACGCTTCATGGGGGCATTCATGCATTGCTACTTGATGAGATATGTGGCTGGGTGGTAATGCGCAAGCTGCAGACAGCAGGCGTGACCTCGAAGATGGAAATACGCTACAAACACCCTGTCGCCACTACAGGAGGCAAGTTGACGGTACGCGCTCACATTCGAGACCATCAACGTAATCTGTATACAATCGATGCTGAACTGATTGATGCAGGGGGACGTGTCTGCACAGAGGCGACCTGTGTCTATTTCACATTCTCACACGAGAAAGCCGAGCGCGACATGCACTTCATCCCTGTAACAGCGGAAGGTGAAGAGGCAGAATAAAGCCTGTAATGGTAAGTATCAAAAAGAAAAGAAGAAAAACTATCAGATTTTATGAAAAAGGTTAAGATACACACTTCAGAGGGTGATATAATTGTCCGTCTCTATGACGAGACTCCTCTTCATCGCGATAATTTTATACGTCTTGCTGCTGAGAAATATTATGATGGAACACTCTTTCACCGTGTCATTAAGGACTTTATGATACAAGGGGGAGATCCTGAAAGTAAGAATGCGCCTGCGGGACAGCCTCTGGGTACTGGAGGTCCAGGCTATAATATTCCAGCGGAAATTGTCTATCCGAAGTTCTTCCATAAGCGTGGAGTACTGAGTGCCGCACGTCAGAGCGATCAAGTGAACCCAGAAAGAGCAAGTAGTGGAAGCCAGTTCTATATTGTGTGGGGTAAAATCTATAAGCCTCAGGAACTGAAGCAACTTGAAAAGCAAATGGCTATGCAGCAAGAGCAGCAGGTGTTTAATAAGCTTGTGGCAGAACACAGGACGGAAGTGATGAATCTGCGCAGAAATCGTGATCAAGCAGGATTACTTGACTTGCAAAACCAACTGGTGGCAGAGACAAAGGCTATATGCGCACAGATGGGTAAGCCATCTTTCACCGCGGAGCAAACAGAAGCCTACACCACAGTGGGCGGTACACCTTTTCTTGATGGTCAGTACACTGTTTTTGGCGAAGTGATAGAGGGACTGGATGTGGTGGATAAAATCCAGCAAGTGGAGACACATATTGGCGATAGGCCAAAAACGGACGTGAGCATGACTATGCAGGTGATTGAGGATTAACCTTTCTCAGCCAAATCTCTCAAGACAGTCCCATAATTAAATATTACGGGCTGTTTTTTCTTAACTATTTGTAGCAATAATAGTTCTGAATGTATGTTCCTTGTGTATCGTTTGAAAAAATCAATATATATTTGCCGTTAGAAAGTAAGAAAAGAGAGTGGCTGTAGGCACACAGAGCTACAACCGTCCCCTTTCTTATTTTCTACTGATTTTTAAACCTTACAAAAATAGTATTACTATGACAACAAACACAAAGGAGATTTATTGTTGTTCCACTTGTGGACAGATGGTAGAGGTTTTACATCCTGGGGCGATAATGCAATGCTGCGGTAATCCTATGGCCTTGCTCGTTGCTAACACAACGGATGGTGCACAAGAAAAACATGTACCTATTGTTACACCTATTGAAGGAGGCTATAAGGTTACTGTTGGCAATGTGGATCATCCCATGTCATCGGAGCACCATATAGAATGGGTGGAATTGCTTACTCCAACAGAAATTTTGCGCAAGGAACTAAAGTCTGGAGACAAACCTGAGGTGATCTTCCATACGAAATACAAAAGCGTTACCGCACGAGCTTATTGTAACTTACACGGACTTTGGAAGTCTTGTAGTGCAGTAATATGAACAGAAATTTATACATTCCGTAGGATACACAATTGCAGGAAAAAACTCGTTGCCGTTGTCACGAAAGGATAAAGCAACGAGTTTTTGTTCTTTTATTTAAAATCGTGCATTAGAAATCGATTCATATAAGTTTTTACGGCTCACCCGATAAACCAAAGGGGGGGAGTGGTATACAGAATTAGGCTTTGTAGTCAAGGTAAATATTCAATGTTCAAGTAATATAGTATTCAATAGCCTAGTAATACGT
>CAKRRN010000035.1 GCA_934394435.1 uncultured Bacteroidaceae bacterium
GGAACAAGTTTCGTTTTTGGAACAATTGGAACAACTGGAACAATTGGAACTCATGGAGGATTTGGGAGGTCCCCCCCCGAAATCCCCACTTCCTCTCTACAAAGCCCCCGTCTGAGCCGATTGCTTTTTATCTCTTCCTCTGCCAGCCCACGATGGCTTTAGTGGCGACGCGCGCCTCGCTGGCGATGGTTTGGCTGATGTTGATGCCCTCGCAGAGGTAGACTTTGAGTGTGAGCTGTATGGCTCCGTCCTTGGTGAGCGAGAGTCGTCCGTGTGGCAGTTTGTGTATGAGCAGCGACTGTGCGCGCAGGCGAGGCTGGCGTACGAAGTGGAAGGTGCCGTCGCTCATCTGCTGTGCCACGCCCGCGGCTCTGAATCGTGGCAGATATTCTGCCACAGGGTCTGAGGGCAAGAAGAGGAAGATGCCCTCTGCATCGTAGTCTGCCATCCCCGTGAGCTGCGCGTGGGAGGCTGTGAAGGAGTTGGCTTGAGGATTCTCTTGATAATAGTTGTTCATAATTCCGTGTGTGTGTGGAGCGAAGAAAAGGTGAGAAACGTAGCGCTACTTTGACTCCTGGAGATCTCTCCACTCTGCCTTCACTCGGATAAGTGAATAATGTTTGATTCTGTCCCTGCAGGACGGAGGCAAAATTATGCGGAAATGGCAGCATTGAGGGAAAAAAAAATCCCCCACGAATCCGTTTGGGGGATGTGGGGGATGTACTTTGTGTTTTCAGGGGATACGCAAGGGGGATAACTACCTGAATTTCTCAATCTTTCCTGTATTTATTCTTGTGTTAGGTTTTGCATATTTGGATTCTTCAAACTCGCTGTCAAGAGCATCTGCTATCTGTTTGTATTTGTCGCAACATTGAGGCGCATTAGGGTCTTCGAGCGACCATTCCGCATAATCTGTTTTCTTGAAATATCTTTCGATCTTCTTGAAATCGTCTTTCGAGCACTTGAGTTTTTGGTAAAACACAGAGTTTATGAAGTCTATGAAGGACTTTTGCGTATCCTTCTTGAACCATTTTTTAGTAGCGAGCACTTTATAGACGATAAACCAATGCCTTTGAGCGTCGATGGTTTTATTCATTATCCACTCATCCAGTTTCTTCACCACCTTGTCCACATCTACGTTCTCTTTGAATTTGTGATTTTTGTAGACCGTTTCGTTCTTGATTTTGCAGTGTTCTTCGGCAATCTGAAGGGCAAGGTATTTGCTTAAGAATTCGTTGATATATTTGTAATCCTGTTCTTTTTGTTCTATGATATAAAAGACTGTGAGCTTGATTTTCCTTGTCTTCTCGTGGTGTATTATGCCGAATCGTGTCTTGAAGAGTTCCTCTCTTCTCATTTTTACCATGTATTTTTTTCTTTGGTTTTCGTCAGGATAGTCCAAGGCTTTGTCTTCGCTGTCTTGGGAATAGATCACTTCGAGTCGGTTTCTGTTCTCTGTCGCATACTTATCAAGTTCCTTGTAGAATAGTTTTTCGTAATAGTCATCATTGATGAATGACTGCCTAAATCCATTTTTCCCCTCGTCAAAGAGTAGGCTAATCTCAATCATTATTTTACGCGTGTTCTCGTCTTCAAATTCCTTGTAATAGCTTAGCCCAGGCTCTACATCTGAGCCTATTCGCAGAAAGTCGCCTTTGCGCTCGTCCAGCATCGACCATGCAATCTCCTCTTTGAGCGCTGAGAGCAACGAGTGGATTTCGTTCAAAAACTTGCGAAGAATAAGCTTCCATGCTTCGATAATCTCAGGCTGGTTGGTTCCGCTTTCTTCTTTGTTCAGAAGCCTAATGCACGTTGTGAAGTTTACGGTCTTGTCGTTTAGCGAATGGATATGTTGTGTTATTTCACTGCCCATTAGTTGTTTGTTTTTTTGCGTATTGATAAAAAATGTCAGTAAATAAACGGCAGTGGGCATCCTTGCTGCGCCAGTATTCGGGCACCTGCAAGAGCCTTCGGTAAGGTACAAACAAGTACTGCCCACGCCGTGGATGGAGTGGACGCCTTGCTGTCACCGTCTTCTTACCGAATGTATTTCTAGAGTTTGCAGGTTCTGAATACTGTAGAAGTGCAGTCTGTCAGCGTCTATTGTCTCTTATGATGTATTTGTTCTTTCTTTTCTGTCTGTTTCTTATTCTTCTTGCTGCTTATGGTTCTACATTATCTTCGTTGTCTGCCCAGTGGTCGCATTGGCGCATCACGGTTTCCAGCGCCTTCTCGGCATCCTTGGGCGGATACTTGTATTTCTTCAGTAGTCGCTTCACCATCACTCTCATCTTGGCGCGAGCCGACTCCTTGCGGTTCCAGTCGATGGTGCGGTTCTTGTGCAGCGCCTCGGTCAGTTCCCTGGTCAGCGCCTTGAATTCCTCGTCGGTGTAGGCTTGGCGCACGCCCTCGGGGGTGGAGAGGGCGTCGTAGAAGGCTTTCTCCTCGGGGGTGAGCCCCAGGTCTACAGCTTCCTTCTCAGCCCGCTTCATCTGCTCCGCCATCTTCAGGAGTTCCTCGATTACCTCCTCGTTGGTCAAGAGACCTTTCAGATAGTTGGAGAGGCTGCGCGAGAGCATGTCGCTGAAGAGGTCGCTCTGGGTGATGTTGGTCTTCTGCTGCTGTCGGATCTTCTCCTTCATCAGCTTGGTGAGCATTTCCACGGCAAGGTTGCGCTCCTTCATGTTCTTGATTTCCTGTATGAAGGCCTCATCGAAGAGCGAGAACTCCACCTGTCGGTCGCCGAAGAGATTGATTACGCCGTCGGTCTTCACGCTCTGACGGAGCAGGTCTGAGATGCGCTGGTTTATCTCGTGGGTAGTTATCTTGCCCTTCTGCGAGAGTTTCGTCAGCATCACCCTCACGGCGTCCATGTAGCAGTGCTCCATCTTCTCCCTCTCGCTCAGCAGCGAGCGGCAGAGGGTGGTGGCGCCCTGCAGCGTGGCGCTGTGCTCCATGAAGTTCTTCTTCTGCGTCAGCTTGGCTGGCGAGGAGAGGAAGTTGACGCCGCCCAGGATCAGGGAGGCTCGCCTGGCGTTCGTGCCCTCGAAGAAAGCCGAGTAGTCGAAGCCGTGCAAGAGGTCTCGGCAAATCTCCATCTCCTCCTTCCATTTCAGCAGGGCTGTCTTGGCGATGTCGGGGTCGCCGAAGCGGCGGCGGTCTCGGTTGGTGTACTGCTGCATGGCTGCCTTCAGGGCTTGGGCGATGCCTACGTAATCTACAATGAGTCCGCCTTCCTTCTTCTCGCCAGGCTCTGTGCTTCCGTCCTTGGGTTTCATCTGGAACACTCGGTTCACTCGGGCGATGGCTTGCATCAGGTTGTGACCGCTCATCGGCTTATAGACGTACATGGTGGCGAGCGACGGAACGTCGAAGCCCGTGAGCCACATGTCCCTCACGATGGCTATCTTCATCGGGTCGTCATCGTCCTTGAACTTGCGTGCCAAGTCTTTCTTGTATTGCTCGCCTCCGATGATTTCCGCCCAGTCGGTAGGGTCTTGGTTAGATGAGCTCATCACCACCTTCACCTTCTCCGTCCACGTGGGGCGCAGCTCCAGCATCTTGCGGTAAATCTTGATGGCGATTTCTCGGGTCAGCGCCACGATCATCGCCTTTCCGGTCAAGAGGTTGGCTCGGTTTTGCTCGTAGTGTTCGATGATGTCGCGCACCAGGGTGTCGATGGTGTGGTCGTCGCCCAGCAGCACCTCCAGTCGGCTGTGCTCCTGCTTCGCCTTCTTGATTTGCTCGTCGGTGGCTCCCTCGTCGCTGAGGTGGTCGAACTCGTCGTTGAGCACCTTCAGGGTGTCCTCGTCGAGGGCAAGGTTTACCACTCGGCTCTCGTAATATACGGGGCGTGTGGCTCCGTCGTCTACCGCCTGGCTCATGTCATAGACGTCGATGTAGTTGCCGAAAACCTCCTCGGTGTCTCGGTCTCGGTCGCTGATAGGGGTGCCCGTGAATCCGATGAACGATGCGCCAGGCAGCGCCTCTCTCATCTTCTGGCTGAATCCTTTCTTCATCTTCTGGCTCTGCACGTCCCAGTGCTCGTCGCCGTATTGCGAGCGGTGGGCTTCGTCGGTCATCACGATGATGTTGCGTCGGGTGGAGAGGGCTGTGTCGCCCTCCTCAAACTTCTGTATGGTGGTAAAGAAGATGCCTCCGCTCTTGCGTCCACGCAGCAGGTCGCCCAGGTCTTCGCGGCTCGCTGCCTGGATGGGGGTGGACGAGAGGAAGTCTTGGCAGCGGCTGAACTGCGAGAAGAGCTGGTCGTCGAGGTCCTTGCGGTCGGTAACCACCACGATGGTTACTTCGGGCATTCGCTGGATGAGCTGATGGGCGTAGAACACCATCGAGAGGCTCTTGCCCGAACCCTGCGTGTGCCAGAACACGCCTATCTTGCCGTTGCCCTCCACGGCGCTCTTGGTGCGCTCCAGGGCTTTGCCCACGGCGAAGTACTGGTGGTAGGCGGCGAGTATCTTGCCTGTCTTTCCCTCCCGCTTGTCGAAGCAGATGAAGTTTTTCAGAATGTCGAGCAGTCGCTCTTTCTGGAAGATGCCGAGGAAGAAGGTGCGGTAGTCGGCTACGAGGGTCGATTCGCGGTTGCCATCCACGGTCTTCCATTCCATGTAGCGTTCGAAGTCGGCGGTGATGGTGCCGGCCCGTGTCTCGCTCATGTCGCTGATTACGTTGAAGGCGTTGTAGGTGAAGAGGCTCGGGATGGACTGCTGATAGTTGCGTATCTGCTTGAAGGCGTCTTCGGTGGAAACATCCTCGCTGATGGCACTCTTCAGCTCCACCACCACGAGAGGCAGACCATTGACGAAGACCACCATGTCGCAGCGCTTGTTCTTGTATTCCTCCACACGCCACTGGTTCACCACCTTGAAGAGGTTCTCCTCGGGGTGTTCGTAGTCGATGAGTCGCAGCAGGGCGGAGCGTTCCTCGCCGCTCTTGGCTCTGTATTTCACCTCGATGCCGTTTTGCATCCAGTGGGTGAACTTCTCGTTGTTGGGGAGCAGGGCACCCTCGCCCGGTGAGGTAACTTGTCTGATGGCTTCGGTCACGGCTTCGGCTGGCGAGTCAGCGTTGAGCCGTCGCATCATGGCCTCCAAGTCGGCACGGTAGAACGGCTCCTTGTAGTCTCGCTCCACGTCGTAGCCCAGCTCGTATTCATAGCCCAGGTCGCCCTGGAACAGGCTGATGAGTGCCTGCTCGTAAGCGTCTTCCGTGAATTTCGTTGCGTCTGCCATATTGCGTTGTTTTGTTTATTTGTTCTTGATGTTCCTTATTCGGGGATTTCTATCTCGCCTGACATGAGGCGAGGGAGAAGGGTGTCGCGAAGGGAGGAGAGGCGAGAGGACTCCTTCGAAAGATTTGTTATTCTTTGAAGAATCGAATCCAACAATTTACTACACTCTTCTGCAATATTCATAGGAGGAAGTACTACGCTGAATTTATCAATGTCAGCTTTCCCCAAGTGACTAACGGTTGTCCCTGTTTTGTAAGACTGTACAAATTCAAGTTCAGGCTTCAATAAATATAGGACAAATAACTGATTAATAGAAGTGAATCTTGGTGATAATTTACATACTCGCTGATTTAATACTCCCATTTCCCCTTTCCATATTCGAGGTGTGAATTCTGCATCCATGCCTGCTAATATATCTCCTCTTTTTATGTATTCAGTTTGTGGAAGTTCTTCTGGTGTGTAAAATTGTGGCTTGCAATCTTTTAAGTCTCTAATTCTTATCAATGGATAGCCTTCTCCTTTATCGTTAAATCGTGATGATTTATATGGGGCTCCATAAATAACATTTACGTATTCGTATGGGCTTCCCACTTTCCATCCTTCCGGAATCATCCCCAATTCACTCTCCTTGAACTTACCATCCTTGAATGGCTCGAAGTCAACGAACCAATTCTTGAAGATAGCCTGTGCCATTTCCTCCAAACGAGCATTGATTTTGTTGTTCAACTCTATCTTACGGTCGAGGGAGGAGAGGAGAGAGGCAATGCGGCGTTGGTCGGAAATTCCGGGCTTTATAATCTTCATTTTTTGTAATGTCGATATTGGCAACTGAGGTTGAGCAGACCCAGATTGAAACTGCTTAATCTGTGCTTTAAAATAGCAAGAACGCAAATACTGATATAAAAATATTGCGTCGAAATCCTTCCCAGGACGGATTATTACCATTCCTGAATTAATCCTCATATTTGGAAAAGGAACATCGTTGCTATAATAACCGACATTTCCTACCGTACCTCTTGTAGTTAATACTATATCATTGGGAATCAGTTTTCCTTTTCTCAGTAATGTATCTTTTTCCTTTGTTATAAAGGAGTTATTACAGAATTGAAGTCCATTTTTTGTAACATTCGATGCACTTAAAAAAAGACAATAACCAGAAGAGGCAAATTCGTTATTTTTCGGATAGTTTTTGCCTCTATCACCATCTATAATCTCTATTGAAGTTTGTTCAATATCAACTTCTTTCCACTCCATACTCTTACACCTCCCATCCAATTTTACCAAGTTGCAGTCTAATCTCCTCTTCCTGCTTCTTGCTCTCCTCGAACAGCCGCGAAAGCTCTCCAGTGAGTCTTGTCATTTTCTCCTCGAAAGGCTCGCCGTCGCCCTCGTCCTCGGCAATACCTACGTATCGTCCAGGAGTAAGAATGAAGTCCTGCTCCGCAATCTGCCCGGTAGTGCAGACGGCGCAGAAACCCTTCACATCCTCTAATGTTCCATTTTGGAACGCATGGAAGGTGTCGGCAATCTTCTTGATGTCGGTGTCGGGCATTAGCTCACGAAGCTTTCGGGTAACCATCGTTCCGAGCCCCCGAGCATCGATAAACACAGTCTTGCCCTTCTGCTTCTTATTGCGGTTGATGAACCAAAGGCTCACAGGAATGCCTGTGCTATAGAACAGCTGGGAAGGCAACGCCACGATACCCTCCACGAGGTCTGCCTCCACGATGGCTTGGCGAATCTGACCCTCGCCACCGGTCTGGCTCGAAAGCGCACCGTTGGCTAGCACCAGTCCTATCTTGCCGTTAGGCGAGAGGTGGTGAATCATGTGCTGCATCCAGGCGAAGTTGGCGTTGCCAGCAGGAGGCATTCCATACTGCCAGCGCACGTCGTCTTGCAACTTGTCCTGTCCCCAGTCGCTCATATTAAAAGGTGGGTTGGCAAGGATGAAGTCTGCCTTTAGCGTAGGGTGCTGGTCGTAGAAGAAAGAGTCGGCGTACTGCTTGCCGAGGTCAGCCTCCAGTCCGTGAATAGCTAAGCCCATCTGGGCGAGCTTCCAGGTGTCGGGGTTGCTCTCCTGACCATAGATACTAATCTTGCGCAGGTTGCCCTTGTGGCGGTCGATGAACTTGGCGCTCTGCACAAACATACCGCCCGAGCCGCAGCAGGGGTCATAGACTCTGCCCTCGTATGGCTCCAAGATTTCCACCAGCGTGCGCACGATGCACGAAGGGGTGTAGAACTCGCCGCCGTTCTTGCCCTCCATGGAGGCAAACTGGCGCAGACAGTACTCGTAGGTGCGGCCAAGCAGGTCTTTCTCCTCGCCAGCGTCGTGCATCTCGATGTTGGTAAAGAGGTCAACCACGTCGCCCAGTCTTCGCTTGTCGAGTTCTGGACGGGCGAAGTTCTTCGGCAGAATGCCCTTCAGGCGGAGGTTCTCACGCTCGATGGCTTCCAATGCATCGTCTATCACCACGCCAATCTCAGGCAGGTGGGCAGCCGCCGAAATCTTGCTCCATCGTGCCTCGGCAGGTACAAAGAAGATGTTGTCGGCGGTGTATTCGTCCTTGTCTTCTGGGTCGGCGTATTCGTCGCCCTGCAGCTCTTGGTATTTCTGCTCAAATCGGTCGCTGATGTACTTCAGGAAGATGAGTCCGAGCACCACGCCCTTGTATTGCGAGGCGTCGAGGTTGCCACGCAGAATGTCGGCAGCCTTCCATATTTTCTCCTCAAATCCGATGCTGATAGTGTCTTGTTTCTTAGCCATGAGAGTATATTTGTATTATTTAGTCTTATTCTTTTTTCTTAATAGTTGCCATGTGTGCGTTTCTCTGTATTGTATTGGTCAGACTGCTTTCGCTGAAGCACGAGCCTCCAGCCCTCGTTGTCCAAGACAAGCACAGAGTCGGCTGCGAGGAGGCTGTCTGCCAGGGTGAAATCGGTGTCACCGATCATGATGTGGCTGCCGCTGAGAGTGTAAGGCGCGGTGCCGATGGGGGAGCATTCGTACTGGGTATGGGTCACCTTGCCCTCTTCGTCGAAATCGCTCACCACCTCCAGCTCGGTGAAGAAGATGCTGTCGGGCGAGAAGTGGCAGAAGGTGGAGGCGTCTCTCAGGTCGAACAAGAAACCGTAGAGACGCTGTGCTGCCAGGGTGACCTCCCAGTCGTGGGCGGTGAGCAAGGACTGATAGTCGGTGAGCGAGGGAGAGGAGGAGCCTGGACCACCGCTGGGCACCACCTCCCTGGCATCGTCGCCACTACAGGCGGTAAGGAAGGAGACAAACAAAAAAAGGACGGCTGCCATCGCTCGCGAAAACGATGACAGTCGCCCTATGAATAGTGCCAAGCACGGCAAAAACGAATGCTGATGTCCGACAAACGACGGACGGGCAAGTCTCTTGCTGTGAGACGTATGAATCTCCTGGGCTAACTCAGATTGTTCAAAATTACCCCCCCCGATTCTGTATTTTAAAGCATAGAAATAATGCATCCCTGTATCTTTGTCTTTTAATGGTCCTAAAAGACAAAGATAGCAATATTTTTACGAAACTGACCTATATCTGTATATATTTCTGCAGAACTATACTCGTCTTTGCTATCGGAGCTTTCTGCCTTCTGAATCTTCCATCTTCATTCTGTTTTTCCACAAAGAAAATGCTATTCGGTGGAAGTGGAGGTATGAAAAGGGGGTGGGAGGGAAAATCCCCTTTGCACCCAGAGGGATTGCCCGCAGGAAAAAGAGGAAATATTCCCATGGAAGGGAATTCAAAATATACTACTTTTGCAGGTAGTCAGACAAACGGAACCAAGGATTCTCACACACAGTCTGCCCCCACAAAAAAAGTATAAACCTATATAAAAAAAAGACCCATTATGAAACGAGTACTTCTAACCCTGTCTGCCCTCTGCATCGCTGTATGCACCATGGCAATGAGCAAATCCAAGATACGCAACAGCGCACGGTTTCTCACCGACCGAATGGCTTATGAGCTGGACCTCACGCCTCGCCAGTATGACGACTGCTATGAGATCAACTACGACTTCCTGGCAGAAGCAAACATCATCATGGACGACGTCATGCGCGGCTATCGCGATGCAATCTACTATTACTACAGGCTGCTGGACAACCGCAACGAGGACGCTCGCTACGTGCTGACCTATTACCAATACAGCAAGTTCATGGCTGCGGACTACTTCTACCGCCCTATCTTCAACGTAAACGGCAAATGGAATCTGCGCATCTACACAGCCTACTCCAACCATAAGTTCTTCTATTACGACGCTCCCGCGCACTTCAAGACCTACAGGGGCGAGCATGGACGTAAGTTCTACAGCAAGGGTTACTATACCGGGCGCTACAAGCAGCAGGACCGATACACAAGCAAGACCACCATCAGCGGAAGCGCATCCTTCGGAAGAAACCTGAAGAATGACTTCGGAGTGAACATCAGAGAGCGCAACGAGGAGAACCGCTACAACAACTACAGCAACCCTAACCAGCCTAACCGTACACAAGACGAGCGTTACCGAGACGTGAGCGGCAACAGAAACTCGCCCCTGATTAACAACCGCAACAGTTCCACACGAGCTGGTGAGGTAACAACATCTGGCAGGAGGGGCTCCACCACTCAGCCCACAACCACGAACCGCACAGGAAGAGGTACACGAACGGAAAGCCAGACTTCCTCAAGAACCAACAACAGCGACACGCGCACCAAGGAGTCGCGTAGCAGCGAGAGAACTGGCGCTGGCGGATCCGTCGTAAGGTCTGGGCGCAGGTAGACAGACCTCACGGAAGAATGTGAGAAATCCCCGATAGCGTTTTCTTTTACCTTCACGCGCTATCGGGGATTTCATCCTTCGCTTTTCTCTCTCGCTATGGTGCAGGAGAAAGTGTATGATTTAGCTGACAGCCTCTATCAGTTCCTCTGGGCTGAGCAGGCTCTGCTCTCCCGTTTGCATATTCTTCAGCGTCACCTTGCCTTGTGCCATTTCTGTCTCGCCCACGATAGCCACAAAGGGGATTTGCTTCTGGTTGGCGTAGCTCATCTGCTTTTTCATCTTTACGGCGTCGGGGAAAATCTCGGCACAGATGTTAGCAGCCCGTACCTGTGACAAGATGGGCAGAGCGTATTCAGCCTCTGCCTGACCAAAGTTCACAAAGAGCAGACGTGTGGCGACCGAGGTCTCCTTGGGATAGAGGTCCAGCTGGTTGAGCACATCAAAGATACGGTCAGCACCAAACGAGATGCCTACTCCGCTCAGCCCTGGCATTCCGAAGATGCCCGTAAGATTGTCGTAGCGACCGCCTCCCGTGATGGAACCGATCTGCACGTCGAGAGCCTTCACCTCGAAGATGGCTCCTGTGTAATAGTTTAAGCCACGAGCCAACGTGAGGTCCAGCTCCACTTCGTTCTTGAGCCCGGTAAGATGACTGAGGATGTATTCACACTCGTCCACTCCGCGCAGACCCGTCTCGCTGCCAGCCAGCACCTCGCGCATGGTCTGCAGTTTCTCGGCATTCGTACCGCTCAACCGGATGATGGGCTGGAGTTTCTCAATAGACTCAGCAGGAATGCCATCCGCAGCCAGCTCGGCATTTACAGCCTCGAGACCAATCTTGTCCAGTTTGTCAATGGCCACGGTGATGTCTACAATCTTGTCTGCCTGGCCAATCATCTCTGCAATGCCTGTCAGTATCTTGCGGTTGTTGATTTTGATGCACACGCGTATTCCGAAACGGGAGAAGACGGTGTCAACAATCTGCATGAGCTCTACCTCATTGAGCAAAGAGTCGCTCCCCACGACATCTGCGTCGCACTGGTAGAACTCACGATAGCGCCCCTTCTGCGGACGGTCTGCACGCCACACGGGCTGTATCTGATAACGCTTGAAGGGCAAAGCCAATTCCTCGCGATGCTGCACCACGTAGCGTGCGAAAGGCACCGTCAGGTCGTAGCGAAGTCCTTTCTCGCAGAAATGTGCTGCCAGACGCTGTGTACTGGTGTTTGCCACCTCGTCTGCCGTCATTCCATGCAGGAAGTCGCCTGAATTCAGAATCTTGAAGAGCAGTTTATCGCCCTCTTCGCCGTACTTACCCATCAGCGTGGAGAGGTTCTCCATGGCTGGCGTCTCAATCTGCTGGAATCCATAGAGTGCATAAACCTGACGGATGGTGTCAAAAATATAGTTGCGCTTGGCCATCTCCACGGGGGAGAAGTCGCGCGTCCCTTTGGGAATGCTTGGTTTCTGTGCCATAAAAGAGTTGGTTACTAATCCAAGTGCAAAGTTAAGGGGAAATGAGAAGATAACAAAAAAAAACTCTACCTTTGCAATAAATACACACACCACATATAATATAATATAATACTATGGCATCCGACTCAGATACAAATATACCACAGGCAAAGGGCAACGATGCGCCTCTTGCACCCTCAGACTACGCACCACGGCAGATGAACAGTGCGCAGCTGCAACGCATGAAGGAAAGCCGCAGACTGGCAGAGACTAAGCTGCGCCACATTGAAGACACCCTGAAACGCCTGCAGAAGCAACAGGAATGGTTGCGCAAGCACAAGGAGCTGCAACTCGAGCTGCAGCAGCAGAAGGAACTCCTCTTTCAATGCACCAAGCAGCAGACCGCTCTGGACAAGGAGGCAGCCATGCTGTCAAGACACGAGCAGATAGAGGGCATACAGAAAAAAGTCATCAGACTGACCATCCTGGAAGACCTGTATGAGCAAAACAAAAGCGAGCAAGCCATACTGGAGCAGGAGACGGAAAGGCTGACACACAAGCAAGACGAACTGGTGAAGCAGAAACGACAGGCTGCTGAGCAAAGAAAACTGGCAGAGGAACGCTTCACCGCCGTACAAGACAGCACGTTTCAGGCGTGCAAGACAGAGGGGGCTAACGAGAGTACGGAGTCTGAGATACAATACCTGCGCGAAGCACAAGAAAGCATCAGACAGACAGCTGAAATAGTGGCTGAAGATATCCAGAAGCACCAGAAGGAGCTCGACATGATTACCCATGAGCTGGAAAGGCACAGGGCAGGACGACAGAGCATGGAGATGCACGAACCCATGATGCAACACACAGAGGCCATACTGCTACGTCTGGACTTGCTGCTCGAGAGCAAAGAGCGACAGGCACAACTGCAGGCACAACAGCAAGAGGTGGCACAGAAGCAAATGGAGGAGAACCAAATCCTGAGCAAGCTCTATGTGCAGTACAGAGAAATCCTGTCACAAGCAGAAACCCTGGAGGGCGAACTGCAGATGCATCGCAACAGCACCAAAGGGCAAGACAGCTACACCATGCAAGAACGTGCCATGAGGCTGAAGGCAAAGGGACAGATGCTACTCTCAGCCGAATCACTATGGAAGAGAATATCCGCCGGATACAATGCCATCGAGGAAAGTGAGATACGACTGAATGAACTGAGACTAAAGATAGAACACACAGAGGCAAACATCAAATCGCTGGAGCCAGAAGCAGGAAAAGCCGCACGGCTAAGCAGGGAGAAGGAATACACTTACCTGCTGAGCAAGGGACAGAATGTGGTACAACTACGGGCTGGACTGCGAGAGGGAGTCAGCTGCTCGGTGTGCGGAGCCACACACCACCCCTACCACTGCGACACCATGCTGGAACAGAGCAGACTGATAAGCGAATTCAAGACGGACTACGAATTGCTTGAGGCTGAAGCGCGAGGAAAACAGAAGCAACTGGAAGAGCTCCGAATGGAGCTGGCTGAGCTCAAGGGAATACGAAAGGCGGAAGAGTCTGCTCTGGAAAAGCTAAAAGCCAGACAAAACGAAGACGTGAAGGAATGGAGCATCTACGCATCGCTCGACCGCTCCTTCCACGACTGCTCCGCAAGCACCAACCAAGAGGCAAGACAAGCCATGATCAGACAGCTGAAGGAGAACACAAGCCGAGACGGAGAACTGGCAAAAAAGGAACTGGACACCTTCACCTTCCATCACACACAGATAGCGGCACTAAGCGAAAAACTACAGCAACTGGAGCAAAAGAAAAGCGAGCTAAACAACAGACTGGAGGAGGTGAACACCGCCTGTCAGGTGGTGGCAGGACGGGTGGAGCGACTACAGACACGCATCGACAAGGAAAGAAAGAGATACAGCCGAATCTATGAGCAGACAGACAAGTCTATCACGCTGACCGACTGGCTCAGAGAATGGAACGAGAGCCACGAAGGACTGAAAGGAAGAATACAGCAGATGACCTCTGCATGGATTACCGTCAACAAGCAAATCGAAGACGAGACAAAGGAGCAAGCCATAGAGCAGGCGGTGATGAAAGGACTGCAGGACAGACTTAGCATCATCACCCTGTGGGCAGACGCCCTACAGAAGAGAACCGAGGCTTGCCAGACGCAAATCGAAGAGAACAAGACGGACATCGGAAGGCTGACTGGCACCGAAGACCCCAAAGCTCTCTATCGGGATTATTACAGGCAGATGCTGGAGACACGCACCGACGAGGCAAAGGTGACACAGGAAGCGGAACAGATACTGAAGGAAGCGGAACGGACCAGGGGCAAAAGCGACTTCTGGTGTAAGCAAGAGCAGAAACAGGCAGAGACACTGGCAAACGAACACGCTCAGGTGGACATCTGGATTCACAACTTCAACGCACAAAACTCGCCCATACAATATGCAGAACTGGTGAGGATGACACAAGACGAACACAACTGGCACGACCTGCGGACCCACATACAAGCCACAGCCTTGGAAACAGCTCTCAGCCAGGAACGCGTAAACAATCTGAACAGCCGTATCGTTCACCTGCAAGCAGAAGGGGGAAAAGCCAGCAACAACGAAGAGGAGATGCTGACGTCGCTGGCCATACAGCAAGAGAAACTGGAACAGCAGCGAAGAGACATCATGCTACAGATGGCACGCATTGACCTTACGCTGGAAGACAACAGCCAGACGAGCACAGAACTCTGACAAGCGAGGGAGGAGGAGAAGAAGGAGGAGAAGAAAGAAGAGAACAGCCAACAGGCACGGAGTAAAGAAACGCCAAACGTTTTCTGGCAAAATGGCAAAAATAGGTGTTTTAATTTCAACCAGACAGTCTGTAAACAAATTCAACAAAACAAGCCATTTCATCTGAGACAGGGCACAGCAAAATGTTTCTGTCAATTAGTCACAAAGAAAAAAATGTATTCCCATGTTCCTAAAGGGGGTCTGAAAGCCACTTCAAGCACAGGAACATGGGAATTTGAACACAAAACGAGCAGAAAATAACGGCATTCAGACACATATTTACCCCCATAATCGTCATGTAATTAAACTTTATACATTTGCTTAACATTTATTATCATTTTTTACCCCCCCCTAAAGGCACATTATTTGTAACTTTGTATGCAGAAGGATTTTTAAAACCACTTTTGGTATGTCAACAACAAAGTACAATCTGACTGAGAAAAAGCAGAAGAACCCATTGTACAGAACTCTGGTTAACCCCCAGTTGGTGGAAGAACTCTACCAGAAAATCATGGAGAAATTCGTGGTAGAGAAAAAATACAAAGACCCAGACTACTCTGCACAAAAGCTGGCTGCGGATCTGGACACCAACAGCCGCTACATAAGTGCCGTTATCAACTTACGCTTTCAGGACAACTATTCACAGATGGTGAATGAGTTCCGAATCAAAGATGCCATGTACATGCTCAAAGACAAACATAGTCAGCGTATGTCCATGGAAGATGTTGCCACACAGGTAGGATTCTCCAACCGCCAGTCGTTCTATGCAGCTTTCTATAAGCGTACGGGATGCACGCCCAGAGAATTCCGCATAAAAGCACAGCAGGAAATGGAGACACAGAAAAAGGAACGTGCAGAGAAACGCAAGGAGAAACTTGCTAAAGTAAGCCAAACGGAAGCTGAATGACAAATCAGAAGTTCACCTTTGTCAACGAGCGATTTGCTGACATACAGATGCTTCGCTATCAGGTACCAGGATTCGAAGACCTCAGCCTACGCCAGAAAACCCTTATCTATTATTTGAGTGAGGCGGCACTCTGGGGAAGAGACATCCTGTGGGACCAAAACGGATGCTTCAACCTTCGTATCCGTCAGATGCTGGAAGCAGCATACACACAATACAAAGGCAACAGAAACACACCCGACTTCCTGGCTCTGCAGACCTACTTGAGACGTGTATGGTTTAGTAACGGCATACATCATCACTACGGTTACGAGAAGTTCACGCCTGGATTCACAAAAGAGTTTCTGCACGAAGTGCTTCTGGCAATTCCTGCCAACAAGTTGCCCCACTGCTACCCCTCGCTCGAGAGCATGGAGCAGGAACTATTTCCCATCATCTTCGATCCGTCTATCATGCCCAAAAGGGTAAATCAAGCTGCAGGAGAAGACCTGTTGCTCACCTCGGCTTGTAACTATTACGCACCAGGAATAACACAAGCGGAAGCCGAAGAGTTCTACCAAAAGCAAAAAACAGCGGGAGACCAGTCACACCCAGTCATGTATGGCATGAACAGCCGACTGGAAAAGGACTCAGAAGGCAAACTGAGCGAAAACGTATGGCACGTGGGAGGCATGTATGGAAAAGCCCTGCAACGCATTGCAGAAACACTGGAGAAAGCCATCCCATACGCAGAAAACGACTTGCAGCGCAAAGTTATAAGAAAACTGATAGACTTCTATGAGAACGGCGACTTGGCCACCTTTGATGCCTACACCATATTGTGGGTGAAGGAAACGGAGGGGGAAGTGGACTTCACCAACGGATTCACCGAAGTCTATGGCGACCCACTGGGACTGAAAGCCAGTTGGGAAGGATACGTGAACTACACAGACCACAAGGCAACACAGAGAGCACAAACGCTGAGCATGAACGCGCAATGGTTTGAAGACCATTCGCCCGTGGACCAGCGTTTCAAGAAGGAAAAGTGCAAGGGCGTATCCGCAAAAGTAATCAACGCAGCCGTACTGGGCGGAGACCTGTACCCAAGCAGCGCCATCGGCATCAATCTGCCAAACAGCAACTGGGTAAGAGCCGAGCACGGAAGCAAAAGCGTGACCATAGCCAATCTGACCCATGCCTACGATGAGACAGCACGGGGAAACGGACTGAGAGAGGAGTTTGCAGACAGCGAGCAGACAATAGAGTTGATAAACAAGTACGGCTCCATCTGCGACGACCTACACACAGACCTGCACGAATGTCTGGGACACGGTAGCGGAAGAATGCTTCCAGGCGTTGACCCTGATGCGCTGAAAGCATACGGAAGCACCATCGAGGAGGCAAGAGCTGACCTGTTTGGACTCTACTACCTGGCAGATAATAAACTGGTGGAACTGGGACTCACCCCTGACCCTCAAGCCTACAAAGCCCAATATTACAGTTACATGATGAATGGGCTACTGACTCAGACGGTACGAATACAGCCCGGACACCAAATAGAAGAGGCACACATGCGCAACAGAGCCCTAATAGCGCACTGGACCCTAAAGAAATACCCTCAGGCCGTCAGACTCAAGGAGCAGAATGGGAAACACTATGTGGAGGTGCTGGACTACCCTGCCCTGCGCACAGCCTTTGGCACACTGCTGGCTGAGATACAGCGTATCAAGAGCGAGGGAGACCTACACGCGGCACAGAGCTTGGTGGAGGAATACGGAGTAAAGGTAGACGCCACACTGCACAAGGAAGTGCTGCAACGCTACGCCAGACTAAACATTCCGCCCTACAAGGGTTTCGTCAATCCACGCTACACACCCATCTTCGACCAAGAGGGGCAGATTGCAGACATACAGATTGACTACAACGAATCGTACGATGAACAGATGTTGCGCTACAGCCAACATTACAACACACTGACATGAGCATAGAACAAGAGATACTGAACATAAAGAAAGAACTGAGGGCAAGCATGAACGGAATCCTCTCTGCACGCATGCGACAGGCAGGAATGCCCTACAAACTGGTATTCGGAGTAGAACTTCCACGTCTGCAAAACATCGCTTCAGAATTCACACCCAGCAGACAACTGGCACAATGCCTATGGAACGAGAACATACGCGAAACACGCATACTGGCTTGCCTGCTCATGCCTGCAAAAGAATTCATACCCGAAATAGCAGACATCTGGGGCGACGAGATACCTGCCGCAGAGATTGCACAAATCATGGCCACACACCTGATGCCGTACGCTCCAAGGGCATGTGACGTGGCGTTTGAATGGATTGCCTCCGACAAAGAGATGAAGCAGCTCTGCGGATTCCTGTGCGTGGCGCGTCTGCTCCAACAAGGTGCCGACATAGAGGACCGCTCGCTTGAGGAATTGGAAAACCAAGGACTTTCGCTCACAAATTCTGCCAGCCCAACACTCAAGAGAGCCATCACCGCCGCACTACACTGGAAACACGAATACGAGGAACAGAAAAAAAGCGTAAAGAAATAAGAGCGAAAGCGAAAATAAAAGCATACCTTTGTAAATGGTATGCACGAAGCGGAAGAAATCATACGCACAGCCGAACGAAAGTTGACAGAATACCTGACAACAAAAAACATGCGCAGGACACCCGAAAGATACGAAATCCTAAGGGTCATGTGCCAACTGTCTGGGATTTTCACTATAGACCAACTGGCGGAAGGTATACAGCAGCATGGGAAAATGCAGATTAGCCGCACCACACTCTTCAACAATCTGGAGACTATGGTAGAAGCACAGTTGCTTACCAAACACACACTGGCACGCGCAGCACAGTATGAACTGAATCTGGATTCCGCTCCAAGGATTTATCTTGTTTGCGAAAAGTGCCACAAAGTGACCAAAGCTGACCACCCAGAACTCGCAGCACAACTGGCAGTTCTGAAAAGCAAGACATTCGTGGTGCAGCAACCCATACTCTATCTGCATGGACTTTGCAGAAAATGCTACATGGAGCAAAAAAGAAAATCAAACAAAAAACAATAAGAAAAAGAGACCATGACTAAAGGAAAAGTAGACGCCTTGCTGGGTATCGTATTCGGAGATGAAGGCAAGGGAAAGGTGGTGGACGTATTCACGCCCAAGTACGATGTGGTGGCACGCTTTGCAGGAGGTCCAAACGCAGGACACACAATCATATTCGAAGGCAAGAAATTCGTTTTGCGCAGTATTCCCTCAGGAATCTTCGATGAGAACAAACTAAACATCATTGGCAACGGATGCGTGATTGCACCAGACCTCTTTGCAGCAGAAGCACATGAGCTGGAAGCCGCTGGCTACGATCTGAAGAGCCGTCTTCACATCAGCAAACGCGCACACCTGATTCTGCCCACACACCGTGTATTGGACCGCGCTTACGAAGCTGCCAAGGGTAAGAACAAAGTGGGCACCACAGGAAAAGGCATTGGTCCCACATACAGCGAAAAGGCAAGCCGCACAGGACTACGTGTAGGAGACATCCTGGAAAACTTCCAACAGAAATACGAGGCACTCAAAGCTAAGCACATGCAGATACTGAGCGACCTGCATTACACAGACTTCGACATCACCGAAGAGGAGAAACTGTGGATGGAGGGCGTTGAATACATGAGACAGTTTGCACTGACTGACACAGAGATTGAAATCAACCACGCACTGGAGGCAGGGAAGAGCGTACTGGCAGAGGGAGCACAAGGCACCATGCTCGACATCGACCACGGCACCTATCCATACGTAAGCAGCAGCAGTACGGTCTGCGGAGGCGTATGCACAGGACTTGGTGTGGCACCCAATCGTATTGGCGATGTGTTTGGCATATTCAAAGCTTACAGCACACGCGTAGGTGCAGGACCCTTCCCCGTTGAACTATTCGACAAGACAGGCGACCTCATACGAGAAGTAGGACATGAGTACGGTGCAGTAACAGGACGAAACCGCCGATGCGGATGGCTCGACCTGGTGGCACTGAAGTACGCCATCATGATAAACGGAGTGACACAACTCATCATGATGAAGAGCGATGTGCTGGACGGGTTCGATACCGTACGAGTTTGTACGGCTTATGAGAAAGACGGTGTGAAGACCACAGAAATGCCTTACGACACAGAAGGCTGGACTGCCGTATACGAGGACTTGCCAGGATGGAATACTGACCTGACGAAGATGACCAGCGAGGAGCAGTTCCCCAAACAGTTTAAGGACTACATCGCCTACATAGAAGAAAAGACTGGGGTGCGCATCAGCATCATCAGCGTAGGTCCAGACAGAGCACAGACCATACTCAGATAACACCACACTCACATTATAGACAACGCACGCAGGAGGTAAGTCGCCACACAACGCAGACTGCCTCCTGTTTTTTTTTGCATCCTAAGATACTTGGCAAAGTATCCTAAGATACTTGACAAACTATCCTAAGATACTTGGGCAAGTATCTTAAGATACCTTCTAACGCCCCGATTTCGACAAAAAAGGAGAGATTGTTACAAAACTGTCAGGAATTTGTTGTAACTTTACAAACTATGAATTATGTTTGGGAATATAGCGCACCATCAGCAGAACAGGAAACTAAGTCCGCAGAGCTTGCCAAGTCTTTGGGTATCAACCCAATATTAGGAAAGTTTCTGCTTGACCGAGGTATCACTACCACGGAGGATGCCCGAGTATTCTTCCGTCCACAACTTTCTGGTCTGCTTGATCCATTCCTTTTCAAGGACATGGAAAAGGCTGTGGCAAGACTAAACCTTGCCTTAGGGCGCAAAGAGCGTATTCTCATCTATGGCGACTATGACGTGGACGGATGCACGGCTGTGGCGTTAGTATACAGATTCCTGCAACAGTTCTATTCAAACATCGATTACTATATCCCAGACAGAAATGAGGAAGGATATGGGGTGTCGCGCAAAGGAGTGGACTACGCCTCTGAGACAGGTGTGGGGCTGGTAATCGTACTCGACTGCGGCATCAAGGCTGTGGAAGAAATCACATATGCCCGACAATGCGGCATAGACTTCATCATATGCGACCATCACGTGCCAGACACCATCTTGCCTCCTGCTGTAGCCATACTTAACGCCAAGCGCGAAGACGACACATACCCCTACAAACATCTCTGCGGATGTGGGGTGGGATTCAAGTTCATGCAAGCGTTTGCCATGAACAATGGAATCGCCTTCTCACAACTGCTTCCCCTACTGGACCTATGCGCCATCAGCATTGCCTCAGACATCGTGCCTATCATGGGTGAAAACAGAATATTGGCTTATCACGGACTAAGGCAACTCAACTCATCGCCCAGTACAGGAGTAAAGGCTCTGATGGAGGTATGCGGACTGGCAGACCGTGAGATATCGCTAAGCAACATCATTTTCAAGATAGGTCCTCGCATCAATGCCTCAGGACGTATGCAGAACGGCAAAGAGGCTGTGTCGCTACTCGTTGAGAAAAACTACAGGACAGCCAAACAAATGGCTGAGAAAATCAATGCCTACAATGAGCAGAGAAAAGACCTGGACAAGGCAATGACCGAACAGGCCAACCACATCGTGGAAACACTCGACCTGCAACACAAGCACAAAGCCATCGTGCTCTACAGCGAGGAATGGCACAGAGGAATCATTGGGATAGTGGCATCCCGACTGACAGAAATCTATCACCGTCCGTCTGTAGTTCTGACCCGCACCGATGATGTTGCCACAGGCTCCGCACGTTCCGTACCAGGCTTCGACATTTACAAAGCTGTGGCTTACTGCAGAGATCTGCTCGACAACTTCGGTGGACACACCTATGCGGCTGGACTGAGCATGAGGGTGGAGAACGTGCCAGAATTTAAAAGACGGTTTGAAGCATACGTAGAGTCGCACATCCTGCCAGAGCAAACCAGTGCAACCATTACCGTGGATGCTCTGATCAACTTCAGAGACATCACCAGGCGGTTCTTTGCTGACCTTAAAAAATTTGCTCCTTACGGACCAGAGAACCCCAAACCTGTCTTCTGCACCAAGCATGTCTACGACTATGGAACCAGTAAGGTGGTGGGCAGAGACCAAGAACACATCAAACTGGAACTGGTAGACAGCAAGAGCAACAACGTAATGAACGGGATAGCTTTCGGACAGAGTTCACAGGCGCGTTACATCAAGACGAAACAGGCATTTGATATTGTCTACACCATCGAGGAGAACACCCACAAGAGAGGAGACATACAACTTCAGATAGAGGACATACGGCCCGTGGAGCATGAATAAGCCAACCCCTCTGACCAAGTACATTTTCCCTCTTCACCTTTTCCATACGGGCCTATCACACCTCGTAACCCACACAGAGAAAAAAGACCATGAACAATCCCCCAATACAAAACAATAGCACAGAAGACCGCTATCTGGCGGTTCTGAAAAAGTATTGGGGCTATACGACCTTTCGAGGCATACAACGAGACATCATCGAAAGCATAGGTGGCGGACACGACACCTTAGGACTCATGCCTACGGGAGGAGGCAAGAGCATAACCTTCCAGGTGCCAGCAATGGCTATGGAAGGACTGTGCATAGTGATAACTCCCCTTGTGGCACTTATGAAAGACCAAGTCGCAGGACTGCGCAAACGACACATCCGTGCCGCTGCGCTACATGCTGGTATGAGCCACGAAGAGATGCTGACCACACTGGACAACTGTGTGTTTGGCTTCTACAAGTTTCTCTATGTGTCGCCCGAACGGCTTTCTTCTGAATTGTTCATCGTGAAGATGCGGCACAGCAAGGTGTGTTTCATCACCGTAGACGAAGCCCACTGCATCAGCCAGTGGGGTCATGACTTCCGCCCTTCATACCTCCAGATAGCGAGTCTGAGACGGCAGATACCCTCTTGCCCCATACTGGCACTCACAGCCACAGCTACCCCTCAGGTGGCACACGACATACAGCAAACGCTGATGTTCAAGCAGGAGAATGAATTCCGCATGAGTTTCCGAAGGGAGAACCTGGCTTATCAAGTGCTACATGCAAACAATAGCATGCAAGGGCTACAAAGCGTGTTGGAGACAGATACTGGCTCGTGCATCATATATCGGCGAAGCAGACAGCAATGCGAAGACCTGTCACACACGCTGAATGAGATGGGATATACATCAACATTCTTCCACGCTGGACTATCTTACCCTGAGAAAGACAAAAGACAGACAGCATGGTTGCACGACCAAGTGCGCATCATGGTGGCTACAAACGCGTTTGGCATGGGAATCGACAAGCCAGACGTACGTCTGGTGGTACATCTGGACATACCAGACAGCATAGAAGAATACTTCCAGGAAGCAGGAAGAGCAGGACGCGATGGGAAACCCGCACGCAGCATCATCATCATAGACGGACGCGAAATAGAGAATTCTAAACGGCGTACTGCCCAACGCTATCCCACAGTAGAATATATCAGAAACACTTATGAGGACATCTGCTGCTATTATCAGTTGGCAGTGGGCGACGGATGGCACGTGACACGAGAATTCAACATGTCGCAATTCTGCCACTACTTTCATTACCACCCCATCATGTTGTCCAACGCACTTGCCATTCTGGATAACGCAGGCTACATATCATACCGCGAGGCAGAAGAGAGTTGCAGCAGGCTACGTATCGTGGCTACGCGATGGGCTCTTTTCGACATCCTGGATGCCAGAAGCGAACCCATCTTCATGTCCATCCTACGCAACTACGGAGGAGTCTTTGTAGACTATGTGTTTATCGACGAGGAACTGGTGGCATCGGAAACCTCACTCAGCACAGATGACGTGTATCACTGTCTGACAGATTTTTCAAAAAGAGGTGCCATCAGCTATATTCCCCGAAAGAACATACCACACATCACCTTCCTCTCACGCCGATTGGAACGTGAGGACATCACGTTTCCTAAATCATGCTATGAGGACCGAAAGAAGGCATTCGAGTATCGGCTACATGCCATGCAGAAATATGTTCTGAACAACGAGCAATGCAGGAGCATCATGCTACTCCAATATTTTGGTGAGGAAAATCCTACCGCCTGCGGACAATGCGACATCTGCCAGTCTGAATCAGATAGCAAACTAACCGACAAGGACTTCAATGACATCCGCCAGTCAATAATAAATCAACTAAAAGGCGGTGCCATCGAAGCCTCCAAGCTCAACCTCTCCATAGCCAAGCCACAACAAGCAGAAATGGTGTTGGACTACATGCGTGCTCGTGAGGAAATACTCATGGAAGGGCGTTTCCTGCGTTTGGGCGTAATCAGAGATTAAGAGATATTGCTGTCACGCTAAAACTACAAACAATATAGAAAAGCCTATCCGCAATGCCCATAAACAGGCATTGCGGATAGTTTCTTTTTGAAAAAGTAAGCCCCCCTTAGTCAAATAAGGTTGTTTCAGGAGCAGTTCTATCTCCCATCTTTGGTGGTATATGGCAATGATTTCCTCGGAAGACATCTCCATATCGTTAGTCAGTAGCGATATCCGTTTGGATTTTTTCTTCTTGAGATCAACATATGCAAGTCTAATGGGCCATTTTAAGGTGTTCGCTCTGCTTGTCTTCCTTGTTGCAACTGAGTATGAGACGCGGAAGCAAATACGCAGAAGCAGGACTACAGAGACTGTTTGGCTAATATCGTATCCAGTACCACCTGCGTGGTACTGGAGTTTCATATGCTTGGTACTGGAGTGTCAGCCTGCTAAAACTCCAGTACCACCTAACTGGTACTGGCGAAACTGATAATATGCTTGCCTATACCAGTAGCCTACCAAGGATTAGACCATCTATAAAAACCCAAATCAGTCATTAGATTCCGATTCAAGTGAGACTTTATTTTGAATTTTAGCGGACAGCGATGAATTAGGATATTCGTTTTACTAAAATTTAGAAATCAAATTCTCTCAAGCACCCAATAGGCTCTTTCCTACCTTTTAACAGCAGTCTTCTTACCCCCAATTATATATATACCGTCTTTGGGCGCATTCTGATGCTTACGCCCTTGTAAGTCGTAGATAAAACTATTATTTGTTTTTTTGCAGATGGTCGTACTCACGACCTCTGATACTCCTCCCAAAGGGAAATCTTTTGTATTGAAATGTACCGTGTACTCTTTATCTTTGAGGTCAGAAAGTCCTGTATAACTAATTGTATCTTTTTTCCAAATGACATAGTCTGCTTCTGTTCCAGGATTTAATTCCCATCCACAGATACGATAAATATTATTATCTATTCGATAAAAACAAGAGTATTCACGGTTAGGAGAATGCCATCCAATTTTCTCAACCGTGAGAATTCCATTTTTATATACACTCTTAATAGCTTCTTCTTCATTGTCTTTCCTCTCTTCACTCTTCGTATATCCTGAATCATATGTGAACAGGGGATTTGCGGAGATCTCTCGTACAATATAATTTCCGTAGTCATATTCCATCCACAACGTATGACTATACTGATTGGGGGCCATTGGCAAAATCATAAAGTGATTTGTAAATGAGCCAAAGTCTTCAAGCCAACTATCATAATACAGGGCATCGGCAGAATGTACTTTCATTAGTCGCTTCTGAGTAGGGACGTTCTTTCCCAAACAAGAGACATTTACAAGAGTGTCTTTTACGGAATCAACAATCCATTCAATTCCATTATATGTCCTAAAACGATTACCTGCAGAGAGTGTAAAATCAAAGGCAAGATGTTCTTTGCCCAACTCAAAATCATATAGGTAAATATGTTTATCTTCCAGACGGTAACCGAAATCTAATTTTACAGGCTCACCTTGTGTCAGAGAACTTTCACTATAAATTCGTTGAATAACATTCCCCTTATCTATATTTTCTGGATAACAATGATATTCTGTGACTAAAGGCGTTTTCTGCCCCTCTTCAATTGTTACGATAGCCCAACTATGTTGAGCTATCATTATATGAGAGCTTATCAAGCATAAAAGGAAGGCAAATACTTTTAGTATAGAATTTTTCTTCCCCACATTATCTTTTTCTAAATGTTTCATAATATTTATTTTATTTCAAATTTTAGGTTTGTACCCAATGGTACGAAAGTTGAGTTTTTTATTCTAACATATCTAGCTTCTATTTTAATATTTCCTTGACCCAATGTGGAGCACTCGTTAAAGAATAAATGCTACCGTATATTTTCCGAGTTGCTAAAACTGAACCCTCAAAATAGCCAGCGTATACTCCTGGATATTTTAGGGCATTGGGATATATTCCTGTTGAAGTACCGTAAATTC
>CAKRRN010000036.1 GCA_934394435.1 uncultured Bacteroidaceae bacterium
GTATTGGCCTCGTAGCGCGCCAGCACACGATACACATTGCCGTCCAACACCGCATGAGCCTCGTCATAGGCAAAGCTAGCTATGGCTGCTGCTGTATATTTCCCCACGCCAGGGAGAGTGATGAGCTCATCGTATGTGTGTGGAAACTGTCCTTTTTCTGCAATCTGCTTGGCTGCTCTGTGGAGGTTGCGTGCGCGACTGTAGTAACCCAACCCTTGCCAAAGTCTCATTACTTCATCCTCCTTTGCCAGAGCAAGGTGTTCAACAGTAGGGAATCGTTCTATGAAGCGATGCCAGTAATCTCGCCCTTGCTCCACACGTGTCTGCTGTAGTATCACCTCGGAAAGCCAAATCCGATACGCATCGCGCGTGTGGCGCCAGGGAAGGTCTCTACCGTTTTGCTTGTACCAGTTTTCTATTCGTGCGGCAAAACTGAGGTCATTCATACATGAGGGAGTTTTTTTTTTGCTAACAAGACAGATGTGAAAAGAGATGAGTGATGACAGAAGGATTATTGCCAGCGTTTGATGATGATGCTGGGATTAACGCGCAAGTAGACTCCAAAGGAGAAATTGCTCTCGTTGCGATGAGGCATCGTGCTCTGGAATATCTCTCCCTCAGCTCCCAATGCGTATCTGCGAGCGAAGACATGGCTGTATTCTATATGAGCATAGGTTGTTGCTATGCCCATGTGGCTGACATTGTCTCTTGCGCTAAGTGTGCTAAAGAAATGGTTGCCATAGAGACTGACGAAATGCTCGGGTGCCTTGAAATAGCCAGCTCGTAGTGACAGATGTTTCCATAGGGTAGAACCCACGGTCACATGATAGGCGATGCCATTGTCAAAGGGCCACAGATGTCCACTCTGCTGATAGGTGAGCAATACGTTGGCTTCAGCAAAAAGCTTGGTTAGCACTTTTGATCTGACAGGAATCCAGTCGAGCCCTACACCTGTTGCTGCATTCGCAATTGTTTGTACGCCCATCGTTGTCGTGTCCTGTTCTCCCCCTCGGTGCTGGATGACCATTTGTATGGGAATGTTCCAACGAAGTCTTTTGCTTATCTTGCCAGGCGTTACTCGCCACGAGGCACCGACGGTGAAAGCTTCTTGGTGTGAGTCTTCCTTAAAGATATAGCTTTGCCAGTTGAGCCAGGTGTCTGCGTGCAAGTGCTTTCTGTCCCACAGCAGTTGCATTCCCGCTTCTGGATCTTGTGACAAATTGGTCTCTGCATTAAAGAGAGGTTCTGCCAACTGGTGGTTCTGACCTCCGTATATGTCTCCCAAGACCACAGTCAAGTGTTTGAACTGTGCTCTGGCTCTAACCCACGGAAGCACATGCGCACCACGCTGAAATTGTGACCCTTTCCATAGGGCAATGTCATGATAGACATAGTTAGGGTATTTGTTTGCTCCATGAAAAAGAGCCGCATGTAGTCCCACTTCCAGATCAATCTGCTTGAGTGGTGTATAGGCCAGACGTGGTTGAATCCAGAGTCCTGGCAAAGAATATCCTTTGGTAAGTGTGCTTGAGTATTCGTTGTCGCGAAAAAAGGTAAGATTGTCTACCTCAACGCGCAATGTACGCACCAACGTACTGTCAACCCTATAAGACGATGTGGCCAATGTGTCCCACATTTGCGCATTTGCAGACAGGGCTACACTTATCAAGGATACACCAGCGAAGAGAATCCTATGTAACAATTGTTGGATGCGAAACATTCTTATGCTATTAGAAAAGGATTGCAATTACATTATTTACGTACACCCTTATAAATAAGGTAAGCCAGTGCCATGAAGCCTACGCATATCATGGCAATTTGTAGTTCGCCATTATATTGGGTGATTTTCTCTTCAAGCTGTCCGCTGTAATTGTGTCCTATGTACCATCCGAGCGCACAGAGAATGCTGTTCCAAATGCCTGCGCCCAAAGTGGTGTAGAGTAGGAAACGTCCGAGACTCATGCGTGCCAGGCCTGCTGGTATGCTTATCAGTTGTCGGACTGCAGGCACCAGACGACCAATCATAGTGCCCATGGCACCGTGACGATCAAAATATTCCTCTGCATGACGCACCTTATCTGCATCGAGAAGACAGATGTGACCAAATCTGCTTTCTGCTAGACGATAAATGACTGGGCGACCAAGAAAGCGTGCCAAGACATAGTTTATCAATGCGCCTATGTCAGCTCCTACTGTGGCACAGATAACAATCAAGAAGGCATTCATGCTACCGTCTATAGCCGCTTTGTATGCAGCAGGAGGTACAACCACCTCGCTGGGGAAGGGTATGAAACTGCTTTCGATGGCCATCAGCAGTGTGATGGTCCAATAGTTAAGATGCTCAAGGCACCATGCAATGAAAGGAATACTCTCCATAAGAATTAACCTTGATGTTTGATTTAAACGAACTTTTTACGAAATGAGTTTTTTGATTCTGTACGCCATTTTATCCAGGCTGAGATGTGCCAAAGCGGAATCATGGATTGGAGTATCGGTAATAGCAAGACTGATGACCGTACGCCTAAGCGATGAGCTGTCAGATGCCATGACGTGCAGGATACTATTTGTGAGATAAACCACATACCTACCATGACATAACCGATGTATTCAGAAGGATGAAAGTAGAGTAGGGTGAAAAAGCCAAGTCCCATCCACAGATAGTGAACCAAGATGCTGAAAGCATACCATAGACGATAGAGAAAGGGGTGTCTCATATGCCTGCGGGTCTCCATATAAAACATACGTTGTTGCTTCCAGATTCTGCTGGTAGGCTGCTCTTGCTCAAGTATTGAATCTGGCTGAAGGCAAAGAGCAATACGTCCCTGAGGGATGTTGTGATTTACAAGCAGGATGCCAGCTCCATATCTGAGTGAAAAACTGGATGCGAACCCTTGATGTTTCAAGAACAGACTTTTACGATAAGCCAGACATGAGGCATCTGCCTTGTAGGGCATAAAACGCATCATCCAAGGCATCCACATCATCTGATTCCATAGTCGATGAAATTGGCATCTGATTCCATTCCATCCATGTGTCTTCCCATATCGCACGAAACCTTGTACAGCATCTATCTGATCACGGCATGACTGTGCGAAAGAGTCAAGCCAATGTTCCGACTGAGGGGTTGTGTCTGGTGCCATCAACAGGACCCATTCGTAGCATGCAGAACGAAATCCAAGTGTGATGGCTAATCGAGATATGCTGATGTCGCGTGCTGTATCGGGACAGGAACTATGGTGAAGATGCACGTGTGACTTTTCCAATTCTTCCAGATAAACCTCTGTTCCGTCCTCACTGTTTGTATCTATGACGATTACTTCAAATGGGGCAGGATAGTCTTGGCAGAGTATCTTGGGTAGATTATCTCTAAGCTCCTTTTCTTGATTGTGAACGGTAATCACAATACTGATGGAAGGTTGTTCATCATTTTCTTCCTCACTATTTTTGGCTTTCTTTGCCAAATTTCCCAAGCACAGATAATGCAAAGAAAGCAATAAGCTACATATCCAAGCCAACAAGGTCGACAAAAGGAAAAGGTTCATATCTATATTCTATCTCTTTGATTATTCTGTTTATATAGGAATGCTGCCAGGTGATAACTCTGAGCGTAATGTCTTTATTGCTTGTGCAACTTGGTCCGTATGCTACTTCATGTCTTCTGTTGTGTAGCCAATGGGCAGAGCTCTGCAGTTGTATTGGCTTGCCATAATCTCTCCGTAAGCACCAGCTGAGCGAAGCGCAAGTAAGTCTCCTCTCTTGGTGACAGGAAGTGGGCAGTCATGTTGGAATACATCACTGCTTTCACAGATAGGGCCGACTACATCATATACTTGTTGCACTTTCTCTTGGCTTGTAAGATTCTCTATATGATGATAAGCGTCATACAAAGCAGGGCGTATGAGATCTGTCATACCTGCATCCACGATGGCAAACTGACGGAGTGTGCCTTGCTTTACGTAGAGGCATCGTGTAACCAAGGTTCCACATTGTCCTACAACAGCACGTCCCAGTTCGAAATGCAACTTTTGCCCTGGTCTGAGTTTCAAATGCGTGGCATATGTGTCAAAGTAGTCCTTGAAGTTTGGTATTGGATTGGCATCTGGATTCTGATAGTCAATCCCAAGTCCGCCTCCGACATTGATATTCTTTACGGGTCCTATACCTTCCTTGTCCAGTCTGTCTTGCAGTTCGTTGATACGATTGCAGAGTGCACGGAAATCATCCATTTCCAGAATCTGGCTACCGATATGGAAATGTAGCCCAACGAAATGCACGCTGTCCATGCTCTTTGCCATGTTGATTACATGTTCCATATCTTGCATTGCAATACCAAACTTATTTTCAGCCAAACCTGTAGTAATGTTGGCATGCGTATGTGCACCTACGTCAGGATTGATTCTGAAACTTACGTTAGCAATCTTTCCCATGCGTGTGGCTATGTCAGAGATAACCTCCAACTCGGGCACGCTTTCTACGTTGAAGTACTGTATGCCAGCCTTTAGCCCCAATTCTATCTCCCAATCGCTTTTACCTACACCTGCATACACAATGCTCTGTGCTGGAAATCCAGCATCTAAGCAAGCCTGTATTTCTCCTCCGCTTACACAGTCTGCACCAAACCCTGCATTGGCTATAATAGAGAGAACCTTGCGATTGGCACATGCTTTGACTGCATAGTGCAGATGATAGCCATCGTGTTTGTCTGTTTCCGCCTTTATTGTCTGTAAGGTCTTTCGAAGCAAATCTGTGTCATAGAAGTAAAAAGGAGTCTTCGTCTTTTGAAAAGCTTGTATGGGAAATTGATTTGTGGGCATATGGCTATTATATTATGTGTTTATTCCTTTTTTTTATTATCATCTTTCGTCCAGTCTTCAACTCTATCCTCATATCTTATTGGGAATGCAGTTTGCTGCCTATCTTCCTTTTCAGACATGAAAATAATACTTGTAGACTGGACGAAGTATGATAATACATCTGTTTATCAGGATAGCGACCACAATACACATATATTATAGTCTGATTCGCCTGATATTTTTTTATTCTATTTGAAAAGCGTGTTGCTCAAGGCCTGAAGAGTACGTTTCTTGTCCTCTTTGTTTACCAGGAACGAAATGTTATGGTTTGAGCCACCGTAGCTAATCATACGTACGGGTATAGAGCGCAGAGCTTCACAAGCGAGCGTCTCAAATCCTACGTTAGCAGACGCCAAGTCGCCCACCACGCAGATGATAACCATGTCGTGGTCTACAGACACTGTGCCATACTTCTTCAGCTCGTCTACGATGTCAGTCAGATGAGATGCGTTGTCGATGGTGACAGAAACCCCAACCTCGCTGGTACATACCATATCAATGCTGGTCTTGTATGTCTCGAATATCTCGAACACCTTCCGAAGGAATCCGTGCGCCAGCAACATTCTGCTACTCTGTATCTGTATACAGATTATGCCATCTTTAGCAGCAACAGCCTTGATGGTTCCACGTTGGAAATCGTTGTTGATGATGGTTCCAGGTGCTGTCGGATCCATGGTGTTGAGCAGTCTTACTGGTACACCAGCAAACTTTGCTGGTTGGATGCAGGTAGGATGCAGAATCTTCGCACCGAAGTAAGCCAACTCTGCTGCCTCTTCGAAGTGTAACTGTCTGACGGGTTCTGTATGTTCTACAACTCGCGGATCATTGTTATGCATGCCGTCAATGTCTGTCCATATCTGAATTTCTTCTGCTTGCAGAGCTGCGCCTAACAGACAGGCTGTATAATCGGAGCCTCCGCGTAGCAGATTGTCAATCTCGCCATAAGCGTTGCGGCAAATGAATCCTTGTGTGATATATATGTCCTGTCCCTCGTTTTCCTTTAATGCCTGGCAGCACTTCTCTCGTATGTAGTTGAAGTCGGGGTCTGAATTCTTATCTGTACGTACAATGTCTAATGCACTTAGCAGCAGAGCTTTCACTCCTTTTTCTTTTAGGTAATTGGTCACCATGTTTGTGCTCATGATTTCACCTTGAGCCAAAATGACCTTTTCCTCAAATGAAGTGAAGTGTACCTTGGTAAATGAGCGCAGGTAGTCAAACTCTTCATGAAGGAATACCAGAGTCTTCTTTTTCCATTCCTCTGTGCTGTAGAGTTCCTCTACGTGTCCCAGATATTTTTGTTCCAAACGATTGATAATGGTATTGGCACCTTCTGGATTTTTCTTGTAGAGATAATCTGAGATTTCAACCAAAGTGTTGGTGGTTCCTGACATGGCAGATAACACCACCAGTTTAGGTTGGCCGTCTGCCGTAATCAAACGTGCCACATCTTGCATTCTCTGCGGCGTGCCTACAGACGTGCCGCCAAATTTCATTACTTTCATATCTATCTTTTATGAAGTATGCACTTCGCGTTACTATTCTTGATAAATCTTATTTCTTTTATGTGTACAACTACTTCTGGTTTTGTACTGTCAATTTCCTGTTTTCACATTTGTAGACAGTCCCAGGAAAGTATTCTGGCCAGCTCATGTTATGTGTGCTTACTATGACAGATGCCTTGTATTGCCTACGTACATCGTCGAGCAGAGCCATGGTCAGTTCGCCATTCTCGTTATCCAAGTTTCCTGTCGGCTCATCTGCTATGATTATCTTTGGCTCGTTCAATAAAGCTCTCGCAATGCAGACACGTTGTTGCTCACCTCCAGAAAGCTCGTAGGTGTGCTTGTCGGCTTTATCTTGAAGCCCAATCAGCTGAAGCACCTCTTGTATTCGTTCTTCTCTTTTGGCTTTTCTTGACCATCCTGTTGCACGCAGCACAAAGTCCAAATTGCCTCTGACTGTTCTGTCATGGAGCAAATGAAAGTCTTGGAACACGATGCCCATCTGTCTTCGTAGTGCAGGCTGTTTTCTGCTACTCAATCGTATCATATCGTTGCCTAACACTTTGGCTTCTTGTCCCACACAAGGCAGCTCTCCATAGATTGTCTTCAGAAGAGAAGTCTTTCCACTTCCAACTGCTCCTGTCAGATAGACCATTTCTCCTTGCTCCACAGACAGGTCTATATGGGAGAGTATTTCATTCTCTCCTCTTCTTATACTGATGTCTGTATATTTTACGGTCAGGTCTGCCATATTCGTTTTGTATTCTTCCTCGTTATTAGTGCTTCTTCCATCCAGGATTATGCCTTTCACGTAGTTCTGCTGCCATATCCTCAATACGCAGTCCTTTTGATGTCAGGAGAACAATCAGATGATAAAGCATATCGGACCCTTCGTATATGAGTCTGTCGTTGGTGCCATTGGTGGCTTCAATAACCAGTTCCAGCGCTTCTTCGCCCACCTTCTGTGCCATACGATTCAGTCCGTCCTTAAACAGGCTGGTTGTGTAGCTTCCCTCTGGCATTTCCTTATATCGCTTCTCGATGAAGTCACTCAGTTCGCTAAGGAAGAGCAGGGGAGAGCTTTCGTTTTTTTCTCCCCAACAAGTATCCGTACCCTTGTGGCATGTCGGTCCATCGGGGTGAACGTGTACCAGTAGAGTGTCTGAGTCACAATCCACTTTTATATCAACCAAATGGAGATAATGCTTGCTTGTTTCGCCTTTTGTCCACAAGCATTTGCGCGAGCGGCTGTAGAAAGTAACCAGTCCTGTGCTTATGGTCTTTTCGTAAGCTTCCTTGTTCATGTAGCCCAACATGAGTACATTTTTGGTGTCTGCATCTTGTATGATAGCAGGTACCAAACCATCGGATTTCTCAAAATCTATATTCATATCTCTATTTTGGTATTTGTTTTCTCTGCTTTTTATTGGCATCTTACGTTGATGCCTTCCTGCTTTAAGTAATTCTTTAGCTGTGGAATACTGATTTCACCAAAGTGGAACACGCTGGCTGCCAAAGCTGCATCTGCATGACCTGTTTCGAAAGCATCCCGAAAGTGTTCCATCGTTCCAGCACCTCCTGAGGCTATTATTGGTATTGTAAGTTTCTCTGCCAGCATAGCCAAAGCATCCAGTGCGAAACCTGTTTTTACGCCATCATGATTCATGCTGGTGAACAGTATTTCTCCTGCACCTCTGTCTGCAGCTTCCGTAGCCCAGTCCAACAGGGTTTTCTCTGTCGCGATGCGTCCTCCGTTTACGTAGCATAGCCATTTACCATCATTCAGATGTGCATCTATGGCCACCACGCATACTTGACTACCGAAACGTGATGCCATTTCGTTGATGAGTTCAGGTCTGCGAAGTGCTGCGCTGTTTATGCTTACTTTGTCAGCCCCTGCCGCTAACATTCGTTCCACATCGGTTATCTCGCTGATACCTCCACCTACGGTAAAGGGGATATTTACACGTTCAGCCACTTTCTCAACCGTCTGTGTGAAAGTTTTTCTTCCTTCGTGACTTGCCGTTATATCCAGAAACACAAGTTCATCAGCTCCTTGTTGACTATAAAGTTCTCCCAAGGCGACAGGGTCTCCTGCAAGACGTAAGTCTACAAAGTTGGTTCCTTTTACGGTCTGCCCATTCTTTACATCCAAACATGGGATGATTCTCTTTGCTAACATCCTGCCTCCTTTGTATTACTTGCGTTTGTTTGATTTTGCGGAAAGCGTGCCAAGAGTTCTTGCAGATTTATGCGCCCCTCATAGATGGCTTTTCCAAAGACAACAGCGGGCACTCCTGCTTGTTCAAGTTCTGCAATATCATCGATGCTGCTCACTCCACCGCTGGCTATCAAATGCATGTGTGGATATGCTTGCATTATTTTTTTGTAGAGCTCTATAGCTGTACCTTGTAGCATACCGTCTTTACTGATATCGGTACAGAGTACGTTGATAGTGCCCTTGTCCATATAGTTTTTTAGAAAATCATCTAACGCAACAGGAGCCTCTTCCTTCCATCCATTGATGCTCACTTGTCCATTCCTCACATCGGCTCCCAATATAATGTGTCTTGCACCGTATTTTTGGAGCCATGTTAGATAAAGCTCTGGATTCTTTACCGCTATGCTTCCTGCTGTTGCCATATCTGCTCCAGCTTCAAACACTTGTTCGAGGTCTTCTGTAGTTTTTATTCCGCCTCCAAAGTCCACCAGCAATCTTGTTGCCTTGGTCACTTCCCTCAGTGTCTTGATGTTCACGATATGCTTACTGCGTGCGCCATCCAAGTCTACCATGTGTAGCCTCTTGTAGCCAGCCTCTTCAAGGCGTATAGCCATTTCAACAGGATTGCCATACGTTCTCTTTTGGTCGTAGTCACCCTGTGTTAGTCTTACGCACTGTCCGTCTATGATGTCGATGGCAGGTATCAGTTCTATCATATGCTTCCCAAGAAATTCTTTAAAATTTGCTCGCCCACACTTCCGCTTTTCTCAGGGTGGAACTGTGTGGACATAAAATTTCCCTTGCGCATAGCTGCGCTGAAGGGCAGGATGTGTTGTGTGGTTGCTATGGTGCTATCGCAGACTGGTACGTAGAAGCTGTGTACGAAGTAGACAAACGAAGCTTCGTCAATTCCTTCCAGAAGTTTATCCTGGATATGTTCCAGCTGATTCCATCCCATGTGTGGAACTTTCTGCTCATGTGTCATGGGCTTGAAACGCACGACATTGACATGGAATATATCCAGGCAGTCTACGTCTCCCTCTTCTGAATGGCTGCACATCAACTGCTGACCGATACAGATGCCCAATACTGGTTGTGTCAGACTACGAATCACATGGTCAAGCTTGTGCTCTCGAAGATATTCCATAGCATGACTGGCTTCTCCTTGCCCGGGGAATATCACCCTGTCAGCCTGTCTCAGTATATTGGCATCGTCTGTCAGCACAGGATCTACACCCACACGCTTCAAGGCATGGATAACAGAATAGATGTTTCCTGCATTGTATTTTACGATGGCTACCCTCATTCTGCCTGATAATTTATTTCGTTGATTCCTGTTTTTACAATTTTCTGCAAAGATACGTTTTTTTCTTCAACCTTTTGCTATTCGTGCTCTCCAAATGGGCAGCTACCATACTTACAGCTTTTTTGTGCAAGACTTGTTTCGTATGTCTGTAGTGGGGCAGAGTCGCTTATCTGCTCAGAGCGTCATATAGAGCGTCGATAGCTTTCTGTGGGTCGTGCGTGTGGTCGAGCATGGTTACAAATTTACTTCCTATGATAGCTCCTGCCGCATTGGCTTGTGCGCTTTCTAAAGTCTGTTTGTTGCTGATGCCGAATCCTATCATGCGCGGATGTTGCAGATTCATGTCATTCACTTTGTTGAAGTAGGATTGCTTTGTCTGGTCAAATTCCTTCTGTGCTCCTGTGGTCGCAGCAGAACTAACCATGTAGATAAACCCGTCTGTATGCTTATCTATGAATCTGATACGCTCATCGCTTGTTTCAGGGGTAATGAGCATAATTACACGAATGTCATACTTGTCTGCCACAGGCTTCACCTCGTCCAGATAATCCTTGAAGGGTAGGTCTGGTATGATTACTCCGTCTATTCCCACTTGACTGCAACGAAGGAAGAATTCTTCAAACCCCATGTGGTAAATGGGGTTCATATATCCCATGAGGATAAGGGGAAGTTGTACTCCCTCTTGACGTATGTTCTCCAGTTGGCTGAAGAGTTTTTTTAAGCTCATTCCGTTTCTGAGTGCCTTGGTAGCAGCATCTTGTATTACGGGTCCGTCTGCCATGGGGTCGCTGAACGGAATGCCTACTTCGATGAAGTCTATTCTGTTTTTCTCCAAGGTCTTGATGATAGACACAGTGCTGTCCACTGTTGGGTGGCCTGCACAGAAGTAAATGGAAAGTAAACCGCTTTTCTTAGTCTCAAAGAGTTTGTTTATCCTATTCATGATTTCTGATTTTTCTGATAAATGAACTTATGGCTTTTGTGTCCTTTACTGCGGGAGACAGTTCGAAACGTGAGTTGATATCAATACCGACACATAGTGGATGGTACCAACTGAGTATTCGCTCAGAGTCCTCTGGGCCAATACCTCCCGACAGCAGAAATGGTCTTTCGCCTTCATAGTCCTGCAGGATATTCCAGTCGAATTGTTGTCCGCTTCCGCCTACGCTCACACATTTGGTATCAAAGACAAACAGATCTGCTACGCTCTGGTACTTCAAAGTTTCTTCGATATCTTCTTTCGATCGTATGCTTATAGCTTTGAATAATTTAAGACCTGTTACTTGTCTTATTTGTTCACAAAACTTTTCTGATTCCCGTCCGTGTAACTGTATGTAATCCAGATGTAGCTGGTCTGTCCAATACAGCACCTGCTCTAATGTGGGCTCTACGAATACGCCCACCTTCTTGCAGACTGGAAGGTATGAAGGTTTCTCCTTTATGCAACGTTTGCTTCCTTCCCAGCAGATAAACCCCATCATGTCGGGAGCTGCCTTTTCCAGAGCATGGATATTGTCTCCATCTCTCATTCCACAAACCTTTATCTTTATAGACTTTCCTTGCATAGGAATCTGCTTGAACATTTGGGATTATTTCATTGCTGCGATAAAGTTTTTCAGTGCTTCTCCCGGCTCAGCCTCCTTCATGAAGCATTCCCCCATCAAGAAACCTCTGAATCCCGCTTGTCTTAGTAACATGACTGTATCGGGACTTCCTATTCCGCTTTCGCTCACCATGACTTTCCCCTGAGGTAGCTTTGTCGAAAGAAGGAAAGAGTTTCTTACATCGGTGTGAAAGGTTCCCAGGTCTCTGTTGTTTACTCCAATCATGTCAGCTCCCAAGTCTGCGTACTCCAACTCCTTTTCTGCATGAAGCTCCATGAGTACCTCCAGATTCATTTCGTGAGCAATGCTGATTAGGTTCTTTGCCTCTGTCAATTTTAGGTCAGCGGCAATTAGCAGTATGGCATCCGCTCCTGCTATCCGTGCTTCGAATATCTGGTATTCGTCTATGATGAACTCTTTTCTGAGGATGGGGCATTTGACTATCGGACGCGCTTTCTTTACAAATTCAAGGCTTCCACCGAAGTAGCGATTATCTGTCAAAATGCTTATAGCAGCAGCACCGTTTTCTGAGTAAGCAGCAGGAATTACCTCTGCCTGTCCCTCTTCTTTAATCCACCCTTTTGATGGACTCTTACGCTTGAATTCGGCTATGATGCCATGTGCGTCTGTAGCCAGTGCATTACTCATGCTAAGTGGTTTGATGGCTTCTTCCATCTTCTTCTCTGCCATCGCATACAATTGTCGGGGTGGAAGAACTTCTTTTTGTAGGGCAACTTCTTGACGCTTGTATGCGACTATCTCCTCCAGAATATCTTTCATCAGTTACTTCTCAATATGATATACTATGAGTTAATACTTACGAACTTACGGAATTTTTCGAGTGCTTTTCCACTATCCAGAGATTCTCTGGCCATGCTCACAGTCTCAGCCATGGTCAAGTTTTTATCCATAATACTGATGCCACAAGCTGCGTTTGCAATCACCACATTCTTTTGTGCTTCTGTAGATGTGCCTTCGAGCACGGAGTCAAAGATGGCAGCAGCCTGCTCTGGCGTATCGCCTCCATAGAGTTCTTCTTGCGTAGTATACCGCAATCCCATCTCCACGGGTGTGTAAACACGTTCGTACAACCGTGTCACTACTTTGAATTCGCTGGTGAGAGAAATCTCATCGTATCCATCAAAACTTGTCACCACTCCAAAGTTGTCTCCTATCTTCTGATGGATGCTTGTGTAGAGTCGCAGTTGCCCCTGTGTGGCGGTTCCATGCAACGAGTTCTTGGGGCTACAGGGATTGAGCAGAGGGCCAAGGATGTTGAAACAAGTGGGGATGCCCAGTTCTTTGCGCACAGGACCTACGTTTTTCATTCCGTAAGCGAAAAGGGGAGCGTGCATGTAGCATACACCAGATTCCTCTATCGAACGACGTAGCTGTGATTCGTCATCGCTGAACTTTACCCCATGCAGGGCCAGAACGTTACTTGCTCCGCTTATGCTGCTACTGCCTCCGTTTCCGTGTTTGCTTACCAGATAGCCTGCTCCTGCAATGACGAAAGCGGAACAGGTGCTTATGTTAAACGTGTTTTTCCCGTCTCCACCAGTTCCTACGATGTCAAGGGTATTGAGGTCATCCAGGTTTACACGTTTGCCTGTTTCGAGCAGTCCTTTGCGAAATCCCAAAATCTCTTCCACGGTGATACCGCTGATCTGCAATGCTGTCAGTAGGGCAGAAATCTGCACCTGTGTGTATGCGCCTTGGGTGATTCCTATCATTATCTCGTATGTCTCCTGACTGTCCAGTGCTTCTCCTGCAATCAGTTTCTCCAAGTATTGTCTCATGTCGTTTTTATTTAACATCATGTGTGTTACGTTCAGTGATTCAGCCAGTTCCTGATAATTGTTTTTCCTTCTGGTGTCAATACGCTTTCTGGATGATACTGAATGCCTCTGACATCAAGTTCCTTGTGTCGGAGCGACATGATTTGCCCCTCCTTACTCATGCCTGTTACTTCAATACAGTCTGGCAATCCATCTGTGTCCACCACCCATGAGTGATATCTTCCCACCTCTATCTCGTGAGGAAGACCCTCGTATATATAATCTGATGTGGTGATGTCTATGGTGGACGCGATGCCGTGAAACACCTGACTTAGGTTTGTCAGTTTTCCACCGAAAAACTCACCGATTGCCTGATGGCCCAGACAAACCCCAAGAATGGGTTTCTTGTTGGCATACGCTTTTATCACGTCCATGAGCAGTCCAGCTTCTTTCGGGATGCCTGGACCTGGTGACAGGATAACTTTATCGTATTCCTGAAGTTCTGGCAGTTTGAACTGGTCGTTACGCACAACCGTCACTTCAGCTCCTAACTCTTTCACAAGGTGAGCTAGATTATACGTGAATGAATCGTAGTTGTCTATGATAACTGTTCTCATATCTTTTCTGCTATTTCTATAGCCTTGCGTAGGGCTCCAAGCTTGTTGTTCACTTCCTGCAGCTCGTATTCTACATCGCTTTTTGCCACAATGCCTCCGCCTGCCTGAAACCACAGTTCGCTATTTCTGCTGACAAAGGTACGTATCGTTATGGCCTGGTTAAGATCACGATTAAACCCGATGAATCCAACACATCCACCGTATGCACCGCGGCAATGCGGCTCGTACTGGCTAATGAGTTGCATAGCCCTCACCTTGGGTGCGCCAGAGAGTGTTCCTGCAGGGAAGGTGTCTATGAAAGCCTGTATGGCGTCGCAACCTTCGTTCAGTATGCCACTCACTCTGCTTACCAAGTGGATTACATGGCTGTAGAACTGCATATCTTTGAAGAATTCCACCTTCACATCGTGGCAGTTTCTGCTGAGATCGTTTCTTGCCAAATCAACCAGCATGACGTGTTCTGCGTTCTCTTTGGGGTCGTTACGCAGGTATTCGGCATTTCTTTTGTCTACCTCTGGGTTACCCGTGCGTCTTGTTGTACCAGCAATGGGGTCAATGTATGCTTTGCGACCTTTTATGCGGCAATGGGTTTCTGGGCTGGACCCGAAGATGCGAAAACCACCGAAATCAAAGAAAAATAGGTAGGGGCTGGGATTGATGCTTCTTAGAGCCCTATACAATTTAAAGTCATCGCCCTCGAAGCGCTGCTTGAATCTGCGCGAGAGCACAATCTGGAATACATCCCCACGCAAGCAATGCGCAATGCCCTTGCGTATGTTCTCCCTATGCTCGTCGTCTGTCAGTGTGCTCCAGTAGTTGCCTACAGGACGGAAGTCGAACGGCCGTACCATGGTAGCACTGTTGATGATGCGCTCCAATACCGCCAACTGATCTTCTTCTCCCTCTGGGAGCAGCTGTGTGATGGTCAACTCATTTTTGAAGTGATCAAATGCAATGGTGTCTCTGAAGAGCGTATAACATAGGTCGGGTGCGTCATTCTCTTCCTGTGTCTCATCCTTCACCTGTATGTTCTCAAAGTATCGGATGGCATTGAACGAGGTGTAGCCCCATAGTCCACATATCTCCTTTTCGTCTCCCTCTATCTCAAAGGCATCCAGAAAAGCGTTGATGAGCTGGGCTGTTCCGTATTCTTTCGTGATAGGGTGGCATTCGGTCTTCCCGTCTGGAAAGCGAAGTATTCCTTCTCCGTGCGAGATACTCACCGAAGCAATGGGATGTACTGAGATAAACGATCTCGCATTCTCACTTCCATGATAGTCCGAACTCTCCATAAGTGCGCTCATGGGTGATAAGTCACGCACCTTCATGTACACGCTGACAGGAGTCAGCAGGTCTCCCAGGATGTGTTTCGATACAGTGTGGTACTTGTATTTAGATGGATTCATAGTCTATTTCGTCTTTGTGTGCCAAATAGGTGGACAAATCCTTGTCTCCACGTCCACTAACGGTCAGTACTACCACATCCTTTGGATGAAACTTCATCTTGGGAAGCATAGCCAGAGCATGACTGCTTTCCAGCGCAGGGATGATGCCTTCAAGGCGCGTCAACTCAAAGGCAGCCTGCAGGGCTTCCTTGTCTGTTATCGCCATCACCTGCGCTCTGCCAGTCTGGTAAAGGTTGCAGTGGATGGGACCTGTGCCAGGATAGTCCAGTCCAGCACTTATGCTATAAGGCTCTGTTATCTGTCCGTCATCGTCTTGCATCAGTTTGATACGGCTTCCGTGCAGGATGCCTGTCGTGCCAACGGTGAGCGAGGCGGCTGTTTTACCACTGTCGATTCCCAGTCCTGCCGCTTCTCCCAAAACGATTTTCACACGCTCATCGTCCATATAATGATAAATGGTTCCTGCAGCGTTGCTACCTCCGCCCACACATGCCATCAGATAGTCGGGCCAGTCACGTCCCGTCTTTTCCTTCAGTTGGTACTTTATTTCCTGACTGATGACACTCTGCAATCGTGCCACCAGTTCTGGATATGGATGTGGACCCACGGTGCTTCCTATTATATAGAAAGTATCATCGGGGTGACAACACCAGTCGCGTATAGCTTCGTTCGTGGCATCCTTCAGAGTCTTATTGCCGCTCTGTACGGGGTAGACCTCCGCTCCAAGCATACGCATGCGTTCTACGTTTACATGCTGACGTTCTACGTCTAATGCGCCCATATATACGCGACAAGGCATGTTCATCAGAGCGCACACGGTAGCTGTTGCCACACCGTGCTGTCCAGCTCCCGTCTCGGCAATAATACGTTTCTTGCCCATTCTCCTTGCCAACAGAATCTGTCCCACGGCATTATTTATCTTGTGGGCACCTGTATGGTTTAAATCCTCGCGCTTCAGATACAGTTGGCATCCGTATTTCTCACTCATGCGCTTTGCGTGATACAGAGGACTGGGACGTCCCACATAGTCACGTAATAGCTGATAATACTCTTTCTGGAAATCTTCGCTTTCGATGATGTCCAAGTAGGCGTTACGCAGGTTCTCTACGGTTTTATATAGAATTTCAGGGATGTACGATCCTCCAAATTCACCATAGAAGCCAGCTTCGTTCACTTTGTATGGATTTGTCTTTGGCATGTACTATGAATAATATAGTTTACGCCCTACAAAATTACAACAATTCTGCCTTTCTGACTACATTTAGTTACCAAAAGCTATATGTTTGCTGTCTATTTATTCAAAACAAGCCTTCTTTTTTTACATAGTCAAGCATAAGTACATTATCTATTATGATGCCCCCTCTAAACTTTCCTACGAGGATAAAAAAAAATATGTGGCGCAACGTAGGTTGTGCCACATACGATATCTTCACTTATGCATTGTGCCCAGAACAGGACTCGAACCTGCACACCTCACGGCACACGCACCTGAAACGTGCGCGTCTACCAATTCCGCCACCTGGGCTCATTAAGATTGAAGATTATTTTGAGCGGAAAACGAGACTCGAACTCGCGACCCCAACCTTGGCAAGGTTGTGCTCTACCAACTGAGCTATTTCCGCAGACATCCCTTCTGATAAAGAAAAGAAGTGAAGAGGAGGAGACTCGAACTCCCACGCCTCGCGGCACTACCACCTCAAAGTAGCGCGTCTACCATTCCGCCACCTCTCCATTCTTGTTTGTAATCAGTAAGAGATTCATATCAAGATGGAATCTTGATTGTATTGTGCCCAGAACAGGACTCGAACCTGCACGCCTCGCGGCACACGCACCTGAAACGTGCGCGTCTACCAATTCCGCCACCTGGGCATTGATGATTGTAAATATACTTGAGCGGAAAACGAGACTCGAACTCGCGACCCCAACCTTGGCAAGGTTGTGCTCTACCAACTGAGCTATTTCCGCATTCTACTTTACTCTACAATCTGTCATCCATCACCTTTAAGTGATATGAATACTCTTATCAGTCTGTCAATGTTTCGCTGCGCAACCTCCTTGATTGCGGTTGCAAAGGTAGGCCTTTTTCTGAAACTGACCAAACGAATAGCTAAGAAAATTTGTTTTTTCGTTGAATTAAACGTAAAAAATGAGACTCTGAGGTATGCTTGGGTAGGAAACGAAGGGACTTTACTGTATGTTTCTTTTGTTTTTTGTCTCATAAGGAAAGTCTGTTTGATAATATTTCCTTACCTTTGTTTACGCATGCACCAAATATATTATATATAATGAGTAAGAAGACTATTGTAGACGTATTTGAAAATAGTGCCAAGCTTTATGCTGACAACACATTCCTAATGGAGAAGGAGGGCAAGACGTGGGTAAACACATCGTATAAGGAAGTGCAGCAGATGGTTTACAATCTGGGAGCAGGCTTCCAAGCGTTAGGAGTGAAGAAGGGTGATAGTATGGCTTTGCTCTCAGAGGGCAGAAACTTATGGATTGTGAGCGAATTGGCTATGTTTTATGCAGGAGCCATGAATGTGCCTCTGAGTATAAAGCTTGAGGAAAGCAATGACTTGCTCTTCCGTATGATACATGGTGATGTACGCTTTATCGTTGTCAGTGGAACGCAATTGAAGAAGGTGCGTGCCATCCGCAAGGAGCTTACCGCTGTGGAGCGCGTGATTGTACTGGACAAACAGGAACATTGGGAAGAGGGAGAGATTGGAATAGAAGAGGTGATGGAGATGGGACGTAAGCGTCTGGCAAGTGTGTCACTGGAAGAGTTTAAGAGCGTGGGACTTAGCCTTCAGAATGAAGATATTGCTACCATTACTTATACAAGCGGAACGACGGCTGACCCCAAGGGCGTGTGTCTAACTCACCGTAACTATACAGCCAACGTGGAACAATGTCTCACCCGTGTACCTATAGACCAGACCTGGCGTACACTCATCATTCTTCCACTCGACCATTGTTTTGCACATGTAGTGGGCTTCTATGTGATGATGATGCAGGGTGCTTCTGTGGCTACGGTACAGATAGGCCGTTCTCCCATGGAGACCTTGAAGAATATTCCTTTGAACATAAGGGAGGTGAAACCGCATTTCATCCTTTCGGTACCAGCTCTTGCCAAGAGTTTCAAGAAGAACATTGAGCAGAGTATACGTAAGCAGGGCCCCAAAGTGCAGCGTCTCTTTGAGATTGCTACAGAAGTACGTAGACGCTATTACGGTGAGAGTTGCTTAGATGGCAAGGGTATGCGTATGTTGCTTCGCCCAGCTGTTGCCTTGTTTGACAAACTGCTGCTGAGCAAAGTGAGGGAGAGCTTTGGGGGTGAGCTGCGCTTCTTCATCGGTGGTGGTGCCTTATTGGACAAAGATTTGCAGAAGTTTTACATTGGAATCGGACTGCCCATGTATCAAGGCTATGGTCTGAGTGAGGCGACTCCAGTAATCAGCACGAACACCCCAGAATACTATCGTCTAGGAAGTAGCGGCAAGTTAGTGGAACCGCTGGAACTACGTATCTGTGACTCTGATGGCAAAGAGTTGCCCTTGGGCGAGCAGGGTGAGATTGTCGTTAGGGGAGAAAATGTAATGGCTGGTTATTGGAAGAATCCAGAAGCAACCGCCGATACTGTACGAGACGGATGGCTCTATACGGGCGACTTAGGCTATATGAGCAAAGAGGGTTTACTATATGTGCTTGGACGTTTCAAGAGTCTGCTTATCGGCAGCGATGGAGAGAAATACAGTCCAGAAGGCATAGAGGAAGCAATGGTGCAGGCCTGTGATACCATAGACCAAATAATGCTCTACAACAACCAGAGTGCTTACACCTCAGCGCTTATTGTTCCCAATCGGGATGCGCTGAAGCGAATCGGCTGTGATTTGCATACTGAGGAGGGTTGCCTCAAAGCCCTGCAAGAGATACAAAAGGACGTCATGCGCTTTCGTAAAGGGGGCGACCAACAGGGACTTTTCCCCGAACGTTGGTTGCCAGCAACCTTTGCCGTGCTCAGAGAACCATTTTCAGAGCAGAACCAAATGATCAACAGCACCATGAAAATGGTACGCGGAAAAATAGAAAAGGCTTATGTACAAAGGTTGGACTACATCTATACAAGCGAAGGTAAGAATATAGAGAACCAGCAGAATATAGATTCTATAAAGGAATAAAAGATGGGAAATAAGAGGCAGAGATTCTTTAGGGTCGTTTTCGTTTTAATGGCATTCCTCGCATTCTGTGTGCATACGGTGTCTGCCAAGGGAAAAGATGCCTTATGCTACTGTGATGGGAAACCTATCTTGATGGCCGATCCGTGTGTCTATGCCAGTAATGGAATCTATTATCTGACGGGCACGTCTACGACAGAGAAAGGATTCGAGTTCTATACATCAGAGGATTTGAAGCATTGGAAGTACGGTGGCATGCTCTACGAGGCTAAAGGCGAAGTCTACAAGGGTGCCACATGCTTCTGGGCTCCAGAAGTGAAGGTGTATAAGGGTAAGTTCTATCTCACGTTCAGTTGTTACAGTCCTATGTATCAAGGACTCATTACCTGTCTGGCAGTAAGCAACCGACCAGACGGGGATTATCAAGACTTGTATGTGCCTTGGATAGATCCGAAGTATTCTGCCATAGACTGTGATATCTTTGTTGACCACTCTGGAGAACCATACCTTTTCTATAGTCATAACTTTACGAAGGACGGCGTTGCCACGGGGCAGGTATATGCTGCGAGACTGAAGGACGATTTAAGCAATCTGGCAAGCGAGCCTCTGCTGATATCTGTTGCCTCGCAGAATTGGGAAAGAGTCAACTGGGAGAAGAATCGGTGCAACGAGGGTCCTTGGGTTATCAGACACAAAGATAAATATGTGATGACCTATTCTGCCAATGACACAGGATACGAACACTATGGAATCGGACTGTCAGAAGCAGACACTCCTTTGGGACCTTGGAAAAAGTATGATGATAATCCACTGTTGACAACAGACCTAACACAAGGTGTCTCGTCACCTGGCCACAACAGCATTGTGGAGGGGTTTGATCGGAAACTTTATATCGCTTATCACCGCCACGCTGATCCCATGTGCAAGAAGCCCAGTTGGGACAGAGTCGTATGTATAGAGAGAGTAAAATTTTCAAGGAAAGGAAAACTCAGACTCGTCAGGAAATAACGCAACATTGACAGTCTAAACAGTTTTTCTCTAATGTGATGTTTTAATCCCTATCGGTCATTAGATTCCGATTCACATTAGTCTTTTCTTTCGGGCAGATTGTTTTCAAGCGTGTCAAAAGTATCATGGACTATGGCGATACTCGCGTGGAAGTAATCTGCCCGAAAGAAAGACAGATAGGGCTTAATAAGAAATATTCTTTAATAGGAATGATTCTTGCTTCGGTCAGATGGCCGGATTGTGTTTAATTATTTTCAAAGAAAAAAAAGATTTTTTTTACCCTAAAATATCATATTGCGAAATTTTCTCTATAATTTTGTAACGTTTCCATTTCGCTTTGATTTGTGATACTCACGCATTTAATCATGAAAACGAACGTGGGACACAATTGTTAAACTTAACGCGAAAGATTATGATGAGAAAATTACGCAAACGAGTCCTTGCTTTTTTCGCATGTCTCATGCCTGTTTTCATTTCTGCGCTGGCAGAGGGCGAACACTCAGCATTAGTGGTATGGAATGGCGAGAAGGAATTGTACAGTTTCTATGTTTCGGATAATCCTGTGTTGAAGATTAGTAATGGAAATGCCCTTGTTCAATCTGACGGAGAATGGGAACAGAAACTTTATTTCGATACTGTAAAGAACAGGTGTTATTACGAGATACCGATGTCTGAAACCTCTAATTATAAAATCACTATTGAAAAGCGTTCTTATATCGGTCCCTGGGGAAGCAATGCTGAAACGGGTATCGGTCAGGTATCCTCAGAATCCGTAAGACCCGCATTTTCTTTGAAGGACGGTCTCTTGCGTGTTGAGGGACTAAAGGAAGGTGAGTCATTGACAGTTTCTACTACTGATGGTAAACTTCTCGGCTCAGTAAAAGTCAGTAAAGAAGGCTATGCTTCATTATCTTTACAGAACGCCAGAGGTACGATTGTGGTAAAAGCAGGTGAAATAACATTTAAAATCTTGGTAAAATGAGAAAGAGTCTGTTTATTATTTGCCTGCTACTAATGATATGGGCAAATGTCCATACCTATGCACAAGGATTGGGAATATATTTAGGTGGAAAAAGAATTGAACTCCACGAGGGCGACTCTATAAACTTCTCAAACAATGACGAGGGTGAGGTAGAGGTAAAAGTAAGCAAAGAGGGTAATATCGAGGTATATAAAGGTGATGAGATGACCTTCTTTGGCGACCTGGAGCGTTACTTCCTGGACGTGAATAATGCAATGCATAAGAATTATGAGGACCGGCCCGACTTTTTCGGTTATGGTTCCACCATGCACATTAGGGATATCCTTACCGCCGACCTGTATGTGACGGAAAGTGGGTATAACTGGTTCTCCTCATGGGCGCAGAACAAAAACGTAGGTCCGCGATACGTCAGTACAGTTGCCTTATGGCAATTCTATGAAAATGCCATTGATGCGACCAACAAACTAATAGGTGCCATCGATGAGAAAAAAGCGACAGACGTACAGAAAGAGTATCTGGGTGTGGCATATGCGTTTCGTGCTATGCTGTATTTGGACATTGCCAGGATGTATGAGTTCCTTCTGAATGGTGACACCAAGCCTTACTCTAACACAGGCAAAAACATCGAGCATCTGACGGTGCCCATTATCACAGAGAAAACCACTCCAGAGGAATTAGCACAACTTACCCGTGCCACTAGAGAGGAAATGAAGATTTTCATTCAGTCAGACTTGGATAAGGCTGTTACTTACTTAAAGAAATATGAACGTAGCAGCAAACTCTTGCCAAACCTAAGTTGTGTGTATGGTCTTGAGGCCCGTCTGAACATGTGGGTGGAAAACTATCCCGAAGCAGCAAAGATGGCACGAAAGGCTATTGAACAAAGTGAAGCAACACCGCTCAGCGCATCGGAGATGATGAGTCTTGAGGATGGGTTTAATACGGCTGAAGCCTCATCGTGGATGTGGGGAGCGCAACCCCGCAAGGATGATTCTGTCGTGCTTTCAGCCCTTTGCAACTGGACCTCATGGATGAGCAATGAGACAACCTTTGGCTATGCTGAAGCTGGACCTTACGTGAATATTACCCCTTCTCTATATAAGGAGATGCATGTGGATGACATCCGAAAGAATCTGTTTAAGATAACGGGGGAGGAGCCTCATTTGCTAGATGATTATAACTGGAATAGACTTCCACAATATGCATCGTTGAAGTTCCGTCCCTACAAAGGCAATATTTCTGATTATACTGTAGCTGGCCAATCGGCTTATCCCTTGATGCGTGTGGAAGAAATGTATTTTATTGAGGCGGAAGCATGTGCCCATACATCCGTAGAGGAGGGTATCGCTCTTCTGAATGCATTTATGAGTAAATACAGGTCGGCAAATTACAATCTCTCAAACGATGTGCTACAGGAATATGTCATTCGGGAAATCGTTGCTCAAAAACGTATTGAGTTGTGGGGTGAGGGACAGTCTTTCTTTGACTACAAGCGTTTGGATATGCCTGTTAATAGAACTTTAGAGGAAGACAGAAAATATATTTCCAGTAGCGAGCAAATAGCCAGCCTGCAGCGTCCTGCTTGGATGAACTTATCTTTTCCCACGCGTAGTACCATGAAATTCAAGTGGAATACGTTTGGTCAAGAGAATCCAGACCCTTCTGGACGCTATAAAGTGGGTGGAGGAACAGTCGGATTTGGAGAGAATGACTATAGTGTGCAGTTTACGGATGGCATCGTGCATGAGCTATTCAATCTTAACACTCCCTCTGAGGCCGTTACGGTGACAGCTTCTCCTATTGAATCAGAAGAGGGAATTTCCATTCATGATCCATTCTCCCAAATAGCAGATTCCACAATGGGCTATCAGAGTTGTCCGTTACGCATCATATTAAACGGTAGTGAAGCGTCTCTGCCCGAACAACCTCTTGGCTTTGTTATTGATGGAAACCAAGTGTTGGTGAAGAGTACCGCGAACGGAACATTCCAGAATGGGTTGATCTCCTTCCCCAAGAACAGTATTGTGACCACCTATGGTAGCGAGGTGAAGGTCGTGAACAACCAAATACTTACAGAGGTAAGAATGCCTGGAAACAAGACTCCCTACTTTAATTTCATGGTTGATTTCCATGCAGGTTTTTATCAGTCAAAAGTGTTTTGTCAGAATGGCATACAATATCTGCATGGGTATCTTTACTCTATGGACGAAATGGATGAGGTACGCATTGCCTGTGTGACTCAGAACCAAGCGGAAGAGACTTTATACCGATTGAAGAGAGAGTCTGACTACGGTGTGACGGTAAAAGATACAGGATGGGTCGATATACCTATGGCAGAACAGCAAGATAATGAGATAACAATTGTTGGCGTTGGGATAAAAAATGGCTCTGTGATATATTCATACATAAGTAATCCTATAAAATACCCAGACTATACTGGGGTCATTGATAATGCAAACTTGGCGGAGGATGCAGACGGCAACAAGATTGTCAGATGTCTGTATAACTTTGCTCCTCAAGTAGAGAAGGGCTACTTGGCATTAGTAGAAAAATACACTTCGGAAGAGGATGTGGCTTTGATGTTCGACGTAGGTACGATTCCTTCGCTTGTCTCAGTAAAGGTTGATCAGTCAACTCAATTCCTACCTGCCGAGATACCTTTCCCCAAACGGTATGCAGAATACAAATTAGTAGCGATTTCTACTGTAGGTAAGAAGGTGGTAGAGGTTAACAGTTGGACAAACTATGGTACGAATCCTGTATATTTCGAGTATCCCCAGCGAAATTTGTCTGTTTCCTTAGGAACAACTGAATATAATTCCGCTACAGGTGCGGTTGATTTAAAAGTCAACTATAATATCAGCGATTTCCCAAGTGCCTACATCGCCCTTGTTCCTGACAGTCTGATGACTGGTGATGTATGGAAAATACTGATGAGTCTTCCCGAAAAAGTAAAGGTGACCAGTAACGAAACTGAAGCAACATTGTCAGTCAACAATCTTGACCTCAATATTCAGTATACGTTGGTGATAGCCGCTTGTGATGGAGATGACAGAATCGTGAAGGACGTGCAAAGTCCGATAAACATGCAGACTTTTGACATCTGGACAAGATGGTATTCAACGAAAGACGAATGGGTGGCAGACGGTAACAGCGCTGCTGATTGGCCACTTTCTGACAGCAAGTCAAGCCAGACGTGTACCTATCAATACTCAAACCTATTTAATGAAACGGAGAATGGCATGTTTATATGCTATCGAAGATCAGTCACACAGCCAAAAGGCCAGTTCTGCATCAAGAACTGGGGAATGGGGACTGATTTCGTTATAGAATATGATCCTCAGACTTCTATGTGCAAAGTCCTTCCACAGTACGTCATGACCAATGACACCTATGGAGATATAAACGTATCCGATGTTCCTCATTACGGAAACTACTCTTATGCTGATTATCCGTGCGTATACGATAAAACGAAGGGCGTCTTTACATTATATACTATATATTATTGTTCGCAAGGTTATTTCGGACTTGGTAATGAATATGTTACAGTAGATGGTATTGGCGGTAATGCAAAGTCAGCTCCGTCATTGCAAAAGAGATCTTCTCAGATTAGGAAAGACGTAAAGCCTCATTTCTTCCCCAAAGGGCCTGCGGTATCGTCTGCTAACACTGGCTTGCAAGAAATCCGAAATGGAGAGGTAAAGTAAGCATGGTAAAATAATAAAAAAGGCATAAAGTCTAAGCCCGAGGTTCGCTTCTGCTGAACTTCGGGCTTTTTTCTGGCACATCCGATAAGCCAAGAGATGAAATATAGAATTAGATTCAGCAGGAATTTAGTGGGAACAGGCTAATGGAAGCAACCGTTTTTTTACAAGTAAGAATGGATGGTAAGTGAGTATAGAAAGTAATAGGTATTAAGAGTTAAGCCCAAATCGGTCATTAGACCGAAACAAAGAACCCATTCCTGCTGATGGATAGTTCTTACCAATCCCTATCAGCCTTT
>CAKRRN010000037.1 GCA_934394435.1 uncultured Bacteroidaceae bacterium
GATGCGCAAGATGAAGGTCTTGGGCATCCGCCTTTGATTTTTTTCAAGGAGACACATGAATTAGGGCTGGCACTTCTTATGAGGTGTCAGCCCTAGTAGGATTATTTCCTTGTGCACACGGGGCGCACGCATAGACCGTAAGTCTTCTTTAGTTCTACACGGCTCACGCGGTTCTGTTCCGACTCGTTTGCACCATACAAGCGTAGTGCCCAAGCACGCGACTTATCGTTGGGGGCATAGTACTCGTTGGCTGTCCAGTAATAACCGATGTGGTAACCACTCTCGCCTATGTGATCTTCTTTCGTCTCTCCGAAGGGAAGTAGGATACTGTTGGATTCACCGATGACGAGCATAGCACGGCGCATGCCATCGAGGCTCACAGGGATAAATTCACAGCGGTTTGTTAGCTGGTTGATGTCCTGCTCGGTGGGCAGGTGCCATGAGTCGTTGACTTCGTCTTGTGCCACAGCCTCATCGTAGGTGTAGTAGGAGCCGATGTCCCAGGGTGACGAGGCTCCCAGGTTACATGCTGCCCAGTTGGAAGCCAGTCCCAGGTCTACCATCCCTGATGTGGGAATCTCCTGAGATATGATTGAATAGGTTGGTGAGAGGAACTTCTGCTCTCCATCGCATTCAACAGCAAGCTTGAAGCTCACCTTTGCCCCAGGTGGGAGATAGTTGAACTCAACCTGTAGGTCATCAAACTTGCCCCACTGTATCGTGGGATGGGTGATGCCTCCGGGTTCGGTCTCGTAATAGCGCAGGCTGAGCTGGAAGTCCTCCAGAGTAATGTCCGTGAGTGTAACCTTCACCTCGCGGTACTTGCTGGTGAGAGCTGCGTATTCTCGGTTGGTATCTATTCTAGCAACTCCCTTCATGACGGACACGGCGCTACGGCTGGATTGCCCAAGAAAGAACTCCTGCTTGGGCGTGGTGAACTCTATGATGTTGCCCCATTTCCAAGTACCCTTGTGGCTCAGTATGTAAGGGCGACAGTAGTAAGTTTCTTCACCGTAGAGTCCATCAAGCCGTATGGTCATGTACGAACTGACGGTTGTGTCCTTAGCCCCGATGGTCTCGTAGAGCCATCGGTCTGGCTCTTGTTCCAGATTCTCTCGGTTCACGCTGACAGCCACCCCCCAGTCTGCTACGCTTCCGTTCATTACATAGCCGTCAAGTGAGATATGTGCCAATACGGAAAATCCGTTGAGGACCTGGATATCGGTGTCGTTAAACTCAATTCGCGCGAATGCTTCCTCTTGAGGGTTTTCGGGTACATAAGGATCGTCTTCATTACCTCCAGGTGTCTCGGGTGTGTCTCCTCCTCCATCAGGCTCAGGTGTGTCTCCACCACCGCAAGAGACCAAATAGAGTCCTGTGGCAAGCAGGAGCAGGATGGATGCCAGTCTTGATTTGATTGTCATAGGGTTAGATGTTTATAAATAAAATGTATAATGGTGTATTATTTTTTATTCTTTTCTGCGTTCGTAGAGATCGGCTGTGGCGGTGAAGAGCACGTCGCTGCTGGAGTTGAGGGCTGTCTCCATGGAGTCTTGTATGACGCCGATGATGAAGCCTACAGCTACCATTTGCATGGCCACATCGTTGCTGACGCCAAAGGGCGCGCACGCCATGGGGATGAGCAACAGTGATCCGCCAGCCACGCCAGATGCTCCACAGGCACTCAGAGTGGCAAGCACACTCAGCACAAGGGCACTCGACAGTGACACATCTACGCCAGCCGAATGGCAAGCTGCCAGGCTCATCACGGTGATGGTGATGGCTGCACCGTCCATGTTGACGGTACTGCCCAGCGGTATGCTTACGGAGTAGAAGTCCTCGCAAAGTCCCATACGTTTGCACAAGGCCATATTAACGGGGATGTTGGCTGCTGATGAGCGTGTAAAGAACGCGCTCACGGCACTCCCCTTGACGCACTGCCACAGTAGGGGATATGGGTTGCGTCTGAGCATGCAGAAAACGATGAGTGGATTTACCACTAACAGTACCGTGAGCATGCTGCCTGCCAACAGAAGCACCAACTGTCCGTAGGAGGTGAAGATATCTAGTCCGCTCTTGCTCACAGACGAGTAGACGAGTCCTAGAATGCCCAAGGGGGCCAGTTGGATAATCCACTTCACAATGAGCGAAATGGCATCAGACAATTGCTCCGCCATGCGGATAGCCTGCGTGGAGGCAGTTTTCTTTAGGGCCAGTCCCATAACGATACTCCAGAAGAGGACGCTCAGATAAGAGGCGGAGCTTACCGCAGCCACAGGGTTGCTAACGAGCATGAGTAGCAGATTGCCTGTAACCTCGGCCATACTACCAGGCGCAGTACTCCTCGCGTTGTTCAAGCCAGACAATTCTATCTGCACGGGAAACAGCCAAGAGACTGTCACCGCCACTACGGCGGCAATAAGTGTACTCATTATATATAATAGTATCACTGTGCCAAATCGCTTGCCTAGTCCATCGCCTGCCTTGGCGACAGATACAGTTACCAGTATGGCCACCAGAACGGGGGCGACAGCCTTGAGCGCACCTACGAACAGGGCGCCCAATGTGGATATGCCTTCAAGATCAGGGCACACGAGTGCGAGTGCCGTGCCGATGGCAATGCCGATGGCGATGCGTGCAATGAGTGGTGTGGAGGAGTATGCATGTTGTAGCGAGTATAGTATCTTACTCATAATATATATATAATAGGTATGTGGTTCGTGGCAATGAGCGCCACAGGGGGGATAGCCCAAGTGGCTGAACATTATCTGCAAAGATAATCAGTTTTGTATAATTAGGGGCTAAGATTTGGTAGGAATGGAGAAAAATTAGAGCGGAACGCTTCGTCTGTGACACTTCCATGAGACTGGGATATAATGGCGAAATGAGAACAGAACATCCGCTTATAGATTATGTCATTTATTTATGAGCAGCTACTTAATAAAACTCAGGAAGTGGCTTGTTCTTTCCCGTCAGGCTCTGCGGCTATGGCGGGTAGCTCATCGGGAAGTGTGTAGTGGTGGGGCTGGCGGTCTTGCAGGTATATGCGGTTGAGCGTGTAGGCCAGCGACTCCAGGGTCTGTTGTCTGACGGCCGGCTTCAGTTGGCATTCCCACACTGTGATGCAGTGCCATCCCATTTCTGCCAGGCGCACTTGCTCTTCACGGTCGCGCTTCTTGTTGCGTGCTATCTTGGATTGCCAAAAGTCCGTGCGCGTCTTGGGCAGACGAAACAGGTTGCAGCCCTCATGCCCATGCCAGAAACATCCGTTTACGAAGATAACCGTGCGGAACTTCCTCAGCACAATGTCTGGATGTCCAGGTAAGCGCGGATGGTTGAGCCTGTATCGGAATCCCATACCGAAGAGGAACTTGCGTACCAGTATCTCAGGCTTGGTGTCCTTGCTCCGTATGGCGGCCATGCAACGGTGTCTCTGCTCGCTGGTCATCCTGTCCATGGGTGTTCCCTTTATGTAGGTGATGCGAAGTCAGTCCTCCGCACCGCTTGTTCGCTCCTCGCTCATGGTGCTGCTGAGTGAGGCGCTGTCGTCCTGTCTCCCTTTCCCGACAGCCTTTGCTATGGTTTTCTTCACATCCATGGGATGAGCGATGTAGGTCAGGTGGTGGACAGTGCCTCCACTGCCTACCAGCTCGATGCCGCCTGTTCCCTGGATGCGCTGGAGAAGCGTCTGTGAGAATTTTATGGTCTCTATCTTGTAAAGAGGAATTTCCTTAATCTTAATATCAAGGATGCCGTCCTTCTGCACAAAGCGCGAGTCCGTAACCGCGAACTCAGTGCGTGAGCGCAGTATGTAGCCCCACAGGGCAAGTAACAGGGCAGTGGCAAGGGACAGCCATGTTGTCCATCCGAGTGCTGTCGAATATTCGGGATAGAAATATATTGCGCCTCTCGCGCCAACAAACAACAAGCCGAGGCTGCAACTGGAGATTATATGGCAAGCGGTAAAAGTCCAGTGGTAGTGTCCGCGCAGGACGATAGACTCGCCTTCCTCAAGTTTTTTTGTGATGTAGTTGCTCATGGTCGTTCCTCCTTATATATTATTAGTTTGCCACAGGGCAAAGGTACAATTTAAATCAGAATAGATCTCACCGCAAGGATTGAATTTGTATCTGAAATTTGCATACAGAGAATAAAAAGTCATAAGTAGGGCTCAAAATCAAACACCATTATATTTCGCCCAGACTTCGAGATTTATTTTCATGTTGAGTGTCCCCAGTGTCACGTTCCTGGTTCCAAGTTTAAAGGTTATTGATGAGATGGCAGAGGCATTCAAGCGTTATGCCTTGGAGGAGGTCGAGCACGCTGCCAAGTTCACCGAGCTCCTGGGCGAGGTTATGTGGGACGCCAAGACCAATGTGGAGAAGCGTATGCTGGCAGAGGAGAGTACCTGTGCTGGAAAGACGGAAAATACGATTTTTGTTTGCTTTCAAATAAAAATTGGGAAATGTGTTGCATTATCACAAGAAAAACGTAACTTTGGTGTGGATTCGGTAAGAGAGCCGTCTCCAGGCATATTGAAGAAGTAAGAGGCGTTATGCTTATCTTGTGAGTCGAGAACCTAGGAAATTCAAGACCAATGCACAAGGATGGCATAGTGGTTCTCACGCTAAGGCGTGGGCTGCTATCACCATATTCGTGCATTTGGGTTTTCCTAGGACCTTCGACTTAGAATGTGGCATAGGCAGTGCCACGGTTCAGTAGAAATTTAGTGGGATAAATTATTTTAGAACCTCAAAGGATCTTGATTCGTATCCTATGAACTCAGCTATGTTTCTTAGGGTTGTGTATACAAGGTTGAGGATATGGTTGAAGACATGACGACCGGCCTTATTAGTCTTGTTTTTTTACAATACAAAAGGAGTAGACTTCATCGGGCGACGAAGACGTCTTCGTAGGCAAAGTAAGTAGACTTTGTTGGCTTATGAAGTCTACTTACTTTGCCCTCGACTCAAACAGTAAGCTCCACACGAAAACGGCTCAGTTAATATTCCCAGTTAGAGAAAAATATTTTCCTAGTTAGGAAAATAAAAAAGGACCATTGTAATTGTCTGCTATTACTGTTTGGGAAAGTTTGTCTTTCCCTGAAAAAGAGGGTTCACCCGACAAATCTGGAGGATAGCCAAATGCAGAGACGGTTCACCAAGAATTCAAAGCCTCCAAAGTATGTAAAGATACTTTGTCTTTTATCTTAACATACTTTGCCATTGAATACTATATTACTTTTCCATCCATCTTTAACCTCTGAAAGCTTCTCCTCCTTCACGATGGGAGTGTTCACTATGCGTGGGGAGGAGCCGGGGTTCGCTGTCCTCTTTGTTTCTCTGTGGTGGCATCTGCTGCCATTTTATGTCTATGGGTGTTGTCTATTGGTTCTTGTGTGGATTGTAATCAGCTTTTTCCCAGTCTGCTGTGAAGTGCTCCACCGTCCAGCCTTGGGCTGGACGGTGGAGGAGTATGCTGCGTGAACTGACGGGCAGTACAAGGATAGGGAAAAAAGGCAGTATTAAAGGCATCGGGCATTGATATTTTTTTTGACTCAACCTTTAGAACGGGATTAAATTTTCCCCGATGCTTATCGGGTGAGCCTGGTAAATCCCGGAATAGAAGATTGGGATGGGCGAGGCGTAATGTGGGAATGCCACATGTACGCTTCGCTCCTTGTGGCTTATTATATGGATGCGCCTGCGGTCAGTTCGCTGTAGGCGGGGATGTCGGGCAGGAAGTGGTAGGTGAGGTGGGCGTAGTCCATGCGCAGACAATAGTGTTGGAGGCCGTTACTTACGATGAGCCAGTCTACGTGTAGACGCATGTTGTAACGGCTTATCTGGTCAAAGACCTTCTGGGTGAGCGTCACACTAGGAGCTTTATATTCAATAATCATAAGTGGCTGGGCATGCAGACCGAATACTACGGAGTCGCATCTTTTGTGCGTTCCATTCAGATTGATGGACATCTCGTTTGCGATTAGGCCAGCAGGGTAACCCTTATGAGTAATCAGAAAGTGTACAAAGTGCTGGCGTACCCACTCCTCGGGAGTAAGAGCCACATACTTGCGACGCAAGGGATCGAATACTGTAGTGCGGTTGTCTCGTGTGCTGAATCTGAGGTCTGCTTGTGGCAGGTTGAGTCTCTCCATTTTGGATATATTTGATACAAAGGTATCAAAAAACGCGTGAACGCTTCACCTTGACGGAAAGAAATGCTAACTTTGTTTTTCAAAATACATCATATGAAGTGATATGAAGACGAAACAGGAAATAGTGGAGAACTGGCTTCCTCGTTACACACAGCACGCTTTGGAGGATTTTGGCGAGTATATTCTGCTCACCAACTTCAATAATTACGTGGACATATTCTGCGAGAAGTTCGGTATTGAGAAACCAGACTACACTGCTAATATGCGTACAGCCACTGCCGATGGCATCAGCATCATCAACTTTGGCATGGGTAGCCCAAACGCTGCCATCATCATGGATCTCTTGAGTGCTGTCAAGCCTAAGGCTTGTCTGTTTCTGGGCAAGTGTGGTGGCATAAGCACAAAGACCCAGAGAGGTGATTTGATTCTTCCCATTGCAGGGATACGCGGAGAGGGTACCAGCAACGATTATTTCCCTGCTGAGGTGCCTGCCTTGCCGGCTTTTATGTTGCAACGCGCTGTGTCCAGTTCGATACGCGACCTTGGGCAGGACTATTGGACGGGAACGGTCTATACCACAAACCGGCGCGTGTGGGAGTATGACGAGAAGTTCAAGGAGTATCTTCGTACCACGCGTGCCATGGCTGTGGATATGGAGACAGCCACACTCTTCACCTGTGGTTTCGCTAATCATATCCCCACGGGAGCCTTGCTGCTTGTGAGTGACAACCCGATGACTCCCGATGGTGTGAAGACTGGAGAGAGCGACCGTCAGGTGACCCATGCTTATGTGAAGCAACATGTGGAGATGGGAATCCAGTCACTGGAGATGATCAAGCAGCAGAAGAAGACCGTGCGCCATCTTAAGTTCGATTATTGATGGCGCAAGACTGTGGATTGCGAAACACTGTTGGAGAATAGTTATAAGAGAGTCTCTTCTATCACCCTCCTGAGTACGTGTGCGTGTACAGCAATAATCGAATAGGATGTGGGATTCTCCCCTTAATGTGGAATTATGTCACGCTCTGAGAATCGCGTATTTGTAGCTGTGTCCATACTTGCGTATGAATATCGTATTGTCACGAAAGGAGAATGAAGGGTCTTTTCGCTCGTAAGTGGTGACAGGTGATTTTCGGAAAGTCTGGAATCCTCTGAGGAATGACTATGATTTGAGCTTCTGCATATGACTATTGTGATTTACGGCTAAAGACAAATACAGTAAACAAGAATATAATACATTATAATATATATGGCAGAGGCAACGAAAAGTCTGACTGCGGAAGACTTGGTGCGTGACGTGCGTGCCGGACATGTGGCTCCCGTTTATTACTTGATGGGGGAGGAAGACTATTATATAAATGAGTTGAGCGATTATCTCATGAATACTTTACTGCAACCCGAGGAACGAGATTTTAATCTCGACGTCGTGTATGGTGGTGAGACAACGACGGCTCAAGTGATAGAGTTGGCTCAAGCGTATCCCATGATGGCTGAACGTAGGGTTGTGGTGGTGCGCGAGGCCCAGGCTTTGCGTAACCTAGATGCTTTGGATGTTTATCTGAAGAAACCGAATGCTTCCACCGTGCTTGTGTTTTGTCATAAACATGGTGTGTTGGACAAACGCAAGAGTGTAACAAAGAGTCTGCAGAAAGTGGGAGTGGTATATGAGAGCAAACGGCTGTATGAACGCCAGCTTCCACCATTTATCACTCGTTATATGAAAAGGCGTGGGGTTACTGTTGAACAACAGGCTGTGCAAATGCTTGCTAGCCATGTTGGCACGGACCTGTGTCGTTTGGCTGGCGAAATGGACAAACTTGTTTTAGCTTTGCCGCAAGGGGAGAGTAATGTGACGGCTTCTTTGGTGGAGCAGCAGACGGGTGTGAACCGCGAGTATAACGACTTCGAATTGCTGGCAGCTTTGGCAAACAAAGATGTGAAACGTGTTGCACGGATCGTTAGTTACTATCAAGGTAATCCTCGTAGTTTTGCCTTGCAAAGAACGATATCAAATCTTTTTACATTTTTTTCGGATATCATGCTTGCGTATTATTCTCCAGAACGTAATGATAGGGGAGTGGCAGCATGGCTGGAAAAGCCAGAGTGGAAAGTTCGTCAGGAAATTATTCCAGCCTTAACAAACTATTCTGGAGTGAAGACAATGCTCATTCTAGCTGAAATTCGCAAAACAGATGCTCGAAGTAAAGGTCTTGAAGGAGGAAAAACTTCCGATGGAGAGCTACTTCAGGACCTAATTTTCTTCATTCTTCACTAATTTTCTTTCTAGATTATATACTTGATGACAAGTGCGCAAATGCCCTCTCACAGCTTGTGAAATAGGCAATTGCGCACTTTTCTTATGCTCTGAGAATCGCTTAAAATTATTTTCTCGACCATTTGTATGTGAATTCCTTATTCTGGCAAAAAGTGTGAGAATTGCCCTTTTTAAAGTATAAGGCTTCAGTGCGAAATTATAAATCAAGATTCAAAATAATAACAATTTAGATTTAAAAATCGAAACTACAGCAAGATTACGTTTGTAAATCTAAACTTGAGAAACAACACAAAATACGGATATTTGCAATTCTACATTTAGAAAAACAAACAGACAAAAGAATTTTATGCAATGAATAAATAAGTGGTATAATATATTGAAAACCAAAGAAAATTACAATTATAATTAAATGTTGCTTTGGAAAATTGTAAAGATATAAGAAAAAATAGATGAAAGGTGGCGGAATCTGCACTTTGTAACTTTATAACTATTGATAGCTCAGATGTTACGGTGATTTTTTTGTAATAATACTGCTTCAATAATTTATATACATGCAGAGATATTTAGAATGTTGCATTGTGTTGTGGTTTTAAATATACAATACGAAAACGTAAAATATACAAGTAATATGCTTCAGAGTTTTGTTTTGTAAAATATAACTTTGTGAATCGTTGTGAAACTCGAATTATTCCTGTATCTTTGCAAATGGTTTAGAAAGTGAAACGGGGGTGTTGGAACCCTCATAATCGTTTTAAAAATGAAAGATCGCATCTATCAGTTGATGAAAACGCTGGGTATGACCCAAAAGGAATTTGCTTCCAAGCTCTGTGTAGCCGAAGGAACACTTTCCAGTATATTTAATGGTAGAACCAAGCCGACAAGCAATTTAGTGAATGCCGTTCATACGTTCTTTCCAGAGGTCAATATCAATTGGCTTATGTTTGGCGAGGGAGATATGTATGTGTCTGCTCATGATGATGCACCGAAATCATCTTCTGGTGAGACTGAGCAATCCTCATTTTCTTTCCCAGAAACGCCTTCGGAGCCTATGGTATCCGTACCTCCTATCTTAGAGGAAATAAGAGATACAGTAAAAAAACTTGATAAACCGAAAAGGAAACCAATCGAAATACGCGTATTCTTTGATGATGGTACATTTGAGATTTTTGCTCCTCGTCAATGATATATGCAATCTTTTTCGGGGAGGTTTTATGTGTTGCTGGTGGAGCTTTTTGAAAGCCTCGTTTATGGAGCATGGGATACAATTGGATAGGAAAAGGGAGTGGTTCGTGACGATGGTGTTCCGGCATGTGTTAGAGATCTCTTTAGTGCCAAGAGGAGCCAGATAAGAACGTTGGTGAAGCGATAATAGTATTTATGTGTTTGTGCGTTCTTCTGATTGTTGGACTTGTGCATGTTGCGGTTAGAAGTAATTCAGAGTGAGACAGGGAAGAATGGTTATTGTCAATATGCGTTAAGAACGCTTCTGTTGATTGTATGCTGTATAACTCAATACTTTTTAGTAAATTTGCAGTCTATAAGTATGTTGTTCGAGAATATGCGACATCATGTCTTGCTTGTTTTATTGAACTGCTACTTATATATTATTAAGTATAATGAAGGATAATGATGAAGAAATATATTCTTGACCTAAAGGTGACAGCTGTAGAGCGCATACATGAGCGATATGTGCTACTTAAGGTGACAGATCCAGATGCACCGCTTCCGGAGATGCTTCCTGGTCAGTTTGCCCAGTTGCGTGTGGATGACAGCCCTTCCACGTTCCTGCGTCGTCCGATTAGTATACATAATGTAGACCGTGAAGCCAACGAATTGTGGCTACTGGTTCGGTTGGCAGGCGAAGGCACCCGTCATCTGGCTATGCTAAAGGTTGGAGATGTACTGAATGCTATGTTGCCTTTGGGCAATGGCTTTACATTGCCAGCGGATGAGACAGAGCGTGTGTTGCTTGTAGGTGGTGGAGTAGGAGTTGCACCATTACTTTATATGGGTATACAGATGAAGACTCGCGGCTTTGAACCAACCTTTTTGTTGGGAGCCCGAAGTAAGGATGATTTGCTTCAGATGGAGGAATTCCAGCGGGTGGGGCGTGTGTTTGTGACCACAGAGGACGGTTCGGCAGGAGAGAGAGGATTTGTCACGCAGCACAGCCTTCTTGCTCAGGAGTGTTTCACACGTATCAGTGTGTGCGGACCAAAGCCTATGATGGTGGCTGTGGCACGCTATGCGCGTCAGGCACATGTGCCCTGTGAGGTGAGTCTTGAGAATATGATGGCTTGTGGACTTGGTGCATGTCTCTGCTGTGTGGAAGATACCGTAGAGGGGCATGTTTGTGTCTGCAAGGAAGGTCCTGTATTTGATATAGAAAAGTTAAAATGGCAGATTTAACAACACATATAGGCAGTCTGACGCTGAAGAATCCGGTGATGACTGCCAGTGGCACGTTTGGATACGGTCTGGAGTATGCTGATTTGATAGATTTGGGTCAGCTGGGCGGTGTTATTGTCAAGGGTACTACTTTGCATCCGCGTCAGGGAAATCCTTATCCGCGCATGGCGGAAACGCCTCAGGGAATGCTTAACTGTGTAGGTCTTCAGAATAAAGGTGTTGACTATTTCTGTGAGCATATATACCCACAGATAGCGTCTTTACCTACACAGATGGTGGTGAATGTGTCTGGCAACAGTCCAGAGGACTATGCTGAATGTGCCCGACGGATAGGAGAACTGGAGCGGATTCACGCTATAGAGTTGAATATCTCATGCCCCAATGTAAAGCATGGAGGCATGGCTTTTGGGACAACGGTGGAGGGTGCGGCTAGTGTCGTGCGCGCTGTGCGTAAGGCGTATGACAAGACGCTTATCGCTAAACTCTCGCCCAACGTTACCAGCATTGTTGATATAGCTTTGGCTGTAGAGGCTGAGGGAGCAGATTCTGTAAGCTTGATAAACACTCTAATGGGTATGGCTATCGATGCCGAGCGTCGTAAGCGAGTGCTAAGTATCGGTACTGGTGGATTGAGCGGTTCTTGTGTGAAGCCAGTTGCCTTGAGGATGGTGTGGCAGGTGGCTCATGCCGTTAAGATACCTGTAATAGGGCTTGGCGGTATCAGTAATGCTACAGATGCCATTGAGTTTATGCTTGCAGGAGCCAGTGCCGTGGAGATTGGTACAGCCAATTTTATTGATCCAACGGTTTCTGTTAAGGTGGCACGTGGAATAGACGATTATTTGGAGCGTCACGGTTTCAAGAGTGTAAAGGATATAATAGGCATATGCGAATAGATATCATCACGGTGCTCCCCCCGTTAATAGAGGGTTTCATGAAGGAGTCAATTCTGGGACGTGCACAGAAAAAAGGTCTGGTGGAGATACATATCCACAATTTGAGAGACTATACTCTGGATAAGTGGCGTAGGGTAGATGACTATCCTTTTGGCGGTTCTGCAGGCATGGTGATGCAATGTGAACCGATAGATCGCTGTATTAGTGCCTTGACGTCAGAACGTCACTATGATGAGATTATCTTTACGGCACCAGATGGTGAACGTTTTGACCAGCCCATGGCAAACAGTCTCTCGCTGTGCGAAAACTTGATTATCTTGTGTGGGCACTATAAGGGCATTGACTATCGCATACGCGAGCATCTTATCACCAAGGAGGTGAGCATAGGAGATTATGTACTTACGGGAGGTGAGTTGGCTGCTGCTGTCATGGCAGATGCTATCGTGCGTGTGTTGCCTGGAGCAATTGGTGACGAACAGAGTGCACTCTCTGATAGTTTTCAAGATAATCTGTTGGAGGCTCCTGTCTACACACGTCCTGCAGACTATAAGGGATGGAAGGTGCCAGAGATTCTCCTCTCTGGGCATGAAGCCAAGATTAAGGAATGGCAGTTGCAGCAGAGTTTGGAACGTACCCGACGTTTGCGTCCGGACTTGCTCGGTCCAGAACCAGAACCAGTAAAGCATCGCAGACGTCATAAGGAATGATAAAGAGAAGAAGCTTTATATAAAACATAGAGGAATATGGAGCAGAAAAATATGAATCTGTATATTATCGCGGGCTGCAATGGAGCAGGTAAGACCACAGCTTCCTTCACCATGTTGCCTGAGATGCTTAATTGCAGAGAGTTTGTCAATGCGGATGAAATAGCCGCCGGCCTCTCGCCTTTTAATCCAGAAGGAGTTGCCATCCAGGCGGGACGCTTGATGATAGACCGCATTATACATTTGCTGAAGGATGGCGAGTCATTTGCTTTTGAGACAACCCTTGCCACGCGCTCTTATGTGAAGCTTATTCAGCAGGCACAGCGCAGAGGCTATTTCGTGACCCTCATCTTCTTTATGCTCGACACACCCGAACAGGCTGTCAAGCGCGTGGAACGTCGAGTAAGTATGGGTGGACATAATATTCCTGTGGATGTGATACGCCGCAGGTACGATGCGGGATTGCAAAATCTCTTCCAGTTATACATGCCGGTATGTGATTATTGGGCTTTGTACGACAATAGCGATTGCCCTGCTGTGAAACTGGCAAGTGGATGTGGAGACAAGAATGTGGAGATACTTGAGGGGAAGAGATTTTCTGAATTACAGAAGAAGTATGGTCAAACAGAGGAGGGACAGAGCTTATGACGGATAAAGAGATTCGTAGGATGCAACGCCGGATTGACGAAGGTATCCAACTGGCTCATCATCGTCTGTGGAAGCGTGCTGGCATAGCTCGCCAGTCTCTTGTGGTATGGCGAAACGGAAGGGTGATGGAGATTGTTCCCGAAGAAAATGCAGACGGATGGTTAGATGAGGTCGGGGATCCTCTTGCCAGGCGTAATAATTTGCAGTAAGACGGCTTTTGCATGCGTGTTAATGCATATTGTATTTACTAATTATGTATACTCATTATAAGTAAATGTTCTAAGAGAATGAAGATAGGACTTACACACACCTCGTCCATAGAGGTGACTATAGATCGTACAGCAGCAAGCATGGGAAGCGGAGACCTAAATGTATTGGCTACGCCAGCCATGCTCGCATTGATGGAGAATGCAGCCATGCTGGCTGTGGCTGAATACCTTCCCGAGGGAAGCACTACTGTGGGTGGTCATATAAGCAGTAGTCATTTAGCACCTACACCAGTAGGAGCCCTTGTGACAGCGACTGCCACATTGACTGTAGTGGAAGGGCGTAAATTGACGTTTAAAGTTGAGGCGCACGATGAACAAGGAAATTTGTTAGGTGAAGGTAGCCATTTGCGTTTCATAGTAGATAAAGAGCGTTTCTTGAGTAAGCTTTAAGAGAGTACTTGTTGATTCGTACACAGCCTTTTTTAGTAGAATAACTATTTTGTAATATGCGAGCAAAAAAACTGGTTTTTGCCTGTGTGTTGGCTCTGACAAGCATATCCAATGTGGGCTATGCCCAAGAATTTAGTCGTTGGTTTCAAGACAAAACCCTGCGTTTAGACTACACCTTCAGTGGCAACAACAAGAGTCAGCAGATATATCTGGATGAGATGAAGGTGTCTGATGGATGGTATGGCAGACGGGTGAATATGGACAGCCTCCTGTTGCAGGGGAATGGTCAGATAACCGTGACGGACACTATGGGACATCAAGTGTTGTACAGATATTCGTTCAGCACGCTGTTTCAAGAATGGCAGTCCACGCGTGAGGCCTCTCTTGTGCAGAAGTCCTTCGAAAACGTCTTCTTGGTTCCAATGCCTAAGTGTCCAGTAGACATTACCGTTACGCTGACAGATACACACCGTCAGGTAAAGAGCCAGATGACACATCGCGTAAATCCTCAAGACATATTGATAAGTCCGATGGCGTGTGGACAAAAATGGGAGTATCTACTACAGTCTGGCAGTAGTAAAGAACGAATAGATGTTGCTTTCGTGGCGGAGGGATATCGTGAAGATGAAATGCCGACCTTTCGTAAAGATTGCCTGGAGTCTATAGATGCCATGCTTGCTCATGAGCCTTTCCATAGCATGAAAGACCGTTTCAACTTCATTGCTGTCTATTCTCCGTCAGAAGAAAGCGGAGTAAGCATTCCTCATGATGGTGTGTGGAGGCGCACTGCAACCAGAAGCCATTTTGATACCTTCTATAGTGATCGCTATTTGACCACGTTGCATATAAAGCAATTACATGACTTGCTGGCAGGCATTCCCTACGAACACATAGTGATTCTTGCCAATACGAATAATTACGGTGGTGGTGGTATCTATAATAGCTATTTGCTTTCGGCGGCCCATCATCCTTCATGCAGACCAGTCGTAGTGCACGAGTTTGGTCATAGTTTTGCGGGACTTGGTGACGAGTATTATTATGATGACCAATACGAAACCATGTATCCTTCAGACACAGAGCCATGGGAACCGAATCTGACAACGCTGGTTGATTTCCAGTCAAAATGGGCAGATATGGTGCCTCGTAAAGCCAAGATACCTACGAAGCCATCGGGGAAGAATCTGTATACAGAGGTTGGCGTGTATGAAGGTGGCGGATATCAGTCGAAAGGCGTTTACCGTCCAAGTCAAGAGTGTCGTATGAAAATCAATGAGGCTCCTGAATTTTGTCCTGTGTGCCAGCGTGCTATTGCTCGTATGATTGATTATCAAACTCGGTAATGGGCATTTCTGTCATTTGCTTGTTATTAGGTCATGGTGTATAAACCCCAGTTGGTCTAATGACCGATCGGGGTTAAATAGGTGAAAAAGTTAGGTCATTTGCTTGTTTCCAACTTTGAAATGATTATGGCTCACCCGATAAACCAAAGGGGTGGAATATAGAATTAGGTTCAGTATGGATTTGGTGAGGACTGGCTAATAGAGAGGCGACTGTTTTCTCAAGAGTAAGGATTAAATATTCAATGGGCAAGTAATATAATATTCAATGCTCAAGTAACACGTATTAAATGCCCATTGGATATAGTATTAAATGGGCATTTAATACGTGTTACTTTTTAGAGTGACTTTTTATTGATTTCCGTAGATACATTTTCTCTCTGTATAAACAGTAAAAAGGTAGGTGCATTATTACATTTTGTAAAACGATAACAGTAGACTGCTATAATAGTTCTCTTTTCTTTTTCTAACTGGGAAAATATTTTTCTCCAACTAGGAAAATAAGTAGAGCCGTTTCATATAAATCCTATTATTATATCCTTTGTACAGACAGTACAGGTCGTGCCTGTGAATTATGTCCGAAACTCCTCCTTGTTTATCGGTTGAGCCGAACTTAGGGAAATGAAACCATCGCATTAGCAGATAGTGATGTTTCACTTATATTCACCTCACGTTCATTTCTGTTCACTCCTCGTTCATAAATACATGACAGCCTGGTGATGCGGATCTCATGTCGTACAATATGACAACGTCATAAAAATCATCCTAACGAAGAGACTTTTTATGGGGGTGGTTGTAAGCTTCTGGTCTGGTCTTAATAACAAAATCCAATGAAGTCAACCAAGTTTAAGGCTCAATAGAAACTTATTCCCCCCAAATTTCTACTGACCCCAAATTTCTACAGAATCACGATTTGGAATAAAAGAAAATGCCTCTAAGGAAAAAATGATTCCTTAGGGGCATTCGTTTTCTGTTGCACAATATAGTCTCGTCAACGTCTTTTTCTTTGTCCGAAGAGAGAGCGTATGGAGCGAACCAACCGTAATCCAATCCGTACTCCTTCGAAAATAGCCATCCCCCGACTTATTATTTGACTTACTTGATGTCCTTTACCACTTATCTGCGCAGCAGGTGACACAATAGCTTGAAATGTGTCGGATATGAATTCTTGTGAGACAGCAATCTCGTTTCTTATCGACCTCTTGTGCTTGCTGATAGTGCCTAAAACATCTTTGCTTGCAGAAATCTTACTCATTGATCGGTTCCTCCTCTTCTTCCTTATCCAGGAATAATTGTGCCATTAGACGTGCCAAAGGCTGAGTTACCCATGTCTGTCTGTGACTGTAAAATATGATTCCGAGCACCAGTAAAATAACGGCTACTGTCAGAAATCCTATAGCATCGTTGTTCAGTAGACCTCCAAGCCATTTTGCCAAAGCATATAGGGCAAAGAATAGTACCATGGACCCCAGCATCATACAAACCACAACCGTAGCTACTGCAGATATGAGCCGCGTCATCTTTTCCACAGCATCCAGAGCCAGATAGCGTTTTTGCAGTTGTAGATAGCGCTTTAGCTCCTTTGCCAGTGTTTGTAAATCTTGATTTTGGGGATTGACCTCGGTCTTCTCTGTCATTCCGCTTTATTCTTCCGTGGTTTCTTTTGAAGACTTTATCTCTTCTGCGATCTCGTCTACTAGATCAGCCATCTCTTGACGGTTCAATCGGATGCCACGCTTACGCAGAGCTTCGGCAATCTTTTCGCGCAAATCACTTCCCTTTTCTGGAGCAAATAATAATCCACATGTAGCACCAATGGCAGCACCACTTATAAATCCAATAACGAAATTCAATGCTTTCATAGCTTCCTCCTTGTTTTTTGATTTATTACTTTCTTATTTGCAAATATACCCTTTTCTGCATCGTGAGCAAAGTGTGAGAGGCTAAAATGTAAATATATTAACTTTTTTTAGTCTAATCCTATTGCGCAAATACCAATAAATGACTAATTTTGTATCCAAGATGACAAATAGAGATTGAATATAAATAAAAATAACTCAATTCAATTATGAAAAAGATTTTGTTGATGGGCACAGCCTTCTGCATGGTTTTGGCCATGACCTCTTGTAAGAGCAAGGAAAGTGCCTATAAGAAAGCTTTCGAAAAGGCGCAGGCTACGCAGACTACGACTCCTGCAACAACTCCCACGCAGACCACAACTAATGTGACTGTTGCTCCTGTTACTACTACCACAAAACCTGCTACTGATTATAGCAATGTGGCAGTTCGTACCGAGAATGTGCAGTTGGTATCTGGTGCTCCGCTGAAAGCATATAGTGTAGTTGTAGGCAGTTTCGGCGTAAAGGCAAATGCAACCCGTTTGAGCAGCACGCTTGCAGGTAAAGGTTACAGCCCTCGTGTGGTGCAGGCGTCAACAAGTCAGGGTGCTATGTATCGCGTGGTTGCCACAAGTTATGACACCAAGGCTGAGGCAGCTCAGAGTCGTGCAAAACTTGAGGGTCAGTATCCTGGAGCTTGGCTGTTGTATCAGAAGTAATCAAGGATTCCTTCCTTATATATTAAGTAACATACATGGGAAGGGTCTTGGCAATAGACTATGGGGTTCGTCGCACGGGTTTGGCTGTGACGGACCCCTTGCAGATTATTGCAGGCGGACTTGCTACTGTGGCTACCCATCAGTTGATGGAATATTTGTGTAAATATCTGACAACTGAAAGGGTGGATCGCTTTGTGATGGGGCTACCCAAGCAAACCAACGGATGCGATAGCGAAAATCTGCCGAGAGTGAAGGCTTTTGCAACGAAACTGGAAAAACAGTTTCCTGGCATCCCTGTAGAATTATGGGATGAAAGATATACCAGCGTGTTGGCTCACCAGGCCATGCTGGCTGGAGGATTGAGTAAAAAGGCCCGCCAGAATAAAGCTCTGGTGGATGAGATTAGTGCGACCATCATCCTGCAGGGATGGATGGAGAGACGCAAAGGAATATAAATCAGAATATGATATTACCTATATATACGTATGGGCAACCTGTTCTGCGCAAGGTGGCGGAGGACATAGATAGCTCATATCCCGAACTGGATAAGTTGATTCAAGATATGTATGAGACGCTGGAACGCAGCGAAGGTATTGGCTTGGCTGCTCCTCAAGTGGGACTCAGCATACGCCTTGTGGTGATAAATCTTGATGTGATAAGCGATGATATGCCAGAATATAAAGGCTATATACATGCCTTTATAAATCCTTATATAGAGGAACTGGACGATACGGAGACTGTTTCACAAGAGGAAGGGTGCCTTAGCATACCTGGCATACACGAATCTGTAAAAAGACCGACACGTGTCCGTGTCAGCTATCTGGACGAGCAATTCCAGCCACATGACGAATGGGTGGATGGATTTTTGGCACGTGTCATGCAGCACGAATTTGATCATCTGGATGGGGTGGTCTTTACAGATCATCTTCTTGGTTTACGTCGTCAGTTGACTCGCTCCAAACTGCAAGCTATCGCCAAGGGACGCTTCTCTTGTAATTATAAAGTAAAGGTGCGTCGATAGACGGAAAAGCTTGTTTTTTTTCTTTTCTATGTTGATGCAAAAGTGATAGCAAGTGATTCTGACAGGACATAATAGAATAGTAGCCCTACTGCGTCTTTTTGCAGTGGGGCTGTTGTTGTGCTTGCATATGAGTGCGGCGGCGCAGATAAATGCGGACCGTGTATTGCTCATGGGTCGCAATGCTCTGTATTATGAAGATTACGTGTTAGCTATCCAACGATTCAACCTTGTGATAAATGCAAAACCATGGCAGGGAGATGCTTATTTCTATCGTGGACTTGCAAAATTTTATCTTGAAGATTACCAGGGAGCCGAGATAGATTGCACCAGTGCTTTGGAACGTAATCCTTATCTTGCCCAGCAATATATGCTCCGTGCTTTATGTCGAATCAATCAAGGACGCTATTCTCTTGCAGAGGAAGATTACGAACAGGTTATACGCATATCTCCTCTTGATAAGAACTGTTGGCATAATCTGGTGCTCTGCCAGATGGAACTGAAAGAATATGAGAAAGCAGATTCTTCACTCGACCAAATGATAAAGCATTGGCCAAAAGAAGCGGACCAGTATGCTCTGAAGGCTCAGGTGGCTTTGTCGCGCAAGGATAGTGTGCATGCCGAGCAATGGGTTGATCGTGCTCTTGAAGTTGACGAGTTTGAAGGGCAGGCATGGAGCATGAAGTCAATGTTTCAAGCGGCTCGGAAAGAATACGCACAGGCAGAAGCCTCGTTGGATAAGGCTTTGGTTCAGCTGCCAAAGATGGCAGGCTTGTATATCAATCGAGCTTTGGCTCGCTATTATCAAGATAATCTTCGGGGGGCAATGTCAGACTATGATGCAGCACTTGACATTGACCCCAATAACTATCTTGGGCATTTCAACAGGGGACTTCTACGTGCCAGTGTGGGAGAGGATAATCTTGCCATAGAAGACTTTAACTTTGTGCTGAAAGTGGAGCCAGACAATACTATAGCACTCTATAATCGTGCGCTAATGCTTGATAATGTAGGTGACTATAAGGGGGCCATTAGAGATATCAGTGCTGTAATTCGTGATTATCCGCAGTTTTGGGAAGGATATCGGAAGCGAGCAGCCATACGTCGCAAGATAGGAGACGTGTATGGAGCAGAGCGCGATGAATTTGCTTTGCTCAAGGCCCGTCTGCAGGTGGCACAGGGAACTTACAGAAAAGACAAACGTACTCGTAAGAAAAGCGAGCATAACATAGATGACTATGACAAGCTGGTGGAGGAAGATGTACAAGAGCAAGAAAACGAATATGCAAGCGACTATAGGGGACATGTGCAAAATAGGCAGACGGATTTAAGGGTGGAGCCTATATATGTACTTTCTTATCATCCGCAAAACTCAGAGGTGAAAATGTATGTACCTTTCAGTCAGGATGTAGAAAACGTCAATGAGCGTCATACACTTCCGTTTACTTTGTATTTGACCAATAGTGAATGCGGATTGGATGCGGCTCAGACCGACAAGCATTTGGCTTCTATAGCGGAGACTTCATCAGCCCTACAGGATAAGCCACATGATATAACCTTGCTTCTACGGCGTGCGTTGGACTATTATCATGTGCGTGATTTTGAAAATTCTATAGCAGATATGAATGATATGTTGCAGCAGGAACCGACATCTGTGGTGGGACTCATGCTAAGGGCACAATGCAGGTTTGCCCAACTGGAGGTGTCAAAGACCACAGCCTCTGCTTCGGATCTTCGATTGGGCTATCTGATGGTACAGCAGGATTACAACCGTGCACTTGAATTACAACCCTCTTCGCCTTATCTGCTTTACAACGCTGCCTGTCTTATGACTCAACTTTCAGATTATGCTGGTGCTATAAGCATGTTTACCAAAGCACTTGAGATTGATAATAAATTTCCTGATGCCTATTATAGCAGAGGGGTGACATACATTCTTGATGGACAGGTGGAGCGTGGGCTGACAGATCTCAGTCAGGCAGGTGAGTTGGGCTTGTATGCAGCGTATGGATTGATAAAGCGATATTCTTCGCATAAAAAATAATGCAGTAGGCTAAAAACTTATGATTTGCGATTCCCCTTTCGCTAAAAAGACTTACTTTTGCAATTCCGCAGAATGATAATAAATAAATATATATATATACATCTATTATGATTAAGATTACTTTTCCCGATGGTTCGGTAAGAGAATTTGAAGCAGGCGTAACGGGTTTGGAGATTGCCCAGAGCATTTCAAACCGTTTGGCGCAGGATGTTGTGGCATGTGGCATAAACGGAGAGACTACAGAGCTCAATCGCCCCATCAACGAAGATGCAACCATTAACCTCTACAAATTTGAAGACGAGCAAGGCAAGCATGCTTTCTGGCATACCAGTGCACATTTGTTGGCAGAGGCATTGCAGGAGCTTTATCCTGGTATCCAGTTTGGCTTTGGTCCTGCTGTAGAAAGCGGATTCTTTTATGATGTGTTGCTGCCCGATGGCAAACAAATCAGCGAGAGTGATTTCAAAACGATTGAGGACAAAATGATAGAACTGGCCCGTAAGAACGAGGCTGTCGTGCGTAAGGAAATCAGTAAGGCTGATTGCATAGAGCTTTTCAAGGCTGCTGGTCAGACTTATAAGGTGGAACACATTGAGCAGGATCTGGAGGATGGTTCTATTACAACTTATACCCAAGGCGATTTTACAGATCTCTGTAAGGGACCGCATATCCTGTCAACGGGTATTATCAAGGCTGTGAAACTGATGAGTGTTGCAGGCGCGTTTTGGCGTGGCGATGCAACAAAGGATCAGATGCAGCGTATCTATGGTATCTCTTTCCCAAAGCAAAAGATGCTCACAGAATATCTGAACATGTTGGAAGAGGCCAAGAAGCGTGATCACCGCAAGATAGGTAAAGAGATGGAACTCTTTATGTTCTCAGAGCGCGTAGGAAAGGGACTCCCCATCTGGTTACCTAAAGGTACAGAGTTGCGATTGCGTCTGCAGGATATGTTGCGTAAGATTCAGAAGTCATACGGCTATCAGGAGGTTATCACACCCAATATCGGTGGTAAGAGCCTCTATGTGACATCGGGTCACTGGGACCACTATGGTAAGGATAGCTTCCAGCCCATCCACACCCCAGAGGAAGATGAGGAATATATGCTGAAACCCATGAACTGCCCTCACCACTGCGAGGTATTTGCCTGTCGTCCCCGTTCCTATAAGGAACTTCCATTCCGCTGTGCAGAGTTCGGAACGGTTTATCGCTATGAGCAAAGTGGTGAGTTGCATGGACTGACTCGTGTGCGTTGCTTCACACAGGACGATGCGCATATCTTCTGCCGTCCAGACCAAGTGAAGGATGAATTCATCAAGGTGATGGAGATCATTCAGCATGTGTTCTATATCTTCAACTTCACAGAGGATAATGTGGAGGTACAGATATCTCTGCGCGATCCAAAGAATACCGAAAAGTATATTGGTAGTGATGAAGACTGGGCTACAGCAGAGCAGGCAATTATTGACGCATGCAAGGAGAAAGGCATGAAGGCTCGTACAGAATTGGGTGAGGCTGCCTTCTATGGTCCTAAACTGGACTTTATGGTTAAGGATGCCATCGGACGCCGTTGGCAGCTGGGTACCATTCAGGTCGACTATCAGTTGCCACAACGTTTCCAACTGGAATATGTTGGTGAGGACAACCAGAAGCATCGCCCCGTGATGATACACCGTGCTCCATTCGGTTCTATGGAGCGTTTTGTGGCTGTGCTCATCGAACATACTGCAGGTAAGTTCCCTCTTTGGCTTACACCAGATCAGGTAGCCGTACTGCCCATATCAGAAAAGTTCAATGACTATGCCCAGAAGGTCAAGGAGTATTTTGATCAGCATGAAGTCCGCTCCTACATTGATGACCGCAATGAGAAGATAGGTCGAAAAATCCGTGATACCGAGGTTAAGCATGTTCCCTACATGGTTGTAGTAGGAGAGAAAGAAGCCTCAGAAGGACTTGTAAGCTTCCGTCAGCAAGGTGGTGGTGAGCAAGGCACCATGAAATTCGAAGATTTTGCAAAGAAAATCAACGAAGAGGTGCGCCGTATGACGGAAAAGTATTAATTTTGCACCGTTTTTAACGTTATTGATGAAGAAAGACAACGCTAAGCAGCAGTATCGAGTAAACGAACAGATTCGTGTACGTGAGGTACGCATCGTGGGAGATGGCATCGAATCAACAGTAATGCCAACCCGTAATGCACTCCATCTGGCAGAACAGAAGGGAGTGGATTTGGTAGAAATTTCCCCCAACGCACAGCCTCCAGTATGTCGTTTGATAGACTACAGTAAGTTCCTTTATCAGCAGAAAAAGCATCAGAAGGAAATGAAGGCCAAACAGGTCAAGGTGGATGTCAAGGAAATCCGCTTCGGACCTCAGACCGATGATCACGACTATGAGTTTAAGCTGAAACATGCCAAGGGTTTCCTCTCTGATGGGGATAAGGTGAAGGCGTTCGTTTTCTTCAAGGGACGAAGCATTCTCTTCAAGGAACAAGGCGAGGTTTTGCTTCTGCGTTTTGCTGCTGATTTGGAAGATTACGGCAAGGTAGAGCAGATGCCACAGCTTGAGGGTAAGCGTATGATTATGTTCATTGCTCCCAAGAAACAGCCTCAAGGGGCTAAGAAAGTACTTGAATCAACGTTAGACGAGAAACCGTTAGAAGGAACTCCTCGTGAGAAGAAAGCTCCTCAGCAAAAGGCACGTAAGGAATATACAGGGCCAAAAGTTGAGGGCGAAAACTTCGATGATTGATGTGCCCTCACGGTATTGCTAAAAAAAGAAAAAGGTAGTGCGTAACGCCTGGTATATGCGTTGCCACGCCAATGAAAATTAAATAATAAATAAATTAAAACAATTATGCCAAAAGTTAAGACTAATTCTGGTGCAAAGAAGAGATTCGCATTCACCGGTACTGGCAAGGTAAAGCGTCATCACGCATACCACAGCCACATCCTGACCAAAAAGACCAAGAAGCAGAAGCGTAATCTGGATCACAGCGACATCGTTGTCACTGAGAACATGAAGCAGGTTCGTGACCTTCTCTGCAAGCGTTAAACGTCTTTCAAAGGCCAAGATATAGTTTTCACTTAAGTAATTAACCGGATGTCCAGCACGAAGTTCGTCCAATGATAGACGGCGCTGGCTTTCAAAAAAAGAAAAATTATGCCAAGATCAGTAAATCATGTAGCTTCAAGAGCTAAGAGAAAGAAAATCCTGGGTCTTACCAGAGGTTATTTTGGTGCTCGTAAAAACGTATGGACAGTTGCCAAGAACACTTGGGAGAAAGGTCTTACCTATGCTTTCCGTGACCGTCGCAACAAGAAGCGCAACTTCCGCGCTCTGTGGATTCAGCGTATCAATGCAGCCGCTCGTCTGGAGGGTCTGAGTTACTCTCAGTTGATGGGTCTGTTGCATAAGGGTGGTATTGAGATCAACCGCAAGGTGCTCGCTGACCTCGCTGTGAACCATCCCGAGGCATTCAAGGCCATCGTAGCCAAGGTGAAGTAAGGGGAATAAGAGTGAGGCGAATGCCTTAGGTTCCCTTGACGGAAGATAAAAGGAGTACAACTGCTACATGTAGTTGTGCTCCTTTGTCTATTTTACTTATCTTAGGATGCCTATTCAAGTATCTTATATTACTTTGCCAAGTATCGGCTCAACGGATTATTCATGGGGATTGAAGTGTTATTAAAACTTTTTGCTACCTTTGTCATATGGTAGATTCAACATTAATGTTATTGGCAAAGGTTGTGCTTCCTC
>CAKRRN010000038.1 GCA_934394435.1 uncultured Bacteroidaceae bacterium
GACGGTGTCTTGACCGTTGAGTTGCCTAAGATAGAGCCGAAGGAAGAACCAAAGGCTACAAAGTGCATAGAGGTCTGTTAAGGACTGCTTCCCTTCCTCATGAGGTTGGGAAGGCATAGGCTGAAAAGATAAGAGGAAGCGGATGGCAAGCATCGTAAGATGCGAGCTCATCCGCTTCCTCTTATCTTTTGTTTGTACGAGTCTGGTTAGGTGCGTTACCTTATCTGTTTCGTGTGTGTATGGTTACAGCACCTCTTCATTCGGGTCTGCATATTCGTCGTCATTAATCTTAATTACTGGTGTTGATGTTGAGCTTGTTGACAGCATGGCTGTCGGTTCTACTGTCATAATTGTCATGCTGGGGGCTTTGTATTCCTTTTTCATCTTTTTTTATTTATGATGGGTTGTTTGTTATTTGATATGTTAACATGTTTTTTTCTTCAATGTGGCAAAGTTACGAAAAACGCCAGAAACTGTATATCTTAAAACAACTTTTCTTTAACGCAAATCCGAAAGTAATGACCGATTTGGGTTAAAGAAAAGAGCATGGCGTTCAACGATGAACAAAGTGTAGTTTTGTAATTACGCCCTCTCAACTCAAACAGTAAGTTTTATACGAAAACGGCTCGGATTATTTCCCTAGTTAGAAAAAAATATTTTTCCAGTTAGAAAAAAACAAACAGCTTCTCTCGCTACTTTTACTTGTCACAAGGGTTGTGATGATCAGAGAGAAGCGCGTTGGCTCGTTTGTAGTCCAATGACAGGAAGTCTTTCTCTATGTGATTGCAGAGAGGAGCGATTTCTTCGGGCTTGTATCCTGTAGCCATCCCGATGGTGAAAATGCCTGCATTCATTCCTGCGGAGAGTCCGTTGGGCGCATCTTCAAATACGATGCATCTGTCTTTAGGTGTCTCGAATATCTGCGCTCCCAGAAGGTAACAGTCTGGAGCGGGTTTCGAAGCCGTGAAGTTCTCTGCCGTAAGGATGTGGTCGAAGAAAGCAAGCAGATGTGCGGCCTTGCTTTCTACATTGTGCATTTTCGTCTTGTCAGAACTGGTTACCACAGCCATGTGTACACCATGTTTGCGCAGGTCAGTCAAAAACTCCAGTGCCCCTGGTATGAGCGTGTAGTCCATTTTGCTTTCAAAGATGCTGAGTCTTCTTCGCACTTCCCGTTGCGCTACGGGGTCTGTGATGTAGTTTTCGAAGATAGACTTTAGCGTTCGCCCCTTTACCTTCAGTGCAAAAGCCCTTCCGTCAGGAACCAGCTCCTCGCCCATCTGCTCCCAAAAGTGTGTGTATTGCCCTTCGGTGTCGATAAGTGTGCCATCCAAGTCGAAGAGAGCTGTCTCAAATAGATTCTTTGTCATTTGATACCTCTGTATTTGAATATCCTGTCTTTGGCTTCTCCCACCCTCTTGAAGAGCCGTTCTGCTCTTGCTCGGGTCTCTTCGCCCTGTGTTGCAACACGGTCGGGATGATATTTCATTGCCATCTGTCTGTAGGCTTGCCGTACTTCCTCATCGGTGGCATCAGGGCTGATACCGAGTGTCTGATAAGCCGAAATTACAGCATCCGGTATGTAGCCCGTTTGTGGCTCAGATGTATATTCATCATCGAAGTGCCTCCGCTCATAGTGGAAGTACACCTTTGGGCGCTGGAAGAATCCCTCCAGTATCCATCCCAAGAACAGTCCTGCAAAGGCTCCGAACATTGATCGAGTGAAAGCTAAACCTATGAGTGCGCAAGTCCATTTGAGGCTGCGTAGCCCCATTCGTCCTAAAAACCAGCTACAAGCCAATATGAGCAAAAACCATTTGAAATTTATAAACATGCGTTACATTCGTTTCTTTGTGGGGCAAAGGTACGGCTACTTTTTTGTGGGACAAGTATGGGGGATGTTATTTTTTCCTAATGGGAGTGGGTTGTTACGTGTAAAAAATGTAACTTTGTGTGTCGTTATTTGTTAATGTTAAACCGTATTGTAGATTTTCCGAATATGAAGAGACTCGCTCTTGTTAGTCTGGCATTTGGCTTGGCCATGGTTGCCACTCCTGCTCACGGACGCAGGCATCAGGTTGAAAAGCCTCAGATTCCCATTCTTGCCTGGTATAGTATTCCTGCTGGCGAATATGCCAACCTGGAGCGTTACCAGGAGCTCAAAGATGCGGGGTTCACCCTCTCCTTTTCTCATATCGGTAAGTATGAGGATGCCCTAAAGGCACTCGACCTTTGTGCGAAGGTTGGGCTGAAGAGTGTCTTCACCTGTGGAGAACTTGAGAAGGAACCAGAGGAGACGGTGAGGAAGGTGAGCCACCATCCTGGGCTTGGAGCTTATTTCCTGAGAGACGAGCCTATGGACGATGCCATGCCTGGACTGGCAGAATGGGCGCGACGTATTGAGGCTGTTGACAAGCAGCATCCTTGCTATCTGAATCTCTTGCCCGTGCAGGCTTTCCCCTCTACGGATGTCTACCGAAAGCATGTACAGCTGTTTGACTCGTTGGTCAACCTGCCACAGCTCTCCTATGACCATTACCCCGTAAACCAAGTGGGCGACAGCATCTTCCTGAACGGACAGTACTGGAACAACCTGGAGGTGGTGGCTGCTGAGGCACGCAGGACGGGCAAGCCTTTCTGGGCATTTGCGCTGGCTACGGCACATGGCTCATATCCCATACCAACCCTTGATCAACTGCGTCTGCAACTCTATGCTGACCTGGCGTATGGTGCCCAGTGCCTACAGTACTTCACCTACTGGAATCCTGGTACGGAGACCTGGAACTTCCATCAAGCCCCCATCACCCAGGATGGCCATCGCAGTCCTGTGTATGAAGTAGTAAGGGAGATGAACCGCGAGATACAGTCTCGTGCCGATGTCTTTCTGGGAGCCAAGGTGTCATCTGTCGAGCATCTGGGCGATGAGATTCCCATGGGCACACATAAGCTGCAGACCCTTCCTGCGCATTTCACTCAGTTGGACACCCACGGTCAGGGAGCCTTGGTATCTCGTTTATCAAACAACGGACGTCAATATGTGGTGATACAGAACACCTCTGTGTGCAAACCCCTTCAGATGGACATCCAGACGGATGGGCATCTGAGACTGGTTCTTGCAGACGGCAAACGCCAGGATGCCGCTCTCTATGGACCTCTGTTTATACTCACTCCAGGCAACATCTTGGTTTTCGAAGGAGACTGACTCGGTATCGCTCGTAAGGGGTTCGTGGCAGGAAAACATAGAATTACGGATGTAATCCAGAGAGACTGCCTGTGGACGACAAAAAAACAATTGGTAAAGAATTGTCAGAAGCAGAAAATAAGTGTAACTTTGTACGGAGTGGACTGAATGGAGGAGGCTAAATCAGATTTAAAACATCAAAAAAAATAAATAATTCCAAAAACAATCAGAAATGATGAAAAAGACATTGTTATTTGCAGCTTGTGTAGCCATGATGGCTTCATGTTGCCAGAACAAGAAGTGCAATTGTGATTGCGAAGCATGTAAGAACTGCGAGCACAAGACAGAAAACGCTGATACGGCAACAGCCGTGGCAGAGATTGTGGAAAACGAGCAGTATGACCTCAGCAAGTTGAAAAAGGACGCTGATGACTATTACATCCTCTTCGACGGAAGCAGCCTTGACGGATGGCGCGGTTACGGTCAAGATGCTGTTCCTCAGAGCTGGGAGAATGATGGTGAGAGCATACACCTGAAGGGCAGTGGTACAGGTGAAGCACAGGCAGAAGGCGGTGGCGACCTGTTGTTTGCCCATAAGTTCACCAACTTCACATTGGAGTGTGAGTATAAGATTAGCAAGGGTGGCAACTCAGGTATCTTCTATCTGGCACAGGAGGCTAAGGATGCCGAAGGCAACTACCTGCCCATCTGGCAGAGTTGCTCTGAGTATCAGGTGCTGGACAACGCCAACCACGTAGACGCACAGTTGGGTGTGGATGGCAACCGTCAGTCTGCATCACTCTACGATATGGTTCCTGCAAAGCCACAGAATGCGAAACCCTTCGGCGAATGGAACAAAGCCAAGATCGTGGTCTTCAAGGGTACTGTCATCCACTATCAGAACGACGAGAAAGTGCTCGAATACCACTTGTGGACACCGAAATGGAAAGAGATGCTTGACGCAAGTAAGTTCCAGAAGGGTGGAGAGTTCCCCTATGCTTACGGTCTGATGATTGAAGAGGGTAAGAACGGTGGCTACATCGCATTCCAGGATCATGGAGATGATGTTTGGTATCGTAATGTGCGTGTGAAGGTAATGGACTAATGTCCTCCTCGCCTTCTACGGAAACAAAAAAAGAAAGCACATAGGAAAAATAGGGAGTGGCAGCTTCGCTTTAGGCGGATGCGGTCGCTCCCTTTTTTAATTTCCAATTGAACATTAGGCAGAACCTAAGAGACCATTTGGGCTCAATCACAAGACGTCATTCTCTAAACCTAAGTATTCGCTTTTCTTAACCTAAGAAATATTTTTTTTCTTAACTAAAAAATAATTCTGCTGATGAACATGTATGAAATGTTGTTAATTGTTAGTACCTTTATCAAAGTAAAAACGAAAACAAAGATATTTACGGAAAAGCTATGACTGAGATACGAAGCAACGCAGAGGTATGGGACGTTTTTGGACATTCTGGACTACTGGGCATCATGTTGATGGCTTTAGCCGTGTTGATGGCTACTTTTGTGTATTGCCGAAGGGACACGCAGAGCAGAACCTGGTGGAAATGGATTGAAAATCATCTCTACATTGGCTTTGCCTTCTGTTGGCTCTTTGGTTTTGCAGTGTACGCCACAGGAATGCTTGTGGCAACAGGGCTTGATACCAATTCTGGTAGGTTGTCTGCCGACCTTATGCTTCGCCTTCTCTGTGTTGCTCCAATGGCTGTTGTTCATGCTTTTGGCATGTTTGGCTTGCAAAGTGATGTCAGTGAGGTGCACTCTGCGCTCACAGACAATCTCTTGTACATGACGTTGTTTTCTGCTGCACACTTCTGTGCCGCATGTGTGAGCACCTTGTTCGTCATCAAGCATTTTGGCTACAATGTAATCTCAAACTTACATTTGTGGGGCACGTCACAGTTTGGAGGTGGTAGGGAGGAACTGTTTGTCTTTTGGGGAACCAATGAGCCTTCCTTTCATCTGGCTATGGATATCAAGCAACATTCACGTGTGGCAGCGAGAAGCAGAACGGTCATCGTCAGAACGACGGATAGACTTGATGAGGATGATTCGCGCACGACTCTGGAGCGCTTCTTCAACTTTTTCTCTGTGAGAAACCATGAGCTGGAGAAGTTGCGGAAACTGGAGTGCTTTACAGCCCATTCGTTTCGAAGACTGTCGAGGTTGGAGTTCGAGGCTGGGGCAGAAAGAGGCGAAAAGCCAGTAAGGGTGCTGCAGGACAGGTTGAACCTCCCATCTTTAGCACGTCTGGTGAACAAGACAGAGTCGCATGTGCACATCTTCTTCTTGGGCGATAGTGAGCAGGACAATGTCAGAGCTGTGTGTAATATTCTAAAGGACAGTAGTCTGCTTGAATATGCCCAGGAGCATCACGTCACGGTATATTGCCACGCGCACTATGATAGCGTGAACCGTGTGGCGGAGAACTGGTCAGCGAGTGGGAATGTGAAAGTGCAGATTGTGGATCCCTCTCACGAAAGCATCAATCTGCTAAAGGAGAATGCAGATTGGCACCCTGTACGTTGCCTTGGGAAAATAAATACAGAGAGTAATCCTGGTACTACGGATGACTTATTCTGCTCACTGGTTGTGGGATTTGGACAGACGGGTAGGGATGCCTTACGCTTCCTCTACGAGTATGGTACCTTTGTGGACCAGTCTTCTACGATGGACAACGTAAAAAGGTCTGGATTCCTATGTCACGTCGTAGACGAAAAGATGGATGCTGACGCTGATGCATTCTTCGTTCAGGCACCAGCATTGCAGCGTGTGCATAATCGTTGCGTGGAAGGTATCTGCATAGAGACGCATCAGACGTATGCTGGGTCTGATGATTACTACAAGGTGCTGTCTGGAATCTGTCGGCAGCTCAACTATGTGGTGGTCGCTTTGGGAGACGATGAGCGAAATATATCTACGGCTGTAGACCTTTATGAGTTCATACGGAGAAGGCGAGCAGAGGATGAGCTGAGGAGGCTCAGAATCTTTGTCGTGTGTAAGAGCGATGCAATGGAGCCTTATGTCAGACGGATTGCTGACTTTTACAATCAGGCAAACTCCCACAGAGCTAAGATAGCAGCTAATGGAGAAGCAGAGATGCCTCCAAGTCCTATTGTCGTGGTGGGAACCATCGGACAACTTTATACCTATGAGAGAATCGTTGGACAACAGTTTGTGCAGAGGGGACGTGCTTATAACGAAACCTATTGCAAGGTGAGTGGAAATGAAGGTAAGAAGGATGTGTGGAATACCCGACGATCGTATTGGACAGAAGAAGGTGGGCTGGACGGCTTCAGTAGGTTACGACGTCAGGAGGGGCAGGATGTGTCGAATGCTTACCATGCTCTGACCAAGATGTCCATTATGGATTATGTGACAAGAGAGAGACCCGATATGATACACCTTAGAGCTGCGTTGGATCACCATCAAGAGGCTCCAACCTTCGAACGCAGACTGACAGAACGCAATCAGCCTGTTGGAGATAAGACGGGGGGGATGAAAGGAAACGATATTGTGGTGAGAGGAGACTTCAGCAAGGCGGAGCAAAGACTTCTTCATAATCTGGCTCGTATGGAGCACTTGCGTTGGAATGCTGCCCATGAGCTAATGGGATATGTGCCCTATGACTATAAGGCTTACCCCGATGCAAAGGGGCTTGTGGGCGAAGCAAGTGCTCACCAATGTAATGAGCAATATCGGTTGCACAACTGTCTTATTCCCTGGAAAGACCTTGACAAAGAGTCTGTGGCTGCCAGTTCGTCTGCCTATAGTCCCGACTATAAACTCTTTGACTACTGTGTCATTACCACCAGCATAAGGCTACACTAATGGGCAGAGAGTTCTGCACTCTTCCTACGAAATGATAATCATCAAAAAAAAATAAGAATGAGAAAAACAATTTTGGCTATTATTGCCTTTTGCCAGATGTCCGTTGTGGTATCTGCGCAAAAGACTATTTGCGTGTCAACGGAGAAGACCGATCTGGTGATGCAAGTATCTCCTAAAGGACGCCTCTATCAGGTGTACTTGGGTGATAAATTGAGCAATCCCTCTGACTATGCCCACCTTCGTTGGGATGTGTATGCGGCATCAGACGGATCTGTCTGCCAGCGAGGTCATGAGGTCTATGCAACATCAGGTGCGGAGGATTTCTTCGAACCCGCTGTGGCTGTGACTCATGCCGATGGGAATATGACTACTTATCTCTATTTCCAGTCTATGGAAGAGAAACCTCTGAAGGGGGGGATGGAGACCATCATTACCTTGACAGACAAGGAGTATCCTCTGACCGTGAAACTGCATTATCAGAGCTATTATAAAGAAAATGTCATCAAGGCGTGGAGTGAGATATCCCATCAAGAGAAGTCACCTGTCACTCTGTGGCGTTATGCCTCAACGATGCTCTACTTCAGAAGCTCCAAATATTATGTGACCACCTATCATGGTGACTGGGCCAAAGAGGGACAGCCCGAGACGACACTCCTTACCGCAGGCAAGAAGATTGTGGATACCAAACTGGGTACACGTGCTGCTATGCAGGAAGAGCCTTTCTTTGAACTTGGTTTTGACGCGCCAGCCCGAGAGAACGAGGGTAGGGTAATGCTGGGCACAATCGGGTGGCCAGGCAATTTCCGTTTTACTTTTGAGGTTGACAATGTAGGTGCGTTGCGTGTGATACCAGCCATCAATCCTTATGCTTCTGATTATAAGCTGAAGGCAGGTGAGGTGTTTACGACACCAGAGTTTATATTCACGCTGAGTGATAATGGGATAGGAGAAGCGTCACGTAATCTGCATGATTGGGCGCGACAGTATCAAGTGAATATGGGGACCGAGGACCGGTTGACCCTCCTTAATAACTGGGAGAATACAGGATTTAATTTCAATCAGCAGAGCTTGGCTGAACTGATGAAGGACGCCAAGGATTTGGGTGTCGACATGTTCCTGCTGGATGATGGATGGTTTGCAAACAAATATCCCCGTAAGGACGACCATGCGGGATTGGGTGACTGGGAAGCTACTAAAGATAAACTGCCTGACGGAATTCCTGGATTGGTACGGGATGCTAAAAAGGCAGGGGTGAAGTTTGGTATATGGATAGAGCCAGAGATGGTTAATCCCAAGAGCGAACTTTTCGAAAAGCATCCAGATTGGGTTATTATGCAACCCAACCGTGAGACTTATTACTATCGCAACCAGCTGGTGCTTGACATCTCTAATCCTAAGGTGCAGGATTATGTCTATGGTATAGTAGACCGCATTATGACGGAGAACCCAGAGGTGGCATACTTCAAGTGGGACTGCAACAGCGTTATCACAAACATATATTCCCCTTATCATAAAAAGGAGCAAGGCAATTTCTATATTGACCATGTGCGAGGTATATATAATGTGTTGACACGCATTCACGACAAATGGCCTCACTTGCCCATGATGCTTTGCTCTGGAGGCGGTGGCCGTATGGACTACGAGATGCTCAAGTATTTTACAGAGTTCTGGTGCTCTGACGATACTGATCCTTATGAACGCATCTATATTCAGTGGAGCCTCTCAAAGTTCTTCCCATCAAAGACTATGGGTTCGCATGTCACTAACTGGAATCGGCGTACAAGTGTGAAGTTCCGTACCGATGTATGTAGCTCCTGTAAGTTGGGATTTGATATTGACCTCAAGTCACTCTCACCGGAGGAGTATAAGTTCGTACAGCAGGCAGTGAAGAATTATAATAATCTGAAGCCTGTCATTCTTGAGGGCAACCAGTATCGTCTGATATCACCCTATGAGACCAACCATTGTGCCATGAACTATGTGTCTAAGGACCGTCAGCGTGCGGTATTGTTTGTTTACGACTTGCATCCGCGTTACGCAGAGCCGTTGATGAAAGTGAAGTTGCAGGGACTGGATGCCCAGAAGATTTACACGATAAGCGAAACAAACCTGATGCCTGGCGCACAGTCGGGGCTTGCGTGTAATGGCAAACAGTATAGTGGAGACTATCTGATGAAGGTTGGATTGGATGTGCTCAGCTCCAGAGAGGGAAGTAGCCGTGTGATTCTGCTAGAGTGATTCTTCGCTCTAACGAACGATTTGGGATAAACGAACAAAGCCACAGACTTTAAGAAAAGAGTCTGTGGCTTTGCTTTTACTTATCAGGATGAGAGTCCTCCCTCTCTACGAGGAGATTGGGAGCATGCCCTCTCCTCAAAGAAATGTTACTTCCAGGTGAGTTCGCGACCTATCTGGTCGTATATGTAGGTCCAATGGGCACGGCTCTCAGCGTCGCGACCTGTCTGGCTTGCGCGTTTGGTGAGGGTCTGCAGTTGCTGTAGGGTATAGAGCACAGCAGGCTGGATGTCACTGTTGCTGTTGCCATGAGCACGGCAGAGGTTGGTAAGCATCTCGTTTTGCAGAGCTTGACGATAGGGTGATACCTTCTCGCCTGTGCGTGCTTCTGAGAACACCAGGTTGGTGAGGTCTGTCAAGTAGGCTTGTGGCGAGTAGAGTTCATTCATGTAGTCCAGACGATTCATTAGCAGACGCATGGCATAGGTGCCCACTTTCTTCGTCAGTTCTACAGGCTCAGCTTCCAAGCGTCGTGCATAGCTCATATCACGTAGCCACATGGGTTCGTGCAGAACTTGCTCATTCATGAACTTTAGTGCGGCTTTCTGCTTGTCCAGAGGTTGTGGTTCGTACTTGTCACCGTCTTGATTCTTGGTGCGGTAGGTAATGCGTGTGCCACCGATGTTGCGTGCCACGTGTCCGCAGTATCGCATAAACTGTCCGCGTATCTGTCCGTACATGCGTCCCAGAGCCTCGCCATAGATGTCTTTGGAGTCATCGTTGGTCCATTCGGGAAGGCGGCTTATCTCATACTTTAGGTTGAGTATGCCGTAAGTGCTTGCCTTCACAGCATCATCGCCCAGGTCTTCAGTCTGTCTGCGTGGATCGAGCTGTCCTTCGTTTGTCTCTCCGTCGCCCCACCATAGGCGTGGGTTCTCTTGGCTTTTGGCAGTCATTTCCTCCATCATCTGATGATCTTCATCCTCGTCTTTTGCATCAGGCAGATAGGTGTAACCCCAACGTATGGCCCAGTCATCGTAGTCGTTGATGCGTGGAAAGATGCCTGCATGACTGATGTTGTCCTCGGGCTGTGCCACATAGTTGAAGCGTGCATAGTCCATGATACTTGGGGTGTGTCCGTGCGCTTCCACCCAAGCCTTGTTGCGCAGGCTGTCTACAGGTACTGTGCTTGATGAACCAAAGTTATGACGCAATCCCAGGGTGTGTCCCACCTCATGACTGCTTACGAAGCGTATAAGCTGTCCCATGAGCTCTTCGCTGAAGTTCATTGTGCGGGCAGCGTCATCAATGCTACTTGCCTGCACCATGTACCAGTCGTGTACCAGACTCATCACATTGTGGTACCAGCAGATATGACTTTCCAGTATCTCACCTGTACGTGGGTCGTGCACATTAGGACCGTATGCGTTTTCAATGGGGCTGGCCAGATAGCGTATGCAACTGTAGCGTGCGTCCTCCATGCTCATGGTTGAGTCGTTCTCGGGCCATTCCTTTGCCATGATGGCATTCTTGAATCCTGCTTTCTCGAAAGCCTTCTGCCAGTCGTTGACACCCTGTATCAGGTACTTGCGCCACTGCTTGGGGGTGGCTGGGTCTATATAATAGATAATAGGCTTTGCTGGCTCTACCAGTTCCCCACGGCGCATCTTTTCTACGTCTTCTGGGCGTGGCTCCAGTCTCCATCTTGTAATAAACCGTTTGCCCTCCACACGCTGCTGGTCATCCGTGAAACTGGTGTAGCTGTCTGTAAAGTAACCCACGCGAGGGTCGTAGTATCGTCTCATCATCTGTTTCTCTGGCAAAAGGATGAAACTGATGTTTAACCCCAGGGTTACCTTTCCTGTGCTTCTGGCTGCAGGTAGTGTGGATGTGGGGGCTGTGGCAAAGGTCTTCACCATGCGTACCTCTGTGTTCATGGGGAAGGACTTGATATCTTCTACATAACTCATGTCGCCCAGCATGCCTTGAAGGGCATATTGCTGTTTGACGTACTGAGGCAGTCCCAGAGCAGGGTTGTCCTGGTTGAAGAAGGGTGAAACCTTTATCTTATAGACCCCGTCTTTGTGACTTTCTATCTTGAAGGAACCTATGATGGGGTTTTCGTTGCTGATTTGTATGGCGCGACTTATTTTCTGTGTAGAGTCAGCTACATTGATAATGAGGTTGGCACGAAGTAACATCTGGTCATCCTTACCCACCTGGAAATACACCGTCTGTTCGTTGACCTGCTCGCCACCGAACTTCCCGCTCTCTGCAGGAGTAGTGGTGTAGCGTGTGGTGGTGAGGAAGTCACGACCGATGAGGCTGTCGGCTATTTGGAAGAACCACTCGTTCTTTACCTTCGTCACATGGAAGAGTCCGTTGCGGTCGATGCTTGGCTTCTCCTCCTGAGGTTTTTGGGCTTGTTCGGGTTGCTGCCCCTTCTTGCCCTTCTTGCCTTTCTTATTGGCCTTCTTGCTCTGCTTCTTCTGGTCGGAATCTTTGTTCTTCTTGTTCTCCTTACCTTTCTTCTTGTTTGCTTTCTTGTCCTGTTCCTTTTGTTCAGAATCCTTGTTCTTCTTGTCTTTCTTGTCTTTCTTCTTCTTGGCGGTCTGCTCCGTCTTGTCCTTCTCCTTGTGGTCCTTGCCCTCAGAGGGAGTTGTGGTCAGCAAAAATGCTGCCAGCAGCAGACTCAGATACTTGATTCTCATGTTTCTCGACTTTTTTGTATGTTTGTTGATTTTCTTAGCGTATGTAGAGTGAAATATAAGTATTGCTTTTCTCTTCTCTGTACGCAAAAGTAATACATATTTTTGACCTTGTTGCCTGATAAATTGAAATTGTTGTAATTTTGCAGCATATTCTATGGGAGACTTCAAACTCATATCCAAGTATAAACCCACGGGTGATCAGCCAGAGGCAATACGGCAACTCACCCAAGGGGTGCTCTCAGGAGTGCCAGCACAGACACTTTTGGGTGTTACGGGAAGTGGTAAGACCTTCACCGTAGCCAACGTTATTGCTCAGGTGAACAAGCCTACGCTTATCTTGAGCCATAACAAGACTCTTGCAGCGCAACTCTATGGCGAGATGAAGCAATTCTTTCCTGAGAACGCTGTAGAGTATTATGTCAGTTACTATGACTATTACCAACCTGAAGCGTACATCCCCAGTACCGACACTTATATAGAGAAGGATCTTGCAATCAATCAAGAGATTGATAAGTTGCGCCTTGCTGCCACAAGTGCCTTGCTCTCAGGGCGAAAGGACGTGGTGGTGGTGAGCAGTGTGTCGTGTATCTATGGTATGGGTAACCCTTCGGCTTTCTATGAGAATCTGATAGAACTGCGTGTGGGGCAGCAAATGGATCGCCAACAACTGTTGCGCAGGTTGACAGACTGCCTGTATGTGCGCAATGATGTGGCTCTTGCACGTGGGCAGGTTAGAGTCAAAGGAGATACCGTAGATGTGGCATTGGCTTATGCTGACCAGATATTGCGTATAACCTTTTGGGGTGATGAAATAGAGTCGCTGGAGGAACTGGATCCTGTAAGTCTACATCGCATTGCCTCATTCGAGGATTATAAGGTGTATCCAGCAAACCTCTTTATGACCAGCCACGAGACACAGGAGCGCGCTATTCGTCAGATAGAAGCAGACTTGGCAGAGCAGGTAAGACTCTTTGAAGATGAGGGAAAACCTTTGGAGGCCAAAAGACTGCATGAACGTGTCACTTATGATATGGAGATGATAAGGGAGCTGGGTCATTGCTCTGGTATAGAGAACTATAGTCGGTATTTCGATGGGCGTGAGCCTGGTACGCGACCTTATTGCCTGCTCGATTTCTTTCCTGAGGATTATCTTACGGTAATAGATGAAAGTCATGTGTCTGTGCCGCAGATAAGTGCCATGTATGGAGGAGACCGTGCACGCAAAAACAATCTGGTAGAATATGGATTTCGCCTGCCTGCGGCACGTGATAATCGCCCTCTGCGTTTTGATGAGTTTCAGGAAATGACGCATCAAGTCATTTACGTGAGTGCAACTCCTGCTGACTATGAGTTGGCACAGAGCGAGGGTATTGTCGTAGAGCAACTTATTCGTCCTACAGGCTTGCCAGACCCGGTGATAGAAGTACGTCCTACGCAGAACCAGGTTGATGACCTAATGGAAGAAATACAGGTTCGAATAGAACGTGGGGAACGTACTCTGGTGACTACTCTTACCAAGAGAATGGCTGAGGAACTGACCGAGTACCTGCAACGTCATGGTATAGAGACGGCTTATATTCATAGTGACGTGGATACTCTGGAGCGCGTTCGAATCATGAATGATTTGAGAGCTGGAGTTTACAATGTGTTGGTAGGTGTGAATCTTTTAAGAGAAGGCTTAGATTTACCAGAGGTGAGTCTGGTGGCTATATTGGATGCGGATAAGGAGGGATTTCTCCGTAGTCATCGGAGTCTTACGCAGACAGTAGGTCGTGCTGCCCGTAATCTCAACGGAAGAGCTATAATGTATGCCGACTGCATCACAGAAAGTATGGCTTTGACAATAGAGGAAACCAATCGTCGACGTCAGGTACAACTGGCCTATAACGAGGCTCATCACATCGTTCCAAAACAAATTGACAAAGCACAAACGATGGCTGACTTGCTGCAGGCTGGTAATGCTAGTGAGCAGCGTGCCTATGTGGAACCCAAGCCTGGTGTTGCTCCTGTGGCGGCAGAACCTGTCCTAAGTATGCATACACCACAGCAGATGGAACGCGAGATAGAGACTTTGCGACGCAAGATGCAGAAGGCTGCCAAGGAACTGAACTTTGTGGATGCAGCCTTGCTACGTGACGAAATGCTACGCCTGCAGGCAGAATTAGACGAAAGAAATTCTGATTTGAATAACAAAAAATAAGTTTTCTTAATAATAAAAAATGCTGTGTTTCAAGAAAAAGTGCTAACTTTGCACCGATTATGCGCTGGAATATGAGAAGAGACATACTGGCTGCTATACTCTCTGCAACTTTTCTTACAGGATGTGGAGAGTATAATGCTGTGCAAAAAACTGCTGATTATGAATATAAATATGAGGCAGCAAAGGCTAATTTTGCAGAGGGACACTATGGTCGTGCCTCACAGTTGCTGGGTGATCTTTTGGCTCCACTGAAGGGGACTGCCTATGGCGAGGAGAATCTTTATCTGCTGGCACAGAGTTGCTTCAGAAATAAGGATTATGAGTCAGCTTCTACCTTTTATCGTAAGTATTATCAAAGTTATCCGAAAGGGAAATATGTGGAGCAGGCGAGGTATGGCTGTGGGTACTCGCTGTATAAGCTTACTCCTGATGCGCGTTTGGATCAGAGTAACACTATGGAAGCCATAACGGAGTTTCAAAACTTCCTTGACTATTATCCCAACACATCGTTGCGCGAGCAGACTACTCAGATGATATATGCTCTCCAGGATAAACTTGTAGAGAAAGAATATCTTTCTGCCAAGCTCTATTACGACTTGGGTAGCTATGTGGGTAATATGTCCTACGGAGGAAGTAACTATGAGGCATGTGTGGTGACAGCTCAGAATGCTCTGAAGGATTATCCCTATGCTTCGGCAGAGAGACGCGAGGCTTTCTCTATCATGATTCTGCGTGCTAAATATCATCTGGCAATGAAAAGTGTGGAGGAAAAACGTATTGAGCGTTTCCGTGATGCTATTGATGAATGCTATGCCTTCCGTAATGATTTTCCCGAAAGCCGATACTTGAGCGAGGCGAACAGCATGTTGGCAAATGCAGAGAATATAGTCAAGAAGAAGCATCTGAAATTGCAGGAAGAAGAGGAGAATAACTGAACGATTGAAATAAAGTATACATTATATATTATGGATTACAAGAAATCTACCGCACCCACCAATACGGTGACACGTGATGTAATGGACCTCTGTAAGGACACTGACAATATCTATGAGAGCGTGGCTATTATAGCCAAACGAGCCAATCAGATTGCAGCAGATCTCAAGGGTGAACTGAGCAAGAAGCTCCAAGAGTTTGCAAATCCAACAGACACTTTGGATGAGACCTTTGAAAATCGGGAGCAGATAGAAATTAGCCGTTTCTATGAGAAACTTCCCAAACCAACTCTGATGGCAACCGAAGAGTTTATAGAAGGAAAGATTTATTATCGCAATCCTTCTAAGGAATCCACTTTGGAGTATTAAATCGTTTTCCAAATGATTCAACGTATCCAGACCCTATACATGTTTTTTGCCGCTGTACTATGTGTGGCATGTATGAGCATGGGTATCGGTCGGTTCTATACGGAAGAGGGAGAGGTAATCGGTCATCTCTATAATCTCTGGATGACCACTGCAGAAGGCTTGCATTCCTTTTTTCCATGGGCTCTCTTTGCTATTCTGCTTCTCTCCGCAACGCTTCTGTTGCTGAATATTTTTTTCTACAAACATCAGGCAAGGCAGTTTCGCATCTGTGTGTTCAGCCTGATATTGTTGGTAGGATGGTATGCGGCATATGGTTGCATGGTATGGATGAGGATGGGGCAGATGCATGCACACTTCCGTCCAGAGTGGCCTGCGGCATTTCCTTTGGTAGCCATAGTGCTCATTGCTATGGGTATGCGTGGCATAACGAGAGATATTCTGCTTCTGAGGTCACTTGATCGTCTGAGATAGAAATCCGTTTTCTCTTTCTCGTCGGAAGAGAAAATTTTTGAGGCTAAATATAGGAGACATGCTTTTTCTCTATTGTATAAGTAGAAAAGGCATGTTTCCTTTTTTTTATGAAATCAAGAAAAGAGACTCAAGTCAAGTTTATTTCGGTTCACCCGATAAACCAAGGGGAGCTTCGGAGGTAAAATCCCAGACATAACCTGTACTTATAAGCCAGCTTGCTTGTCTGTACAAAGGATATAATAATAAGACCCATACGAAACGGCTCAATTTATTTTCCTAGTTGGAGAAAAATATTTTCCCAGTTAGGAAAAAAGAAAAGAGCTACTATAATGGTCCACTATTGTCGTTTCATAAGATGGATAGTGCGTCTACATTTTTACTATTTATACAGTTAGAAAACGTATCTACGGAAATCAATAAAAAGTCACTCTAAAAAGTAAGCCGTCTTCATGGGCCAATGAAGTCATCTTCGTTGGCTGTTGAAGCCGTCTTCATGGGCTATTGAAGACTATATTACTTGAACATGGTGAATACTATAATCCCCCTGTTTTACCAGGTGAGCCTTTATTTCTTTGTCTTGACAATATCAAACAGATATGATGCTTTAGCTATGATGGCACCATTGGCACTTCTTCCGAATGGGTCTTTCTTGGAGTTCTTGAAAATGTCGCTAAGAGCATAATAGTACCGTCCTTCCAGTAGGAAGTGGTGTCCGCTGCGCGTACTCACATCCATGCCCAATCCACCTGTCAGTCCGTATTCAAACTTTCTTTGCACCTCTAAGTCGTATTGCTGGATGACTTGGTTGGGCCGTTTCTTAAGAGATTCCTCTGTCCATTCCCCACCTTTTTTCTCCTTCTCGTTCAAGCAGAATCCAATCTGCGGACCCAAGACCAGAAATCCTTTTACTCCACCACGTTCGCGTCCGAATCCCAAGTTGGCAAGTAGAGGTATCTGAATGTAGTTCATCTGGCGTTCGTAGGTGTCTGTGCTGGTTTCGATGTTCTCTTTCCAGCCCATGCCAGTATAGTTTACTTCGGCTTGTAAGGCACAGAGTGCGGCAAAGTACTTCTCACAGGTGTATCGCAGGGTAACGCCGAATGTGGTGCCCGTATGAAAATCCTGTTTGATGGTGGGATTGAAGGAAACTTTATTGAGGACATAGCCCCCACTAACACCCACGGCTAAATCGCAGCGAGCTTCGCCCACTTGTGCATGCATGGCAGAACAGCATGATGCAAAGAAGATTACCGCCAGTAGTCTTTTCATTGTACAAGTGTGATTTTTTGGTCAGGTGAATAATGCACCAGTTGGACAAAGTGATTCGTGCGTCCGCTTCCTTCTGTATCTTGAACAAAACGGAATGTATGTTGTGCGGGTTGTTGCTCTATTTCGTTTTGTTTGGATTCAAACGTATCCCCTAATGTTGCCAGTCCGTGCATGAAATAAAATCCCATGTCGAAACCCATCATAGCATATCGTGGAAATGAGACCTGCATAGGGTGTCCGAAGTTAGATGTAAAAGCCCTGTCGAAGGATACTGTGTTGGCGCTTAGCGGATGGCTGTAATAGGTACAGAAGGCATAAGTGTCAAACTGGAAGAAGCTGTTCAGCAGAGTGCCCGTGTAGGTAATCCACTCAGGGTATCCAAGCAGGCGTAGACGATATTGCGGATGCGCTTCGGTAAAGTCCTTGAGTTTGGCGCATAAGATGTTTAGTGACTTGATGCTCGTGTTGTCTGGCACGATACAATTCACCTGTGTCTGATTGAAGGCAGACTCAAAGGCGAAGTCATCTCCGTCTATATTTAAAATGCGTGTCGCTATGTCTTGGTCTGCCAGTTGTTCTTTCAGCTTGCCCGTGAAGAGTGATCCACGTGTGTCTGGCTCATTCGTGTTGAGTACGATGTAGTTTGCCTTCTTGCCCATGCTTCTGATGACCAATGCTGCTGCCTCAGAACTGCTTATGTTGCTGGAGGCAGTTGCTGTGTAGGTAAGAGGCTGATTGGATATTGAATAGTTGTTGGCAAACGGAAGAACCAGACGGATGTTGTTTTGACGACAAAAATGACTTAGCGGTTCAATCTGTGTGCCGTCTACGGGACCGAATATGATTTGTGTATTTGCCAGTTCCGTTTGATGAGCGTTGAGCAATTGTTGCATGGATGCGGTGGTACTTCCTGTATGCAGGGCATGTATGCGGATGTTTGTTCCGTCCTTGCGTACGCTGTCGGCAGCCATGAGCAAGCCTTGATAAAACTCTATCAATTTATTTCCGCGCTCGCTGTTCTCTTCCAATGGCAACAGGACACCGATGTTAAGATTTTGTATGTGTGTCTTTATGGGTGTGGCGGTAGGCTCCTCTATGGTGGTCTCTGGTGCACAAGCCTGAGGTATGGTGAGCAGAATCCCCTTCTTAGGTTTACCTTTTTTGACTTTCGCATCGGGGTTGCTTTGTCGCAAAGCCTGTTCGCTGATACCATATTTAAGGGCGATAGAAGTCCATGTCTCCCCTTTTCGCACCTGATGCATGTGCTGGAGTTGTTGCATGGTGCCTTGTGCCCATAGCAGGCAAGGCAGACATAATAGGATAAGTAGTGACAATCTTTTCATTTCCGCAAAGGTAATACTTTTCCCCCTATGCCGTTCATTTTGTGTGATGAAAATGGGTGATAGATGATGGAAAAACGCTAAATTTGCAGAACTATGTGTAATGTAATCAAAACAAGGGTACTCCTTGTGAGCATTGTTGCTCTGTGTTCTTTTTGCATACAGACTCGTGTGTGTGCGGCTGATGGCACGCATGGTTATTCGAAGCCGTTACCCGAAGCGTGCATACCAGTCTCTTCTTATGCTTTCTCTGAGTTGGCAGATCAGGACGATGAGTCCCCATCTGTTGACCCCTTAGGTACGTATGTGACAGTTGATGGCGAGGAGTTGGATGATGCCTCTGCCAGTCAGAGTGCACCACTTGTGGCTCACTTCCGAGCCAATCCTCAAAATGTGGGTGATTATTCTGCACGCTATGAATGGAAGGTATGGCGTGAGGGTGACGATAAGAATCTGCTTGTGCATCGTTTTGATGAGGATATGGATTATACCTTTACCAGTAGTGGATCATTTCGTATACAACTTTATGCAACGTTTGTGTTGGGTAATGATACCATAACCTATCCTTCTGAGGGAGAAGAGAATCCTATAGTAGTGAGCATCAGCGAGAGCAAGTTGGAGTTTCCCAATGCCTTTTCGCCCAACGGCGATGGCTACAATGATGTGTTGCATGCCAAGGAGGGTTACCAGAGCATTGTCTCTTTTGAGGCTACTGTGTTCAGTCGGTGGGGTAGGAAATTATATTCGTGGGACTCACCCTCTGGCGGTTGGGATGGCAAGGTGAATGGACATACCGTCAGTGATGGAGTGTATTTTCTGATTGTGAAGGCCAAAGGCGCAGATGGGCGAAAGTATAATATAAAGAAGACTATCTCTGTGCTTACCGGTTATGACAACAGCCGTCAGCAAGGTACAGGAGGTGCAGATGAGTGATTCGAAACTGACCGTTTTGGGAGCCAGAGTCCACAATCTGAAAAATGTGGACGTAGAGATTCCGCGTCGTAGTCTTACGGTGATAACGGGGTTGAGTGGAAGTGGAAAGTCTTCTTTGGCATTTGATACCATTTATGCGGAAGGACAGCGGCGCTATATAGAGACATTTAGTGCTTATGCACGCAATTTTCTGGGTAATATGGAACGCCCTGATGTGGATCAGATATCTGGTCTGAGCCCTGTCATCAGCATTGAGCAGAAAACTACAAACAAGAATCCTCGTAGCACGGTGGGCACTACTACCGAGATATATGATTTCCTGCGTTTACTTTACGCACGTGCGGGTGAGGCTTATTCTTATGTGTCTGGTGAGCGGATGGCACGTTATACCGAGGAACAGATTGTACAGTTGATTCTTCGGGATTTCTGCTCCCGTAGGATTTATATCTTAGCTCCTCTGGTGCATCATCGAAAGGGTCATTACCGCGAACTCTTCGAGAGTATTCGTCGTAAAGGTTATCTTTATGCACGTGTGGATGGGGTACTGTGTGAGGTAGTTCCAGAGATGAAGGTGGACCGATACAGAAATCATGACATAGAGGTCGTTATCGATCGCCTGTGCGTGCAGGAAAAGGATGAGGACCGACTGACTCAGACTGTTGCGGTGGCCTTGAAACAGGGCGATGGGTTGCTACAGATACTGGATACGGACACGGGAGAATTGCGTCATTACAGCAAGCGGCTGATGTGTCCCACCAGTGGTATTTCCTATCGTGATCCTGCTCCACATAATTTTTCATTTAATAGTCCTCAAGGGGCTTGTCCGCGATGCAAGGGATTGGGTTACGTAAGCCTTATTGATCCAGACAAGGTGTTCCCTGACCGCAGCCTAAGCGTAAAGCAGGGTGGAGTGGCTCCATTAGGCAAATCACGCCAGCAGATGATTTTCTGGCAGATTAGTGCCTTGTTGCAGACTTATGGGTGCACACTGGATACACCACTCTCTGAGGTACCTGATGAGGCTCTTGCAGATATCATCAATGGCTCGGAAGAGCGTCTGCATATACCGGCATCAGTGGCACATACCAGTAATGATATCTTCTGCGAATATGACGGATTAGCCAAGTACATCAGTCAAATGCAGGAGCGGGATATGGGGGCGAATGCCCAGCGATGGGCTGAACAGTTCAGTGGTACCTGTATTTGTCCCGAATGTGGTGGGACACGCCTCAACAAAGAAGCCTTGCACTTTCGTATCGCAGGCAAGAATATAGCCCAGCTTTCCTCGATGGACCTCTCTGAACTTTATGAATGGGTGAGTGGGGTGGAGGAACAGATGGCTCCTCAGCAACGGCGTATCGCCAGTGAGATACTCAAGGAGATACGTACACGTTTACGCTTCCTGCTTGATGTGGGACTTGATTATCTGTCCCTCTCACGCTCTTCGGCTACCCTTTCTGGTGGCGAGAGCCAGCGCATTAGGCTTGCCACACAGATAGGAAGTCAACTGGTGGGTGTACTCTACATCCTGGACGAGCCGAGCATCGGACTGCATCAGCGCGACAATATTCGCTTGATAAACTCCTTGTGCAAACTGCGTGACACTGGCAACACGGTGATAGTGGTGGAGCATGACCAGGAAATGATGGAGCATGCCGACTACATTGTGGACATTGGGCCACTGGCAGGACGGAGAGGCGGTCAAGTGGTGTATCAAGGTACTTATCAGGATATGCTCAAGGCCGACACGCTTACCAGTCGCTACTTGAGAGGCGTACAACGTATTGAGATTCCTTCTGTGCGAAGAAAGGGCAATGGACATATACTCAGTCTGAAGGGTGCGCGTGGAAACAATCTCAAGGGTGTGGATGCAGACTTCCCTCTGGGCTGTCTTGTCTGTGTGACAGGCGTGAGCGGAAGTGGCAAGAGCACTCTGATAGGAGATACGCTTCAGCCATTGCTCAGCCAGCATTTCTACCGTTCGCTGCAGGCTCCCCTTGCCTACGATAGCATAGAGGGACTGGAGTATATAGATAAGGTGGTGAGTGTGGACCAGAGTCCACTGGGGCGTACCCCACGCTCTAATCCTGCTACCTATACGGGTATCTTCAATGATATACGCAATCTCTTTGTGGAACTCCCCGAAGCCAAGATACGTGGCTATAAGCCTGGCAGGTTCTCCTTCAACGTAAAGGGGGGCAGGTGTGAAGCTTGTGGGGGCAACGGCTACCGCACAATAGAGATGAACTTCCTTCCTGATGTGTTGGTGCCTTGCCAGGAATGTCAAGGCAAACGCTACAATCGCGAGACATTGGAAGTGCGCTTTCGGGGAAAGAGCATTGCAGATGTGCTCGACATGACCATCAATCAAGCGGTTGAGTTCTTTGAGAACCAGCCGTCCATCCTCAAGCGCATCAAGGTTCTGCAGGACGTAGGACTGGGATACATCAAACTGGGACAGCCGAGCACCACTCTGTCTGGAGGTGAGAGCCAACGTGTGAAACTTGCCACCGAATTGGGCAAGAAAGACACAGGAAAGACACTCTATATCCTTGATGAGCCTACCACGGGACTCCACTTTGAGGACATACGCGTGCTACTCTCTGTGCTCAATCGTTTGGTAGAAAAAGGTAATACCGTGGTGGTCATTGAACACAACCTGGACGTGGTGAAAAGTGCTGACTGGATTTTGGATATGGGACCTGGTGGCGGACGCGAAGGTGGGCAGCTTGTATTCAGTGGCACTCCAGAGCAATTGGCACAAAGCAGTGTAAGCGTCACGGCACCTTATCTGAAAGCCTTGCTGAAAGAGCCATGTGGCAGATAAGACGATAAGCAAATACGATGCTATACGATTGCATGACCTCATAAGAAAGACAACATAACCCTAAATAATACTAACCCAACTGAAATAGCAAATGAAAAAGCAAGTATCACTACTGATGCTGCTGCCCGTGGCAGCCACAGCACAGCAGCGACCTAACATCGTCTATATTATGACGGATGACCATACGGCACAGATGCTATCGGCCTATGGTAACAGTCCTATCCAGACCCCCAACCTCGATCGTCTGGCCAGCGAGGGGGTACTCTTCCGTCATAGTTTTGTAGCAAACAGTCTGTCTGGTCCCAGCCGTGCTTGCATGCTCACAGGCAAGCACAGCCATAAGAATGGATTTACCAACAATGAGCATGGTGTGTTTGACGGAAGCCAGCAGACCATGCCCAAACTCATGCGTCAGGCAGGTTACCAGACAGCCCTCATTGGCAAGTGGCACCTGGTGAGCAAACCTACGGGCTTTGATTATTACGAGATACTGGGTGGACAGGGCGAGTACTACAATCCAACGTTCATACAGATGGATGGCTCGCGTAAGCAGGCACAGGGGTACTGCACAGACGTGGTCACCGACAAAGCCATTGACTGGATGGAGCACCGTGACCAGCAGAAGCCCTTCATTCTCTTTGTCCATCACAAGGCTTGTCACCGTGATTGGCTACCCCCTATGAAGTATCTGCGTGCCTATGAAGACCAGACTTTCCCGCTTCCAGCCAACTTCTGGGACAACTGGGAGGGACGTGTGGCAGCACAGCAACAGGAGATGAGCATTGCCTCACCCACGGACATGGACCTCATCTATGACAATAAAATATACCGCAAGGGAGACAAAAGCCACTTGAGTGGAGCTTATCTTGCCAATATCAACCGTTTGAGTGAGGCTGATCGGCAGGTGTATGACCAGTTCTATGACTCCATTACGACGGCTTTCTATCAGAATCCACCTACCGGACGCGCGCTTACCGAGTATAAGTTTCAGCGATACATGCGTGACTATGCCAAGGTGACCCGTGCCATGGATGACAACGTCGGCCGTCTCATGGATTATCTGCGAGAGCACAATCTGCTCGACAATACGCTGGTGGTATATGCCAGTGACCAAGGGTTCTATATGGGAGAGCACGGATGGTTTGACAAGCGTTTCATGTATGAGGAGAGTCTGAACACGCCTCTCATCATGCGTCTGCCCGATGGACTCAAGCGACGTGGAGAGATTGATGACATGGTACAGAATATAGACTATGCTCCCACCTTCCTCGAACTGGCAGGTGCTCCCATCCCAGATGATATACAGGGGGTGAGCCTGGTGCCTCTGCTCAAGGGAAAGCGAAGCCCGCGCCACTGGCGTCACTCCATCTATTATCATTTCTACGAGTTCCCGGCAGAGCACATGGTAAAGCGGCATTACGGCATACGCACGGAGCGTTACAAGCTCATCCATTTCTACAACGATATTGACACGTGGGAACTCTATGACCTAAAGAAGGACCCCATGGAGATGCACAATCTCTATGGCCAGCCTGGATATGAGAAGCTGACAAGACAGTTGCACCAGCAACTTGATGAACTGCAGCGACAGTATGACGTGCGTCCAGAGGACCTGTGAGGTCTGTGTATAGAGAAATCCTATTTGGATGGTTTGAAAAGCAGATTCTAAAGTATCTTAGGATACTTGCCCAAGTATCCTAAGATACTTTGCAAACTATCCTAAGATACTTTGGCAAGTAATATAGGATAGCTTGTCAGGCAGGTTGAATTGCTTTTTGGCGAGAACTGGATATGATGCGGAGTGGATTAGATACCTACGTTTGGTAAAGTCCTCTCTTTGTTGAATGAGAGGGCAAATGTGGTGTGGTAACCACTCACTGGCACAGGGAGGAGACTAAGGTTTCCTCCCTGTGCCGTTATTATTTGTCGCGAGAAGGACAGACCAATGCCGTTGCCTGTGCGCTTGGTGGTAAAGAATGGGATGAATATCTCGCGGCGCATTTCGGTAGGTATGGGCTGTCCGTCATTGCTGATAAGCAAGGCATCTCTCCAATGAAAAGCGATATGGGTTGCTTTGGCTTCAATGGCATTCTTGACCAGATTGACCAGTAT
>CAKRRN010000039.1 GCA_934394435.1 uncultured Bacteroidaceae bacterium
ATTGAGCCGTTTCGTATGGACCTTATTATTATATCCTTTGTACAGACAAGCAAGCTGGCTTATAAGTACAGGTTATGCCTGTGATTTTACCTCCGAAGCTCCCCTTGGTTTATCGGGTGAACCATGATTCATTATTATTCACTCCACGTTCATAAATACATGACAGCCTGGTGATGCAGATGTCATAAAAGTCATCCTAACAAAAAGACTTTTTGTGGAGGTGGATGTAAGCTTGTAATCTGGCCTTAATAACAAAATCCAATGAAGTCAACCAAGTTTAGAACTCAGTAGAAATTTATCCCAATGAAATTCCTAATGAGCCAATCATCATTGTTAAAACACAGATTCCATATATTCTGCGACTTCATCCAATAGAATCTAAATAAGATTTCTAATGGATGAAGCCCAGGTAAAGAAAAACGTCAATTAAAGATGTTCCAGCTAACACCAAAATGGAAGGTGCGAGGATTGATAGGATAATGGGGTGCCCAAAAAGCATGACCAGATCCTTGGTTGATATGATTCATAGCCACGTATATACGACAATGCTTTAGATGAAGATTTACATACGCATTCACAATCGGATAATTTCCTATCTTCACACGCGCATTCTGAATATCTTGCACAGCAAACTGACCGACAGACGGGGAATAGTCTGGAGCATAATAGGACGTGAAATAACGCATATCGCCCCCTAACTGCACACGTAAGACTCTTGCTATACGAAATAAAAGATAGAGATTTGTGTACAATGACACCTGAGGAAGAGGAAGCACACTACTCTTGGATGACTTCTGATATGTTACCTCGCTATCCCAATGTACAGGACCGAACTTAAGGTTTTGAGCCAAGGTAGCACTAAACACCTGCACACTTCCATCATTCTGCCGTACCATTACAGCATGGGTATAGTCACCAGGTAGTACACTTCCCACTTTTGTACTATCTTTCAGAGTATTTGACATACCGAAGAAGGTGTAGTTGGATATATTCTCCACACCTATATTCAGACGTGTCCCAAACTTGCAAAGTCTCAATGTTCCCTCAATGCGTGTACGTAATTCACGGTGAAGATCATTATCCCACCATGCACTCTGAGAATGATAATGACGATAATAGAAATCTGGCGTCAGGTGTTTTACATATCCATGAACATTCAATGCAAGACTGTCTTTCCGACCCATACGAAAACCCAAATCTATATTACCATCCACACTGAAATCACCAACTTTTTCTCCTACAAGCCATATCTCACCAACAGCATCGTAGCGGACAAACCTGCCTTGTGTACGTGCCAACTCTGCTCCAACGGAAATATCGTTCTCTACAGTCTTATGGATAGCTACCGTATCATGTAACTCTGTCCAATCGTTCATCCGATAGGCTCGCAACTCATGTGTACCAAAGAGTGAGATCCCCATCTGTGCCCATTTGTTGAAACCTTCGCGCATAGACACTCCCAACGTATTACGTACACTCAAAGCACGTGTTTTGTCATACACATCAGACCATGAGCCGAAATAATGGTTCGTATAATAATCATCGGGTGTACTGTGAGCCACATAATTATGATTAAGTCGGCGAATGTCAAGTGTGTGGATCAGACTGGTCACTGGGATAAACTCACGTGGAGTAATCTGCTTACTCTTCCACTGATTTAGCAAAGAATCCACTGCTATCTGACGTGCGATACTATCTTGCTGTAATACCTGTTGAAGGCTATCAGAGAGAGCCAACAAGAGTTCTCCAGAGGAAGGAGGTGAAGGTTTAAGAGAGTCAGGTATCTCTATATCCCGATAAAAACCAAGATTGTACTTATGATTGAGATAGAAGCTTTGCTCATGATTTCTATTCCAAGTTTGACTAAGCATCACAGGGATATCTTTAGAGGAATATCGCTGCTGGAAACTTTGTGGATTTTCAATATAATCATCATTTTCAATACCACCGTTTTCGCCCATTTTCAGGTCGTTCACGTTGATATATGCATGAATGTTATAACGTTCCCCACGGTGATAACCATAAAACGTGCTTCCAAACATACTATTTGCTTGGCTATTATAATATCCGCGTCCATAAAGATAGTCCAACTTGAATCCTATACCAGACACTTTGTTGATGTTCGAGGCAAAATAGGCCCTAACTCTGTCCTCTCCATTCTGGCTGTTACCACACTTGTGATAAGCGAGATTAGTGATAGGACTTAGTGTGTTGGTAAATCGGAAATCCTGTAATGCGGTACGAAAGAAACTGAACGGTTGTACAAAGAGGAAATCATCTGTTTGCTCACGGTCCATAAATACACGACTCAGCCTTGGAGCACCAGCATTGCCCAAAAAGTTATAATGACCAGTGTACCCTTCTGTATTACTGTAATTTTGGAAGTTATGAACCACCGTATCATTATTCTCCGCATCAATTTCCCTTCCCAGCCTTCGGTCTATACGCCATTGGAACTGTCCCACTGGGATAGGCTTAGATTTTTTATGCTTCGTTGAATCACGTCCCCATGTAGTTCGTTGCTGTCCAGACTGTTCTGAATCATCAAACGTCGTAGAAGATTCCGCATCACCTCCCATATTATTGGCTTTCTTAAAGGGGAGCTGAGAATAGGAAAACGTACGCATGGCTATCAAGCACAACAAGACCATGAAGAAACGTTTTGCTGTCATTATCATGTACCCTCCTATAAAAAAAAGCGGATAAAGAACTCACCCACCTTAAACAGCATGCCCACACCAATTACGATGAGGGCTGCTATGTGATAACTATCAGAACAAAAATAGAGCACCAATCCCACGGCTGCCGTCAGTAGGAATAGCATATTAAGAGCCTGTCTTAGACTCTGATTGTTAGAGTATCGATGTCGCTTGCGACGTATGCGCTCTAATTTCTCTTCTTGTGTCAACAAATTGTCTTTTTGACTCATGAAAAAACTTTATATACCTGTCTAATATTGATATGAAGAAAAGAAATCACTCTGTTACAACAACTCCAGACTTGACAACCACTGTTTTCTTCTCTTCAAACATAGAAATAGCTTGATCGAAGATTTCTGCTGCACGGTCCACAGTCTTAATACGGAACTTTCCACTTCGAGGATAAAGCTTATTTCCCTTCTTTGTCAAAGCAGCCTTGTCTGAGATCCATTCCTCAGCCTTATAAGTTTCTCCGTTTGTACCATTTGGCTGCTCACCATAATAATAGGAAATCTGAGATATCTCCATACGAACCTTATTGTCATCAACCTTGGCTGTCAATTGGTAACGAAATCGGGTACGGTCAAGATAAAAGGGCTTGCTCTTAAATACCATGTATTCTTCAACACGTGCCACAATCGTATTATCAGACTGTCCGTCAGAAATAATACGTGTGCGCAAACCTTCGATAGCTTTTCCCACAATCTCTGTTTCCACAAAATTTCTCATGCGAGAAAGCACTTCCTCATGACTTTTCTGCTGTACTTTGAACGACTTGCTGAAAACCACCATTCCATTCTCCTCTGGAACAGCTCCTGCCAAATATTTAGCATCAACATTAGACTTAGCAATTGCTGTCATAGAAAACAGCACACATAATGCGAAAATAATCCGTTTCATATTATTCGTTTCTTTATATACTTTTAATTTTACCAATTATAACCACATATTTCATATTCTATAGAAAGAAATATTACAGAAGATGGTTGGCCACATATTTCTGCAGTTCCTCCTTATACCCATCACTGACAGGCAACTGTTCAGAACCAATAGTCACAACGCCCTTGTTTATACTGGTGACCTTACTCATCTGCACCATATAAGAACGATGTATACGCATAAAACGTGGATATGGAAGCTTTTCCTCCATCACCTTCATACTCATCAAAGTCATAATCGGGCGACAACCTTCCATAAAAATCTTCAGATAATCCTTGAGTCCCTCCACATACAAAACTTTATCAAAAGGAATTTGTATAAGCTTATAGTCACTCTTTACATAGATAAAGTTATCTGTACCGATGGTTCCTTGAGTGTCTACTTTAGATACACGCTCAACAACATTGGGTTTTGAAAACCATGCCATAGCCTTGTTTGCACTTTCCAGAAACTCACTATAGTTGATAGGCTTTTTCAGATAATCCAAAGCATTCACCCTGAACCCCTCCACTGCATACTCACTAAATGCAGTGGTGAATATCACACGCGTGTGACTGGGCAACATGCGACAAAACTGCATCCCATCCAAATCTGGCATCTGAATATCAAGGAATGCCACATCTACAGGATCTGATATAAGGTCGCGCAATGCTGATGATGCACTGTCATACTGTCCCTTCAGTGAGAGAAACGGAGTTTTCTGCACATACCCTTCAAGCAAAGTTCTCGCCAATGGCTCATCGTCTACAATAGCGCATGTAATTCTATTCATTTTGTCTGTATCTTTAAAATAGAAAAATATTCATTTATATTAGTGTTCACACCATATCTCCAAGTAAAATGATTGGGATAAAGCAATTCAAGTCTACGCCTGACAAGTTGTAGTCCTACTCCATGACCACTTTTGTCAACAGGAGACTTCGGATGATTACTGTTCCTAATATCTGCCTTTATCTCCCCTGTCTCCCGTAAAGCGGAGATGTGAATACTCACATAGCCATCGTTTCCACAAACGCCATGCTTAAAGGCATTTTCCACCAAGGATATATAGAGTAAAGAGGGAACAGGCAACTGTCCACATCCGTCAATGTCACAGGTAAAATTCACTCTTACATCTGACGAAATCCGTAATTTCATCAGGTCCACATAGCGGTGTAAGAAATCTATCTCGTGTTCAAGAGTAGTATAGTCATCCTGATTCTGGTAAAGCATGTGACTAAGCAAACGACTGAGATTGACAATTGCTTCCTGCGCCTTTTCTGAGTCGATAAGTACCAAGGCATATATATTATTGAGCGTATTAAGCAGAAAATGTGGGCTAACTTGATTTTTCACACTCTGCAATTCTGTTTCCGTACGACGTAGCTCTGCCTGCTTGCGAGCCATCTCTGCCTGACGAAAACGATAGCTCATATGTAAGACTATAGCAAGAACAATCAGAAGTATATAGATAAATACATCTCGCACAGTAACAAGCACCTCTACCCATGCATTTCCATCATCACGAAACTTCATCATTGGCCGAGAAGATACAGTAGGAGGACAATTCGCGTGAAGCCCTGGCTTTCTGAATTCTTCTGTCTTATTGGTCGGCGACTTAAACTGTTCTTCATTTTCCCACCGAGTTAATTCCTCACGCTCAAGACACTGCCAATAAGAGTAATTCCAGATATCTGCACCTGCCTGAACAAACAATACGACAAGAAAATTAACTATTAGAAAACGTTTCACATCATGGTGCACAAGCACATGCGGAACAAGCCACAAATAGTTTACATAGAACACTATAGCCAATAAGGTAGGACCTACAAGCAAAGGTAGCATATGAGGAATGGCACTTATAAAGTCTTCTTCCCGCACGAACATCATCTGCGGGAAAAAAAATACCACTAACCAAGCCATCAAGTGAATGGTCAGTTCTAAAACACGATGGCGGTTCTCCTCTTTAGCCATATTTTTCTTTCTTGTCTTCGCCTACCTTATCTTTATACTATACAAATTTATATAAATTTCAGTTACAATATCTCGCTGACCGCAGCTAATTACTCATATCTGATTGCTTCTATAGGATCCATACGAGCGGCTTTGCGTGCAGGCACATATCCAAAAAACACACCAATAAAAGCACAGACACAGAAACTCACTCCAACACTCCAGAAAGGCACGCTACTTGGCAGACCACAGAACGTAGATGCAATCCAACTGCCTCCGTAGCCTAACATAACACCCAAAATGGCACCTGTGAGTGATATCATAATACTCTCTATCAAGAACTGACTTAATATGTCAACGCCTCTTGCACCCACCGACATGCGCAATCCAATCTCCTTCGTACGCTCTGTCACGCTTACCAGCATAATATTCATAATGCCTATGCCTGCCACGAGAAGAGAGAATGCAGCCGCAACCACAAGGATAATGGTAATAGTGTCCATCGTACTACCCATTGTCTCCATCATCTCCTGCTGTGAACGAATAGTAAAATCGTCCTCCGCATCGTCTTTTAATTTATGGTTGTGGCGTATTATAGACGTAATCTCCTCGATAGCAGCATCGCTAAGGTCCTCGCTCAAGGCACTCATATTGATGCTATTAAAATAAGTCTGAGCGGCGATACGCTTCATTACTGTGGTATAGGGAGCTATTATAACATTATCCTGGTCCATACCCCAAGAGTTATATCCCTTTGATTTCAATACGCCCACAATACGGAATGGAATACTCTTAAAGCGTATGGTCTTGCCCACACAAGGCGCGTTCTTGTCTCCAAAAAGTTCCTCTACGATTGTGCGTCCTACCACACATACCTTAGCACTCTTCTTCACGTCCTCATCATTGAAGCAATCACCTTCCTCTATCGTCCACAGTTTGATATCAAGATACTCTGGAGCTTCACCATACAAGGAAGTATTCGTATTGTTAGCACCATAGATGACTTGTCCGCTACTTGTCACCTCTGGACTGATATGGGTTATTAGAGTCGCATCCGTAAGCAAACTCTGATAATCTGCCATCTTAAGTGTCTGCATGGAACTGGGATCTCGACGGACACCTCCACGCATATCTGCGCCAGGACGAAGAGTAAGCAGGTTGGTTCCCATCTTGCTCAATTCTGCTCTTACGCTCTGCTTTGATCCCTGACCTATCGCCATCATGATGATGACCGCTGCCACACCAATAATGATACCCAGCATGCTGAGGAAGGAGCGGAACTTATTGCTAAGTATTGCATTGATGGCAACCTTGAGAAGATTCTTTATACTCATATTCTTTTCTTAAAATAGATGTTCAAGACTAAACATCACGATATTCTGTTTTGTCTGCAAGACACGTTTTTTCTAACATACAGACTATCTGCTAAGAGAGACTGATAGGCTCTGCCATTTTTTTAAAATATCAGTCATCGACTGGCTTAGGTAGTGCTGCCAGTGCAACTGCAGCATCCTGAATATTATCATTCACCTTATCTTCACGTATCTTTCCGTCACGCAACATAATGTTACGACTGCTATACTGTGCAATCTCAGGATTGTGGGTCACAAAGATGATGGTACGTCCCTCTCGATAAAGTTGTTGGAAGAGTACAAGAATCTCGAAACTCGTGCGAGTATCAAGGTTTCCTGTTGCCTCATCAGCAAGTATCACAGCAGGGTTATTAACTAATGCTCGTGCTATAGCCACACGTTGCATCTGTCCGCCAGACATCTGGTTACTCTTATGGTCAAGTCTGTTGCCAAGTCCCACAGCCTGTAAGGCAGCTACTGCTGCCTCGCGTCGCTGCTTGGCATTATAGCGTTTGTTGTACATCAAGGGCAACTCTACATTTTCCACAGCTGTGGTTTTTGCCAGCAGATTATAATTCTGAAAGATAAATCCTATCTTTCGGTTTCTAAGCACAGCACGCTCCGAACGCTTCATCGTGCGTACTGAGATACCGTCAAGAATATACTCACCACTGGTAGGGGTGTCCAAACATCCCAACTGGTTTAGCAAAGTACTCTTGCCAGAACCTGATGTTCCCATGATGGTGACAAACTCTCCCTCGTAAATTTTAAAACTTACTCCACGCAGAGCTTTCACAATCTCGCTGCCCACATGAAACTCCCGTCGCACGTTCTGCAGTTCTATCACCACCTTACGGTCTTCCTGCTCCATCTCACTTCTTATTCTTGTTTGTGTCTTTCTTTCCACGAGGCTTTGGCATAAACGGATTGCTATTCTGTTGCTCTCCTTCTGCCTCTGGTTGCTCTGCGGTCACATCAGTCAGCACATGCGTACCGGACTTCAATCCCTTGGTAATCTGTGTCAGAGTACCGTTGGTCATACCGATTTCCACTGCCACAGCCTTAAGGTTATTACCATCCTTCACCCACACTTTATCCTTGGCGTCTGTATCTGTAATGGTCTCGCCTGTGTTCAACATCGCCTCATGTGGAGTGAAGCGCAATGCCTTGCTGGGCACAGCCAACACACCTTTAGCCTCCATCGTGTAGATGACCACGTTGGCAGTAAGTCCGGGCTTCAATTTCAAGTCATTGTTGGGCGCGCTGATAACTACTTCGTAAGTTACAACATTACTCTCTGTGGTGGCTTCCTGTCTGACCTGCGTCACCTGTCCCTGGAAAGTATCATCAGGAAAAGCATCCACCGTAAAGGTCACTCTCTGCCCTTCTTTTACCTCACCTATGTCAGCCTCATCCACATCTGCAATCACTCTCATGTCTGTCAAGTCACGTGCGATTTTGAAGAGCGTTGGTGTACTGAAACTTGACGCAACAGTCTGACCTTCCTCCACTTCCTTACTAAGTACCACACCGTCAATAGGGCTTGTAATGGTGGCATAACCCAAGTTGGTCTGTGCCTTCTTCACATTCTCGCGTTGCTGCTGAGTCTGCTGTTGTGCCTGCACATACGAGAGACGAGCCTGTTCAAAGTCATTAGCGCTGATAAGTCCCTTATCGTACAGATTCTTATATCGCTCATAGTTGGTCTTTTGATAATTAAGATTGCTCTGAGCACTCTTAAGACTGGCTTGAGCACTATTTAGTTCGCTCATCAGATTAGTACGATCCAATTCTGCAATTACCTCACCAGCCTTCACCACACTGTTGTAATCCACATACAGTTTACTGATAACACCACTCACCTGTGTACCTACATCCACACTGGTCACAGGTTCAATAGTTCCAGTTGCCGTCACACTGGTCACGATGTCCTGCACGGTTGCCTCTGATTCACTATAGGTAAACCCTGACTTCTTGGAACATCCCGTCATCATTGTTGCTCCAAGCAGCACAACTGCCGCAAGGGTCACGCATGTCCTTCTCCTCTTCATATTTTGCCTTATTCTTTATTTTCTCTTTTTTGATTTTATCTAAAGATTGATCTTTTCGCCTGTGTAAAATTTAAGCAACTGCACATTCAAGAGTGTCGTGTATTTGCTTTGCAGCAAATCCTGCTCTGCACTTATCACATTGTCTCTACCCTGCAATACCTCAACCGTATTCTTCAGTCCATTCTGGAACTGTTCGTTGAGTAGCTCGTAACTGGCTTCCTGGCTCTTCACACGATCTTTGGCTGCAAGGAAGTTTTGCTGGTTGCTATTGGCATTTATCCAATACTGTTCTATCGTGCTACTCAGCGTATTTTTTTTGTCCTGCAAATCCAGTTTGCTGTTTACCTGCGACAATCTAGCTGTTTTCACATTCGAACGATTACGTCTGTTGTCAAACACAGGCACGCTGACCGTTACTCCCGCACTCAGATTAAGGTTGTCCTTCATCTGTTTGCCCACATTATTCTTACTTGCGCTGTAGTGGCTGTCACCCATGCTGGCAGAGATACCGATAGTGGGGTAAAAACCACGCTTAGCAATATTCATTTGCATATCCGCTGCATCAATGCTCAGTTGGGCACTTTTTATTTCCGGTCTTGTCTCCAGAGCTTTTGCGTATGCCTCTTGAGCATTAGGTATCAATTGCATAACCTGTTCGTCAGAAGGAATCTGTCCACTTACATCAAAATCAGTATTCAAGTCAAGCTCTAACAGGGCTTTCAACTGACGCTTGTAATTGAGCAATTGCGTCTGACTATTGGTTACCGAATATCGTGCACTACTCAGCTGGGCTTCCAACTGTACGACATCAGCCTTAGCCATCTGACCTTGATTCATCATCTCCATTCCACGGTCGTATTGGCTTTGCGCGGTTTTCTCCAGTTTTTTGTTTACTTCTATAGCCTCCTTCGTGTACATTATCTGCACATAGAGTTGTGCTATCTGTTCTTGAATGGTCAACTCGCTCTGCTCGGTATTCAGTTTGGCGATTTCATTCTGTAGCTTTTGCTTCTCTATGTTTTTCTGATTTACACCACCATTCCAGACCGTCCAATTTGCGTTCAGTCCATAACTTCCCTGATAGGTTACTTTATTTTTGGTATTGGTCACCTGTCCGTTCTGCACAATGTTCGTACCCTCTTCAAACGGTCTGTATCCAATGCTATGACTCGTATTGAAATTCAGACTTGGGAACAAAGCACCTTTGTTCTCCCAAAGCGCAACCTCGCCCTCCTGCTCACTCACGCGATTTTTCTGAATCTGAATATTATTCTTTAATGCATAATCTATACACTGCTGCAGATTCCATGTTGTCTGTGCCTCCGTTGCCATTAAGCAACATAAAACCAGGGCACAGGTTGTCATAGTTCGTTTTTTCATTATCTTTATCAAATGCTGATTTATGTCTCGAATGTATGACTACATCTGCAGCCACAAGGTTTAACCTTCTGCAAATTTATTCCCTTTTACTGATACTCACAACACGACTTTTGCCTTTTTAAGTAATCTTTGATTTTTTTTTCGACAGAAGAGGTATTTCTTATACACTTTTCAGCCCTCCTCCATTGCATACGTTTCAAAGCCTATGCCAGCAACGCATTTTCTTTGTACCGGAAACAAGTGCAAACATCAAAAAAACAAGAACAGAACCTTGCAAAAGAAACACAAAAACTCTATCGTATAGCGCAGAAAAAGTCCTAAACATCATGTCAATATCACAATAAGGTAGTATTTTTGTCTCACTTTTGCGCAAAAAGAGTTAGAAAGACGACAAGTTACAATACAACAAATAAGAAAAGGAGACCAAAGCTATGTTTTCAGGAATCATCGAATGTATGGCTCGTGTGGAAGCCATTAGAAAAGAACAAGACAATACTCACTTCACGCTCTCATGCCCCTTCACACACGAATTGAAGTTAGACCAAAGTGTGGCACACAACGGTACTTGTCTGACCGTGGTAGACATACAGGGGGACCAATACACGGTGACAGCCATGCGCGAGACACTCTCCTGCACCAATCTCGGCTTACTGAAAGTGGGTGACATGGTAAACGTAGAACGTAGCATGATGTTAAACGGACGATTAGACGGACATATCGTACAGGGACACGTTGATCAGACTGCCACCTGTATTGCTATTGAAGATCAAGAAGGCAGTCATCAGTTCACCTTCCAGTACCACACCTCGCCCGACATGGTACGTCAGGGTTACTTCTGTGTAGATAAGGGAAGCGTCACTGTCAACGGTGTTAGTCTCACCGTATGCCGCCCCACAAAAGACACCTTCCAGGTGTGCATCATTCCTTACACATGGGAACACACAAATTTCCATGCCATCAAAGTCGGTAGTGTAGTGAACATAGAGTTTGACATCGTGGGCAAGTACCTGGCTCGTATGAACCAGTTGCTCTGACAACCGTTCTGACAAAAGCCACGCTGCCCGATAACCACAATTCCCCTTCGTGTCAGAAATACCACGAAGGGGAATGATTAGTATCACAAGATACACCGTTAGGTATAGAAATGCCTTTTTTAAGTATCTTAGGATACTTTGCCATGTATCTTAGGATACTTTGGCAAGTATTATAGGATACTTGGCCAAGTATCTTAGGATACACAATACAGAGATGATTGCAGGAGGGTAAAATCGCCAGCCTCTCCGCGAGTGTCAGACTCCCTTGTTGATAGAGTCAATATAGTCAAGAATCTCCTCACGTCCCAAGCCTGTTTCCGCACTGGTAATAAAATATGGGGGCAATTCTTCCCACTGCTCACGTAACTTTTCCATGTAAGTCTTGGCTTGAGCTCGCACTTTGGTCTTAGGCAACTTATCTGCCTTTGTGAAAACGATGCTAAAAGGAACGCCATTCTCTCCCAGCCATGTCATAAACTCCAAATCTATGGCTTGTGCAGAATGACGGATATCAATGAGCAGAAAAAGGTTGCACATCTGCTCTCTTTCCAGAATATAACCATCTATCATACGTTCAAACTTATCCTGGTCCTTCTGACTTCGTTTGGCATAACCGTAGCCTGGAAGGTCAACAAGAAACCAATCCTTATTGATGAGGAAATGATTGATGAGGATGGTCTTTCCTGGTGTTGCCGAAGTCTTGGCAAGTTTACTATTACGGGTAAGCATGTTGATGAGACTGGACTTACCCACATTGCTTCTTCCGATAAATGCATACTCTGGCAGTTCTGTTTTTGGGCATTGGCTGACAAGTGCGCTACTTATCGTATATTCTGCTGATTTTATTTGCATAAGAAAACTTCTTTTATAAGAGGTTTAGAAATTATAATTGAATCCCAGACTAAAGTACTCTTTAAACATAAAGTACTTTCCCTTATCGTTTTTATTATTCTTGGAACTGTCATCTATACGTGGATAGACGTTCAACGAAGCGTTCATAAGCTTATTGATGCTAAAGTTGAAGTTGTGTTCCCACTCTATGCGTGTCATATGAAGGTTGCTGTACCAGAAGAGTCTTTGCGACCAATGCATAGCCTTGAATACTTGCCATCCTGTATTGAGTGTGATGTTTGGACCAAAGCTATGCTTGGAATTATGACCTGCTCGAACACCGTAGTTGGTAACCAGCAAATCTCTGTCTACATACCTTATATTATATGCTAAAGGAGCAACGTTGAGATTGCCCGTAAACTTTTTCTTTTTTCCCCAAGCAATCGTATAGCGTATACCTGGCGCAATGGTAACATCCAAGGGGGAGAGGAAATCCGATTGAACAACATCCGAATTTTCCCTATAGTTAGGCACCAGCTGGGTAGAGAGGTTTATCTGCCCAGAATAATATAGATTCTTTACTGCTTGATAACCCCAGTTGGTAGTATATCTGAGTGAATTGGTATTAGGACGGAAGACACGGCTCTTATCGGACTTCTTTGTTGTAAAACCTAATTTCGCCTCCAACTGGTTGTTCCATGTTATTTTTTTCTGGTTATTGAAATTAAAGTTGAGCGTAAGTGTTGCCAATCCTGTGTAGGCGTTTTCTCCACCTCCCGACCAGTTGTCGGAGAAGTGCGACTGTGTGAAATGCAACTGGCTGTTACCACTCACTTTCCAGAAATTTGGTCTGCGGGTTACCACTACAATGTCATCATCCACTGTGGGGGTTAGGCTTCCGCCTTTCACTTTATCAGACAGGCGGTCATCTGTTTTCAGCTTCTCCGTGATGTCTTCGCGAAAAGTGCCCTGTTGCTTGATACTGGTTTCGGTCTGTACGACCAGCCAAGGAGCCTGTGCATACATTTTGGACAAAGCAATATTTGAGGCATAGACTCTGCATAGCTGTTTGTCTGACATCATCTTTGCAGAATCGCTGCCTGCCATCATCTGCGCAAGAACAGAAGAATACAGCGTAGGAGTGGTAAGTACATGAGTATAATAAGCGTTTGGCACAGATAAAGAAGGAGATCTGTCCAGCGAGTCACGCTCCTGCACTATCTCCTGCAACCTCTGCAGATATTGCAGGGTCATAATCGTAAGGGTGTCTGGCTTCACCTCCTTTGCCGTATTCTCCACATGGACTTTCCTGGAAAAACCAGAAGAAAATGGAATGGCAACAAGTAGAAGCGTAAGCAATATCCTCATCCTCGACTTTATTTTTCTGCAAAGATAGTCAATTTAAGAGCAGAGAGGAAAGGCTTTTTGCGGATTTTTAGTAATTTTGCAACTTAATTAGGAAAATGATTTAATTTTTTACTGACGTGGCTGATACAAAATACATTTTCGTAACAGGCGGTGTTGTATCCTCGCTTGGCAAAGGTATCATATCCTCTTCAATCGGCAAATTACTTCAAGCCAGAGGATATAACATTACTATCCAGAAGTTTGACCCATACATCAATATCGATCCGGGAACACTCAATCCATATGAGCATGGAGAATGCTACGTGACGGTGGATGGACTGGAGACAGACCTTGACTTGGGACACTACGAACGGTTCACGGGCATTCAAACAACAAAAGCCAATAACATCACCACAGGACGCATCTATCAGAATGTAATTGAGAAGGAGCGTCGTGGAGACTATCTTGGCAAAACCATACAGGTGGTACCCCACATCACCGACGAAATCAAGCGTAACATACAGCTTCTGGGGCATGACAAGAAGTTTGACTTTGTCATCACAGAGATAGGCGGAACCATAGGAGACATCGAGAGCGCACCCTTCCTGGAGGCCATACGACAACTGAGATGGGAACTGGGACGCAACGCGGTGAACGTACACCTGACCTATGTACCCTATCTGCATGCAGCAGGCGAACTGAAGACAAAACCCACACAGAGCAGCGTGAAGCAACTGCAAAGCCAAGGCATACAACCTGACATCCTTGTCTTGCGTACCGAACACCACCTGAGCGATGACATGCGCAAGAAGGTGGCACACTTCTGCAACGTGGAACTGGAATGCGTGATACAGAGCGAAGACATGCCAAGCATCTACGAGGTACCCGTAGCCATGCAGGACCAGGGATTGGATGCGGCAATCCTGCGTAAACTGGATATACCCGTGGGCGAGAAACCACAATTGGGACCATGGCGTAGCTTCCTGGAGCGCAGACGTAAAGCAACAGAGGTGGTCAACATCGGACTGGTGGGCAAATACGACCTGCAAGATGCTTACAAAAGTATATTGGAGAGTTTGGCACACGCAGGAACTTACAACGACCACAAGGTGGAAACACACTTCATCAACAGCGAATACATCACACCCGAAAACGTGGGCGAGAAATTGGCTGGCATGAACGGAATCGTCATTTGCCCTGGATTCGGACAGCGTGGCATTGAAGGAAAAATCATAGCAGCACAATATACACGCGAACACAACATCCCCACCTTTGGCATCTGCCTGGGTATGCAAATGATGGTGATTGAGTTTGCCCGTAATGTACTGGGGTATGCTGATGCCAACAGTCGCGAGATGGACATCAAGACACCCCATAACGTGATTGACATTATGGAGGAACAGAAGAACATCACCAACATGGGGGGAACCATGCGATTGGGAGCCTACGACTGCCAACTCAGAGAAGGAAGCCGCACATGGGAAGCCTACAACCATCAAGAATGCGTAAGAGAGCGTCACCGCCACCGCTATGAGTTCAACAACGACTTCATCAAGGAATATGAGGCTCACGGAATGCAATGTGTAGGCACCAACCCAGAAAGCAACCTGGTAGAAATAGTGGAAATACCAGAACTGAAGTGGTACATAGGCACACAATTCCATCCCGAGTACAGTAGCACGGTACTCAAGCCACACCCACTCTTCATGAGTTTCGTGAAGGCTTGCATAGACAACAAATAAAAATTCGAAGAAAAAAGAAAATCAGATTTATCAATACCAAGTATCGAATAACTACATAATATAATATCCCCAACAAGGAAAATGGACAAGAACACTATTACAGGCTTTGTGCTGATAGCCCTCGTGCTGATCGGATTCAACTGGATTAGCCGACCCTCACAGGAGGAACTAGCCGAGATGGCTCGTCAAGACAGCATAGCCGCAGTACAACAGCAACAAGTAGAGGCACAGAAGAAAGTTGCCAAACAGCAAGCGGAACAACAAGCCGTCGCACAAAATACAGACAGCACAGCTCTATTCTTTGCCCAACGAGGCAAACAAGGTCAGAATATCACCCTTGAGAACAGTCAAGTGAAACTGACCCTCTCCACCCTGGGAGGCATGGTACAACGTGCAGAGATTTTGGGTTATAAGAGTCGCAGACACGAAGGAAACGTAGAGATTCTCACTCCTGAGACATCACAGATGACTCTCACCCTGGCGGGTAAGACAGAGAATATCAACACCAACAACTATTGTTTCACACCCACCGCTCAGACAGACAGCACCGTGGATATGGTGTTAGAGCAGGACGGCAAGCGACTGACCATCAGCTACAGATTGCGTCCAGAGAGCTACATGCTGGACATGGATGTCAAGGCCGAGGGATTGGATGGATTCTTTGCTCCCAACCAGAAGACGTTCTCAATAAGCTGGACCGACCACCTCATGCAACAGGAAAAGGGCTACGACTTTGAGAATCGGTACAGCTGCCTTACCTACAAGCGCAAGGGTGAGGGAACCAAGAACCTAAAGGAAACATCAGAAGACGAGAAAAAGCCAGAAGAGGCACTGGACTGGATTGCCTTCAAGAACCAGTTCTTCAGCGCGGTGCTCATCGCACAACAGGATTTCACAGGAGTGAATCTCAAAAGCACTCCCGATGAAGATAAGAAGAACGGTTACCTGAAGACCTACGAAGCAGAGGCAGAAGCCTATCTTGACCCCACAGGCAAGGAGGCTACTCACCTGCAGATGTACCTTGGTCCCAACAAGTATCATACCCTGCAGCACCACAATAAACTGTCATCCAGCAAGAAGGATCTCGAGTTGGAAGACCTTGTAAATCTTGGCTGGCCCATCTTAAAATGGATCAACCGGTGGTTCATTCTCAACCTTTTCGACTGGCTCACATCCTTCGGGCTTCCGATGGGAATCGTTTTACTTTTGCTCACAGTGATTGTGAAAGCACTGGTATATCCCACCACGCGCAAAAGCTACATAAGCAGCGCCAAGATGAGAGTGCTCAAGCCACAGATCGATGCACTATCTGCCAAATACCCCAACCCTGATGACGCGATGAAGAAGCAGCAAGAGATGATGCAGATATACAGCCAGTATGGAGTGAGTCCCATGGGAGGATGTCTGCCTATGCTCATACAGATGCCCATTTGGGTCGCACTCTTCAACTTCGTGCCAAACGCCATCGAACTGCGTGGAGAGAGTTTCCTTTGGGCTGATGATCTCAGTGCCTACGACGATGTGCTTCGCTGGAGTAAGGATATCTGGCTCATCGGTGATCACTTGAGCATCTTCTGCCTACTGTTCTGCGCCACCAACATCATCAACACCTGGATAAGCATGCGCCAGCAGAAAGACCAGATGAGTGGCGAGCAAGCCGCACAGATGAAGAGCATGCAGTACATGATGCTCATCATGCCAGTGGTGTTCTTCTTTATGTTCAACAACTACAGCAGTGGCTTGTGCTACTACTACTTCCTCTCCGGACTCACCAGCGTACTCATCATGTGGTATCTGCGCAAGACTACCGATGATGCCAAACTACTGGCAAAACTGGAGGCATACAAGCAGCAACACAAGAATGACCCGAAGAAAATGTCGGGTATGGCAGCACGCCTGGAAGCCTTGCAGAAAATGCAAGAGGAACAAGCACGCCGCACAAAGAAATAATCCAAAGACAATCATGAAAGTAAAGACTATCATAGCAGCAGCCCTCACGGGGGCTGCTCTATCCGTTTCAACCACCATGTCAGCCAACGATCTGATGACACCAGAAAAACTATGGAGCATGCACCGCTTGGGTGGCTTCGCCATATCTCCACAGGGCAACCAAGTGGTGTACACACTCAGTACCCCTGACATCCAAGCCAACAAGAACCGCACATCCATCTGCATCATAGGAACAGACGGTACTGGACGCACATGTCTGACAACAGGCAAAGAGAGCGAAGTAGAGCCCACATACATTGACGACGGCAAGCGAATCGCCTATCTTACAGGTGGAAACCTGTGGACAATGAAAAGTGATGGCACAGACAAAAAGCAACTCTACAAGGGAGAGGATATCGAAGGATTTAAATTCTCACCCGATGGAAAGCAAGTAATCGTCATACGTCAGGTGGAAAGCACGACCAGCATACAACCTCAGGAAAAGGATCTTCCGCTTGCCACAGGACTGGTCATCACCGATATGAACTATCGTCACTGGGATCAATACGTACGCACTATCCCACACATTTTCTTGGCGCAGGTAAACGAAAAGGGATTAGACGAAATGAAAGACCTGCTGGAGGGAGAGCCTTACGAATGTCCTGTACTCCCATTTGGCGGTTCAGAACAGTTCTGCTGGAGTCCAGACAGCAAACAGATAGCCTACACCAGCCGAAAGAAGACAGGAGTGGCATACGCCACCAGTACCGACACAGACATATATATATATAATGTGTCCACAGGAAAGACCACCAATGTCTGCAAGCCCGAAGGCTACACAGAGCCTGATGGCGATGCACTACGTAGTTTGGAGCACCAATCTAAAAACCAGTCAACCAAAGATATCAACGCTGGATATGACCAGGATCCCCAGTTCAGCCCCGATGGTAAGATGCTGGCATGGAAGAGCATGGAACGCGATGGCTACGAGAGTGACCGTACACGATTGTGTGTGTTGGACTTGAAGAGTGGCAAGAAGACCTATGTCACCGAAGAGTTCCAAAGCGGAGTAGATGCTTTCTCGTGGGGAGAGGATAGTAAGACCCTCTTCTTCACAGGGGTATGGCAAGCACGCACTATGGTGTACCAAACCAATCTGAAAGGTGAAGTGGCTGCCATCACTACTGGCGACTTTGACTACGGAACAGTTATTCCCGTTCCGGGCAGCAAACAACTTCTGGTCAATCGACACAGCATATCCGCTCCCGATGACCTGTATCTGCTCACACCCGTCAAGCGCAAGGGAACTATCGTAAAACAGATAACCTTTGAGAACAGAGAAATATTATCTACGCTTGCCATGGGCGATGTAAAAGAAAGGTGGGTAAGCACCACTGATGGCAAAAAAGAGTTGTGCTGGGTCATATATCCCCCACACTTCGACAAGAACAAGAAATACCCCACCCTACTCTTCTGCGAGGGAGGACCGCAAAGCCCCGTCAGCCAGTTTTGGAGCTACAGATGGAACTTCCAGATAATGGCTGCCAATGGTTATATCATCATTGCTCCCAACCGACGTGGACTACCTGGCTTTGGCATGGAATGGTTGGAACAAATAAGCGGAGACTATAGCGGACAATGTATGCAGGATTATCTCTCTGCCATTGATGACTTGTGCAAAGAGCCATACGTGGACAAAGACCGACTGGGTTGCGTAGGCGCAAGTTTCGGAGGATACAGCGTATATTGGCTGGCAGGCCACCACAACAAACGTTTCAAGGCATTCATCGCTCACGACGGAATCTTCAACACCACACAGCAATACTACGAGACCGAGGAGATGTGGTTCCCCAACTGGGATTTGGGAGGTACTCCCGACCGCAACCCCAACGCAAAGGCTTTCACCGAGAGCCCTCATCTGTACGTTGACAAATGGGATACGCCCATCCTGTGCATACACGGTGAGAAAGACTACAGAATACTGCACAGCCAAGGGCAGAGTGCGTTTAGTGCTGCACGTATGCATGGTATACCAGCAGAGTTACTGCTCTATCCCGATGAGAATCACTGGGTGCTCAAACCCCAAAACGGCATCCTGTGGCAGCGCACTTACTTCCGCTGGCTCGACCGCTGGCTGAAGAAATAAGGCCTTATAACGGTATACCCACACACCCAGACAAGAATCGTACAGATACACAAATAATCATATGTAAAGGATGTTGCATCTTGAGACCTCATCCCATTTATCTATTTAATAAAATAAACTTCTATGAGTCAAATTGCAAAAGCAAAACTTAGCGACAGCGCGGTAACACGATGGCTGGCGCTCATCATAGTAAGTGCGACCATGATGTTCGCTTACTTCTTCACCGATGTAATGTCACCCCTGGAGGCCATGCTCAGCGACAGCCTAAGCTGGAACGCTAACGAATACGGTTTCTTCTCTGGAGCCTACGGGCTCATCAATGTATTTCTGCTCATGCTGTTCTTTGGTGGCATCATCCTCGACCGTATGGGCATCCGTTTCACAGGCATGCTCAGCTGTATTCTGATGCTTGTGGGCGCAGCTGTCAAATGGTATGCGGTGAGCCAAGTGGATATCAACGCTATAGTTGAAGGTTTCCACATGGATCTCTTCATCGTACAGATTGACGACCCTCACATGAGCAACCTGTTGGCGGCACTTGGATTCAGCATTTTTGGAGTTGGTGCAGAGATAGCAGGTATCACCGTAAGCAAAGTGATTACAAAATGGTTCACAGGTCACGAACTGGCACTTGCCATGGGATTACAGGTGGCAACAGCACGCTTTGGTACAGCAGCAGCTCTCTTCTTCTCCCTGCCTATCGCACAACATTGGGGCGGAGTGTCTGCCAGCATAGCCTTGGGATGTGTATTGCTCTGCATAGCTCTCTTTGCTTTCCTCTACTACTGTGTACTGGACAAGAAGCTGGATGAGAGTATTAAAAACAGTAAAGAGGAGACTATAGAAAACGGAAGCAGCGAAGACGACAAATTCCGCTTGAGTGACCTGGGGGCAATCTTCTCTAATCCTGGTTTCTGGATTATTTGTCTGCTATGCCTCATGTTCTACGGAGGTGTGTTCCCATTCTTGAAGTTCGCCACAAAGCTGATGATTGACAAGTATAATGTTCCTGCAGAATGGGCTGGAAGTATTCCTGGTATGTTACCATTCGGCACCATCATTCTGACTCCCGTCTTCGGTGGCATCTACGACCGCAAGGGCCATGGAGTCATTCTAATGCTGTTGGGGAGCATACTGCTTACTTTGGTACATGTACTCTTTGCCTTGCCCATGCTTGACGAGTGGTGGATGGCCATTGTATGCATGATTCTTCTGGGAATAGCATTTTCTCTCGTTCCCAGTGCTATGTGGCCTTCCGTACCTAAGATTATTCCCATGAAGCAGTTAGGAAGTGCCTTTGCCATCATTTTCTTTATACAGAATATCGGACTTAGCCTCATCCCCATGGGTATCGGGCGTGTCAACCAAGCTCATACAGGTGCTGATGGTGTAACAGACTATACAAGCACGATGCTGATTTTTGCTTTCTTCGGATTGGTGTCCATTCTGTTGGCTCTCGAACTATTACACCTCGACCATAAGAAGCATTACGGACTGGAAGAGCGCAACTGCAAGTGATCCCACACAGGCCTCCCCGCACTGTGCGGGGAAGGTCACCAGCAGGCGGCTCCACACATGCTTGCCCACAACAGGAAGACCTGCCCATGTAGTCGCATGAGGCAGGTCTTCCTGTTGTGGGCAAGCATGCCCGGGCTCAGCGGAAGGTCACATCCTGCACATGGGTTCCCACCTGCATGCAAGAGTCCGCCAGCGAGGTGACCTTGTGTCCCCCTATCACCACATGGTCCAGCATCACCCCGCTAATGCTCTTGGAGGGCGTGCCCTCGTGCTCCCAGCCATAAAGCCGTATCTGGTTGGCAATGGAGCTCCCGCTGCTGGCACGCGAGGTGACCCGCCTGTAAATGATATTCTCCATGCCGCCAGGCGTGCTTTGGTCTCCCTGGAGCGCGCCGAACCAGAAGGAGGGCTGGAAGCCTGCTGCTATGAGACGCTCGCAGTGATACACATCGATGTTCTCGTAGGAGATGTTGCGGAAGTAGGTTCCGTGTATGCAGCAGATGGTGAGGGCTGCACGCTCGTCCAGGGTCTCGTGGTAGTCGGGGTCGTCATAGCTGAAGAGCACGCTGCTGTTCATAAAGCGTATGTTCTCGTACAGGCTGCAATGGTTCTCGGCCCCGATGCCCATGGCGCAGTTGCAGTCGTTCCACAGTTGCATGCCGCAGAAGGTGAGGTTACGCGTGGGCGGGCACTCGGCAGGCTTTCGGGAATCGAGCCCCTTGATGGCAATGGCATCATCGTTGGCACGGATAAAGGTGTTGAGGAAGGCACACTGCTGGCTGTTGATGACATCCAGCCCATCGGTGGAAGCATAGCGCGTGGAAAGTATCTTAACGCCCTTGAACTCCACATTCTGGCAATGATTGACCACCACCTGCCACACCCCTGGCCTGTGGGCATGGAAGAGCACGCCCTCCACATCCGCCCCCTTGCACTCGTTGGCCTCAAAGAGCACACGGGGATTGGCCATGTCGTTGTAGATCATGCCACGCCCGCTCACCGCCGTGCCCTTGTGCGTGCCCCACAAGCCTATGCGTCCATAGACCACAGCCCCAGCCGCTACATACGCTTTCCAGCCATCCTCGAGCACGAGCATGTCCTTACCTGCGAATATCTTACGCAGGTCATGGAATCCAGGGCCAAAGTAATGCAGGCGCGCCTGCTCGTCACGCTGGTATCCTTGAATGCCTGGCAGCGAGGGGGCTTTCTTGTCCACGCTGTTGCAGAACAGATGCAAGGCATCCTTGCGCGGCTCTCCATTGATGACCAGCGTGATGTTCTGGTCGGCCCGTGCCGTCCTAATCTCAATGGTGCGGCTGCCTTTGCGTTGTACCGAGATAAGGTCCAGCTGGTGAATGGGAAGCACCTCATAACTCTTCAGAGGCTTTGCGTAGGTGATGCGTATGGTGACCTCGTGGACATTCTCAAACTCGAACCTACCACACTCCACCAGTCCGCCCCAGTGGCTGCGGTCATTGTAAAGCCCCACCCTGCGGCCATTGACCGTCACATGGAAGTTTGACTCGCCCTCCAGGGGAAACTCACGCACAGTGGCATGCGTCATGAGCGTGCTGTCGGGAGCCACATAATCCTCCCCATTGGACCGTGTGCCACGAGCCTGGAGAGAAGAGGCAGGCAAGAGCAGAGGCAGCAAGGCAAAAGCCGCCCTGAAGATTCGAGAAATTGCGCAATACATCATGTTGCTTTCTTGATAATTGTATAATCCACAAAGATAGGCATTTTGTAGAAATAATCCCTGCTTCGGCCAGAGAAACATACGTCCTGGCCTCACTGCGGCACTATTACCACCCAGCCACACGGCAACCAGGGCACATTCACAGCGCACACACGATGGACAGCCGTGGCAAACGGTACCCGAGGAGCTTCCGTGTGTCCATTTTCCCGCTCTTTCTTCGCCATTAGGGGGGAAAGTGCATACCTTTACAGCTGGAAATGAACAAAAATACTATTACAGGCTTTGTGCTGATAGCTCTCGTGCTGATCGGATTCAACTGGATTAGCCGACCCTCGCAGGAGGAACTAGCCGAGATGGCTCGTCAAGACAGTATAGCCGCAGTACAACAGCAACAAATAGAAGCACAGAAGAAAGCTGCCAAACAGCAAGCCGTCGCACAAAATACAGACACTACAGCTCTATTCTTTGCCCAACGAGGCAAACAAGGTCAGAATATCACCCTTGAGAACAGTCAAGTGAAACTGACCCT
>CAKRRN010000040.1 GCA_934394435.1 uncultured Bacteroidaceae bacterium
CGGTCTCCTTTTGACCTATGCGCTGTACTGGTATTCCTGTCATCTTACTGATGACGAGAGCCACGTCTGTTTCGCTGACAACTTGTCTTTGCTCGTCCAGACTCTTTTCCCATTCCTTCTGTGCGGCCTCTAGCTGATGCTCAATCTGGACTGCTTGGTCGCGATAGTCTGCGGCAAGTTCGAAATTCTGTTTTTGTGCAGCCTCTAATTTATTGTCTTGCAGATTCTTCAGCTTTTCTTCCAGGTCAGTTATCTCCTTGGGTACGGGTTTGCTATTTATATGCAGTCTGCTACCAGTCTCGTCCATTGCATCAATGGCTTTGTCGGGGAAGCATCGTTCTGTCATAAATCTGCCTGTCAGCTTTACGCAAGCCTCCAATGCCTCTTGTGTGAACTCCACATGGTGGAAATCCTCATACCTGCTCTTCAGATTGTTTAGTATCTGCAGGGTTTCCTCTGGCGAAGTAGGAGCCACCTGTACCTTTTGGAATCGTCTTTCTAAAGCTCCGTCCTTTTCTATGCTTTTTCTGTATTCGTCTGTAGTGGTTGCGCCTATGCATTGGAATTCTCCTCTTGCCAGAGCTGGCTTTAGGATGTTGGCTGCGTCCATAGATCCTTCTGCGTTTCCAGCTCCCACAATCGTGTGAATCTCATCAATGAACACAATCACGTCAGGGTTCTTTTTCAGTTCGTTGGTGATAGATCGAATCCTCTCTTCAAACTGTCCCCTGTACTTGGTTCCTGCCACCACACACGCCATGTCAAGCATGACCACTCGTTTGTTCCATAGCGAACGACTGATGTGGTGTTTGACGATGAGCTGAGCGAGTCCCTCCACGATGGCACTCTTTCCGCATCCAGGAGCTCCTATCAGTATAGGGTTGTTCTTCTTTCGCCTACAGAGAATCTGTGCTAATCGTTCGATTTCTGCTTCTCGTCCCACAACGGGGTCAAGCAAGTTTTCTTTTGCAGCCTTTGTCAGGTCTGTGCCGAAATTGTCCAGCACAGGTGTCTGTGTCTGTTGCTGTCCCTTGGTCTGCTTGTCCATGCTGGCAGGGGTGTCAGAGTCTTCGTCGCCCACAGACAGCTCCATGATTATGGGGTTGCGCTGCTCTTCGGCCTGCTCCTCTTGTTTCTCTTGGCTGTTTGCGCGTACCACTTGAGCCAGCGAGTCGTACGTCACGCCCATGTTCTTCAGTATCTTGCTTGCAGCGTTGTCGTTTGCTCTTAGGATAGCCATCAATACGTGTATGGTGTCAATAGCATCCGATTTCATGAGTCGAGCTTCCAGTACCCCCAGTCGTATCACGCGACTGGCGTCTATGTCGAAATCAATATCGTGTATGCTGGTGACTTGTGACGAGCTCGTTTCGAGTGCGTTTTCCTCAAGTCTCCGTTTCAGTTCCTGCATGTCGTTTATAAGCTTATGCAGAGCTTCGACTGCGCTACTTGTATTCTGTCTGAGCATAGCCAGCAGGATATGAGAGGGCGAAACGCTGCTGTTTTGCAGTCGCTCGGCTTCTTCCTTACTGAAGGCCAATGCCATCGACATGTCTGCAGAAAACCTTGTTGCCATATATCTCTTCTATGTTTTTATGTCTTATTTTGTATGTTGGGTGCTTATGCACATTATTGTGTGCTACAAATTGCGTGCCAAATGCTTTTCTCTACTGCCTTTTGCGTGTTTTCCGTACAGTCTGTCAGAAGTCTTTTCCCGTAAATTCAGCATCTGATGACAACGCGCTGTTCTGATGTCCCTTCTGGTTTTTCTGTTTGAAGTGATAAGACAGAGAGAGCGTTACTGACGGATATTTGGGTCTGACCCATGTTTCGCTCAGCAGATACTGCGTATGCCTGCGGCTGTGGTATTTGGCTGTGTGAAAGACATCATGAGCCACCAGTCCCATGCTGATTTTGTTGTTGAGGAAAGTTTGTCTGACAGCCAAGTCAAAGTAGCAGTATGCCGACTCGCGTCCCTGTGTCAGTTGGTTGGGCCCCACCAAGTGTCCGTCAAACTGCATTCCTGTGTGTTTCGCCACAGCAAATGTGTTTATCCATCCTATCTGTCCGCTCAGCCCTTTGCTGTTGGTACAGCCATCGTATGAGGCTTGGAAATTATAGTGGTATCCGCTTGCATTAACTGTTGTGGTCCACCATTTTACGGGTTTTGAAGTCAACTGTAGTTCAAATCCCTTTTCCCAGTTGTCTCCAGCGTTGATGATGCTGTCCAGCGTGACTCCAGGCTGGTACGCCCTGCGTATGTAGTCTACCACTCCCGTTCTTCTGCGCAGGAAGAATGTGACTGCCAGAGTGATGTCCTTCTTCAGGTTTTTCCTCCATTCTGCGTCAAGCGCATGGATGTATTCCGATTTCAGATCGGGGTTGCCTATGATGCGCGTGTAGTAATCCTCGTAGGTGATGTATGGTTCCAGTTTCCATATTCCTGGGCGGTTTGTCCTTCGCGAATAGCCCAAGGCGAAGGTGCCTACTTCGGAATAGTAGCCCACGTGGGCTGAGGGGAACAGGTCTGTGTATTTCTTGTGTCGTGAGGTGATGGTGGGCAGGTCCATGTCGTCTTGCAGACGGTCTGCTCTCAGTCCTGCATCGAATGCCACAGGGCCCATTCTCTCGTTTATCTGGGCGTATACGCTGTGTGTCTGCCTTCTGTAATAGAATGGTGCGTAGAGATTCTCCTGTCCGTCTGTTCCGTCCTGCCATTTGAATTGTGTGGCGTCTCTGTCCCAATAGCAGATACGGTAATCTCCCTCTTCGCTGTAGGTCGTGTACTGGTAACCCGCTTCGAAGGTCCCCTGTGGACGGTACTTCAGTTTGTAAGACAGACCTCCATCGCAGTCCCAGTGGTGTTCTGTCTCGTAACTCCTTGTTCCTTCGTATCGCTTGCCCGTCTGGTCAAACATGTTGCTTTCTGTGTATTCTTGTGAATAGCGGTCGTAACGCAGACGGTTGTTGAGGTTCAATTCGTTTTTCTCGTTTATCCTCCACGTGTAGTCTGTGGCTACCTGAAACAGGTATTTGGTCAGTTTGTACCTATCGTGGCTGTCGTATAGGGCGTGTTTGGCGGTTCCGTCTCCCAGGGTGCGCAGCTCGTCGTAGGTCATGTCTCCTCCTCGTGGGTTGCGTGTGCGTCCCCCTTGCAGGTCAACACTCAACTGGTGGTGCTGGTTTTTGTATTCGTATCCTCCTTGTCCTATGTACGTGCCAAAGTGTCTGAAACGTGTTCCGTCAGCCTGCGAGACCGTTTTATAGTCATCTACGATGCTCGTTTTGTTTTGCTGGAAATCGCTTTTGTTTTTTATTTTTGAGGTCTGTGCGCCAGCATACAGGTTGTGGTGTCCTCTCTGATAACTGATTATTCCGTCGAGGCTCAGTGTGCCCCATGTGCTTGCAGCCGAGTTTACAGCCACGTCCCATCCTTCGTGTTCCGCTCTCAGAGTCTGTATGCTGATGATGCCCACGTCCCCTTCTGTCTTGTATTTGGCAGATGGGGTGGTCAGTATGTCTATGTTCTTGATGCTTGCTGCGGAAATCATCTGTAGGGCTTCTGTGCCCGATAGCGGACTTGGTTTTCCGTCTACGTACACCAGAAATCCTGTGCTTCCTCGCAGGCTTAGTTGTCCGTCAGCGTCCACTTGTACGCTTGGCAACTGTCTGAGCACGTCTAATGCGGTTCCTCCTTGTGCTGTAAGGACCGATGCTCCGTTTATCCTCTTGCGGTCCAGTCTGTACGTGACGGTTTGCTTCTGTCCGTTGACGGTCACCTCACGCATCTGTATGGTATCCGTTTTCTCTGCTTCCTTTTTGTCTCTGGCCTCTTGTGCCTGGGCTATTGTGGCTGTCAGCATGACAGATACTGCCAGTATGCGTGTGATTAGTGTCAGTCTACTGTGCGTGTGTTGATGCTGTTTGTGTCCGTCTTCTCTTTGTGTCATCGTGTGGGTGAGGGTATTATTCCATATCGGGGAACAGACCATACAGTTTGGCGTCGATCTGCTCAGTTATTGCCTTGAAGTCCTCTGGGTTCGATTCAAATTTCAGTTGGTCACCGTCCACCACGAGCAATCGTCCCTTATAGCCTCCAATCCATTCCTCGTACCTCTCGTTCAGTCCGGTCAGATAGTCTATGCGTATGCTCTGCTCGAAGTCTCTGCCTCGTTTGCTGATTTGCGATATCAGATTCGGAATGCTGCTTTTTATGTAAATCATCAAGTCTGGCAGCCCCACAAGTGACATCATCAGGTCAAACAGGTCTGTGTAGTTTTGAAAGTCGCGGTCGCTCATGTATCCTTGTGCGTGCAGGTTGGGCGCAAAGATTCGAGCATCCTCAAAGATTGTTCTGTCTTGTATGATAGTCTCTTGGCTTTTAGATATTTCTACAACATCCTTAAATCGCTTGTTTAAGAAATAGATTTGTAGGTTGAATGACCATCTGCTCATATCCTTGTAGAAGTCTTCCAGATATGGGTTTACGTCTACGGGCTCGTATCTTGGGGTCCATCCGTATCTCTTGACTAGCATACGTGTCAGAGTGGTCTTTCCGCTTCCTATGTTTCCTGCGATGGCTATGTGCATGTTGTTTCTTTTTTTTTGAAAATAAATGGTGGTGCTTGTTTTGTGATAAGGCATCTTGCTCTCTCTCTTCTTTCTCTCTCCCCTTACGGCATTTGGTGCTCCAGGGGGAACAGTCCGTATAGCAGTTCGTCTGTTTGCTGGGTGATGGTTCTGAAGTCCTGTTCCGAATGCTCAAAGTCCATTTTGTCTACCTCAATGGTGAGCACGCGCCCTTTGTATTGTCTGTAGATGAAGTCCTCGTACAGTTCGTTTACTCCCTTCAGGTATTCCAGCTGGATGGCTTGCTCATAGTCTCTGCCCCGTTTCTGTATATTGCTTGCCAGATGTGGGATGTCCGCCTTCAAGTAGATCATGAGGTCTGGGTAGTGTACGATGTCCGTCATCAGCCCGAATAGTTCCATATAGGCTTCAAAGTCTCTGTCGGTCAGAAAACCTTGCCGGTGGTTGTTGGCAGCAAACACGTACACCCCTTCGTATAGGGTGCGGTCCTGTATGGTGGTCTCTTTCATTTGGGTTATCTCGAGCACTTGTCGAAAGCGTTCCTTCAGAAAGAATACTTCCATGTTGAAAGCCCATCTTCTGATGTCTTTGTAGTAGTCCTTCAGATACGGGTTCTCTACCACGGGTTCGAATATGGGCTTCCATCCGTAGTGTTGTGCCAGCATACGTGTCAGAGTGGTCTTTCCGCTTCCTATGTTACCTGCGATGGCTATGTGCATGACTCTCTTTTATGTTTCTCTGTTGTGTGTGTTGTGGTGAAAGAAGGTAGGGGGGTGGTGGGTCAGAGCTTCAGCACCTTACTTACGCTTCCTGCCTCCAGTAGCTGCTTCTTTGCCTCTTCGTAAGACATTCCCGTCTGCTCTTGAATCATGTGTGTGCCGCGGTCCACCAACTTGGCGTTTGTCAGCTGCATGTTCACCATGCGGTTGTCTTTCACTCTCCCCATTCTGATCATGAGCGTTGTGGAAATCATGTTCAGCACCATCTTTTGTGCGGTGCCGCTCTTCATGCGACTGCTTCCCGTCACGAATTCCGGACCGACGATGGTCTCTATGGGATATTCCGCTGCATCAGCCAATGGGGTAGAGGGGTTGCTCGTGATGCATCCTGTGAGCAGTCCGTGTGCTCTCGCCTCCTTTATGCCTCCTATCACGTAGGGGGTCGTTCCGCTGGCAGCAATGCCTACAAGGATGTCTTTCTCCGTTGGTTCCTGTGGCAGAAGGTCTGTCCAGCCTTTGTTCGTGCAGTCCTCTGCGTTCTCCACGGCATTGCGCAACGCATAGTCTCCTCCTGCGATGAGTCCTGTCACCAGCGTGGGAGGCACTCCGAATGTGGGTGGCAATTCGCTGGCGTCCAGCACTCCCAGTCGCCCACTGGTGCCTGCTCCGATGTAAAACATCCTTCCGCCCTGCTTCATGCGTATCTCAGCAGCCTTGACGAACGCTTCTATCTGGGGCAATGCCTCTTTTACTGCGTCTGCCACACGGTGGTCTTCCTGGTTGATGTCTCTCAGTAGCTCTCCCACAGGCTTCTCTTCCAGATGCCTGTATAGCGATGGTTTTTCTGTGATTTTGTCTTCCTCTCTCATGAGAATGTGAATATATATACTTATCTTTGTGCAAATTTATAGCATTTTAATGGAATAACCCAATAAAACAAGCTCCATATAAACAAGAATGATGATTAAAGACCTGATTACATTTCTCGATGCTTCGCCCGTCAGTTTTCTGGCAGTACAGACTTTGTCTGAGCGTCTGTGCTCTGCGGGCTTCGAACGGGCTGATGCGGCAGAGCCTATAGGTAGTGTCCAGCCAGGACGCACCTTTTTTCTCACCAAGAACGACTCCTCGCTCTATGCTTTCCGAATCGGGCGCAAACCTCTCTCCGAGGCAGGATTTCGCCTAATCTGCGCCCATTGCGACTCTCCCACGTTTCGTATCAAGCCCAACGCAGAGATGACGGGCGAGGGTGGCATTACCCGACTGAATACTGAGGTGTACGGAGGACCCATCATGAGCACCTGGTTCGACCGTCCGCTGAGTCTGGCTGGCAGAGTGATTCTTCGTGGAGAGGATGTCTTCCATCCACAGACACGTTTGCTGCACATCAGACGCCCTCTGCTGCAGATTAGCAACCTTGCCATCCATTTCAACCGCCAGGTGAACGATGGGGTCAAACTCAGCCGACAGAAGGACATGTTGCCCTTGTTGGGTATTGCCCAGGATGAGCTTGAGCGCGGACAGATGCTCCTTAGAGTCATCACAGAGCAACTGGGCGTGGAGGCGTCAGACATCCTCGACTTCGACCTTTATCTCTACGACTGCACCCCTGCCTGCACCTTTGGCGTGCATGATGAGTTTATCTCCAGCGGTCGTCTGGATGACCTGAGCATGGTTCATGCCGGTCTGCAGGCCCTGCTCCAGCAAGAGGAATCTGTACCCGAGGTGACACAGGTGCTTGCCATTTTCGATAATGAAGAGACGGGGAGTCAGACCAAGCAGGGTGCCGCAAGTCCCTTCTTGAGGACTGTCCTCCAGCGTATCGCTTCAGCCCAAGGCTTAGACGAGGAAGGGTTCGACCAGTCTGTAGAGCGTGCCTTCATGGTTTCGGCTGATAATGCGCACGCCTGGCATCCTAACTACAGCGAGAAGTATGACCCCACGAACCATCCCCAGCTGGGAGGCGGACCGGTCATCAAGTTCAATGCCGCTCAGAAGTATGCCAGCGATGCTGCTTCTGCTGCTGTGTTCGCTCAGATCTGCCAACTGGCAGGAGTGCCTTGTCAGCGTTTTGTCAACCACAGCGATGTGGCAGGCGGAAGCACCTTGGGCAACATCCTAGCATCGTCACTTCCGCTCCGAGGGGTGGATATGGGCAATCCCATTCTGGGAATGCATAGTGCCAGAGAGACGGGGGCTGTGGCAGACCATCTGTATTGCATTAGCGCGTTCAAGACCTTCTATAGTGCGTAAGAGACACAGAGAGATGGGGGGGAGAGAGGCTCTATCTGTAAATACACATGTATGACTTTTCTTACGCGTCATTGTGCTCCCCCAGCATCTTCTCCATCCAGATGACGTCAAACCAGCGCCTAAACTTGTAGCCAATCTTATGGAAATGGGCACATTGCTCATATCCCATGTGCTTGTGGAAGATTGGGCTCTGGTGAGTCAGATACCTGTTGGGCTCGTCTGTCCATGCGATGCAGGCGGTGAGGTTGAGAAATCCACGCTCCCTGAGTTGTCTTTCCAGCTCTTCGTAGAGCCGTCTGCCCACTCCCCTGCGGTGCTGTCCTGCCTCCACGTAGACAGATACTTCCACGCTACGGCTGTAGGCTGCACGCTCATAATAGGCTCCTGCGTAGGCGTAGCCAACAACCTTTCCGTCAGTATCTTCTGCCACAACGTATGGGTAACGCTCCAGTGTATGGCTGATGCGCCGTACGAACTCTTCCTCTGAGGGCACCTCGTACTCAAAGGTTATGGCTGTACTGAGCACGTATGGCTCGTATATCTCCCTTATCCGTCTTGCGTCATCTGTGGTGGCTGTGCGTAGGCTGATGCCCTGTGTGAGTCTCTGCCCTTTTGCTTCTTCTTCCTTCTTTTCTTGTATATTCATGTTGGGTGTGTCTGTGTGTGCGCTGTGTTCGTAGGCGCTTTTCGCAAAGGTATGGAAAAAAATGCTGCGTGAGTACCATAGACGCATGGTTTTTGCTCTGGCAACAAAGGAAGGGAATGGGGGGAGAGAGCGTTTGATGATTGAGAGGTTTGGAAGTTTTCTTTTGCGAGGCGGTGAGAGATGTTGTGAGAGGTGCTGAGGTTTTCTTTTGATGATTGAGGGTTTCTTTTGCTTTTAGTTTGATTGCCATAGTGGCGTGTCTGTCTTTTTTTGGGGGTGAATACTCTGTTTTTTTCTTTAACTGGAGAAATTTTTTTCTCCAGTTAGGGAGTGAATTTTGACGTCTATCACGATGCAAAGATACGACACCCAAAATAGTCAAGTGTGCGATGGTGTGCGATTGTGGCACTTTTTTTGAAAAAAGTTCAGACGCACCGCCCAAATCATGAAATCTTGGTCTTCATCTGTCGCTGCCAGTCCACTAGTTTCTTGAACTCTATCTCGTCGTGCTGTCTGAATGGTCTCATGATGGCCTCCACGAGGTGTCCCAATTGTGCCTTTCCGATGCCCGAAGGACCTATCAGATGCCCCATCTGTCCGCACATTTCGTAGTATTTGTTGTCGGAATACATAAATTTCACTTCCGTGAGATGGGCTGCCAAAGCTGGCATTGCCATCGGAATGAGCACTTCTCGCATGTCTTTTGATGCTTGCGAGAGGGCAAATTTGACGAATTCCGTGCCCTTCGAGGGCTTGGGCATCGCTGGAGCGGTGCCACTGAAGATGTTGTAAGTCATTTGTAATTTATCTGTAAATGGTTGCCTTTTAGAGAATTAAATCGTTATCAGGATAGACTCTGTGGCAGGAGGAGCGTCTCAGTCTCAGTGTCTCAGTTGTTTTTAATGCTACCCCCCTCTCTTATTATATAATATATAACTAACTAATAATAAATAAGTTATAACGTCTTAAAAAAGGGGGTTTGATGTTAACTGTGACATTTTTGCTAACTGAGACTGAGACGCTGAGACGCTTTCTTTCTCTCCCCCCACTTCTCTCTCTCTCTCTCCGAGGCTTATCCTATACTGTCTGCCATCTGCCAGCCACGGTGACCAGCTCCTCGGCAGCAGCGAGGCAGAAATGCCTCGTGGGTGAGTGTCTGCCGTATGTTGACACTCTCGTAGAGGTAGACCTTGAGGGTGAGCTGTATGGCGCACCGTTTGCTAAGACATAGTTACGCAAAATTATGCGGGAAAGCTAACTGTTCGGCAAAAAAAGAAGTCCCCCACGGTTCCATTTGGTGGATGTGGGGGGAGGGGAGACTGAAGAGACAGGGCTCAGAAGCGGAAGTATCGCTTGGCATTGTAGTAAGAAATGTCGCGCACCATTTTTCGGATGAAGGGCATTTCGCTCTGCGGAAGTACTCCTGCCTCTACATCCCTTCCGATCATGCGGCACAGGCATCGACGGAAGTATTCGTGTCTGGGATAGGAGAGAAACGAACGGCTGTCTGTGAGCATGCCTACAAAACGACTAAGTAAGCCCTGTAGCGAAAGAGCGTTCATCTGACGTTCCATGCCATCGAGCTGGTCGTTGAACCACCAACCGCTGCCCATCTGTATCTTGCCTGGCTGGGGACCCTGCTGGAAGTTGCCTATCATGGTAGCCAGCATTTCGTTGTCAGAGGGGTTGATGCAGTAGAGTATGGTCTGTGTGAGTTGGTCTGTGGTGTCGAGATAGTCGAGAAAACGAGACATGGAATAAGAGGTGTCTTGTGTACCGATGCTGTCGTAGCCTGCATCGGGTCCCAACTGGCGAAACATGCGGCTGTTGTTGTTGCGCATGGGACCATAGTGGAACTGTTGGGTCCATCCGCTGCGATGGTCCATTATTGCCAACTGAGTCAGGAGGGCGGTGCTAAACTGCTCACTCTCCTCTGGGCTCACTTTTGCTCCAGCGAGTGCTTTGCGAAGAATGCTGTCTGCCTCAGCATCGGTGCATGGGTTCCAGGGGAAACGACTTATACCGTGGTCAGAGAGGCGGCATCCCTGTTGGGCAAAGAAGTCGTGACGCTTTTGTAGTGCCTCGATGAGTGTGGGATAGTCTGTGATGTCCACGTCAGCTGCGTTGCTCAAGCGTTTGATGTAGGTCTGATACTCCTGTGGATTGCTGATGGCAAGAGCCTTGTCGGGTCGCCATGCGGGCAGCACCTTTGTCTCGAATCCGCTTTGGCGTATACTCTGATGATATTCGAGCGAGTCGGCTGGGTCATCTGTGGTACACACCACTTCCACGTTGTAATGCTTCATTAGTCCGCGTGCGGAGAATTCTGGCTGTGAGAGCATTTCGTTGCATCTCTCGAAGATGCTCCTTGCAGTCTCGGGCTTTAGGATGTCGTTTATGCCAAAGGCGGTGCGCAGTTCCAGATGGGTCCAGTGGTAGAGTGGATTTCGCATGCAGTAAGGCATAGTTTCTGCCCATTTCTGGAATTTTTCCCAGTCTGTGGCGTCGCCCGTGATGTATCTCTCGTCTATGCCATTGGCACGCAAGGCTCGCCATTTGTAGTGGTCGCCCCCCAGCCACAGTTCTGTGATGCTACGGAACTGGTGGTTCTCTGCAATCTCTTTGGGGTTGAGATGGCAATGGTAGTCAATGATAGGCAGATGGGCTGCTTCTTCGTGAAACAGGAGCTGCGCTGTTTCTGTATCGAGCAGAAAATTCTGATCCATAAAGGGCTTGGCATGTGTGTCCATAATACTACATTATAGTGTCTTCTTAGATTGCGAATATATTGAACCCTCCGTCGACCACAGCCACTGTGCCTGTGACAAAACTGGAGGCTTGGCTGATGAGGTAGTGGATGGTGCCACAGAGCTCTTCTGGTTTGCCAAAGCGTTTGAATGGGGTCTGTCTGATGACATCCTGCCCTCTCCCGGTGAGCGAACCGTCTTCGTGTGTCAGCAGAGAGCGGTTTTGGTCGGTGAGGAAGAAACCAGGCGCAATGGCGTTTACCCTGATGGCAGGGCTGAACTTGCTGGCAACCTCGTTGGCAAGGAAGGCTGTAAGGTTGCTGATGCCAGCCTTTGCTGCAGCGTATCCCATGACCCGTGTGAGGGGGCGGAAGGCTGCCATGCTGCTGAAGTTTACGATGCTTCCGTGCCCGGCTTCTGTCATGGGCAGGAGGAATGCCTGTGTGGGGATGAGGGTGCCTGTGAGGTTGACATTGAGTACACGCTGAAACTCCTCCACCTGTACATCGAAGAGTGTCTTGCCTGGAGGTATCGTTGCTCCAGGCATATTGCCTCCTGCAGCGTTGAGCAGGGCATCGACTTGCCCGTAACGGCTCAGGATATTGTCGCGGGTCTGGTTTACTGCATCTATGTCCGTAACGTCGCACACCATAAAAGCAGCATCGCCTCCCTCTCTCTGGATACTGTGAGCCAAGGCTTCGCCCACTTCCTGGCGTCTGCCAAGCAATACGACACGAGCTCCCTCGCGAGCGAGATACGCAGCTATTTCTCTGCCGAGAACTCCTGTTCCCCCCGTGATTACCACTACCTGTCCTTTGATGTCAAATAATGAAGACATATTTCCTATCCTCCCTTATAAATATGTGTGTGTTATGATTAGTTTTGATTTTCTTTGTCTATGATGCCCAGTTCATCGTCTACCGTAGCCATTACGCCCTCTATCTGACCCAGGGCAAGCATCCTGCCGTGGAAACTGTATCCAGCATTGTAGCCCTTTGTCTCGTCGCCCAGCATTAAGGGCGCATGATCAACGCGCATGGGCAGTCCGGGCTTGATACGTTGGAAAATGCGTATGAGTTTGATGATGTGTGCCCTTCCGCCCAAATGACTGGCCTCTTTGAAATCGCCGTTGGGCAGTACGTTTGTGCTGCGCAGGTGTACGAAGTGGGTGCGACTGGCGTATTTCTCTGCCAGAGCAGGCACGTCGTTGTGTGCTCCTGCGCTAAGCGAACCGGCACAGAAGGTAAGTCCGTTGTGTGTATTGGGTACAGCGTTGAGAAACCATTCTATGTCTTGGTCGCATGATACGATTCTGGGCAGTCCGAGTATTTGGAGGGGTGGGTCATCGGGGTGTACGCACATGTTCATGTCCCATTGCTCGCAAACGGGCATGATGGCTTCGAGGAAATACTTCATGTTTTGACGTAACTGCTGCTTGTCAATTCCCTCGTATAGAGCGAGTAGTGAGCGAAATATTTCTACGGGTCGTTCGTCGTGCTCGGTGATGTTGCCGTTGACAAACCCCTGCGTCTTCACTATGATGTTGTCTATCAGTCGGTGCTCATCCTGTGGCGTGAACTCATGGCTCATGCGCTCTACCTGCTCAAGGGTGTCTTGAGCGTAATCTCTCTCTGCGCCCTCGCGCTTCAGTATCTTGCAATCGAAATAGGCAAATTCAGCGTGGCTGAAGTAGAGACTTGACGTTCCGTCACCATTCGGGTGAGCAAGGTCTGTGCGTGCCCAGTCGAGCACAGGCATGAAATTGTAGCATATGGTGTGTATGCCCTCGCGTCCGAGGTTTTCCAGACTCATGATGTACTTTTCTATCAGTTCGTCACGGTCTTTTCCTCCATACTTGATGCTTTCGCTTACGGGCAGACTCTCTACTACGCTCCATCGCAGTCCATGCTGCTCTATATACTGGCGCATGGAGTGTACATCCTCTCTGCTCCAAACCTCGCCATTGGGAATCTGGTGCAAGGCTGTCACGATGCCTTCTACGCCAATCTGGCGAAGCATGTTGAGCGTAATCTTGTCTTGACGGCCAAACCACCGCCACGTCTTTTCCATCATATATTCTTGTCTATTGTTATTTCCTTAATTTTTTTTCCTATTGCGCGTGTCTTATGTGAGAATACTTCCGCTTATGATTTGTCGCGCTCTGTGCTGTGGGGGGGAGGTCTGCCCAAGTGGGCTCACGCCTTGACTGGTCTGTATTTGGGCACGAGGGCTTTCAGAATACACCATCCGATGAGATAGGCTGTGGCGCAATAGATGAAGATAATGAAGTATCCAGCTGGCTTTCCTTCAAATCCGAGGAAGGTCATGTGCGTCTCTGCCGCATAGTCGAACAGGTGACCGCTCACCTTGTTGATGGCATACGAGCTGATGCCTCCAGCCATACCGTTGATGCCCGTCATGGTGCCCACAGCCTTTCGGGGGAACAGGTCGCTTGCCACCGAGAAGAGATTGGCAGACCAAGCTTGATGTGAAGCTCCAGCAAGTCCGATTAGTATCACAGGAAACCAGTAGCTTACGGTTCCGAGAGGTTGTGCAAAGAGCGTGAGCAGGGGCAGTAGGGTGAAGGCAAACATTGCTCTGAGTCGTGCGTCGTAGGCATTGAGTCCTGTGTGGCGCATGATGATGGAGGGAAGCTTGCCTCCGTAGAGCGACAGCATGGTGATGGCATAAAGCACGAAGATGAGCATCATGGCAGTGGGGTTGTCTGACTTCAGATGATAGACGTCGCTGATGTAGGCAGGAGTCCAGAAAAGGAAGAACCACCATACTCCGTCGGTCACCATTTTGGCCAGGAAGATGGCCCACGCCTGAGGTAAACGCAGGAAGCGGCTCAGAGGGATGCTCTTCTCCTCATCCTCTTGTGACAGTCCGACGGGGGCGACAGTTGACGAATTGTCGACCCCTTGTTTGATGTATTCCAACTCAGCCTTGCTCACGTGTTTGCATTCCTCTGGTCTGTGGTAGAGAAGAAGCCAGAATCCAATCCATACGAATCCAAGTGCACCGATGATGATAAAAGCCATCTCCCATCCGCCACCAACGCCCATCTCCTTGAACCAATGAGCCAGAAGGGGAATGCAGAGAGGGGCTATGAGTGCCCCCACGGTAGAACCGCTGTTGAAGATACTCGTGCTGAAGGCGCGGTCTTTCGGAGGGAAGTATTCGGCTGTGACTTTGATGGCAGCAGGGAAGTTGCCACTCTCGCCCACAGCCAGTACGATACGAGCAATGATAAAGAACCATGCGCTCACGCTGGCAATACTGACAGCCAGCGCACCAGTGGCGTTGAACAAGTCTTCGCGGCCTCCCAGGTTGAGCCAGCCTATTGTGGCAAATCCACACAGAGCGTGGAGGCAGGCACCCAGTGACCATATGCCTATGGCCCATAGGTAACCCTTGCGCGTACCTATCCAGTCCATAAAGCGTCCGCTCAGCAGGTTCGCTACAGCGTACACGAGCGAGAAAATGGCTGCTACGTCACCATAGTTGCGGTCTGTCCAGTGAAATTCGGGGGCGATAAAGTCTTTCCAAGTAAGCGAAAGCACCTGGCGGTCCATGTAATTGATTGTTGTGGCCATGAAGAGCATGGCGCAAATGATCCACCTGTAATGGGTCATTTTCTGCTGCGTGTGTTCTGTTGCTTCCATATTGGCAGTTGCTACTGAGTTTTTGTTCCTTATTCTTGTCTTGTTTCTCTGTAATCAGTACAAAGATAGACCTTGTTCAATGCAAATTTAATAAAAATTGGTGTACAAAAATACTCTTTTTGCAAAAATAATATTTCTTCTTGTATTATTTTTGCACGCAAAAAGTCTCTTTCTTATCCCCAATTGGTCGTTATTCTTGCAAAAAAGTCAGCAAACGAGCACTTATAGTCTTCATCTTGATGTCGTTGCGCTTATATTTTACCCATTTTTTTAGGCCTATTTTAGCTGACAGGCAAGATGGATTTTTTTTTTTTCTGACGACCGATTGGCGTTTACTTCAAATGACTCTGTTCCCTTCTTCTCTTCTCATCCAGAGAAGCTCCTCCTCTCTTTGAGGAACGTTTGCCTTTTTTCCTTCGCTTCCCTCCCCCCTTCGTGAGCGGAAAGCGAGGTAAGATGTGGGCAGAATGGAGGGGCTTCGTGGTGAGTCTATTCAGAGGCTCCCTCTACGGGGAATTCGTGTGTAGGAACGTTTTCAATGGGCATCCATGAGGCAGGAGCCAAGTCAGAGGACATCTGGCTGGAGTTCCATCGTTTGGGGGTCATAACGATTTTCTCTGTGTGTGCGTTGAGCCATGCTCCCCACCAAGAGAAGGTGCTGTTGGAGATGATATTATGGTGACAGTTGCTCATGAGCATCATGTCTTGCCAACTGTCGTTGCCTGTGTTCCAGTCTACGTATGTGGCATTCTCCAGCGGAAGGTTGTCGCGCACCCATTGTAGGTCATCGGAGAAGACATAATAGTGTGCGCCCGGAACCAGTTCGCTCATGCGCTGTATGGCATTCAGAAAGTATGTGGTGCTGGCGTATTGTCCCAACTTGAGCCAATGCTTAGGCTCGGTGTAGTCGCCTCGGCGAATATGTATGGAGACAGCCTTCTCATCCTTGCGTATATGCTCCAGACAGAGTTTCGAACGTTCGTTGAACAGCCTCTCGTCAAAGGTGAATGCCTGGCGTACCTGTGCCTCCACATCCTTGAAGTATCTTTCGTTTTGATAGAACCCCTTGTAGTAGACGAACGGCCATTTTAGGGGTGTGCGGTAGGCCTCCATGCTTCCCTTCTGATGCCTTTCGAGAACGATACGAAAGAGTGTGTGCTCAAGTATTTTCTTTAGTATTCGGTTGGTTTGGAATTCACATGGTGGGAGTGTGAATATTCGATGTAGCTCGTAGCCATGGTGCACGTGATAATGCATCATGTCTGTAATGTCTATTTTGACTTCGTCTCCGAATCTGTGGTGCATGTCAAGATACATGGCGTAGATGAACATCTGGTTGCCGAGTCCACCTGTCATCTTGATAAGTCTCATATATTCAGTCTTGTATGGTTTGAGTTGTGAATAACTGGATGAATTGTTATCTTTTTGAGTTCTCTTTCAGAATGCCGTGTCTGTATGCATAGAGCAACTGATGTAGTTCGTCGATTTGCGTCTGCAACTGTTTGCCCTTGTCGGTATCTTTTACCCTTATGCGCTTGCCGCTCATCTCAACGATTTGTGTGCTGCTCTTGATGTCGGTCTGCTTGAGGATGGCATCTCTGGTGCTTGTAAACGGTTCGTGCTGAATCAGCTGGAAGCCTCTGCTGTGGTACACTAACGTGTAACCTGCGATACCAGTGGTGTCGTGGTATGCTTTGGCAAATCCACCGTCGATCACCATGAGTCTTCCTCCAGCCTTGATGGGGTTCTCTCCCTGCGCTGCGTGTACGGGTACGTGTCCGTTTATGATGTGTCTGTTGTCACCCGTTACTCCAAAGGCATCCAGTATTTGGTCGCAGATTTCTGGTTTTTCCCTTAGGGTGTAGTAGAAGCCCTTTTCCTCGTGATAGGTAGACTTGTCCTTCAGCATGTAGCGTTCGAAGGTGGTCATGTGGTCTTTGTCGAAGAGTGGGCTGTCGGCTCCGCACCACAGATACCAGAAGTAGTCGCGTGCGTTGTTTCTTTGTGTTTTGGCTGTATCTGGCTGGAATGCGGAACGCATATACATGCCGATCTGGTGCATCAGTTCGCGTCCGTGGTATTTTTCTCCGTCGAGTTCTACGTCCTTGAGTGTTCCGTCTTCGTTAAGAGGTACTGAGGCATGGAACAGCAGGTTTCCATTGCAGATATTGTAAAGGCATCCGTGTGAGAAGAGCAGTTGGATGTGTTTCTGTAGCTTCTCGGAAATGCGAAACGAATGGCGCAAGCGTCTTACCAGTTCGGCCTCGGCGTGTGTAAGGGTGAGTGGAGCATCGGGCGATACGGTGGGCAGGAGTGTGTCCTTTAGCTCATAGTATTTGCCATCGTGCACACATTCCATGCGGTCGAAATCGATGGTCTCAAGTCCGTAGGGAGCCTTCATGTTCCATTCTGGATAGCGTTGCCTCATCTGTCCCTCCAGCTTGAATTGGATGATGGTTATTGCCTTGTGCATTCGTGCTGTCAGCATACGGTTTTTCTGTCCCAGGGGAGCCTGTCCGTTGTCGGTTCTTGGCATGAATTCGGTGCAGGGGTCATCCTTGTAGGTGTCCATGGCAAAGGTAGCCAGTGGCACCAGGTTGATTCCGTAGCCATCTTCTAAGGTGGCCATGTTCGAGTATCTGAGCGAAAGGCGCAAGACATTAGCTATGCAGCAGTCGTTTCCTGCAGCCGCTCCCATCCATAGTGCGTCGTGATTGCCCCATTGTATGTCGAAATGGTCGCGCTCCATCAGATAATCCATTATGATGTGTGCTCCTGGACCACGGTCGAAGATGTCGCCCAAGATGTGTAGCTGGTCTATGCTGAGACGCTGTATCACAGAGCAAATGGCTGTGATGAAGTTTTGTGCTTGCCCAGTCTGTATAATGCTTTCTATGATTCGGTGGAAATAGGCGTCCTTGTCATCGTCGCTCGGACTTTCGTGAAGCATTTCCTCTATTATGTATGCAAACTGCTTGGGCAGGGCTTTGCGCACCTTGCTTCGTGTGTATTTGCTGCTGACCGTCTGACAGACCTGTACCAGGCGAAACAGGGTGCAGGAGTAGTATTCGTTGAGTTCCTCTTCTGGGGTGTCTTCAGCCGCCATCTCCAATCTTCGCTCTGGATAATAGATGAGTGTGCAGAGTTCCCTTATTTGTGCTGCTGTCAGTATGTGTCCGAAGAGTTCTGTAACCTTTCTCTTTATATTTCCGCTGGCATTTCTGAGAATGTGTAGGAATGCCTCATGCTCTCCATGAATATCAGCCACAAAGTGTTCTGTTCCCTTTGGAAGGTTCATGATGGCCTCCAGATTGATGATTTCCGTACTGGCGCTTTCTGCGTTGGGAAAGGTCTGGGAGAGAATTTCCAGCAGTCTGAGGTCTTGAGTGTTTGTTTTTTTTTCTATCATCCGATTTTATTATTTGGCCATCCGATTTCGTCCTTTATGCTTGAGTTATTGCTCTTTTGACCGCTCGTATGCTACAAATACGTGCAAAAGTACTCATATTTCGCTTTTCTGACAATCCTCGCGCTCCTTTTTTCTGTAACTTTGCAGCATGAAATTGAAAAAGACTTATTTGGTATGCTCGCTGTTGGCTTTTCTGAGCGTAAATGGTTGGAGCAAAAATGACATTCGTGAGAAGGCATTTACCAACGGTGAAGAGGAGAGCATAAAAGTGGGCGTGTCGGGTGATACGCTGCTTTCGTCTCCTGCGGCTGGTAGTGAGTTGTTTAGACTTGACAGTTTGCTGTCAAGTGGCACGGTGATAAGTAAAAAGTCAGAACAGAACAAAGGACATCATTTCGGCTGGCGTCTGAAGCGTTATTTTAAAAATAGCAACAAGGGAAATAAACGTTTCGATTGGGGCATATTGGCAGGTCCGTCTTATAATCAGACCACGAGCCTCGGCATCGGTGGAGGTGTGAGCGGACTCTATTCGTGGGATCGTAGCGACTCTCTTCTGCAGCGCAGTAATATCAATGCCTTCTTCTCTGTTTACATCTCAGGCATGTATCTGGTGACTCTGAATGGTAACAACTATATGAAGCATGATGCGCAACGCTGGACTTATAAGGCACGTTTCAAGAGACAGCCTACTGACTTCTGGGGTATCGGTTATAAAAACGGAGTCAACAACAGTCAGAAGAGCGACTATGATGCCCTGCAACTCTACTTCCGCGGAGACTATCTGTTTCGTGTGGCACGTAACTTCTACTTAGGTCCTCAGGTGGAGATAAACAATATCAACGCGCGAGATATGGAGCGTCCAGACTTGCTGAACGGACAGTCGAAGTCTATCCTCTCAACAGGTATCGGAGCCGTGCTTCAGTATGACAGTCGCGATATTGCCACGAATGCCACACGAGGTAACTACTTGCGCATTTCGCAGATGTTTTATCCGGAACTGAGCAAAGGCAGCCGTTTTATGCGTACAGAGGCCACTTATTCGGCTTATCGCAGGGGATGGAAGGGGAGCGTATTAGCTATGGAGCTACATAGTATGTTTAATTATGGCGACAAGGTGCCTTGGACCATGTTGGCCATGGTGGGCGAAGGAAGTCACATGCGAGGGTATTATGAGGGACGCTATCGTGATAAGAATATCATCGAAGGGCAAGTAGAGCTACGCCAGCACTTACGCAAACGTTTTGGTATGGCAGTATTTGCTGGTGCGTCTAACGCATTCCCTGATTTTAAGAATATCTATTTCAAACAGATTCTACCCAATGCAGGAGTAGGGTTTCGCTGGGAGTTCAAGAAGCATGTTAACCTTCGGGTTGACTTCGGGTTGACCAAGAACAAGCCAGGCGTCGAATTTAATATGAACGAGGCATTCTAATGAATGTTGAGTGGAATCTTTGAAAAAGATGCTCTCAGACAAGATTCTCAAGAAGAGAGAAGAGGTAAGCTCGTGTGAAGGCTTGACAAACGAGGAAAATAATAAGAAATAAGAATAAAGAATATAGTAAAGATAATCATGAAGAAGTTTTTCCTAACATCTGCTTTAGCTGTAATGGCTTTATGTGTTTCGGCAGAAGAAGAATTGATTAAATTTGGCGATTTTAATACTTGGATTACACGTGATATACGCGAGAGCGTGCTTGTCGGTGGCAAACATCAGACGCTTTACGAGGTGGGTCCCACGGGCACTTATGATGGACAAAGAGCCTTTACGAACCAGGGAGGATGCCCTTGGGCAAATAGTAATGTGTATGCAAAAGTGGCAGGAGTGGTGAAGACAAACGTGAGCGTGTATCCCGACGAACATCCAGGACACGGCAAGTGTGCTAAACTCTATACGCACATTGTCAAGTGTAAGGCTATTGGCATCATCAACATAAGCGTTCTTGCAGCAGGAAGCATCTATACGGGAACGATGGTGGAGCCTATTACAAGCAGTTCGAACCCCATGGCGAAAATGAGCATCGGCATACCCTTTACCAAGCGCCCAAAGGCTCTGAAGTTTGATTACAAGTATCATAACCCTGGGGATGCAGACCGTATACGTGAAACAGGATTTAGCAAGAAAAAGGTAGTGGCAGGCAAGGACATGGGCGAGTGTATGTGCTTGTTGCAGAAAAGATGGGAAGACGCGGATGGCAACATACATGCGCTCAGAGTAGGGACTATGCGTCACCGTTTCTCAGAGAACACAAGTGGATGGGTGGATAACAAGGAGTTTGCTATCCATTATGGAGATATTTCTCATCAGAGTTTCTTCCAGAGCTGGATGGGGCTGATATCAGGTGATCGTGTGTTTTATGCTAAGAACAGCAAAGGAAAATTGGTGCCAGTGGTAGAAGAAGGTTGGGCTGATGCCAACGAGACTCCCACTCACATCGTGGTAAAATTTGACAGCAGTCATGGTGGAGCTTACGTGGGCACAGTGGGCAATACGCTTTGGATTGACAACGTAAGACTCGTTTATTAAGTTTAAGACCCGTTTTTATTAAATTATGGTACCCTATTATCTTCTGAGCGAGACACTTCTTCGTCGCAATTTGGCTCTTATCCAACGGGTTGCCGACGAGAGTGGGGTTGAGATTATCCTTGCCTTCAAGGCTTATGCATTATGGAAGACCTTTCCCATTATGCGTGAGTATATTTCCCATACCACAGCCAGTAGCCCCTTTGAGGCACGACTTGCTTTGGAAGAGTTTGGGTCGCTGGCGCATACTTATAGTCCTGCGTATACGAAGGAAGATTTCTCTGAGATATTACGCTGTAGTGGGTATGTGACCTTCAATTCTCTGTCTCAATACGAGCGTTTTGCCCCACAGGTGCTTGCTTATCGTGACCATCAAGTAAGTATGGGACTTCGGGTCAATCCAGAATACAGCGAGATAGAGACAGAACTCTACAATCCTTGTGCACCAGGAAGCCGTTTCGGCGTGCTTGCAAACCAGCTCCCCGAGCAGCTGCCTGAGGGGATTGAGGGCTTTCATTGCCATTGTCATTGTGAGAGTAGTGCGTTGGCACTTCAGCACACGTTGGAGCATCTGGAGCGTAAGTTCGGACGTTGGTTCGGACAGTTGAAATGGCTCAATCTTGGTGGTGGTCATCTGATGACACGTAAGGATTACGATGTGACGCTACTGATAGAACTTCTACGTTCGCTTCGTGAGCGTTATCCCCATCTGAAGGTGATTCTGGAACCAGGAAGTGCTTTTGGATGGCAGACGGGATGCTTGGTGTCTGAGGTTGTTGACGTGGTAGAGAACCATGGTGTCAGTACAGCCATACTCAATGTGTCTTTCACTTGTCATATGCCTGATTGTCTGGAGATGCCTTACCAACCTGTTGTACGGGGTGCTCAATCCCTGCCCGATGACTTCGTGTGGCAGAATGCAGAAGACTGCAAGGCAGGAAAGAAGCCCCATGGCTACGTCTATCGCTTGGGTGGCAACAGCTGTCTCAGTGGTGATTATATGGGATGCTGGCGCTTCGATGCTCCGCTGAAGGTGGGCGATGAAGTGATATTTGAAGACATGTTGCATTACACAACGGTCAAGACCAATATGTTCAATGGCATTCCTCATCCCTCTATTGTGCTCGAGCATGAGGATGGCACTCGTGAGCTCTTACGCAAGTACGTTTACGAGGATTATCGTAATCGTATGGATTAAACAAAAACAAACATTTATATTTTATGAAAAAGAATTTTCTTACATTACTTTTTATGCTTGTGGCAAGTTTCTTCTTGCTGACAGCATGTGGTGGCAACGATGATCCAGAACAGCCAACGGTGAAGCCTACCTCTGGCTACTTCACTTATTATCTGCTAACCAGCAGAGAGACCCTTTCGTGCATGAAGATTACCGCCACGCTGCGTACTGACCACGAGGACAAGAGCGGCGAGGTGTCTGTAGACAGTTGCATACAGGTCAATGATGTGGCTGACGGTATGGCCAAGTCGCTTCTGAAGTCTTGGGCAAGCAGTTTCCCCCAGTCAGATGCTGTGGTTTATCAGGTTAAGTTCTCCTCAGAGAGTGCTGCTAATCTACAGCTTATCTATGGACTGAGGTTCGAGGCTAAACAGATGGAGGACTCTGCGCCTAATCCAACTCTTGGGTATGGAACAGTCATCAGTTTCACTCCGAACGTAGGCAATTCGCTTCAGTTCAATGGCGAATTCAGACTTTCACAAGGCGTGAGGAAGGATAAGCTCACCCAGTATGCAGAGCTAAACAGCACTCTCAATGAGTCTAAGACACAGCGTGTGTTGCTTGGCTCAAACTGATGTGAATGAAAAAACTATTCATCTGATACATTCCAGATGAACATGATCCAGAAGTGAACAATATCATTGGTTTTAAGCCAGAAGTGGCGAAATGAAAAAATAACAGCAAAGAACCAAGCCTCAGGACAGACTTGGTTCTTTGCTTTGGGTATGCTTGGTATGAGTTATTATAGTGCAGCAGAAAATTATTGGTGAGTTACCTGTTTACTTCACCACTTTCTTCTTTCCTCCTATTATATATATACCGCGTGAGAGTTTCCCCTCTACCTTGCGTCCCTGCAAATCATAGGTGGCTTCATATTCTTTGCCTGTCTCTTTCACACAGGAGATGTGCGTCACCAGTTCGCCCCTCTCGTTAGGCCATAGGTCGTAGAGCACTTCACCGTTCTTTTCAAAGTGGACAAGGATGGATCGGTAGTCATTACTTATCTGGCTGTTATACAGCCATTCCATATACCAGGCCTGAGTGGGACCAAAGATGCAGTCGCGCCCATTCCATGAGGTTATGCCTATCCCATTGATGATTGTGCGTCCATTCATTTCTACATAGTCGTCCCTTAAAAACTCCCATTCAACGAGATATTGTAAAAATGCAGCATCTCGTTGAATTCTTTTTTTAA
>CAKRRN010000041.1 GCA_934394435.1 uncultured Bacteroidaceae bacterium
GCTCGAAGTTACATGAATGATGGGCGTCCAATACACAAGGTGGGTGTCAGCTTCTCGTCGGAGACGGGCACTATTGATGACTGGAGCGTGGCTGACTGAACAACTCAATTAGTCTCCTCAGCTCATAAAGAAACACAAATGGTCCGCAAGTAGACATGTACTTGCGGACCATTTGCGTTTCTGATACGATATGATTACTTGGTATAGAGATATCGTTTGATGCTCTTCTTGGGAGTCTTCTCAAATTCTTTGTCCATCACTTTGATGGCTGTCAGCTGTGCATAGGCAGGAAGAGAGGGATTGAGATCCTGTCTGTTCTTCTCCATGATAGCTTCAATGTCTGATGTCTTCAAGCCCAGAGTGGCTATCTGTTCTTGGTCGGGATAAACAAGAGCAACCAGTTTTTCGCCTTTCTGCACCACCAGGCACTCGTTTACAAGCGACATGCTGCTCAGCTTGTCTTCGATCTCCTCTGGATAGATGTTTTGTCCGTTGGCTCCCAACAGCATGTTCTTGCTTCGTCCCTTGATGAAGACATTGCCATCGGCATCCATGGTACCCAAGTCACCCGTGTGATACCATCCGTCTTTGTCGAGTGTGGCAGCTGTGGCTTCTTCGTTCTTGTAATATCCAAGCATGACATTGAGTCCACGGGTAAGAATCTCACCTGGTATGTTGGCTGGGTCAGGACTATCAATCATGAGTTCCTGATGGATGACATTACGCCCACAGCTGCCTACAACCTGACGTGAGTAATCGTTGTAGCAGATGATTGGAGCACATTCAGTGGCACCGTAGCCAACGGTATAGCGGAAGCCAATATCGTGCAAGAGTTCTTCTATCTCACGATTGAGTGCAGCTCCACCGATGATTACCTCGTAGAAGTTTCCACCAAGAGCTTCTGTGAGTTTGTCGCAAATACGTTGCTTGATGCTTTGTCCGATAACGGGCATCTTCATGAGCATCTTCACTCTTACGTCTTGTATCTTGGGCAGAATAGCTTTTCGTACCACCTTCTCTATGATAAGGGGCACCATAATGAGCACGCAAGGTTTGACATCTGCCAACGCACGCATGAGCACCGTTGGAGAGGCTATCTTGGTAAGGAAGTTGATGTGTACGCCATAGGTGAATTCGAAAAGGAACTCGAATGCCATACCATACATATGTGCCATGGGAAGCATGCTCAAGACCGTATCGCCAGCTTTGATCTGTTTGCCAAGTACATTCACGGCGAAGTCACAATTGCTCCAGAGTGCTCGATAAGGTATCATCACTCCTTTGGAGTTGCTGGTCGTTCCACTGGTATAGTTTATGAGTGCCAGTTCGTCTGGTTTGTCTTGGTAGTAATTCAGATGCTTGGCACGGAAGTTCAGAGGATATTTCTCGCCAAACAGCAGATTGAGATTCTCACGAGCATGGTTCAACTCTGGGTTTGAGCAAGTCAGCAGACTGAAGTCTGCCAATGAAATGATGCCTTCCAGCAAAGGCATTTCCTTTGCATCCAACTTGGGCCATACCTTATCACCTACGAAGAGCAGACGAGCACCGCTGTGATTGACAATATCATGTACTTGAGAGGGATGGAACTCATGCAGGATGGGTACCGCTACTGCACCATAGGTGAGAATACTGAAAAAGGCAGCACCCCAGCGACTGAGATTCCTTCCGCAGAGCGCGATGCGGTCACCTGGTTTTATGCCTGCATGTTCAAACAGAATGTGCATCTTCTCAATGATGCGAGCCACATCTTTATATTGAAAGGTACAGATTCCATAATCAGACATGGAATCCATATCCCAAAATTTCTGAATACTGCTTTCTACGAGTTTATTAAATGACTTTACTTGCGAAATGTCCATAATTGCACAAAGAATTAAGTTTTGTGCAAAGTTAAAGATTAGTTAACATATACACAAGAAAACAGGCATGAAACTTGCACATAAGACGATATTTAGTGCAAGTTTCATGCCTATATGACAAATTTCTCTGTTGTAGAGCAGGGAAATGGGAATTACAGTACGAGTAATCAGTATTGTCGGGGACCAAAGATGGCTGTTCCGATACGTACCATGTTGCTGCCACACTGTATGGCAATGGGGTAGTCGTGGCTCATGCCCCATGAGCGTATTCTGAAGGAGTCTGTGTCAGAAAAGAACGAAGCCTTGGCCTCTTCATAGGTGTGGTAGGCAACGTTGAACTCTTGGGCTATCTGCTTTGTGTCTTCCACATTGCTTGCCATACACATCATGCCACAGAGGCGTACCCCTTGCATCTGTCGCCATGCTCCTGTCTCAAGGTAATCCAGGCACTCCTGTGGGGTGAACCCGAATTTGGTCTCTTCTTGTGCCACGTGTAGTTGCAGCAGACAATCCACACGTCTTCCGTTGGCAAGCGCATGCTTATTGATTTCCTCAAGCAGACGTGGAGAATCCACCGATTGTATGAGAGATACGTAGGGGGTGATATATTTCACTTTGTTGCGTTGCAAATGCCCGATGAAGTGCCACTGTATGTCTGCAGGCAAAAGCTCGTGCTTTGTCTGAAGTTCCTGTACATGGCTTTCAGAGAAGACCCGTTGTCCGCCTTCGTAAGCGTTTTGAATCATCTCGGCAGGATGAAACTTGCTTACTGCCACCAGCTCAACTCCGTTGGGTAGTGTGGCTTTGATCTCACTTATTTTCTGTGCCGGACTCTTTTCCATCTGCTGAGAATTTAAAGATGTCCATAATGGGTGTTTCTGCTATGGAGATGATGTCCCAGTCGCCCAAGGTGCCTTGCATACCCTTGTCCAGATTCTTCACTGCCATACGCAGGTCTTTTGCCTGAACGAGCATAATCTGGTTGGTACGCTTCTCTACACCTTTCTTCTCATCGTAGGCGATGTAAGCGATTTTGGCTTTGTACCACTTGTCATCGGTGGTGTCAATGCTTTCAAAGAGTTCTGCAATCTTTGCTCTGCGAATATCGCTTATGCTGTATTCGCCAGACATCATAGGTTCTATTTCCTCCAAGAAGCGTTCCTCTGCCTCAGTGAAACTGATGGCGTCTACCAAATATGTCTCATTCACCTTTTTCAATAGGCCAGTCTCCATTGTCTTGTCATATCTGACCTTGCATTCAAACCAATCTTTCATATGATTCTATTATAGTGTTATGTTTGTTATTTGTTAAACAATCTTTTCAATAAGTCTTGTCGCCCTATGCCACGTAGGTATGACTCAATGTGCTTACGCTCTTCTTTCTTGTACCAGAAGAAGAACATCCGCTGCTGTTCCTTCTCCTTGGGAGAGCGTGCTGTGAATACGGGTTGCATGGTGTAGGGGTGATATCCCGTTGCCCAACACGTAGTTGCCACGGTGAGTGGCGTGGGAGTGAAATCCTGCACTTGCTCCAGTTGGAAGTCCAGCTTCTTTGTCTCGATGGCCAGTTCAGCCATATCTTCTGCATGACATCCGGGATGACTGCTTATGAAGTATGGTATAATCTGCTGGCGTAGATGCTTGCTGTGGCAGATGTCATCGAATATGCGCTTGAAGCTACGGAACTGTGCAAAGGGTGGTTTGCGCATCAAATCCAGAACTCTGTCGGAGGTATGCTCTGGAGCCACTTTGAGTCTGCCGCTTACATGGTTCACGATGAGTTCGCGTGTGTAATCATGTGCAGCACGATTTAGCGTATCGTCTTTCCAGTCGTGCAGGAGCAGGTCATAGCGCACTCCACTCCCGATGAAGCTCTTCTTGATGCCTGGTAGGGAATCCACAGCCTTGTAGATGTCAATCAACGGACGGTGGTCACCATTTAGGTTGGGGCATATTTGCGGATGTATGCACGACGGACGTTTACAGACAGCACACGCCTTGCTGTTTTTCCCATGCATCATGTACATGTTTGCACTGGGACCACCCAAATCGCTCAAGTAGCCTTTGAAATCTGGCATCTGCGTAATCTGTCTCACCTCTCTGAGCACGCTCTCCTTGGAGCGGCTCATGATGAATTTGCCTTGATGAGCGCTGATGGTACAGAAGGCACATCCGCCAAAACATCCTCGGTGGAGGCATACGCTGAACTTGATCATCTCGTAGGCAGGTATGCGCTTCCCCTTGTACTTGGGGTGAGGCAGACGTGTATAGGGCAAGTCGAAACTATGGTCCAGTTCCTCTTGAGTTAGCGGAGGGAAGGGTGGGTTCACCACCACCCATTCGCGACCAGTCTGCTGCAGCAGACGTTGTGCATGAAGCTTGTTGCTCTCTTCCTCCACATGACGAAAATTCTCAGCATGGAGTTTGCGGTCCTGTAGGCAGTCTTCGTAACTATGCAATACGATATCGTCTTTCCTTATTCCCCCTGGAATATCCTCACGCCTGTAAAGCGACACGGTTTGTGGAATGGATGCTTCTTGCTGTACTACTTGGCGAAAGGTGGAGCGTGTTATGTAAGAGACTCCATCCTGGTCGTAATACAGGTCGGGGTGACTATACTCCAAAGCATCTGTCAGCGTATGGCATAATTGGAGGGTAGGCTTCTCTCCCATGCCATATGTAATCATATCCGCTCCGCTGTCCACCAGAATGCTGGGGCGAAAGCGATCCTGCCAGTAATCATAGTGCATCACACGTCTCAGACTGGCTTCGATGCCCCCTAACACAACTGGTACATCGGGATAAAGCTTCATCAGAATCTGTGTGTAGACGATGGTGGGGTATTCGGGTCGCATGTCGTGACGCCCGTCTGGGCTGTAGGCATCTTCGCTTCTCAGCCTTCTGGCAGCGGTGTACTTGTTCACCATAGAGTCCATGCATCCAGGCGCAACGCCAAAGAACAGACGGGGGCGTCCTAGTCTGCGGAAGTCACGATAGTCACCATGCCAGTCTGGTTGTGGTACGATGGCTACTCGCAATCCCTCTGCCTCAATGATGCGTCCTATGACAGCCGCTCCAAACGAAGGATGGTCAATATATGCATCTGCACTAAACAGAATGACGTCAGCGCAGTCCCATCCACGCAAGTCCATCTCGCGTCTGGTGGTAGGTAACCAATCCGTTAAGAGATGTTCCTTCACGCTCAACTCTCGCTCTCCGTTTCAAGTTCTGGTTTCAAGGATTCCAGTTTTTCCTTTTCCCATTCGATAAAGAGGAGAATCAGTTCGTGGAGTCCGCGCGCCTTCATATTGTCATGGAAGAGAAGATCCTGACAGAGCTTCAGAAGTCCTGCGTCTGGATGTTCGGTATTGAGCATGGAGCGAACGTTGAGACGCAGTTTCTCAAGTACGTTTTCGTCTACAATGCCATTACTGTCCAACAGGTCGCTGAAGAGATTATGTTTCTCGATGGTCTCAAGATGCTCTTCCATTACGGCAAGAGTTCTCGACCCTTTTTCGTTACATACAATCTGATACATATTATATATATATAATTATAAAATTTTTATTCTTGATTTTTATTCTTGGCTGTTCTCAGTTTGTCTTACCCAAATTATGGACATAAGTATCTGTGTTCTATGTAGACAATAGATATATATGTCTTGGGTAAATGGATATATATGTGTTCGCCCAGCCCCCATCTGTTATTTATCCATAAGGAAATGTACAGAGGCTCCGAAGATGGCTGTACGTGCGCCTTTCTCCTTAATACATTCTAATGGGAAACCAAATGAAATGGCTCTGTAGTCGCTTCCCTGGTATGCTACGGAAGAGCATTGCTGACCTGTTCCGTAGAGCATGGTAGAGAAGCCGTTGTCTGACGGTTGCAGTACATCCATGTGGCGCACCCAGTAATGTTCCTCGTTGGGCTCGGTGTATACGGAGCACTGGGTGTTCATGCCCTGTATGCTTATGGGTGATTCTGCAAAGACACTCTCCGAGGTGGTGAACTTTAGGGTCTCTTGTAGGAACTTGCGTTCGTCAGCTTGTTGCATGTCAGACCCTATGTAGGCTCCACTTACCATCAGGGCACATCTGTTCTGGCTCAGATGCTTCATCAAGTCTTTTATCTCTGGGGTGAAGGTCTTGTAGGTACGCAGGGAATAGCCGTCTACCTGCTGTGCGCCAAAGATGAAATCAGCCAGGGCAAACTGCTGGGCATTGACACTCTTTGCTGCGCTGCCTTGTATGCTACTGATATTGTACTGTCCTGCGCTCAAAATCTCCTGTGCGTGAATTGTAGACCAGTTGTGTGTGTTACCAGCCAGAATCATCCCCTCAAGCTCACCACCGCTGAAACCGTGTCCTGTGCTGTTCTCCTTACCACAACCATCCTTGCCAAAGTATAATTGATAACCACAGTATCCTGGCATTTTTACATCAATAACGCCTGGGTCTTGACTCATGTCAAAACCAGAGGTCTGTTCGGTATTGAAAGCCTTAGGTCCTGCCACTCGTTGGAAGCCATCAACGACCAACACCTCGGGCGCACCTTCTGCTGCCATGTAGCAACAAACTTCGTCTGCTGACATGCTTTCACCACCATTATTGGCTGCCGCCACACGAAAGCGATACAGTACGCCTGGCTCCACGTCCACATCCACGGCTGTAGAGCGTGCATCGATAGCTACTCCATTATCAAATCCCTTGTTGCCGCAACTTGTATAGAGAATGTACTTTGTTGGGTATGCGCTCTCGTCTAAACTGTCTGATGTTGGTTGCCATGAGATGCGTGCCTTGCTTTTCTTTGCATTAAGGATGCAACTCAAGCTGTTTACGGGCAAAGGCTGCACGGTATACTCCGTCTGGTGTACAGAAGAGAGGTATTTCAGAATACCCTTATAGATAGCTCTCGCCATGGTGAACTTGAAGTAGGGGTCGTGAGCCATCCGCATGTCTGACCAGTTTTGATGGCTGAGCATCTCTAAGATGATGGCAGGGTATTGTGGTTCGCGAGTCTCACCATAGTTGCGGTTGTACATCTGTCTGCGTGTCCAGTTTCCGAATTTGCTCTTCAAGTCTCCGTAAACCTGTGTCATTACTATGTCCGCCAGGTCTCTGCTGGTCAGACGCGAAAGTCCTGCTCCTGTTATCCCTTCGTAGAAATCAGCTGTATAGATACCCAGAGTTCCCACTATGGAACTGTCTTTTCTGAATCCTGCATCGCTATGGATTGCCATACTCAGTTCCAAGGGCACGCAGAGTCCACTGTCTCCGGGCAGATAGACACTGCCTCGTCCCAGATAGTTCTCCGTACGCGAACGTACGTTGATGTCGTCTCCATAGTCATCATTGTCCTTCACGCTATAGGTGTCCAGCGGAAACCCATACCAAAGCGCAGAATATCTGGCTGCTTCAAGGAAGCGAGGCAGTCCACTGCAAAGCGCGTAAGACATCGTGCTGTCAGAGCGCACGATATTGCTCATGCCGCCTCCCAGCCGTACAGCATCGGCAGAAACGATTCCTCGTGATGAACTCTGATTGGTGAGCAATACACAGTTGTTTTCGTAGTCTCCTGCTGTGAAATGGAAAGTGCCCAGATAGACCCAGGTTCCTCCGCCCATCTGCTGGTTTACTGTGAAGGGAGTGTCAATGCCCTGATGCCGTACTACGTAGTGAGCATCATCTACGCTTCCCTCATGGGTCTGATAAGAAATATACACAGCGTAGTCACCCTCCTCAGTAATGGCAGGACGCCAGACAATACTGCTCACTTGGCGTTTGCCTGTCACGCTTTGTATCATTCTGCTCGATCCGTCCATGAATGGGTTTTCACCATCTTGATAATAGACGTGGTTGTAAGCAAAGCCCCGTCCGCCATTGTCCCATTCGTAACGGCCGTTATTCTCTTGGTAGATACCGTTTACATCAGGGGCGTCATTGTCTATGATAATCTCATTCTTCTGCCAGTCGCGGTCTCGGGGGGTGAACACACAAGCCCCTGCATTCTGGAGCATGGGCATCAGGTATGGTACTACGATGGTCTGTGTGAATAGGTCTTCTGTGGTACAGAACAGACGTGGACGTTGCCAAATCCATTCTTGAGTTCTGTTGTTATAGTATTTTCCGTGACTTGCCCACAGGCAGAGATGTTTGTTCTGAAGTCCGCGAGAGATGGAGTAGGGCAAATCTTCTCTCTGTACCCAAGGATGCCCCTTATATTCTAACTTTCCATAGATGCGACTTTCATCTTTCACTTCAGAAAGATTCACAGGAATCAGCATTTCTATGGGTGTGCCGTCAGCATAGACCACAAGTTTGTAAGAAGCCAGGTTTTGAGGGAGCCTTTTCTGGATATTCTCGTAAATCTCCTTCACGGACTCAGGCGTGAACGGTTGACCGAGAAAACCTTCGCTCAGATAAATGAAAACCTTTCGTTCTTCGGAATTGATACTGATGTCCTCCACTGTCACACGGTCATAACTGGTGTAGCAGGTGGCGTTGCGATTATAGTTTTCGATATAGTCAGCTAAGGCTGTGCGCAAAGCTTTATTCTGCTGTGCACAGATGTCTGTCGTTCCCATGGCTATCATGGTAGCCAATGACAGAATGGCGGGTATGTGTTTGTTCATTATACAGCGAAATTCTCGGGCTTTTTTGCCACGAAATGTTTAAAATACTCCTTTATCTCCGCCATCTGTGCCTCAATGTCTCCATTGGGTATGATGGTTTTGGTGCATTGTATCTTCTTTTCCTTATAGTCCACTCCGTAGAGCAGGATAGGCAGGTGAGCCTTGAGTGCGATGTAGTAGAAACCACGTTTCCATTCATGGTTAGGTTTACGTGTTCCTTCGGGCGTAATACAGAGTCTAAACTCTTTGGCTTGCAGGGCCATCATGGCCAGTCTGTCTGTAGAGCCCATCTGCTTGTCGCGAAAGACGGGGATACCTCCCAGTCGATGCATAAGCCAACCAAATGGCCACACGAACCATTCCTTTTTTATTAGAAAATTGCACGTGAAACCCTCTGCGCGGCAATAGAGATTGCCCACTACGAAATCCCAGTTACTGGTATGCGGAGCCATTATGATAATATATTTGGATGGGCGTGGTTCTGTAACCACTTCCGAAAATCCCATCCATCTATAAAGTATGCGCCTATAAAAACTTTGCTTCATGCTCACATCGCGTAATCGTGTGTCTTCTTAGAGGGCCTGCATCTGCTGCTCTACCTTCTGCGTAAACAGGGTTACATCGGTATGGAAATTCTTGAAGAACTCTTTCGTCTTACCTGGTTCTACGTGCGATAGGCGACTGATAAAATCATCCTGCCCCTTCAGCACTTCCACCATAATCTTATCCGTCTCTTCCTGTTTTTGGCATATGTGTGAGAGAACCACACATTCAGCAAACAATTCGCCACAAAGGTTATTGATGAGTCTCTTCTGCGTTCTACGTTTCATATTCTTCAACTGAAAAAATATTTTTTCTTAGTTTAAAAACTTTATTTCGTGAAATACAAAGGTACGCTTTATTCTGCTTTTGGCAAGGTTTGGCTCTATGTAATTTTATTTTTTTATAAGTTTTTTAGGCCGAATTGCACCCTTCGTTTTCTCGCCATGGTAAAGCAGAAGCGAGCTTCGCTTTCCTCATCTGGCTTACCGAAAACGTTGGTGTTCCCCCTTCGTTTTCTCGCCATGGTAAAGCTGAAGCGAGCTTCGCTTTCCTCATCTGGCTTACCGAAAACGTTGGGCTTATACTTTGATAGTAGATTCTTTGTACGGGTGAGTAAATCAAGTTGCGGTGGGCTTGCGCCTGTACTGATGAAAAACGGATTGCTGAATAGCAAAAGGATTACAGCGTAGGCTTAATCTTGGATTGCAGGATGAGGCTAAGAGGAATGGCTTATTTTGTAAGGTGTGAATTATCAGTGTATTATAGAGTTGAGTTTAAAAAAGTGATTCACTAATGTTGGTTTACGAGAAAATTATCTTGTGAATGATTTTTGTTGGTCTTGTGGAAATATCGTAATTTTGTAGGCTGAATTATGTTTGTACAAAGATAATAACTATTTAAGATAATGAATATTTCGTATAAGTGGCTACGCGAATATGTGGACACCACACTCAGCGCATCGGAAGTTGCAGACGCTCTTACCAGCATCGGATTGGAAGTGGATGGAGTAGAGGAAGTACAGTCTATCAAAGGTGGATTGGAAGGTCTGTGGACAGCTCAGGTGTTGACTTGTGAACCTCATCCCAATAGCGACCATATGCATATTTGCAGCGTGGATACAGGCAAAGGTGAGCCTATACAGGTTGTATGTGGAGCTCCCAATGTTGCTGCTGGACAAAAAGTCATCGTTGCTGTCGTCGGCACAAAACTCTATGATGGAGACCAGTGCTTTACCATAAAGAAGAGTAAGCTACGTGGTGTGGAAAGTAACGGCATGATTTGTGCAGAAGACGAAATAGGTGTGGGAAATGACCACAGCGGAATCATTGTCTTGCCAGAAGATACACCCGTGGGTATTCCTGCTGCCGATTATTACCACATCGAAAGCGATTTCGTGATTGAGGTAGATATCACTCCAAACCGTGCTGACGCATGTAGTCACTATGGTGTGGCACGTGACTTGTATGCATGGCTCATCCAAAACGGATTTCAAACGGAGTTGCACCGTCCCTCAGTAGACGGCTTTAAGGTGGATGATGAAAAACTACCTATAAAGATACGTGTAGAAAATGAGGAGGCTTGTCCTCGCTATGCTGCCGTGACCTTGACCGACTGCAATGTGAAGGAAAGTCCAGAATGGTTGCAGGACCGTCTTAGAGTAATAGGAATACGCCCCATCAATAATATTGTGGACATTACCAACTATATCATGATGGCATACGGAACGCCGCTGCATTGCTTTGATGCAGATATGATTAAAGGTAATGAGGTAATCGTAAAGACAATGCCTGAGGGCACACCATTCGTCACACTTGACGGTGTGGAGCACAAACTCTCTGACCGCGACCTTGCTATCTGCAATGCAGAAGAGCCTATGTGTATTGCTGGAGTGTTTGGTGGCAAGGGCAGTGGGACGTACGAGACCACCAAGGATGTGATGCTTGAGAGTGCATACTTCAATCCCACTTGGATTAGAAAGAGTGCTCGCAGACATGGTCTAAGCACAGACGCCAGCTTTAGGTTTGAACGCGGTGTAGACCCTAATGCACAGATATACGCACTGAAGGCAGCTGCCCTGATGGCCAAGGAACTGGCAGGAGCAAAGGTGAGCATGCAGATTGTGGATACTCATCCAGAACCCGTTGTAGGCTTCCCTGTAGAACTGAAGTATGCGTATGTGGACAGCCTGGTTGGACAACACATACCAGCAGAAACCGTTCGAAGCATTGTGAAGAGTCTGGAAATGGAAATCACCAGAGAGGATGCCGAGGGAGTGGATTTGGTGGTTCCTCCTTACCGTGTAGACGTTCAGCGTCCGTGTGATGTGGTGGAAGATATTCTTCGCATATATGGCTATAATCAAGTGGAGATTCCAACAACGCTGCACAGCAGTCTGGCTGTAAAGGGAGAAAACGATAAGAGCCATAAGTTGCAAAACCTTGTAGGAGAGCAACTGGTAGGTGCTGGCTTCCGCGAGATTCTGAACAACAGTCTGCAGCGTGGTGCATATTATGATGGGCTGCAATCGTATAAGAGCGAAAATCTGGTGAAGTTGCTTAATCCATTGAGCCAAGACCTCAATGTGCTGAGACAGACATTGTTGTTTGGCGGATTGGAGAGCATTGCACGTAATGTAAGCCACAAGAACCCCAATCTGCGTTTCTTCGAATACGGCAATTGCTATAAGTATGATGCTTCTAAGCGTTGCCCAGATATCATACCCGGTGTAAGTAGCAGTCGTGATCCTGAGGTAATCAAGCATGTGCTGGATGCCTACAGCGAGGATTATCATCTGGGGCTCTGGCTGACAGGCAAGAGAGTTTGTGGCAACTGGGCTCATCCTGACGAAGACACCAGTTTTGCAGAACTGAAAGCACACGTTATCAATATCCTAAATCGTGCAGGTGTACCCTTTGGCATGCTTCTCTTCAGCGATGGGTCAAGTGACATCTATGCCAAGAGCCTTCAGATTAAGACGCGTAATGGGCAGGTACTATGCGAAATGGGCATCATCAGCCAAGACCTGTTGAGCAAGTTTGAGCTTACTGCCCCCGTTTATTATGCAGACATTCGATGGAAATTGCTCATGAAGAGCATTCAAGGCAAAGTGGTAAGTTTCAGAGAAATCAGCAAATTCCCTGCTGTGAGCCGTGACTTGGCACTGCTGGTTGATCAGGGTGTGGAGTTCGCAGAGATTGAGAAGATAGCTTATCAGACAGAAAAGAAACTGTTGCGTGCGGTGAATCTTTTTGATGTTTACGAAGGGAAGAACCTGCCCCAGGGCAAGAAATCATACGCTGTGAATTTCATTCTGCAAGATGATGCAAAGACACTCAACGAGAAGCAAATCACATCCATCATGCAGAAGCTGGTGCAGCAGCTTACCAAGCAGCTTGGAGCAGAGCTCAGATAAGACTTCTGCATAGAACAAATCAGAGATCAGATATAGTTTAATATAAAAAATATAATAGATAAAAACCAATGGGAAGAGCATTTGAATACCGCAAAGCTACCAAATTGAAGAGATGGGGCCATATGGCCAAGACATTCACAAGACTGGGCAAACAGATTGCCATCGCTGTGAAAGCGGCAGGTCCAGAACCTGAGAACAATCCTGCCCTGCGCTCTGTGATTGCAGTGTGCAAGCGCGAGAACATGCCGAAGGATAATATCGAGCGTGCCATCAAAAATGCAATGGGTAAGGACCAGAGCGATTACAAAGGCGTAACCTACGAGGGCTACGGACCTCATGGAGTGGCTGTCTTTGTCGACACTCTGACTGACAACACCACACGTACCGTTGCTGATGTTAGAAGCGTGTTCAACAAGTTCAACGGAAACATGGGAACAACAGGTTCGCTCTCATTCCTTTTCGATCATAAGTGCGTGTTCACATTCAAGAAAAAGAGTGACATGGACATGGATGACTTCATTCTGGAGATGATTGACTACGGAGTGGACGAGGAATTTGACCAAGACGATGAAGAAGGCACAATCACCATTTATGGCGAGCCAACATCGTACAATGCAATTCAGAAGAAGCTGGAAGCAGATGGCTTTGAAGATGTCGGTGGAGAGTTTACCTATATCCCCAACGATTTGAAGGAAGTTACACCCGAACAGCGTGAGACCATCAACAAGATGGTGGACAAGTTGGAAGAGTTTGATGATGTACAGACTGTGTACACCAACATGAAGCCTGAGGAGGACGTTGAAGAATAATGGAGTTACAGGAGAACAAGGTCGCAAAGGAAAACGGAGAGAGCGTACTTCTCTATAAGACTCGTGGCACCTGTAGTCAATATATAGAAGTGGGTGTGAAAGACGGTTGCATTAGTCGATGCCGCTTCTATGGAGGATGTGATGGCAACACAAAAGGATTGTCACAGTTGGTTGTCGGCATGAAGCCAGAGCAGGTCATTGCCAAACTGGATGGAGTGCGATGTGGAATGAAGGCAACCTCCTGTCCTGACCAGTTGTGCCGAGCACTGGAACAAGTGCTAACACAGTCTACAGACTGATTCTCTCCTGCATATTCACCTTCTAAATGATACTGAGAGAGGGAAGTTCTCCAAACGCATGAAGCGTATGAGACTTCCCTCTCTATTTCGTTTGAGTTAGAATTATGCCAGAAAGTGCACGTACTTACATAGCCATAGATTTGAAAAGTTTCTTCGCATCAGTGGAATGCGTAGAGAGGGGACTTAATCCTCTTACGACAAACCTCGTGGTTGCGGACATAAGTCGTACGGACAAGACTATCTGCTTGGCAGTAACTCCGTCGCTTAAAGCATACGGCATAAGTGGAAGGGCGCGACTCTTTGAGGTGAAGCAACGCTTGAGGCAGGTGAACGAAGAGCGAAGGAAAGGCGCAGGACAGTTTACAGGCAAATCATGGAATGATGTAGAGCTGAAACAAAATCCCAACTGGGATGTTGACTTCATCATTGCACCACCACGTATGGCTTACTACATTAAGTATAGCACACGTGTATATGCAACCTATCTCAAATACATTGCTCCAGAGGATATCCATGCCTATAGCATTGATGAGGTTTTTATGGATGTGACAGCCTATCTGAAAACATATAGGATGACTGCACACGAGTTGGCAATGCTCATGATCCGTGATGTGCTCAACAATACAGGAATAACAGCTACAGCGGGCATCGGTTCAAACCTTTATCTGGCAAAAGTCGCTATGGATATTGTTGCCAAGCATATTCCTGCGGACAAAGATGGTGTACGGATAGCGGAACTGGATGAGATGAGTTATAGACAAAAGTTGTGGGATCATCAGCCTTTGACTTCCTTTTGGCGCGTTGGCAACGGTACGGCACGGCAATTGGCTATGTATGGTATTCACACCATGGGGGACATTGCGTTGCAGTCTGTGCGCAACGAAGAGTTGCTTTATCATTTGTTTGGGGTAAATGCAGAATTACTTATAGACCATGCTTGGGGATGGGAGCCCTGTACCATGCAGGCCATAAAATCCTATAAACCAGAAGTCAATTCTTTATCCAGCGGACAGGTGCTACAATCTCCTTACACATGGAAAAAGGCCAGGGTAGTCGTACACGAGATGGCTGAGGCTATTGCGCTTGACCTGGTAGACAAGGGGCTGGTAACAGACCAACTGGTACTATACATTGGTTATGATAGGGAGAATTTGACCGATGCGCATATTCGGGATTGTTATCGGGGTGACATCGTAATGGACCATTATGGCAGGTCTGTACCAAAGCCAGCCCATGGCAGCAGCAGAATTGAGGGCCCCACGTCCTCCACACGTATCATTTCCCAGGTCGTACTTGATCTGTATGATCAGATAGCAGACCAGAATCTGCTGGTTCGTCGTCTGAATCTTACAGCGAATCATGTTGTAGGAGAGTCAGGTGTGGCATCTGAAAGAAAAGAGGCTGTACAACTGGATCTTTTCACAGACTATGAGCAAGAAAGGAGAAAAGAGCAGCAACTAAGAACAGAACTTGCGCGAGAGAAGACTCTTCAGAAAACGATTCTTGAAATAAAGAAGCGTTTTGGTAAAAACGCCATCTTGAAGGGACTTAACTTTGATGAAGGGGCAACCGCTATAGAGCGTAACAAACAGATTGGGGGGCATGCGGCAGGACTGTCCTCTGATGATGTGAAGAAAGGGAAATAGCATAATGAGAATCATATAGTACTTCTAACACATGAACAAATACGAAGACATAATTCATCTGGAGCATCACACATCTGACAAACATCCTCGAATGTCTATGTACGCGCGTGCCGCACAGTTTTCTTCTTTTGCAGCACTCAATGGTCATAAGGAAGCCTTGCGGAAAACAGCAGAAGACTTCCAATCAGAAGTGGAGAATACGGATAAAGAAGAAATATAACGATGCCAAACTCTCGTAGAAAACGAGAAAAACTGTAACTTTGTATTTACTTGTCAATAACAATAGTGTCTGAAGCGCAAGACATACGATGAGTTTAAGATTATACATTGCTTAACGTTACATACTCCAAATCATATGAAGAGATTTAGAATAACATTACTTGTTGCCACGTTGGCATCTTCTCTGGCAGTATTTGCATCGGCTCGGGAATATGTAGATTATGTTAACCCGTACATAGGAAACATAAGTCATTTGCTGGTTCCTACATTTGCCACAGTACAACTTCCAAACAGCCTTATGCGTATTTATCCAACCCGTGGAGATTACACCACAGAACGTTTGGAAGGTTTGCCTATCGTGGTAACCAATCACAGAGAGCGTTCGGCTTTTAGAATCAGTGTGACACAAGGAACAGAGCTGAAACCCATCATAAGCACAAACTGGGATCAAGAGCGCATAACACCTTACTCTTATTACGTGGAGATTGCAGACAATACCATTGATGTCAGTCTGGGTGTTTCTCACCAGAGTGCCATTTATGATTTTGAGTTTCAAGATCCTAATAAGTCAGCCACAGTAATCCTATACTCTGACAATGGAGCACTTAATGTGCAAGGCAATCATGCGGATGGCTATCAGCAGTTGAGTGCCAACATGCGCATCTATATAAGTGGTGATTTTTCTGTGAAGCCTATTGAGAGTGGTGTGCTTCGTGAAGGAGCTATTCAAGTAGGTCAAGGCAGGGCAGAGGGAAGACAGGCATGTGTGGCATACAAATTCCCTGCAGGAACCCGAAAGGTTAGCTTCAGATATGGTATCTCATTGATTGGAGAGACGCAAGCCATGCGAAACGTCAACCGTGAGCAGAGAGGATTCAACCGAAAGGCTGTGGAAGCCAAAGGACGTAAGATATGGAACGAGACTTTAGGACACATCAAGGTGAAGGGCGGTACGGAAGACCAGAAAACAGTCTTCTATACATCCTATTATCGTACATTCGAACGCCCCGTTTGCCTAAGTGAGGAGGGGCGGTATTTTAGCGCTTTTGATGGAAAGGTGCATTATGATGATGGTGTGCCCTTTTACACAGACGATTGGATTTGGGATACCTATCGTGCCGCACATCCTCTGCGTGCTTTAGTGTTCCCTACGGAGGAGGAGAATATCATTGAGTCTTATCTACGTATGGCAGAGCAGATGGGGACCAAATGGATGCCCACTTTCCCGGAAATGACTGGAGACACGCGTCGCATGAACTCTAACCATGGGGTGGCAATGGTTGCTGATGCTCTTTATAAAGGACTAAAAGTAGATGCTGACCGTGCGTTTGAGTATTGTCGTAAGGGAATTGAGGAGAAGACGCTTGCTCCCTGGTGCGGTAAGCCTGCTGGCTGGATTGATGCCTTCTATAAGGAGCATGGCTACATACCCGCTCTGCATGAGGGAGAGGAGGAGACTGACCCCAATGTGCATGGTTTCGAGAAGCGTCAGCCTGTGGCTGTTACATTGGGCACCTCTTATGATGAATGGTGCCTTTCGCGCATCGCACAATGGCGTGGTGACCAGGATAATCAGCAGAAATATTTACGGTTGAGTTACAACTATAGAAACGTATGGAATCCAAATACTAAGTTCTTCCATCCAAAAGACAAGGATGGGCAGTTCCTTCCTAACTTTGACTATCGCTTTGGAGGTGGACTCTCAGCACGTAATGCATACGATGAGAACAATGGTTGGACTTACCGCTGGGACGTGCAGCATAATTTTGCCGACTTGGTGAAGTTGATGGGAGGCCCTGAGCAACTGGTGAAGAATCTTGACCAGACCTTTGCTCAAGGTATGGGTAAGGGAAAAAGAGAGTTCTATTATCAGCTCCCCGATCAGACAGGCAACATAGGTCAGTTCACGATGGCAAACGAGCCCTCGCTCCATATACCTTATATATATAACTATGCTGGTGCTCCCTGGAAGACACAGAAACGCATACGTCAGTGTCTCAAGACATGGTTCCGCAACGATGTGATGGGAGTTCCTGGAGATGAGGATGGCGGTGGCCTCACATCATTTGTCGTATTTTCATCCATGGGATTCTATCCTGTGACACCAGGTTTCCCCATTTACAATATCGGCAGTCCGCTCTTTACGGATGTTCAACTGACACTTCCAGACGGAAAGACTTTCCGCATTGTGGCTAAAGGATGTAGTGACACCAACAAGTATATCCAGAGTGCGAAATTGAATGGAAAGCCTTTGGACAAACCTTGGTTCAGTCATGATGACCTCAAGAAGGGTGGTACACTTGTGCTCGAGATGGGCTCTCGTCCCAACAAGAGCTGGGGGGCTGCTGCCGACAGTGTGCCTCCCTCGGCAGATGCAATTCAGTAAATATTGGCATACAGAAAGAGAGTCACGCCCGTCTTCTTTTTAGGCAGGTGTGACTCTTCTGTTTCTGTACAATCTCTTGATAAATATTATATTAAACCCCAATCGGTCATTAGATGCTGATAGGGATTGGTAAGAACTATCCATCAGCAGGAATGGATTTTTTGTTTCGGTCTAATGACCGATTTGGGTTAAATACGTAAGAGCTATCCTCTGAGGAACGACTTTTTCCCCTATAGCTAATTTCAGATTATTTCTCTCAAAGTATGTAGTATATCCGTGGTCGAGACTGAGAATAACTTGACGACAAAGGGCGCACCACATTTGTGGTACGCCCTTTTCCTTGTTATCTGCTGTGGAGATGTTTCTTAGAGCACCTTCTTGTATAGTTCTACAATGTCTTGACGACTGACAAGGCGAGGGTTGCCTGGTGTACATACGTCCTCGATAGCTTGGTCTGCCAGCGCATCAATATCTTTCTCTGTAATACCCAGGTCAGAAAGATGCTGGGGAATGCCAACCTCAATAGCCAGCGCACGTACAGCGTCGCAGGCGGCCTGTGCAGCCTCTGCCTTTGTCATACCCTCCTTATAGGCATCCATAGCCTTGGCTATCTCCACATATTTGTCGATGCACACAGGCTTGTTGTACTCCATGATGGTGGGCAGCAACAGAGCGTTAGCTACTCCGTGGGGGATATCAAACAGAGATCCCATAGGATGTGCCATGCCGTGCACCACACCCAATCCTACATTAGAGAATGCCATGCCAGCCACATACTGTGCTAATGCCATGCCACTTCTGCCTGTGGGATTCTTGGGGTCATACACAGCCTGACGCAGGTATTTGTTGATTAGTCGTATAGCCTCAATCTCAAACATGTCTGACAGTTCCCACGCAGCCTTTGTGATGTAACCTTCAATGGCATGAGTGAGTGCGTCCATACCTGTGGCAGCAGTAGTACCCTTGGGCAGGCTGTACATCAACTCTGCATCAATAATGGCACAGCATGGTATGTCGTTGGGATCCACACACACCATCTTTTTCTGCTTCTCTTCGTCAATGATTACATAGTTGATGGTTGTTTCAGCAGCAGTTCCTGCTGTTGTGGGAAGGGCAATGATGGGTATAGTCTTCTGTTTGGTGGGAGCGCATCCCTCAAGACTAACCACATCAGCAAACTCTGGGTTATTGGTAACGATTCCTATGCCTTTAGCTGTATCCATGCTTGATCCACCACCAATGGCAACAATGAAATCTGCTCCAGAAGCGGCAAAAGCAGCCACACCTTGTTTTACGTTAGTCACAGTAGGATTGGGCTTCACCTCGCTATAAACCTCATAGGGTATTCCTGCTTCTTCCAGCACATCAGTCACCATCTTGGCAACGCCAAACTTCACAAGTCCCTTGTCGGTAACCACGAGAGCCTTCTTGAATCCAAGGCGATTCGCTACCTCAGGCAGTTGCTTGCGTGCACCAGGACCAAAATACGATACTTCATTCAGAATAAATCGATTTACCATAATTACATTAGTTTTGATGTTGTTTTATGTAGATTGTTGCCACCGCTTTTGGCGACATTTTACCTTATTTCTTCCACAAATTTACTCTTTTTCTTCCGTTCTTGAGTTTGTTTACGCTGATTATTTGTCGTATTTGCTCACATTCTGTATCAAATGCAGCCCCACAAACTATGGATGACTTAAAAATATGCTCGTCAATTTCATTTTATGAGATTTATTGACTAATTTTGCATCGCTTTGAATGTGTGAATAAACAAAAACAAAGATATAAGTATGTCAAAAAAGAACATCAAGGTTGAGTCTAACGAATTTGACGAGACCATTGCAGCCTCCACTTCATTTGTGGAGAAAAACATCAAGCCTCTTGGATATGGTATTGGTGCCATTTTGGTTATTGTGATTGGCTTCCTGCTGGTTCATCAGTTTGTCATTGTACCAAGAAATCACAAGGCCGATGAGGCTTTGTTCGAGGCACAGCAGCAGTTTATGAACGGCAATTATGAGAAGGCTCTCAACGGTGAAAACGGTCAGATGGGCTTTCTCGCTGTGGCTAATCAGTATGGAAGCACCAAGGCTGGTAATCTGGCAACTCTGTATGCAGCCATGTGCTATGCGCAGACAGAGAAATACCAAGAAGCCGTAAACATGCTTGAGGACTATGATGACTGCGGTGATGAAATGGTAAGCCCTTCTGCTATTGGCTTGTTGGGTAACTGCTATGCAGAGTTGGGTCAGAACGAAAAGGCTGTAAAGCTTTTGCTGAAGGCAGCAGACAAGGCTGACAACAACACTCTGAGTCCTATGTATTTGGTTCAGGCAGGACAAATCTACGAGGCTTTGGGACAGAATGACAAAGCACTCGAATGCTACGAGAAGGTGAAGGACAACTATAAGCAGAGTGTCCAGTACACCGAGATAGACAAGTATATTGAGCACGTTAGCAAGTAAGCTTAGCACATATGTCAAGCAAGCTACATAATCTCTCCGACTACGATTTCAATTCTGTACCTAATGGAAATGGTATGCGCATAGGAATTGTAGTTAGCGAATGGAACGACAAGATCACGGGGGCTCTCTTGCAGGGGGCTTGTGACACTCTTTTGAAACATGGGGTGGCAGAAGATGATATTTTGGTACAAACTGTACCAGGAAGTTTTGAACTCGTTTTCGGTTCTGCCCAGTTTGTCAAGAGTGGTCAGGTAGATGCTGTGATAGCTATAGGCTGTGTCATCAGAGGTGACACTCCACATTTTGATTACATATGTCAAGGTGCGACCGAGGGACTGGCATCGCTAAACGCACAACATGATGTTCCTGTCATCTATGGTCTGCTTACCTGCAACACCATGGAGCAAGCGGAAGACCGCTGTGGTGGAATGCTCGGTAACAAAGGTGACGAATGTGCCGTGACTGCACTTAAAATGATTGCTTATCGCAGAAACTTTGTGAAATAAAGATTCAAAATCTTTTATATTTACAAAAAGCATAGAAATAATGGTGGCAAGAGTTTTCGCAAGAGACTCTTGCCATTTTCTTTGTCTGACGAGTATCTGAGAAAATGTGTGGGGGGGGACAGGTTGATAAAGAAAACCGTTTTTGTGTCTCAGTAAAAATTTAGTGGGGATAAACTTGCTCACCCGATAAACCTCTTAACATAGAGTCCTAAGATACTTCGCCATGTATCCTAAGATACTTTGTCATGTATCCTAAGATACTTTGCCAAGTATCCTAAGATACTTTGCCAAGTAATATAGGATACTTTACTGTTCAGCCTTTGAGCGAACGGTGGAGGAATACAGATTACCTCTTGATATTTCCTGAGAGAAGTCCAAAAGGGCTCACTCGATAACCTCAAATTGGTCATTAGGAAATTTTACTCTCTTTTTATAAAAATGTTTTGCTAACACGATTGCTTACATTTATCACAAAGTGCTTACATGGATCACAAAATCCATAATGTCAACCGCCAAAGCGGCTATTTTGGTCATAACATAGCGATATTTAGGACACCGCTTCATCAGCATATTTCATGGCTGCTTACTCACGGGTTACCTCTACAGAAATAAGATTTACCTTGATAGCATCAGTATGGATGCGATAGTTTATCTTGGAGAGTTCTCGTTTGGCAGACCATACCAATCGTTTCTGTTCGTCAGCTTTAAGACGTTGGTACTCTTTTACCAGCAAAAGTTGAAAACGAGGACTTATCCACATTCCGAAATGATAGGCGATGTCGCGATGAGCATAAGTTCCACCGTATCTACCAGCTTTCGCCATGATGCCTATGGTATCTGTTCTTTGAATCCATGCTTTAACGGAAAACACAAAATTGTTGTTTCCTGCTACATTTCTAATTGTATCGAATTCGGTACAATTAAAATTCGGATTATACAGCATTTCCCATTCACCAAGATACTCTATTGTGCTTTTGAGGCTCGTCCATCTGAAAATAATATGCTCCTGCATTTGGCTATGTGCCATAACAGCCAATGAAGACGTATTACTTTTTAGAGTGACTTTTTATTGATTTCTGTAGATATGTTTTCTCACTGTATAAACAGTAAAAAGGTAGACGCACTATCCGTTTTATGAAACGACAATAGTGGACCATTATAGTAGCTCTTTTCTTTTTTCCTAACTGGGAAAATATTTTTCTCCAACTAGGAAAATAAATTGAGCCGTTTCGTATGGACCTTATTATTATATCCTTTGTACAGACAAGCAAGCTGGCTTATAAGTACAGGTTATGTCTGTGATTTTACCCCCGAAGCTCCCCTTGGTTTATCGGGTGAACCAAAGAGACGGAATGCATAGGGGAAGAGGAGGCTCAGCGGATTATTCATGGGGATTGAAATGTTATTAAAACTTTTTGCTACCTTTGTCATATGGTAGATTCAACAT
>CAKRRN010000042.1 GCA_934394435.1 uncultured Bacteroidaceae bacterium
CTCAATGAACTTCTCGGTGGGGAGCTCTGGCATCAGTATGCCTCGGCAGGTACTCTGCAGACGTGCCGCATTTTCATCAGGGCGAAACACACGTACCTTGCCATCAGGACAACGATAAGCCTTCAGCCCTTCGAATGCTTCCTGACCATAGTGAAGGCATGTGGCAGCCATGTGCAGAGGGATGGTCTCTTCGCTGCAAACTTCTATCTCGCCCCATGCTCCGTTGCGGTAATAGCATCGTACATTGTAGTCCGTTTTCATGTAACCGAATGTAAGGTTACTCCAATCAATTTCTTTCATATTGCTATTCTTTAATTTCTTTTTGTTATAGGCTGTAGGCAAAATGCCTTTGGAAGTACTGCAAAGTTACTCCTTTTCGTTGACTTCGAGTAGGGATTTGCAACTTTTTTCCGCCTCATAGAGTTGCTCACGGCAATACTTCATCCATCTTTGTGCCTGTTTGAGGCTTTCTGCCATTTGGTCTACTGAGATTTTTCCGCTTTCCATGCTTTCAGCCAGTTCTTCCAGCTTTTGCATAGCTTGTTCGTAAGTTAGTTCTTTTTTTTGCATGATGTTACTGTAGAAAGGATTTTTCCGCCAAGTGTCTGGGTCACCAACTGGTCTCCCTGGCTTAGAAGGGTAGGGTCTGTTACAACTTTCCCTTGGCAGGTCGTTATGGAATATCCGCGTTTAAGTAGCAATGAAGGGTCAGTGGCTTTTAGCCTTTGCTCCATCAGTGCCAAGCGGTGTTGCTCTCGTTCTATTTTCTGCTGGAGTAGTGTGTTCAACTTCAGCTGGATTTGTTTCAAGTTCATCTGCATGCGGTCCGTCAGTCGCTGAATCAGTAGAGGCAGAATGCTGGCTTGCTTGTCTAAGCGTTGACGCTCTCTGAGCATCTTCTCTTGCGTGGCGTGTGTTATCCTGTTGTAATACTCATCGAGCAGGGCAGCTTCCTGTGCTTGATGTTCTATGATGAAGGCAGCCGCAGCCGTTGGTGTCTTGACCCTTGTGTGTGCCACATAGTCCAATACGGTCTCATCGCGTTCGTGTCCGATGCCTGTCATCACAGGCAGAGGAAATTGTGCGACGTAGGAAGCCAACAGATAGCTGTCGAAGTCGCTTAGGTCTCCTGTGGCACCACCACCGCGTATGATGACCACCAGATCCCAGTTGTCAGCCTCTTTCGCAATGGTTAGTAAGGCAGCGCAAACAGTCTCTTCCACTCTGCTCCCTTGCATGACGGCAGGAAACAAATGTGTGTGGAAGTTAAACCCATACTCGTTTGTAGCCAGTTGGTGGCAGAAGTCACCATAGCCAGCTGCGCCTTGGGCTGACACTACGGCAATGCGTTTTAGCAGTCGTGGAAGGGGAAGCGTCTGGTTGTCATGCAGGATACCGTCAGCCTCAAGTTGCATCAGTATCTCACGTCTGCGCCTTGCCATATCGCCCAAAGTGAAGTTTGAATCTACATCCACGATGTTGAGCGAAAAGCCGTATTGCTCATGAAAGCGCACTTGCACCAGCAGTTTCACCTGCATACCAGAGTGGAGTGTCTGACCTGTCTCATGCTGGAAACGCAGTCGAAGCATGTTGTAGGTTCGTGCCCAACAGGTGACTCTTGCTCGGGCAAGTATGTTCTTTCCGTTCTCATCCTTCTGTATCAGCTCGCCATAGAAGTGCCCTCCGTATCCGCAAGAGGCATCGCTGAGTTCGCCCACCACCCAATACTCCTCATCGAGTGAGGCTTCCAGTACGGAACGAACCATATTATTCAGTTCGTAGAGCGTATATTCGTTACTTGTCATGAGCTCTTTTTGTGGGGCGTGAAAGGTTAGTTGCGTGCGTTGGATAGTTTGGCTGTATAATAAGCCTTGAGGTCTTCCCAACGATAGTAGGGGAATTTCACGGGCTTCACAGGCAAGGTCACCTCGTGCTCCTGTAGCAAGGCCTTGACCAGGATGTCGCCTTGTTTGCCTTTTCGTGGACGATAGAATACAAGTTGGATATTTCCTGCCATGGGGAAGATTTCGGAGTTCACCCATACGCGGTCAAGTGTGTCGAGGTTTTCAACCGTCGTTCCTACGTTGCCCAGTTCCATCAGAGCTGCCAGTGGCATGAGAAATACTTCGTGGCCAAAGCGCAGAGTGGCACCGTGGTAATCCTTATTGCTCACAATTGTATCGGCTGTCTCCAGGAAATTCTTGAGCAGAGCTTCTACTTTGAAAGGTGCTTTGCGTTGTGTGTAGTTTGAAGCTCCAAACTCTGTGTAATGTGTACGGTTGTAGAGTGTCCACAGATCGTAAGCCTCGTCTTCTGTAAAATATTTCCAGAGATTGGGGGCTCCATAATGACTTTGCATATTGCAGCAGACATCAAACACACGCCTCATCAGTCTTTCGCTGTTTAGACTGTCGCGACTGTAACTTTCATCGTTGAACAACTGTTTGCAGAAGCGTGCTGGATGTACAAGTTCCTTGCGCCATTTCTCCACCAGTCCTGCACGTCCTTTTTCTGCTTCGCTCACGTAGTCTGGTGTGCCTGGTGCCAGATACCATTGGAATGTGTTGCTCACATCGTTGTGCATCGTCAGGTTAGGGAAGTGGCGAGTGAGCTCTTCGCATTCAGCCTCCATGCTTAGTATGCAACGTATGACCACGGTGCTTCGAGCATCTACCCGTGCGTTTTTTGCATTGAAAACCTGTGGAAAATTGTTTGCCATACGTCTGCCAATGCCATGATGCTGGTCTTCTCCTTTACTGGTGAGCTCCCCTATGCGCCCTTTGGCTCCTTGATAGAATTCCTCTACGCTGGCCAGCAGTTGTTCGCCTTCTTGGGTCAACTTTCCTTGTTTGTGTGCTTTCTTTAGGGGTTTCAGCACATCCTGGTATTGGTTGTCACCGCACAGCCAACGACTTCCGTGGCGTGCGTATCCCGTAAGATAAAAAGGCTCATACCCCTTGGGTGTTGGGCTGAGTTTGCTGGTAGGGGTGGGGTAGGCTGTATAGTTGCTACCGCACAGATTGATGTTCTCGTGAATAGCCTTTCTGGCTTCTGTCCAGTTAGTGTTTTGGGCAGAAACAATGCTGGCAGCTCCTATGGCTGCCAGCATCATGAATGTATAGAGTTTCTTGCTCTGCATATTGTTGCTTCGTCTTGTGTTTTTATTTGAAGTTCTTCTTTCGGTACTGTTGGCAGAGAGAATCAGTCAACAGTCAGTCTGCAGTATTTAACCTAAGAAGCTGAGTAGGATACCTGCAGCAACAGCTGAACCAATCACACCAGCTACATTGGGTCCCATGGCGTGCATGAGAAGGAAGTTGCATGGGTCTGCCTTCTGTCCCTCTACCTGGCTCACACGAGCTGCCATTGGGACTGCACTCACACCTGCCGAACCGATAAGCGGATTGATCTTCTCTTTCAAGAACAGGTTCATCAGTTTGGCCAGCAAGACACCGCCAGCTGTTCCCACACCGAATGCGACAATACCTACGCACAGGATGCTTAATGTCTGCCAGTTGAGGAAAGCCTCAGCTGTGGCAGTAGCACCTACTGTAGTACCCAGGAAGATGACCACAATGTTGTTCAACTCATTCTGTGCGGCCTTGCTCAGACGTTCTACCACACCACTCTCCTTCATGAGGTTGCCCAGCATGAGACAGCCTATCAGAGTGGCTGCAGAGGGCAGGATGAGCGAAACCAAGATGGCAACCACAATGGGGAAGATAATCTTTTCCTTCTTGCTCACGGTGCGCAACTGCTTCATGCGTATCATACGTTCCTTCTTAGTGGTCAGCAGTCGCATGATGGGAGGCTGGATGACTGGTACCAGAGCCATGTAGCTGTAGGCTGCCACGGCAATAGGACCCAGCAAGTGGGGAGCCAGTTTGGTGGTCAAGAAAATGGCGGTTGGGCCATCAGCTCCACCGATAATACCAATGGATGCTGCCTCTTGAGGATTGAACCCAAACACGTCCATCTGTGTCACCATGAAGGTTGCAAAGATACCCAGCTGTGCTGCAGCGCCCAGCAAGAGGCTCTTGGGGTTGGCAATCAGTGGACCGAAGTCGGTCATCGCACCCACTCCCAGGAATATAAGGCAAGGGTAGATGCCAGCCTTCACTCCGATGTAGAGCACATCGAGCAATCCTCCCTCAGCCATCACGTGCCGATAGCTGTGGTAGTAAGGGCTTTCGGGATTGAGAAACTCATTGTTCCACATGTCGGTGTGGAACAATCCTGCACCAGGCAGATTCGTAAGTATCATGCCAAAGGCGATGGGGAGCAGGAGCAGAGGCTCGTATTCTTTCTTGATGGCAAGATAGAGTAGCACGCAGCCCACACCCAGCATGACCAGATTCTTCCACCCCGTCCCGATGAAGAAGGAGGTGAATCCCATCTCGCTATAGAATTTCTCCAGGGCGTTGCCCAGATTGAAGTCACCGGCCATCATAGGGGTGGCCACCAGTAGAAGCAATGCCATGAGGCACATGGCGCGCAGATGTGTCTTCATAATGTGTTTATGCTAATTCGATCAGAATATCACCACCCTGAACCTGGGTGCCCTTTTCCACTTTGACAGCTTTTACCGTACCAGCGGCTTCAGCCGTAATGCTGTTTTCCATCTTCATGGCTTCGAGCATCACCACAGTCTGACCTGCCTTTACTGCATCGCCTGCCTTTACCAAGACTTGTGTCACCGTACCTGGCAGAGGAGCTGTCACGCAATTTGCACCAGCTGCTGGTTTGGGTGCAGCGGCAGGTGCTGGAGCTTGGTTTGCTGCTGGAGCTTGGCTTGCTGCTGGCTGTGCATCGGCAACAAACTCCACAAGAGTCATACCTTGGCTGACGCTCTGCCCTTGGCTTACACATACGTTCTTGACGGTTCCGTCAGCCTCTGCTGTGATGTCGTTAGCCATCTTCATGGCTTCCATGACCACCAGCACATCGCCTTTCTTCACCTTCTGTCCTGCTTGAACCTTCACGCATGTGATGGTTCCTGGCAGAGGAGCTATAACATTGCCTGGAGCTGCTGCCGTTGGGCGAGCCACAGCGGGTGCTGCCTGTCCGCTTGCTGCAGCAGGTCTAACTATTGGGTGAGCTGCGTGATGAGTTTTTTCTGGTAGTTCTACCTCGTAGTTCTTCCCATTGACGGTTACGTTCAGATTACCGTTCTCCAGTTCTTCTACGCTGGCTGCATAGTCCTGGCCACTTATCTTGAACTTATATTCTTTCATCTTGTTATGTCTGTTTTGTTGGTAAATAATGTTCAGAGCGTTGGGTTCAGTTCGCTGTGCCAGGCTGTCTCTGTGGGATGCCAGGTGAGCACTCCGCTCTCAATGTCGTGCAAGTCATTCTGATAGAGATGCACCGCTGTGGCCACTGCTGCCAAGTCTGCTTCCGAAGGCTTGCCCTCTGCACAATGGCTTGAAGTTGCTTCTCCGTTTGACTGGGATGCGTTCTGGCTTTGCTTGTGGGTGTTTAGGCTACCCATGAACTGCAATATCAGCACCAGAATAACCAGTATACAGAAGACAATGCCTACACCCATGCCAGTCATCAGCCATGCTGTAGACCAATCTGTAAGTAGTATCATAATATTTTACTCCTTATTTGTTTTTTGTTGGGTTTACAAGGGGATGTTGCCATGCTTCTTGGCAGGGTTGTGCTGTTTCTTGCCTGCCAGTTGCTCCAGCGCACGGATAATGCGGAAGCGCGTGTTGCGTGGTTCTATCACATCATCGATGTAACCATATTTGGCTGCCTGATACGGTGTGGCAAAGAGCTTGGTGTATTCGTCTTCTTTCTCTTTGATGAATGCCTTGGCCTCTTCGGTCTTTCCTTCCTCCTTGAGAGCCTTAGCTTCCTTTGCGTAGAGCACGCTGGCTGCACCGCTGGCACCCATCACGGCTATTTCTGCAGAAGGCCATGCATAGTTGAGGTCGCCACGTAGTTGCTTACAGCTCATTACGATATGGCTACCACCGTATGACTTACGCAGGGTGACAGTCACCTTGGGTACGGTGGCTTCTCCATAAGCGTAGAGCAACTTAGCACCATGCAGGATTACGGCATTGTATTCCTGAGCAGTACCGGGAAGGAATCCTGGAACGTCTACAAGTGTCACAATGGGGATGTTGAAGCAGTCGCAGAAACGAACAAAGCGAGCACCCTTGCGGCTTGAGTTGCAGTCGAGCACACCTGCCAGCTGCTTGGGCTGGTTGGCAACGATACCTACGCTCTCGCCATTGAAGCGAGCGAAACCGACAATGATATTCTTTGCAAAGTTTGGCTGCACTTCCATAAACTCACCGTTGTCTACAATGCTGCCGATTACCTCGTACATGTCGTAGGGGTGGTTGGGGTTCTCTGGAATAATCTCATTCAGACTGTCTTCCAAGCGGTCGATGGGGTCAGTGCACTCCACGCGTGGAGTCTTCTCCAGGTTGTTTTGTGGGATGTAACTCATCAGTTGCTTAATCATGGCAATACACTCCTCCTCGGTAGAGGCTGTGAAGTGCGTTACGCCTGACTTGCTGCCGTGTACGCTGGCACCACCAAGCTGCTCCTGAGTCACTACCTCGCCCAATACAGCCTTCACAGGACCAGGACCCGTGAGGAACATATATGAGGTATTCTCTACCATGAAGGTAAAGTCTGTCAGAGCGGGACTGTATACGGCACCTCCTGCACAGGGGCCCATGATAGCACTTATCTGTGGAATGACACCGCTCGACATAATATTGCGCTGGAATATCTCAGCATAGCCAGCCAGAGCGTTGATGCCTTCCTGCAAGCGTGCGCCACCAGAATCGTTCAGACCGATAACAGGAGCACCCACCTTCATGGCGATATCCATCACCTTGCATATTTTGCTTGCGAGCATTTCGCTCAGCGAACCTGCGCTCACAGTGAAGTCTTGTGCGAATACGTATACCAGACGACCACCGATGGTACCGCTACCAGTTACCACACCATCGCCCAAATAATGTTTCTTTTCCATGCCGAAGTTTGTGCAGCGATGCTGTACAAACATGTCCATCTCTTCAAATGAACCTTCGTCTAGCAACATGGCTATGCGCTCGCGCGCTGTGTACTTGCCTTTGGCATGTTGCTTGTCAATGGCTTTTTCGCCTCCACCCAAGCGAGCTTTGGCACGGAGCTCAACCAGCTCCTTGATTTTTTCTGCTTGTGTACTCATTTTTGTACTATACAATTTTTTATTGATTGTTTCTCGTATTTCCTTGCAAAGATAACCAAATTATACATGCCACGTTCTCTTTTTCCGTTCTTTTTGTTGCCAAACACTTTACCTTGTTCTGTAAAATCGGCTTCGGATGCAACACATAGGCAACCTCCATGCTTTATAAGCCTGCTTGTTTGTCTTATGGACTATACGTTACCTGAATATTACAAAGTACGAAATATTTTTTTCCTAACTGGGGAAATTTTTTTTCCCAGTTAGAAAAATAAAATCGCAGTTAGAAGCAAGTGTGGTGTCCCAGCTCTTTTGTCTGAGAAAAAACTGTGGGGTCGGAAAAGCCATAAAGAAATTGCCACGCGAGGACGTGCGGAAACATCTTCGTGTGGCAATACTTCTCTTTGCCGTTTACCCAAAGGCTTGGCGGAAACTATTTAGCGAACGGTTATGTGGAAACACCCTTGCTTTCGCTCGTGCTTCACGTAGCAGAGGCTGTCTGCCCTTATGTCGCGAAGTACTTGACTCAGAATCCATTTGAGGGTGTCGTTTCTTACGGTTCGGCGCTCGGGACCTTCGGGAGGCGAGACGGTAGAGTATCGGTTGTAAGCAATGTCGAACGTGGTGCCGAATCTGTGGCAACTTTGCTCGCTTGCGTTTCCGTTGCGACGCCTCAAGCGCGTCACGTCGTCTTCTGTGCGCAATACGCTTGATACGATGATTCTGTGTAGAGGTATTCCTTTGACGTAGAGACTGTCCAGGAAATTCTTCCCTATGGTGCACAATAGGTCGTGGGCACGAGGTACCAGGTAGGGGATACTGTGGTACATGTTCTTGTCTATGCAGAAATACGGGTCTGCGCCTACGAATACAAGCTCGTTCTTTCTGCTTTCAGCCTCTTCGCGGTTGGCGACAGGAGTCACTCCCCACTGCATGGCTGCCTTTATCTGTACGTCTTGTACGTCGGGGAAGCATTCTTCGTAAGAATGAATGCCCCCAAGCTTGTGCCAGGGCCTGTCTGTTCCATTGGGGTATACGGAGGAGCCCATTCTCTCCTTTTCGGAGTGTAACATGGGTTGTGTCTCGTCCTTCTCTATTTCGGTATGCTGGACTTCTACTGTTGTTGCCACGGTGTCTGTCAGCAGAGAGTCGGTTGTGGAATGGCTTGTGCCAGCTTGCACCGTTGGCATTACCGATGGGTTACATATGCGGATAATGGCAAGTATGCCTACCATAGAGGCACAGCTGCCTAAAAAGAAATTTTTCTTGAGTCGTCTCATCTTGAGAACAAAGTTATGGAAATATGTGGGAAAAGTCAAATTTATAACGTAATTTTGCAAAAGAATAAATGATGGTGGATGATAGAGAAACATATCGTTCTGGAAGATATAGATCCCGTAGTTTTGTATGGCGTCAATAATGCCAATATGCAAATAATAAAGGCCTTGTATCCGAAATTGCGCATCGTTGCGCGTGGTAATGTGATACATGTGATGGGGGATGAGTTGGAAATGTGTGCGTTGGAAGACAATCTGACAAGATTGGAGCAGCACATTGTTAAATATAATACTCTGTCAGAGGAGGATGTGCTGCATGTCTTGAAAGGCGAGCAGACGTCTCATCCCGCAACGGAGGGCGTCGTTGTCTTTAGTGTGACAGGTAAACCTATTGCGCCACGCACGGCTGGGCAAAAGGAACTGCTGGATGCTTTTGAGCAGAATGATATGCTTTTTGCCACGGGACCAGCGGGAACAGGAAAGACGTATCTGGCTATTGCTCTGGCTGTACGCGCATTGAAGAATAAACAGGTGCGGCGTGTCATCTTGTCACGCCCTGCTGTTGAGGCAGGAGAGAAACTGGGTTTCTTGCCTGGAGATATGAAGGAAAAGGTGGACCCTTATCTGCAACCTCTATACGATGCCTTGGAAGACATGGTACCTCAGCAACGCCTGCGCGAGATGATGGAGCAGAATGTGATACAGATAGCACCGCTTGCCTTTATGCGCGGACGAACCTTGAATGATGCTATCGTTATATTAGATGAGGCGCAGAACACGACTGTGGCGCAGATAAAAATGTTTCTGACTCGTATGGGAGCAAATTCAAAGATGATTATCACAGGCGATATGACTCAGATTGACCTTCCCCACAGCGTACGATCAGGACTTGCAGATGCCTTGCAGGTGCTTCGTGGAGTCAAAGGTATCGGATTCGTGAAACTGGGGCAAGCGGATATCGTGCGACATAAACTGGTGACACGCATTGTCGAGGCTTATCGCCATAGAGACGATGCACAGAATATGCGTGATGACGCGCAGCAATCTTGAAGAAACAACTAAAACAAATACTCATTAACAATGAAAATGAAGAGAAAATTACTCATCGGAACATTGCTTATTGCCAGTCTGCTACAAGCAGGAGCTGCTGACAGGTACGTGAAACGCGAGGTGCGTGGCGTGTGGCTTGCTACTGTATATAATATAGACTGGCCATCCGTTACGGGCACTACGTTTGCCGTTCGACGCAACCAGCAGGCTGAAATGACCAAGTATCTTGATGCCTTGCAGGCTGCTGGGATAAATGCTGTATATTTTCAGACACGCCCCATGGCTGACGCTCTGTATAAGTCAACCCTTGAACCTGTATCCGCATTCTTGACAGGAACTCGTGGGTCACGTCTCTATTGGGATCCTCTGGAGTTTATGGTAGACGAGTGTCATAAGAGAGGTATGGAGTGTCACGCGTGGGTAAACCCTTACCGATGGAAGAAAAAAACTGATGCTGACCACACCACGAAATATGACAAGCAACTAAAGGAGAACAATATGCTCATCTCCTACAATGGTGAGGTTATTTTCAACCCAGCACTTGATGCAACACGTGAGCGTATAGTGGCTGTCTGCCGTGAGATGATGGAAGGCTATGATATTGATGGTATCATCTTTGACGATTACTTCTATCCCAGCGGAATGCCTACGACAAGTGCAGCAGAGGACTATAATGACTGGAAAAACTCTGGTACAAAACTCTCCTTTGGCGACTGGCGCAGAGAGAATATCAATGCTATGGTGGGCGATGTGTACAATATGATACAGGAAGTGGATCCCAGTCTCAAGTTTGGTATCTCACCTGCAGGAGCTGCCTGCTCCGACCCTTCTGTGGCAGCAAAACATGGCGTAGATCCTATTCCCAAGGGAAGCGACTGGCAGTATAATGGCATCTTCTCTGACCCCGTTGCGTGGCTTGAAGAGGGCACCATCGACTATATTTCTCCTCAGCTGTATTGGAAGACTGACCACAAGACCAATCCATTTGGTCCCATGACTCAGTGGTGGTCGAAGGTGGCAAAGAAATTCGGAAGGCATCATTATGCCAGTCATTCGCTTACCTTCCTGCAGTCAAGCAATACTCAGAACGACTGGGTAGAGGTGGGCAAGCAAGTGCAGTATTCGCGCAGTTACACCAAAACGGCAGCTCCAGGAGCCATATTCTACTCTGCTTGTGACATAGATGGCAAGAAAGTAAAAGGACTGGGTGAATGGCTCAAGGAGAATAAATTCGTACATCCTGCCCTTACCCCTGCTATCAACTGGAAGGAACATCCTGAGTATGGTACGGTGGAAAACCTTGTGTCCGATGGTAAACAACTTAAATGGGACGAGGTGGAACATATGCGCTACAGCGTGTATGCTATTCCTGAGGCAAAGAAAGATGAGAATCTGGAGACAAGTACAGCCGGTGGCATTCTCTCAGACTACCTCTTGGGAGTGTCTTATACCAACTCTTATCAGATACCTGCTGAGTATGCAGAAGGGTATCAGTTTGCAGTCTGCATCCTCGACCGCTATGGCAACGAGTTTGCTCCCATGTATATAGATATAGCTGACGTGATTGAGGATGTGGCGGAAGATGCTGTGGAGATAGAACTGAACGGCTGGACACTCACCACGAGTATGCCCGTAAAGCAGTTGCAGGTCTATAGCACCATGGGGCAGATGATGGAGAGTGCGGAGAATACAGACGAAATGGATGTGAGCGGCTTACCTACGGGTGTCTATGTGGTGAAGGCTCTCACAGGCAAGCAGACCGCAGTAAAAAAGATATATATAAGATGAGGCTCGCCTCATAAATGGATATTTCCTATAAATAAAATATATTAGGCATGAAAGCTCTAACCAGAACAGATTTCAGCCTGCCAGGGCAGGTAAGCGTGTATCATGGAAAGGTACGCGACGTTTATGACATCAACGATGACCTGATGGTAATGGTCGCCACAGACCGTATCTCCGCCTTCGATGTGGTGTTGCCTAAGGGCATTCCCTTCAAGGGGCAAGTGCTCAACCAGATTGCAGCAAAATTCCTCGATGCTACAGCTGACATCGTTCCCAACTGGAAACTGGCTACTCCAGATCCCATGGTGACAGTAGGACTTAAAGCAGAGGGCTTCCGCGTAGAGATGATTATCCGCGGTTATTTGACAGGTTCGGCTTGGAGAGAGTATAAGGCAGGTTGCCGTGAGCTGTGTGGTGTAAAACTGCCTGAGGGGATGCGCGAGAACCAGAAGTTCCCAGAGCCTATCATAACTCCAACAACAAAGGCAGAGGAAGGACATGATGAGAATATCAGTCGCGAGGAGATCATCGCGCAAGGTATTGTTAGCCGCGAGGACTATGAGCAGATGGAAAAATACACTCGTGCCCTCTTTGCACGCGGTACGGAAATTGCTGCTGGAAAAGGACTCATCCTGGTCGATACTAAGTATGAGTTTGGTAAGCGCGATGGTAAGGTAATTCTTATTGACGAGATTCATACACCTGACAGTAGTCGCTATTTCTATGCTGAGGGTTATCAAGAGAAATTCGAACAGGGATTGCCTCAAAGACAGTTGAGCAAGGAGTTCGTGCGCCAGTGGCTCATTGAGCATAACTTCATGAACCAGCCTGGTCAGGTTATGCCCGAGATTACCGATGAGTATGCTCAGAGTGTGGCAGACCGCTATATTGAACTCTATGAACATATCGTGGGCGAAAAGTTCCAGCCTGAGCATACAGAAGGAGATATTGCTGAACGCATTGAGAAGAATGTGACCGACTGGCTCAGAAATCATAACAAATAAGAAATAACTCGAAAAAGAGGAGCGCGGAGGGCTTGACTGCTTGATCGTGCTCTTCTTTCTTATTATATAGATATTTGTTGCGGAATGTACAAGACAGAGACAGTAAAACCTTATGACGCGAGTGATAAGCGTCAGCAGGTGGAACGTATGTTTAATCGCATAGCACATTCCTATGATATGCTTAATCATAGCCTTTCGCTTGGGATAGATCGTCGTTGGCGGCGGAAGGCTATAGATGCGCTGGGTAAGTATGCTCCTCAGATAGTGCTTGATATTGCTACGGGCACAGGTGATTTGGCTATTATGAATGCGCAGCGTAATCATCCTCGTCGTATAGTGGGTGCTGACATTAGCGAGGGGATGATGGAAGTAGCACGCAAGAAGGTTGCAAAGGCAGGACTGGCAGATGTGGTCACTTTCCAAAAGGAGGATTGTACGAAGATGTCCTTTCCTGACAATTATTTTGATGCTGTGACTTCCTCTTATGGCGTACGCAATTTCAGTGACCTGGATGCAGGTTTGCAAGAGATGTATAGAGTGCTTCGCCCAGACGGACACTTGCTCATTGTGGAACTCAGTATGCCTATTCGTTTCCCAATGAAACAGCTTTTCGCTATATATGCTCATGTGGTGATGCCTGTGCTTGGTCGCCTTATCAGCCACGATGATAGTGCTTATACCTATCTGCCCACCAGTATGGAGGCTTTTCCGCAGGCTGAGGAGATGGAACAGATACTTCGGAAGAATGGTTTTTCTGAAGTGCGCTGGGAACGTTTCTGTGGAGGTATCAGCACGATGTATCTGGCCAAGAAGTAAAAAAGAATATGTAATTATGGATAAATATGGAATTATTGGTTATCCTTTAGGACACAGTTTCAGCCGGGCTTTTTTTACGGAAAAGTTCCAGCGTGAGCATATTGATGCCCAGTATGTCAATTTTGAGATTCCTTCTGCAGACATGCTTCCTGGTATCATACAGGACAATCCTGATTTACGTGGACTCAATGTGACCTTGCCACACAAGGAGGCTGTCATTCCTATGCTTGACGAGTTGAGCGATGAGGCTAAGGAAATAGGGGCAGTCAATGTGATACGTGTGCGCAACGGAAAACTTAAAGGTTTCAATAGTGATATCATTGGCTTTATGGACAGTATACGTCCACTTCTGAAGCCATGGCACACACACGCGCTAATACTTGGTACGGGTGGTGCAAGCCGAGCTATCAGAGTAGGACTTGAGCGGCTTGGACTTGAGTGGACGTATGTGAGTCGTACTCCTGCCCCTGGTCGTCTTGTTTATAGTGAGCTTACAGCTGATTTGATGGTGCGTTATCAAGTGATTGTAAACTGCAGTCCTGTGGGCATGTTTCCCAAGATAGATGCTTGTCCGGATATTCCTTACCAATTCGTTACTGAAAAGCATCTGCTTTATGATCTTGTGTATAATCCAGAGGAGACTCTCTTCCTGAAGCGTGGCGAGAGTCAGGGAGCTATCGTGAAGAATGGTCTGGAGATGTTACACCTTCAGGCTTTAGCCAGTTGGAAATTCTGGAATGAATAATCCCAAATTGGTCTAATGACCGATTTGGGATTATCCCCACTTTCTCTGCATGAGGGGATTATATATCAAATTAGCCTAACAAGCATTCACAACTTGTTAGGCTAATTTGTCTTACTGTGGATTTCTGTTTGCCCTTAATCAAAAGGGCGAATGAGACAGATGGTGAAATACTATTGCTCGCTGAGATTTGCGTATTCCTCATCACTAACAGGTTCAAGCCACTCGTTTGGCTCTGAGCCTGGTTGTGAGTTCTCCACCTTGATGTGTGTGGCTATATGCTGAAACCATGAGTCTTTCTGTGCTCCATGCCAATGTTTTACTCCTTCGGGAATGTCTATGATGTCACCTGCTTTGAGAGCGATGGCTGGCTTACCCCATTCTTGATACCAACCTTTGCCAGATACGCAAATGAGTATCTGACGCGCTCCATGGTGAATGTGCCAATTGTTTCGACAGCCAGGCTCAAAGGTTACATTGTTCATAGGGAGAACACTTTGTTCGCCTTCCTTTAGATTCTTGGGCATGAGAGATGCTAAATGACTGTTGCCGATGAAATATTTGGAGTAGGCTGTGTTGGGCTGTCCGATAGGAAATGTAAGTTCTTGTATGTTACCATTATTTCCCGTTACTTCATCCTCAGCCCACACTTCCTTTGCCTGGTTGAAGGCTGCCCATGCTTTTGGCCATCCTGCATAAAAAGCCATATGCGTGATAATCTCAGAAATTTCAGTACGTGTGATGCCGTTCTTCTTTGCTTCCTTTAGATGAAAGGTGAGTGAACTATCTGTGATGCCTTGACTTATGAGTGATGTGATGGTGACAAGACTTCTGTCGCGAAGTGAAAGGATATCATTGCGACTCCACACTTCTCCGAAAAGTATATCGTCATTGAGGTGGGCAAATTCAGGGGCAAACTTCCCCAGCTTATCTCGTCCAGCTGTCTGTATTATTTTTTTTTGTGCCATAGTATTAATAGTATTAAAAGATAATATCGCTAATACCAGGAATAGACCTGTTTTTCTCATTTATCCTGTTTTTTTCTTATTGGGTTGTTAGAAACTGCAGCAAGAAGATTTTTCTTGATCGGAAATATTCTTGATGACCTTTACCAGATTGCCTACAGAATCGTTACTGTCAGGCTGATTTTCTGTATTCAGAAGGAGTCTTTCCTGCTTTTGTTTTGAAGAATCGTACGAAATGTTGTGGGTATTCGAATCCTAATTTTTGACTTACTCTTGCAATACTGAGTGTGTCATCCTCCAGAAGCTGCATGGCTGCACGCATCATACGTTCGTTGATGAAGTCCTTAGCCGTCTTGCCGGTCTCTGTTTTTACCAGTTCGCTGAAGTAACTGGGCGAATAGCAACATTTATCGGCAAAGTACGCTACGCTTGGTAGTCCCTCCTGTTCCGCTTTCTCGGCAATGTAATTATCGAGAAGAGTGGTGAACTTCTTTACCACCGTATGATTGATTTCTTCTCTGGTAACAAACTGACGGTCGTAGAAGCGTAGACAATAATTCAATAGTAATTCGATATTGCTTACAATCAGTTCTTTTGAATGTTTGTCAATACTCCTGTGTAATTCTTGTTGAATCATATCAAGTACTCCACGAAATATCTCTATCTCACCACAGGAGAGATGTAGAGCCTCGTTAGATGTGTAGTCAAAGAATTCGTAGCGTCTTATTTCTTTGCCCAACTGAGTGCGATGAAGCAGGTCTGGATGAAACACCAATGCTGTCCATATGGGAGTTGTCACTTCTGGGTTTGGCTCCACATGGATAGTCTGTCCTGGTGCGAAACTGGTAATGGTCATCTCGTCAAAGTCGTACGGAGTGCGTCCATAGGACAATTTACACCCTTTGTTTTCTTTCAAGAAGAGGGCATAGAGACCATAGTGATAGATAGCTTCTTCCAGTTTCCTTGGCTTGTCATATCGTACTACGCTCACTAAGGGATGTAGGGTCTCAAAACCGAACCTGTCATTAAACTCCTGTACAGAATTATAAAATATTTCTTGCATAGAAAACTTTATATAAGTGTGTATGTTTGTATAATAAGGGTTTTACATAAGGTTCTTCAGAATATCTTCTGCTATCTGTTCGTCAAGCAAACGGTTTTCAGACAGCAACTGCTTGACGTCAAAACGGTCGTAAAGTCCTTTCTTAATGCCACCTACGAGCACTTTCATGTCTGAGGTGCCATAGTACGAAGCGATACGTTCCCCAAATCCTCCATCCTTGCAGCCGTCTTCAAGTGTTACCACGAGTTGATGGTTAGTCTTCAGCCTGTCAAGCACATCCGCATCCACAGCATTTAGATAGCGTGGATTGATGAGAGTAGCGTTGATGCCTTTGGCTTCGAGTAGTCGTATTACGTTCGCACCTTTCTGATAGAACGAACCTGCTGCAATGATGGCAACCTTTTCACCTTGCTTCATCACTTTGTATGTTGGCTCATAGCTATATTCTGTGTCAACAGACTCCGAAGTGTGAATCACACCATTGCTCGGTACGCGAATGGCAATGGGCTTTTGGTTCTGCTTGATACTCCAGCTAAGCATGGCAAAGTACTCCTCGCAGGTGGTGGGAGCAAGATAGATGAGGCCAGGAATACTGCAGAGCATAGGAATGTCGAAAAGGCAGATATGGGTAATATCGTTCATTGAGTTTACTCCTCCCCAAACCACATTGATAACGGCAGGGTTAGAGTTTATACAGATGTCTTGGGCTATTTGGTCGTAGGTACGCTGGACGAATGTACTGTATACGGTCCATACGGGATGCAATCCTCCTTTGGCCATGCCCGAAATCATGGCAGCAGCTTGTTCCTCAGCAATACCCATGTCAAGATGTTGCTTTCCTGCTTCTTTGCGCTTGGCTGGAGTGAAACCTGCAGCGGAGGGTGTGCCAGCTGTTACTGCAATGAGTGTTTTGTCTTTTTTCATCTCTCGAAGCATCCAGTTGCTGTAGAGTTGCTCGTAGCTCTCGCATGGAATGACTTCTGGGGTGCTTCCATCTGCATTTTTGCGTGGACGACTTCCGTCTTCAATATTAAAAGGTATTCCATAGTGCCAGGCTTCTTTGTTCTCTACGGCAGGAGCAAATCCGTGACCTTTCTCTGTATGTATATGAACTACGGTTGGCTTCTTAGTTCCCTTTACACTTTCGAATACGCGAATCAGTTTCTCGATATCGTTTCCTTCCTCCAGGTATTTATACTCGAATCCCCAAGCCTTGAACCAGTTGTGTTCACACGCTCCATGACTTTCTCTTAGGGCACGCAGATTCTTGTAGATGCCTCCGTGGTTCTCTGCGATGGACATCTCATTATCGTTGACCACGATGATGATGCCTGTACCCAGTTCGGATGCCTCGTCCAATCCCTCGAACGCCTCACCGCCCGAGAGTGACCCGTCACCAATGATGGCAATGATGTTCTCATCGGTTCCCTTGATGTCACGTGCTTTCTGAAGACCGGTTGCAAGACTGATAGAGGTGGATGTATGTCCAACTTCAAAGTTGTCGTATTCTGGGCATTCGGTAGGAGAGGAGTAACCCGAAATGGCATTCATGTCGTCCACATCTCCTAAGAAGCCCGATGCACGACCAGTGAGTACCTTGTGTGGATAGCACTGGTGGCTCACATCGAACACGAGCTTATCCTTGGGTGCATCAAAAACATAATGTAAGGCTACGGTAGCTTCTACAAATCCCAGATTGGGACCTACGTGTCCACCATGTTTGCTTACGCGGTTTAGTACTGCTTGACGAGTCTCGTCGGCTATTATTTGGAGCGTTTTCAAGTCCAGCCCCTTTAAATCTGCTGGTGACTTAATCTTCTCTATGTACATACTTTTGCTTTTTTATATATTGCAAAGGTACGTACTTTTAGTCATATGTTTACTTACCCTAAAATCGGAAAATGTTACCTTTGGCTCGGCTGACGTGGGAGAGTGTAAAAGTCAAGCTGTCAACCTCCCTTGACAGGTATCTTAGGATACTTGCCCAAGTATCCTATAATACTTTGCAAAGTATCTTAGGATACTTGTCAATGTATCTTAGGATACTAATTTTTCTGGATTTTCTTACTTAGAGCCTAATTCGGATATCCACACCCACCTGGATGGGTGCTCCCTTTTGGCTAAAGCCACGATTCATACTCTCAAAATAAAACGCACGGTAATCCTGATTTGTGAGATTCTTTCCCCACAGGCTAAGGTCCGTCTTTCCGTGTGAGAGAGTGAGGCGTGCATCCAGCGTGCTGTAGAAATGTTCACTTATACTGTTATCCTCTGTCCAGTAGATTTTGCCACGTCCGTTCCAGTTGGCTTGCAAGGTAACGCGCTGAAGCCAGTGGTTGAGCGCCCATGTGTAACGTGCTCCTATGTTAGAGGTGTGTAGGGGGATGAAGGGTACGAAATTGCCTTTGTAGCTCACACCATCCTGCGGACTGTAGGTGCGGAATACACTGTGTGTATAGCCGTATGAGGCATGAAGTGAAAAGGCATCTGTAATCAAGGCTTCTGCCGAAAGTTCGCATCCTGCCACGCGACTGCGCCCTGCATTTACCGTGATACGTCCAAGTCCGTTGCCTGCCATGCGTGAAACCTGCTGGTTTCGCACCTCCGTAAGGAATGCTGATGCATCAAAGCGTAAGCGATGGTTGAGCAGGTTGAGGTGTGTGCCTATCTCGTAATTCCATGCATATTCGGGTTTGTACTGGCATAGGGCGCGTGTGTTGATGTTGGGCTGTGTGGCCATGCCTTCTAACAGGGCTGTCACTTGTTGTTTCACGTTTTCGGGAATAGCACGCTGCTCTTGTAATACGGGTATGGTCACCTCCGCCACATCTTGCATGATGTCTGCTTGCATCATGCTTTGCAGTGCGCTGCTGAACTGCTGTATGTTAAACCCACCGCTGCGGTATCCGCGTGACACTGTGGCGTAGATATTGCTGTCGCTTATCTTGTATTGGAGTGAGAAGCGGGGGAGCAGTTGTAGATAGTCATGTGAGAGTTTGCCCATGAGGGCGTTTTGAACAGAATAAATGTCTACAGGTACCAACGTGAGGTCTCGCTCCATATTGGGCATGGTGAGGTGTCCCGTCAGTCCATATTCGTGTTCGAAGTCATATCCTGTATTGTAGTCTAACTTCATCTTCTCATAGTCGAGACGCAATCCCAAGGTCATCTCGAGTCCCTTGGCACCCAATAGGTCGGTGATGGTGCTCTGGTGATAGAGGGCTCCACTGCCCGTGGGAGTGTGGAATCGACCACCGAAGAGTAAGGCTTCTCCCTGGATGTTGTCTTTGAAGAGCATCTGCATCTGCATGGGACCTTGGCTGATGGTGGGCAGATGATTGTTGGCGTTCCTGTTCATGTTGTCGTTAATCCACTGCAACCCTTCGCGCTGGAATGTAACGGGTCCGTTGGTAGTCAGCCATTGTCTGAATCCGCTGATTCCTGTGCTCCATTCCCAGTGGCGCCATGCTCCAGGACGATTTTTGATGGCTACCTCTTGACTCAAGACATGGCTGTCTTGCTGTTGCATGAGTGTGTAGATGTCAGCGCATGTGAAGTCTTGATCCATGTTCATATGGTCACGTAGGTATTGGTAACCTGCTACATAGCTCATTACAGCCTTGCTCCAGTTGTGCTCAGCCTTGAATCCCAGATTCAGTAGGTGACGTTCGTATAGGTTGCTCCGGTTTGTGCTAATCTTACCAATCTGATTTGTCAGAGTGGAGGCGAAATAGTCATTTGACTTTATAGACTCAAGTCTGTAGGGAAAGGCCCCTTGATGGCTGTACTCATAGTTGGCATGAAAGTCCAGACGTACCACGTCTGTGGGTTTTGCTATCAATCTGAAACGTACGTTTGCGTTGTCATCCCTGTCAGCCTTTTTCCCTGTATATTGGTTTGTAAAGAAACCCTCGGAGTGTGCATAATCAAATCCTCCCGAAAAGCCAAGTCGGCTGGATATGCGGTGGTAGTGTGTCGCACTGGCTCTGGCAGTACCATAGGTGGCACCCTGTAGCGAGATGTCTGTCCCCTGGTAGTCTAAGGGGTTTTTGGTGTTGATACGTATGAGTCCGCCCATGGCGTTGCGTCCATAGAGCGTGCTCTGAGGACCTCGTAGTATCTCGATGCTCTGTACGCTGCTCAGGTTAAAGTCGAATGCGCTTTTGTTTACCCATGGGATGTCGTCCACATAAAGTCCCACAGCAGGTGTGTTGATACGACTTCCTACTCCGCGCATATAGATGGCTGTTGTCTGTCTGCTGCCGTACGAAGGAATGAAGAGGCCAGGCACGATTGACGAGAAATCCTTCATACTGTGTATCCCGTTGCTGATGATTTCATGCGTGTTTATTGTGGTAGATGCCAGAGGTTGTTTGCGCAGGGTGCGATTATCCTTGGCATTGGTCACTGTAACTTCTTGAATGATGGTAGTATCAGTCTTCTCTTGGGCGTATGCGGAGCCTACGCATAATATCATCATTGGTATAATTATCCTCTTCATTCTTTATTTTGAATTTATCCTTAATTCCGCAACACTATAATTTAACTTTATTTATAAGTTCCTGAGCAACAAAAAGTTGCCCAGGATTTTGC
>CAKRRN010000043.1 GCA_934394435.1 uncultured Bacteroidaceae bacterium
GACTGTTTGCCTAATATCGTATCCAGTACCACCTAGCTGGTACTGCAGTTTCATATGCTTGGTACTGGAGTGTCAGCCTACTAAAACTCCAGTACCACCTAACTGGTACTGGCGGAACTGATAATATGCTTGCCTATACCAGTAGCATACCAAGGATTAGACATCTATAAAAACCCAAAATCGGTCATTAGATTCCGATTCAAATGAGACTTTATTTTGAGTTTTAGCAGACAGCGATAAACAAGTATAGAGAGGTGTGTGCGTGGTTAGCGTTTCTCTGATGCAGAGCTATGTTTCTGATGCTGTGATTTTGATTTACGGCGAGATGATTTACGCCAGCTATTAAAATCACGCTTGAATTGTAAACCTATGCCTTGTGTGGTCAGTGATGACTGTATGAAGTATCTGTCGTTTGTTTGGTTGTAGGCTTTCAGAGAAAGGTTGCCATTGGGTGTAAGTAGGTACTGAACATCAAAATCACCAATAAAATTGTTTGTGCTGTAGTAGCTTTCTCTGTAACCGAAATTACCATTGATAAGCAAACGGTTGTTGAGGAGTTTTCCGCTCAGCATACCTTCTATGTCCAGTTGATCCCAGCCCGTATCTCCAGTCTTGAGGTTCGCGCCAAAGGACCAGTTGTGTGATCCCATGGCATTGGAGAGAAACTGATTAAACTGGCTACTTAGTGTGCTACTGATAAGGGAGTTGACTGCTGTACCGCTTTGGGTAGCTCCGTTTTGGAATTGGGCATTCTGATTATAGAAACGTCCGATACCAAGCAGATAGATTATCTGCATGTTTCTCTCTTCGTCAGTGCTAATCATTGTTCTTACCATCTGCTTTTCGTCCTCGTTGGCATTAGGCAGATCGAAGTCAAAAGTCACATTAGGCGAAAACGCTTCTCCTCCAATGTTCATGATGCAGTCTACACGTGTGTTGGCAAGTCCCAAACTGCTTGACGAAAGGTCATCTAACGAGACGTTTGGAACTGTATATACAGCTTTCATTTGTAGAGCGGCTTTGCCAGGGTCTCCTCCAAAGGTAACTGTTCCGTCTGATTTGAATATGAAGTCTTTTCGAATGACGTCTTGTATAGAAAGCTTGTAGGTGCCATGATCGACTCTGTAAGTGCCATACATTTGGAATTTACCCTTGTTGTAATAGTTTGCAAGGATGTGCCCGTTTCCGTAAAGATTTATATAATCGCCAGATTTCGTATCCATCAATACTTGCATGGTTGCTTCTGGAGTGATGTCGAGGTCGAAGTTTAAGTGCATGTCGCTGCTTGTGGGAGCAAGTTCTGCTTCCTGTTCTTTGTCATCTGTCTGCATACTGTCTTTCTTGGATATGTAGGTGATGAAATTTGTATCGGTTACGGTGGTAGGCGATGTTGCATCGTATACTAATGTGGTTCCGCTTTGTGGGGTGGCTTTTACATCTATGTTTACGACTCCTGGCTGTCCGTATACGTGAGCTTGTCCTGTGGCGAATACAGTACCACAGAAATTCAAATCTTGCATTTTGGGGAAGTTATATCCCAAAATATTCTGCGCATTGATATTCACATCATATGACATGTGAGTTAGGTGGTGATGAGTGAGCATACCGCTTAGCTGTGCAGAATGTTCGTTGTAGCCTGGTGCACCCAGATAATCATAAATGGTAGCGGATGGGAATCGTATGGTGTCTGGTGTCAGAATGACGGTGTCTCCTGCCAGATGATAGTCGACTCCCAACGATGATACTCGTACGGAAGCCTCTTCAGCCACAACTGTTCCTTGCAGGTTGATGTTCTTAAATGCTCCGAATACACGACAGTTACCACTGATTCGTCCTTCCATCTTATCGAAAATGGACGATGCATAGCGATGAAGAAAATGAAGGTCCATACGCTGGGTGTTGATATTGAGGTCAATACCAGATCCAGGGTCATGCCCTAATGTGATGCTTCCAAGCACTGTGGTTTGCTGGTGGGCGCGTGGTTCTTGTATGTATGCATCCAGTAGTATAGTTTTGGGATGACTTCCCCAGTTGATGTGCATGTCCATATCGCCCATGTCGGCATCGTTGAATGTAAAGTCATGCACTTGGAGAAAAGCGTCTGCCAGGGGGGCTTTGGTTAGTTGACGTCCATAGATGCGTCCTGTGGCAAAACCATGGAAATCCACAGCGTGGAAGTTGACTATGCTGAATAGGTAAGACAAATCAAAGTCTTTTATGTCTACCATGAGTGTGTCTTTTTCTGAGTTAGACACTTTTCCGTTAAGTGCGATATAGCGATCTCTGTTGGATAAACTTACATCCTGTATGTCTGCCATGCCGTGATGCCAGTACACTTTTCCGGGATGTATTTTCCAGATGGTGTCGTTGATGATAATCTCTGATGGGTTTACATGGGCTGATACTGTGGTTTTCCCATCAGGGTCCTTGATGAATTCTGCTGCCATGCTTAGGGAACCTCGTTGTTGAGATGCAGAATTGTTGTCCCATTGTAATTGGGTAGCCAGTCTGTTGTTTTCGGTGTACGCTGTCAAGTCAATGTCTGTAGGTTTACCTTTTATCATACGGCTGGCTCGTACGCTTGCTTGTACGTTTTGTCGTGTACATTCCAGACGCACACTGCCATTGCGCAGTTCCTCTGTTCCCAATCGTAAAGAGGGAATTTGTCCATCCAACTCCATTATGTTTACACCACTATGGATGTAACCGTGTAGAGTGGCCTCTTCTGGTATAGAAAATGTCATACCCGTTAGACGTGAGATGACGGCTGTGTCCTGCATGCGCAGTGTAAAGTTTATGTCTGTCTCGTCGTCAATGCTGGTCATACGAGGTTCTGGGATGATGCTTGGAAGATGGTGGTGGGTGATGAGCAAGGCCGCGCGCGAAAGATTTTTCCATTTGAAATTCCCGTTAGCCTCAACTTGGGCAATAGGACTGGTAAGCCTAAATCGTTGCATGTTTCCGCTGGCCTCATTACTGATACGTATATCATCTATGTTGAGCGAGCCTTTTTCTGGCGAATCTATATTTAGCTGGCTTAGGGCGATATCTCCTAGTAGTTGCCCTGATGAAGGTAAAGTGATGTCTGCCTGTATTAAACCTGAGAAATATTCATTCGGAAAGGCTTTTGTCAGATTGAGGGCAGAGGGGGAGAACTTGTCCAAATTACCGTTAAGCTTGATGTGTTTATCTCCTTTAGAGGGTAGACTTGCCTGCGCTTCAAGTTGCAGCTGGCCTTGCTCTTCATCGACGTGCATGGATATCTGGTAATCATATCCGTGAATGTAACCCTGAAATGGAATGTCATGATAGGTATGCTGCTTAAATAGCATTGATTGCAGGGTGCCCAAAGCCTGTACCGATGGTTTCCCATTTGGACCATGAATCTGTCCGTGTAACGTAGCAGAAGCGGTGATATCTTGTGGAATATAAGCTGAGGAATGTTGCAGAAGTGCTTCTGGATTGATACCTTTTAGCGCAAGGGCAACTTGAAAATCATTCTTGTTTTCAATTGTTCCTTTTACTCCTAAACTGCCTATGTCGGTACGAATAGACAGGTCTGTTCGCACGAGTCGTTTGTTATAAAAGAGTATACCGTTTGTGTGAATATTTCCTAAGGACTTTATTCTTTTTAGAAGGTTGTTGTTGAGAGTGGGTATGCCATCTTCCAGCTGGTTCCAAAATGCATGCGTTATATTGAACTCCTGAAGAGATACATTGATGGCAGGCGAACGAAATACATCATGTGCCAGGATTTCTGTAGCAAGTGATATGTTACGATTCTTGTCAGCAAGCTTAGTTTCCGTCAAGGTCAGTTGTCCATTATTGCTCAAATGTAATTGAGTGCGTAGTCTGATAGGATAGGTAATCTTGCTAAGACCTGGTAAAACGGGAGCCAAGTCAGCAGGTGTTACATCCAATTCTAAATGACTACCTACCTGTAGACTATCCAGCCATGTCGTTATCTTCTTCCCTTTGGGTGGCAGATTTTTATAATGGGCTGTTAGCAGTGGGGTAGACAGAGTAGAGTGTGCAACTCGTAGGTTGAAATCTTGTAGTTGAAGAAAATTCCTGTTGGCATTCATCTTGAATTGCAGCTTGTCCAGTGTCAGACCTGACTGCTCTGCAAAACTTAGTTTCTTAAGATTTATACTCAAGGAGTCTTGTGATATATTTATCAAGCGTACCGTGAGACTAAGGTCAGATACCAAAAGATGATTTCTGTCCAGTCGTTTGCTATTATGTGGTTTGTATAGTTTGTCATACTTGACTCGGCATTTGCGTACGAGCAAAGATCCTAATTTGAGATCTAGTGGTGACGATGTCGTGTCATTTGGATTTCGCAAGGCATCAACTAAAAACTGCCAGTTAGGTGCGCTATCGGGTACAGCATGATAAAAAGTTCCTTTGGCTCCAAATAATTGGGCATTGCTGATATGAATTTTCTTGTCAAGCAGTGGGATTATATCCATCTTGGCAGCTACCCTTGGGATGTGAAGCATCAGTGTGTCTCGTTGGTCATACACTTGTATGCCATCAACGATCAAACGTCCTGGTAGCCCCAGGCGAATACGACTTACGTTTATGCGTGTATGCAATCGTTCCTCCAGCAATTCCGCTGCAATTCCTCCTAACCATTTTTGCACAGAAGGAATAGCCGTGACACCCAGAAGCAGAAGGTAGCTCCCGAAGATCAGCAAAACGCATAAGCGAAATATATATTTGACTGCTTTGATATGCCTTGATTTTTCTTAGTGCGGTTGGGGAAACATCGTCTTTTGTAGACCCTTGTTGCCCCCTGTGTTTCATTAAGCGACTTCAAAAGTACAAATTAAATTTCGGTTTATAAGGGTAAATCGCTTTTTTTAAGTAATTTTGCAGCACTTTATAAAGGTAACGTTATTTTGTTCTTGATATGACAAAGGTAATCAAATTAAACAAAGGCCTTGATGTCAATCTAAAGGGAAAAGCAATACCGAAAACGTCAACACTGGCAATTTCAGGTGAATATGCTCTTTGCCCCGATGATTTTCCAGGTCTGAAACCCCGTGTGGTGGTGAAGGAAGGTGATGCCGTAAAAGCAGGTGACGCCCTCTTTGCGGATAAGCTACACCCCGAGGTAAAATTCGTGAGTCCGGTCAGTGGAACGGTTTCCCTGGTAGAGCGTGGCGACCGCCGCAAGTTGCTTGCCATCCATGTGCAGGCAGACGAGAAGCAGGAGTCGCGCCAGTTTGACACCAAGGGTGATGTGAAGAGCCTGCTCCTTGAGAGTGGTCTGTTTGGCTTTTTCCGTCAGCGTCCTTATGACGTGGTGGCATCGCCCGAAGATTCTCCTAAGGCTATCTTCGTGAGCGCGTTTAACAGCATGCCCCTTAGTCAGGACTTCGAGTACATCCTGAAGGGTCAAGAGAAGGCTTTCCAGGCTGGCTTGACAGCTCTCTCGCGTATGGCGAAGGTGCATCTGGGCGTGAGTGCCAAGCAGACGAGTGAGGCTCTGTTGCAGGCTAAGGACTGTGAGGTAACAGTGTTTGATGGTCCTGCTCCTGCAGGCAATGTAGGTGTGCAAATCAATCACATCGACCCCGTGAACAAGGGTGAGGTGGTTTGGACCTTGGGTGCTGAGGAGGTAATATTCGTAGGCCGTCTGATGCTTACTGGTCAGGTAGACCTCACACGCACCATTGCTTTGGCTGGCAGTGAGGTGAACGATCCCGCTTATTATCAGATAAAAGTGGGACAGAAACTCTCCTCCTTGCTTGACGGACGTGTTGGCACAAACGACACACGTATCATCAACGGTAATGTAATGACAGGTATCAAGGCCACTGCCGATGCTTTCTTGGCAGCGCATGCCACTGAGGTGAATGTCATTCCCGAGGGTGATCACGCTGACGAGTTCCTGGGATGGATAAGCCCTCGGATCAATACCTTTAGCACCCACCGCAGCTATTTCAGCTGGTTGCTGGGTAAGAAGAAGGAATATATAATGGACGCGCGCGTAAAGGGAGGTGAGCGTCACATGATTATGAGTGGCGAGTATGACCGTGTGTTCCCCATGGATATCTATGCTGGCTATCTGGTGAAGGCTATCATCGCGGGCGATATCGACCGTCAAGAGGCTCTGGGTATCTATGAGGTAGCTCCCGAGGATTTCGCTATAGCCGAGTTCGTTGATAGCTCTAAATTGGAACTACAGCGTATCGTGCGTCAGGGACTTGATATCCTCAGAAAGGAAAATGCTTAAAGAAACAGTAAAACAATATGAAAGCAATTAGAAATTTATTCGATCACATAAAGCCCTACGTGGAAGAGGGTGGCAAGTACCATGCCTTCCGTAGCTTGGTAGATGGATTCGAGACCTTCGCTTTCGTTCCCAACACGACCTCGCGCGTGGGTAGCGTGAACATACACGATGCCATCGACAGTAAGCGCATTATGAGCTTTGTAGTGCTTGCTCTGGTGCCAGCCCTGCTCTTTGGTATGTATAATGTAGGTTATCAAAACTATCTGGCAGCGGGCACGCTAGCAAGTGCTTCCTTCTGGGAGGTGTTTGGCTATGGCTTCTTGGCTGTTTTGCCTAAGATCGTGGTAAGCTACGTAGTGGGACTTGGCATTGAGTTCGTTGTAGCGCAATGGAAGGGCGAAGAGATACAGGAAGGCTTCCTCGTGTCGGGTATCATCATCCCATTGATTGTGCCTGTGACACTTCCCTTGTGGATGTTGGCTATCGCAGTGGCATTCAGTGTGATTCTTGCCAAAGAGATTTTCGGTGGCACAGGTATGAATGTGTTCAATCCTGCTCTTGTCACCCGTGCGTTCCTCTTCTTTAGCTATCCTTCAGCCATGACAGGTGATAGTAAGGTATGGGTAGCTCAAGACCAGATATGTGGTTTGGGCAACAACCTGGCTGATGTGGCCACTTCTGCCACACCGCTTGGTGCTGCTGTTGAGTCTGGCTTCCAGGGATTTGACTGCCAGACCATCCACAATGCCATTGTGGGTCTCATACCAGGTTCGGTGGGTGAGACCAGTGTCATCGCCATTGCTTTGGGTGCCATCCTGTTGCTTTGGACAGGTGTGGCCAGCTGGAAGACCATGTTGAGCGTCTTTGTAGGTGGTGCCCTGATGGGTTTCCTGCTGCAGGGAGTGAATGGCAATCATATCTTGTGGTACCAGCATCTGGTGCTGGGTGGTTTCGCCTTCGGTGCTGTATTCATGGCAACCGATCCTGTTACCAGTGCTCGCACAGAGTGTGGCAAGTACATCTATGGTTTCCTAATTGGTGTCGTTGCTGTGATGGTGAGGGTGCTCAACCCTGGTTTCCCCGAGGGTATGATGCTCGCTATCTTGCTGATGAACGCCTTCGCGCCTCTTGTTGACTACTGCTTTGTGCAGAGAAATATCAGCAAACGCGCTAAACGTGCAATTAAATAAGGAGAGGTAAAGATATGGCAAAGAAATTCAAGTGCAATGTCTGTGGACAGACATTCGAGGCAGAGACAATGCCTGAGAAGTGTCCTATCTGTGGCGCTCCTGCATCTGAGATAAAGGAAGTGAAGACGGGGCTCAACACTAACAGCAACGCCTACACCATTGTCTATGCGGCAGTGATGGTAGTGGTGGTAGCTTTCCTGCTGGCTTTCGTAAGCTCAGCTTTGAAGCCCACTCAGGACGCGAACGTGGAGAACGATACCAAGGGTCAGATATTGACTGCCATGGGCTTCAATCGCGACTCCATTGATGTGAAGGCTGAGTTTGACAAGGTACAGGACTTCGTCCTCGGTGACGACCAGACAGCTATGACACCCTACGAGGGTCAGTTTGAGAGTAGCTATGGCAAGGCCATCAAGGAAAATCGTCTGCATGTGTTCGTTGGTAAGAACAAAGATGGCGAGGAAGTTTATGTGTTGCCCGTTGTAGGACGTGGTCTATGGGGCGGTCTGTGGGGCTACCTCGCATTATCCTTTGACTGCAACGTGCCCACTGTGAAGGGTGCCTATTTCTATCACGAGAGTGAGACCGCTGGCTTGGGTGCACGCATCGCAGACCGAGATTTCCAGAGTCAGTTCATCGGCAAACCTCTCTACGACGAGAATGCTCCCTCACATGAGATAGCTCTCACTGTGGTGAAGAAGGGCACAGCCAGCAAGGTCACCGAAGTAGATGGCGTTACTGGAGCCACCCTTACCAGTGCAGGTGTGGGTGCAATGGTCAATGACGGACTAAAAATATACAGCAAGTTCATCGAGTCAAAGACTCCCGCCCTGTTGAGCGATACCGCTGTTGAGGTTGACAGCTGTGCTGCTGTTGAGAGCGTGGAGGATGGCGACAATACACCAAACAACTAATCTTAGGAGGAACAGAGAATTATGAGTAATTTGTTTTCTAAGGAGAACCGTGAGGCATTGACTGGTCCGCTGAACCTTAACAACCCTGTGGCTGTACAGGTTCTGGGTATCTGCTCCGCGCTGGCTGTTACCTCCCAGTTGAAGCCAGCCATCGTGATGGGACTTAGCGTTACCGTCATCACGGCTTTCTCAAATGTGATTATTTCATTGTTGCGCAAGACTATTCCCAACCGTATCCGCATCATCGTGCAGTTGGTGGTTGTGGCTGCTCTTGTGACTATTGTGAGTCAGGTGCTCAAGGCTTATGTATATGACGTGAGTGTCGCACTCTCAGTGTACGTGGGTCTGATCATCACCAACTGTATCCTGATGGGTCGTCTTGAGGCTTTTGCCATGCAGAACGGTCCTTGGGAATCATTCCTTGATGGCATCGGCAATGGACTGGGCTATGCCCTTGTGCTTGTTGTAGTAGGCTTTGTGCGTGAGCTTTTCGGCTTTGGCACTTTGCTTGGCTTCCACATTATTCCTGCCAGCTGGTATGTGGAGAATGGTGGTTGGTACCTCAACAATGGCATGATGGTGATGCCTGCCATGTCCTTGATTATCCTGGGCTGTGTCATTTGGGCTCACCGCTCCTTGAACAAGGAGGAAAAGAAGTAAACACATACCCCGTTTAAAATAAGAATAGAATTATGGAACACATGATTAGTTTGTTTGTCCGCTCTATCTTTGTGGACAACATGATATTCGCATTCTTCTTGGGTATGTGCTCTTACCTGGCTGTATCCAAGAATGTGAAGACGGCCTTGGGTCTGGGTGTGGCAGTCACCTTCGTACTGCTTGTCACTGTGCCTGTCGATTATGCTCTTCAGACCTATGTACTCGGTCCTGATGCCTTGGTAGAGGGTGTTGACCTCACCTTTTTGGCCTTCATCCTGTTCATCGCTGTCATTGCTGGTATTGTGCAGTTGGTGGAGATGGTAGTCGAGCGTTTCAGTCCCTCGCTATATGCCTCTTTAGGCATTTTTCTGCCTCTGATAGCCGTTAACTGTGCCATCATGGGTGCCTCACTGTTTATGCAGCAGCGTGTGCAGATGGATCCCGAGACCAGCACTCAGGCTATTTCTGGCTTTGGCGACTCTGTTGCTTATGCCTTGGGTAGCGGAATTGGATGGCTACTGGCCATCGTAGGGCTTGCAGCCATACGCGAGAAAATGGCTTACACGGATGTTCCCCGTCCCCTCCAGGGCCTGGGTATCACTTTCATCACTGTGGGTCTGATGGCTATGGCGTTTATGTGCTTCAGTGGTTTGAAAATCTAATCAGGAGGAATATACAATGGATATGAATTTGATTTTAGCGAGCATTGGCGTATTCCTGGCGATCATCCTTGTGCTGGTCATCATCCTGCTCGTGGCAAAGAAGTATTTGTCACCCAGTGGCAATGTGAAGATTACAATCAACGGCAAGGACACCGTGACGGTAGGTCAGGGTGGCTCCCTGCTCTCCACACTCGCTCAGGAGGGTATCTATCTGCCCAGTGCCTGTGGTGGAAAAGGCTCTTGCGGACAGTGCAAACTGCAGGTACCCGATGGCGGTGGCGAGATTCTCGACTCTGAGAAGGGCCACTTCACCCGTAAGCAGATTAAGGAGCATTGGCGCTTGGGTTGTCAGTGTAAGGTTAAGGGCGACATGTCTATCAAGGTCGCTGACTCAGTGATGGGCGTCAAAGAGTGGGAGTGCACAGTGATAGGTAACCGCAATGTGGCTACCTTCATCAAGGAGTACAAGGTGGCTTTGCCTGCAGGCGAGCACATGGACTTTGAGCCTGGTTCGTATGCGCAGATCAAGATTCCTGCTTTTGACTGCATCGATTATGACAAGGATATCGACAAGAGTCTCATCGGTGATACCTACATGCCAGCATGGCAGAAGTTTGGTCTTTTCGGCTTGAAGTGTACCAACCCCACTGCCACCATACGTGCATACTCCATGGCTAACTATCCCGACGAGGGTGATATCATTACGCTGAACGTGCGTATTGCTACACCTCCCTTCAAGCCCAAAGATCAGGGTCCTGGTTTCCAGAACGTAAATCCTGGTATTGCCTCTTCTTACATCTTCAGCCTGAAACCAGGTGACAAGGTGATTATGAGTGGTCCTTACGGAGAATTCCGTCCTGTATATGGTTCTGGTCGTGAGATGATATGGGTAGGTGGTGGTGCTGGTATGGCTCCATTGCGTGCACAGATTATGCATATGCTCAAGGGTCATGGTGTGAGCGATGAAGACCGCAAGCGCCCCATGCACTACTTCTATGGCGCACGTGCATTGGAGGAGATACCTTTCCTCGACGATTTCCTGCAGTTGGAGAAGGACTTCCCCAACTTCCACTTCCATTTGGCACTCGATCGTCCAGATCCCAAGGCCGATGCGGCAGGCATCAAGTATACTCCAGGCTTTGTTGCTCCAGTGATGGGCGATACCTATCTGAAGCAGCATGAAGCTCCTGAAGATTGTGAGTACTACCTGTGTGGTCCTCCAATGATGGCCAAGACAGTGCTCGACCTTCTGCATAGTCTCGGTGTTGAAGACGATATGATTCGCTTTGATAACTTCGGAGGATAAACGATATCCCCTTTGATAATTGTAATAATTGTAGAGAGGAAAGAACTACCCATACAAGGCAAGTTCTTTCCTCTCTCTCTCTTTACTCCAATCGGACATTAACCGAAACTAAGAGAAATCACCTAATAGATCTATATAGATTCCATATTTCTGCGCTTCCCAAAATGCATACGACTTGCTTTTTCATCTTTTCTGAAAAATAAAGAATAGGGTGTGAGGGGGGGGATAGTAGACGCAAAATAGAACCACATAGCCACGGAGCCTTCCGCTGGTCTCTTACGAGGCATTAGCGGAAGGCTTCGCACGTTTTCGAGTGATAATTTAAGCAATATAATAACATAATATACATACACATAAGTAATCATCAATGGAAAAATTTGGAATTTTTGAGAAGAAGCTTCGTAGGCTTGTAGGCAGGCTTGGGATGCTGATGGCGTTCCTACTCATTGAGAGTGCAAGTATTGGAGCTTACGCAAAGGTGATGCCATGGGCAAAGTATGATAATGGTACTCTGACTATTACGATATGCAAGGTCGTCGCACCAACCGTCTGCAGAAGGGGCTGAACATCGTGAAGAGTGGAGGAAAGACTTATAAAATCATCAAAAAGTAAAAAAACAGAAGATATGAAAAAGAAGGAATATATCAAACCTAATATGCAGGTGTTGCACGTCACACCTTGTACCATCCTCGCCAAATCATTTTTGGAAAAAGGGAAAAGTGGTAATGATAATCCACAGCAAGACGAAGATGGCTGGTACTGGAGCGAATAACAATAGTTGGTTTTATCGCTCTCTGGTAAGAATTCCCAGAGTATAAATAAACTACCCGAGGTTCTGTGAAAACAGAGCTTCGTTTTTTTTATTAACCCCAAACCAGTCTGATGGTCGATTGGGGTTTAGAATAGGCCTTAGCGTATTCGTAATGTTCTAATCAAACTTATGTCAGCAAAAAACATTAACTTTGTGGATGATAAGAAAACTTACTGTCACATCATCCATAAAACATGAATATATTTGCCAGATACCGCAATTGTAGATTTGTATTCCTGCAGGTCTTTCTTGTGTTCTCACTTGTCGCTTTCGCACAAGATGATTTGAATCCCGTTCCAAACCCTGAGGCCGTTGTGGTGGAGGGTAATGTGCGCTTCACTGTACTTACTGATCGTATGATACGTATCCAGTACAGCAGCATAGGGCAGTTTGAGGATCGCGCTACTTTTGCTGTTGTCAATCGTCGGTTGCCTGTGCCACAATTTACTACCAAGCGCGATGACAAGTACTTGTATTTGCACACAGATAGTCTTGACTTGCGCTATCGCTTGGGGTCCGTTCCACGCGCTCAGGACAAGTCACCCAACAATCTGCTTATCACTTTTCGTATGAATGGTTTTTTGTGTCAGTGGTATCCAGGTAAGGACGATGCTCTGAATCTGTATGGCACCAACCGAACTCTTGATACCGCATGGGGTGATAATATGCGTTATAAGCTGGAAAAAGGTCTTAACTCGCGTGCTGGATGGGCTGTCATTGACGAAAGTCCTAAGACCACCAGAGAAGATGGTAGTACTTCGTATGTTCTTGCTCCTAACAGTGAAGGATTCTCTTGGTGGGCTGATCCCGTAGATAAGGGTGCTACAGACTGGTACTTCTTGGGCTATGGGCACAACTATAAGCAGTGTCTTGGTGATTATATCAAGGTTGGAGGTCGTATCCCTATGCCTCCCAAATACCTGTTTGGGTATTGGTACAGTCGCTATGCTGCTTACAGTACCTCAGACTTTAAGCAAATCATCAGCGATGTTGAACGGAATGATATTCCTATGGATGTCCTTATCATGGATATGGATTGGCATAAGGATGGATGGACAGGTTGGAGCTGGAACAAGAAGCTTATACCCAATCCTTCGGAACTTATCCGCTACATGCATATGCATGGCTTACGTACTGCTCTCAACTTACATCCTGCTGATGGTGTGGCTTCGTATGAAGATTATTATAATGAGATGAAACTGGAATTAGGATATCCCAATGACTATAAGGAAACCCTGCCTTGGGCTGTGGAAAACTATGATTATTATAAGGCTCTTTTCAAATGCTTCCTCAGAAAGTATGAGAAGATGGGAGTTGACTTTTGGTGGCTTGACTGGCAGCAGCAATTGCTGGTGGATAATATGACTTTGGGAGAGACTTTCTGGTGTAATCATACCTTCTTCGAGGATATGCGAATCAATAGACCAGAACTGCGCCCTGTTATTTATCATCGGTGGGGCGGATTAGGTAGTCACCGTTATCCTATTGGTTTTTCTGGTGATACTTTCTCAAAATGGAGCACTCTTGGATATTTGGTGCATTTCACAAGTACAGCCAGCAATGTTTGCTATGCATATTGGGGACATGATATAGGTGGACATCAGGGGGGTAGCAATGATGAGGAATTATATCTGCGCTGGCTACAGTTTGGAGCATATACTCCTATTTTCAGAACTCATGCTCTGAAGGATAGTAAGATAGAACGAAGAATATGGAAGTATCCAAACTTTGAGCAGTTGCGTGAGGCTGTACGTCTGCGTTACCGTCTCTTCCCTTATCTCTATACTGCTGCCCGAGAGACATATGATACGGGTGTTGGCATGAATCGCCCACTTTATTATGACTGGCCAGAGGAAGGGAAGGCTTACCAGTATGAAGATGAGTTTATGTTTGGCAACGATATGCTGGTGGCTCCTATTTATAGTCCTGCCAAGGATGGACTTAGTAGCCGAACCATTTGGCTGCCGAAGGGCGTTTGGTGGGATGTCACGGAAAACAAATTGGTCACAGGTGACCGCACTTTCTGTGCAGATTTTACGCTTGATGAATTCCCTGTGTATTATAAGGGAGGAGCGGTGATTCCTTTTTACCCTGTTCAACGTAGTGTGGTAAAGAATCCTGCAGAGATTACTCTTTGTGTGGTTCCCGGGGCTGACGGAAAAGGAAGCTTTTATGAAGATGATGGTGCAGACAACGAATATACGAAAAATGCTTGGGCACGTACCCTTTTTACGCAAACCCGTACGGACAGTAAGATTATCTTAAATATTGGTGCACGGCAAGGGAGTTTTGAAGGAATGCCACAGAAACGTACTTGGGTAGTGCGAATGTTGGGTGTCTCTGAATTATGTGACTTGCAGAATATAACAGTGGACAACGAACCTGTGGATGTTTCTTCTGTGTCCTACAATGCTCAGACTGGTATGCTTGAGGTTCGTATCCTGGCGGAAGACCTATCTAAGCCTGTATCGCTCTGTGTGCCTATCAAGAAGAGTGGAAGTCAGACCGAGGAAAACAATGAAGATGCAACGCTGCAATATGACAGCAGACATGATGCAGTGAGCGTAACCATACCTCATAAGGCTTCTGCCGTAAGTTTGGTTGTAACCACCATGGAGGGTGCCTGTGTGGCGCGACATAAGGCTCATTCTGTTTCGTCCCTTCGTCTTTCTCTTTCTGCGTTGCCTACAGGTACCTATGTGTGTCAGGCTGTGGCGGACGGAAAACAGGTGGTGAAGAAGTTTGTTAAGAAGTAAACGTTTTGACTGATTAAGAGTATGAATATTTATATGCCAATGTGTCATTTTTCAAAGTGTTTCTTACTGTCATGCTTGTTCTCCTTAGTGGCACAAGTATCAGTCGTGGCACAAACCAGTTTGTGGATTTCGGGTAGTGCGGTACCAGGAGGAACACAGCCTCTGACACGTTTCAGTACGGGTACTGCAGGGAAGTATGCCTTCAAGTATCATGGTACTCTGCTTCCGGGAACCCTTTGCGTACAGAATACAGAGCAGCGCAGGCCGTCTACCCGATATTATGCTCCGAAACAGGTGGATTCTAATATCGTAAATAATGGCATAGCAACAGTCTTGACCCGTGACAGTATTCAGGCTGCATGGACCGTTTTGTTTGAGGCAGATAATTACCGGTTCACAATAACCCCCAGTGAGAATATGCTTACGGGTGAACTTTTTGCGCAATGGTATGAAGCATGGATTGTAGGTGGGTGTGTAGAGGATAATCAAGGTAGTGGTGAGTCTGCTGGTCAATGGCAGGTGAGTGCTGGAAAGGCAATGACACATTCCTTGTCCGACCCCAATGAATGGTCGTGGACTGGTGAGCTAAAAGTCTATAAATCTAATGTAGAATCTAATCGCTTGAAGATAAATGGCCAGTATGGCTGGGGCCCTAAGGCGCTTCATCCTTTTGTGTCGGACCAGGAACTTACCCAATCTACACAGTTTTGGTACAACGGTCCGAATGATACCAAGTGGACAATAAGTAAGGATGGATACTATACCATCGTCATAAATGTTTTCAAGGAGACTATGAAAGCCGTCTATTGGGGTACGACACTTCCCAGTGGAGTAGAACCTACCCACGAGACCAATGCAGAAGTAAGTGTTTCTGAAAATACTGTTCTGGTTAGTTGTGATCATATGGTTACCTGTCGCCTTTATAGCGTTGATGGTCGTCATTTGTCAACACAAAGTGGCACTCAGGTAGCACTTGATGTTTCTCATCGTGGAGTGTATCTTCTGCATGTGTCAGATGGGGAAAGCAGTCTTTTGCGTAAAATCAGTATAAAATAATAGATGTTTATGGATAGCAACATAATAACCAGTAATCAGAATCCTCGCGTCAAACGTCTGTTGTCGCTGCAGCAGAAATCTCAAGTAAGAAGGGCAGAAGAGAGATTTGTTGTGGAGGGACGAAGGGAACTTCTTCATTGCCTTGAGGCAGGATATGTGGCAGAAAGTGTATTTCTGTGTCAGGGAATGACTGACGCTCAAGAGCTACGCTTGTCGCAAGATGTGGATGTGTTTGTTGTTAGTCCAAGCGTTTATGAGCGCATTGCTTATAGAGGAGGAACAGAAGGTGTGGTTGCAGTTATCAAAAGTCGCCAGCGTGGGTTAGACGATTTGTCTCTCGGACGTGATCCACTTGTGGTTGTGCTGGAGAGTGTGGAGAAGCCTGGTAATCTTGGTGCTGTATTACGTAGTGCGGATGCTGCACAGGCAGACGCTGTCATTGTATGTGACCCTATGACGGATCTTTATAACCCTAATCTTATACGTAGCTCTATCGGCGCTGTTTTTACCGTTCCTTGTGTAGCCTGTAGTTCAGAGGAGTGTATACGTTTTCTCAAACAACGAGGTATTCAAATCCTGACTGCTCAGCTGCAGGATTCACGCTTGTATTATGATACTCCGATGCAGAAGGGTACAGCAATTGTCATGGGTACAGAGTCTACGGGACTGACGGATGTCTGGCGTAAGGCGGCAGATGCGCATATTCGCATTCCTATGCTTGGGCGTCTGGACTCCTTGAATGTGTCAGTTAGTGCGGCAATCTTACTTTTCGAGGCTGTACGTCAGAGGCAGGGGGGTATGGGTTAAAACCAATCTGGCAATTGACTTATCGAAAGCCCCTCAATAGGGATAATGGATGAACTCCTTCTGTCAGAAACTTATGTATATATAATGTATATAAGAGCTTATTCGTGGCAGAACGAAGGACGTTAGAAACACATGCCAACGGTAACTCCAGATTCGTGGATATGCGGTTTTTTGCTTTTGTCAGGAAAGTCGCGGCTGTAATTTACCCCTATAAAGAATCTCTCTAACTGTAGCCTAAGCCCGACTTGCCATCCCAGTTGGCATCTTTCCCATTCGGCTCCCGTGTTGTTCTCATGGTTTTTGTTAAAGAGATTGTACTTCTGACCGTCCACTTGTTTCTCTTTTCCTATGGCGATAGCTCTAAAGTGCACACCTGCTTGTGGCGCAAGTGCTATGTTGTGCATTTTGGAAAGATAAAACTTATAAGTGAGGTTTACTGGAATGCGGAATGTCAGTAGGTTGTATTTGGAATTGTTGTGTATGGCATCTCCTGCTGAATACGAATACTTGACATCAGCTCCTGCTTCAACAAAAAGTGGGATGCTGTCAGCTATCTGTATACTCCTTGCCCATCCTATACAGACTTCTTGAAAATGCAGATGTGGGGAACATTCTGGAAATGTATACTGGGTGGGAGAATACTGTATGTACAGTAGGTTCTTCCACTCAGTATGCTTGGGTTTCTCTGTGCTGTCTTTCTCTTCTTCCTCATCAAACAGTTGCCAATCTTCCACATCAGAGTTGTCAATGTTGTATTGTGCATTAACGTTCTGTGCAGACAGAGCAAAGAATACACATCCTGTCAAGATACGTATGTTTGTGAGTACTTTTCTGAAGAGCATAGACCAGAGAATGTCTGTAGGTTGTTACGGACGCTTGGTAATGATAATGTGTACAATGATACCTACAATGATTAGAGCTAATGCTAAAATTTGGAAGCTATTGTAGTCAACCAAGGAGTCAGTCAGATAACTGATTACCAAAAGAATCGCACCCAATACGATGGCTGCTATGCCAAGATACTTTTTCATATTGATATAAATGTTTTTATTTTCCAGTTTAAAACTAACGCAAAATAACACATTTTTCTTGGAATAAGAAAGTGTTTTAGTGAAAAATTGAGCTTATCTGCTCCTTTCTGTATTATCATCCGAAGAAGAGTGATTCTCTTGTGATGGTGGTGTAAGCAGAATGCTGTGTTTTGCGTGAATGAGTGTTTGTTCGGGTAAATCTCTCTGGTAGAAGATAATTTGTGAGATTTTGCGCTCTGATTTTTTGTTCGTTTTGTCAAAAAGTGATATCTTTGCACCGCATTTGTGCAAAAACAATTTAATTATTTATTTAACGTATTATGAATCAATACGAAACCGTTTTCATTTTAACTCCCGTTTTGTCTGATGAACAGATGAAGGAAGCGGTCAGCAAGTTCAAAGGCGTTCTCACTCAGGCTGGTGCAGAAATCATCAATGAGGAGAACTGGGGCTTGAAGAAGCTGGCTTATCCAATCCAGAAGAAGAGCACGGGCTTCTTTGAGTTGATTGAGTTCAAGGCTGCACCTGAGACAATTAAGACTCTGGAAATTGCTTATCGCCGTGATGAGAAAGTTCTTCGCTATCTGACTGTGAAGATGGAGAAGTACGCAGCAGAGTATGCTGAGAAGAGAAGAAACAACAAATCAACTAAGGAGGCTTAAAGAACATGGCACAGCAATCTGAAATTCGCTATTTGACAGCACTCGCTATTGACGTCAAGAAGAAGAAGTATTGCCGTTTCAAGAAGAGCGGAATCAAGTATATTGACTATAAGGATCCCGAGTTCCTGAAGAAGTTCCTGAATGAACAGGGTAAGATTTTGCCTCGTCGCATCACAGGTACATCTCTCAAGTATCAGCGTCGTGTGGCTCAGGCAGTTAAGCGTGCACGCCATCTGGCTCTGCTGCCCTTCGTAACAGACTTGATGAAGTAAAAACTGGAGGAATTGATATGGAAATTATACTGAAAGAAGACGTCATTGGCTTGGGTTACAAGAATGACATTGTAAACGTGAAGTCCGGATATGGACGCAATTATCTGATTCCTTACGGCAAGGGCATTATTGCCAGTGATAGTGCAAAGAAGCAGCTGGCCGAGGATTTGAAGCAGAAGGCAGTGAAATTGGCTAAGGTGAAGGCTGAGGCTGAAGCTCTGGCAGCCAAGTTGAATGCTGTTTCTCTGACCATCAGCACAAAGGTAAGTGCTACAGGTATTATCTATGGTAGTGTGAACAGTCTGCAGATTGCAGAGGAACTTCAGAAGTTGGGCTTTGAGATCAATCGTAAGACCATCGTTGTGAAGGATGTGAAGACCGTAGGTGATTATGTGGCAGTGGTGAAACTTCATAAGGAGGTTTCCGCCGAGGTTCACTTTAAGGTGGTTGCTGAGGGTGAAACTGCTGCTCCTGCTGAGGCTGCAGCTGAAGCTCCTGCTGAGGCATAAAAAAGACAAGGGTTGTTTTCAATCCAAATATAAGAAGAGAGTCTGCAAGCAAATCTATGCTTGCAGACTCTCTTTTTTTTAGGGCAATTTGAAAAGAGTGGTCCCGGAATGGGTTCAGCCGTTACCCCTCCCTGCTTATAAGCCAGCTTGTTTGTGTAAAAGAAAAGCCTGGATTGAAACATTTTTATTAAGCCAGATGAGAAAAGCGAAGCTTGCTTCAGCTTATCCATGGCGAGAAAACGATCCAATGATTACATAGTCGTCCCTTAAAAACTCCCATTCAACGAGATATTGTAAAAATGCAGCATCTCGTTGAATTCTTTTTTTAA
>CAKRRN010000044.1 GCA_934394435.1 uncultured Bacteroidaceae bacterium
TCATTGGCTATTGAAGACTATATTACTTGAACATTGTGAATACTATAATCCCCCTGTTTTATCAGGTGAGCCGAAAAAGAAGGTCAACAGAAGCTAAGAAGAAGCAGAGGTGAGACGAACTAATGGCAGAGACACAAGAAAAGCGGCTTTGCAGAAAAAAAAATTGCAAAGCCGCAAAAACTCGTTGTCCTGTCTAATAAAAAAGTTGAAGTCAGGACTACGAGACACGCGCCTATTGAACAAAAACTGCGCGTTATATCTCTACCTGTATTCTACCCCACCCTACGCTTGGTGCTGAGGACGCAAGAGGTCGTTGACCGTCTTCACAGGGTTGAAGGTAGACAGGGGCACCTCGACCATGATGGTGCTCCAGTTGCTCATTGCTCCATTCCATAGTCCAGGAAGCTCAAGTGCCAACAGCGGACGCCCATCTTTGCTCTTATGAGAAATGAATCCCGTGGCAGGATCTACATACTCTGGTAGCGAGAAAGGCTGACCGTCCACGTTGCGGATGGCGCAAACAAGGTCTACGGGATTGAAATGCGTGCCTTGCTTGAACATACTCTGGGCTTCAGCGTTTTGCGGGTCTATCTGGCTGCTCTCGAGGATCTGAAGCGAGATGCTCCCATCGGGATTGTAAGCCAAGAATGGTCCTCCTCCAGGCTCGCCCACATTGCGCACCATGCCACATACTCTGATGGGGCGGTTCATACGCGAGCGAAGCCAGACACTCAGTTCGGTGTCCTCCATGTGCTTTAGCTCTGGCATGTTTGTGTGGAGCGTGTGGCGCACAAAGCGTATCATCTCCTCCAAGTCCGAATGGCTATATTTACCGCTTTCCAGGAGTTTCAGATAGCGGAAAGTCTGCTTCTGCACACTCACCAACACTCCTGCCAGCACCTGTTTCCATAAGACGGTGTCGCCCTTGAGCGAATCGGGTACCACATTGTCGATGTTCTTTATGAAGACCACCTCGCTGTCCAGGTCGTTCAGATTGCGGATGAGCGCTCCGTGACCTCCAGGACGGAACAGCAACTTACCATCGTCTGTGCGGAAGGGTGTACCGTCCTCATTGGCAGCGATGGTGTCTGTGGCAGGTGACTGTTCGCTCAACGAGACGTGTATGGTGGTGTGGAAACGTTCTTCGTATTCTGGCAATACGCGCTCGATGGTTTCCTCAAACAGTTCTCTATGCTCAGCACTTACCGTGAAGTGGACATCGGCTTCGCCCTGGCTACTTGCATAGAGAGCAGCTTCGGTCAGATGTTCTTCCATCGGGGTGCGTGCAGAATCCTCGTAGGAATGAAACTGGAGGAGTCCCTTGGGCAACTGTCCGTAACCCAGCCCCTCTTCGTTCAGCAAGGCGTCGACCACCTCGTGGCAACGCTTCTCTTCCACCAATGTCTCGGTTCCCGCTCCATAGAGCAGGACACACGCATCGTTAAGAGCATCGTAGAAGGCAAATTTGCGTATGTTCGCGAAGAAAGTGCGCTCGGCTTCTGTTTCGGGTGTCTGTCTGCCAGATTCAAGAAAAGCAAACAAGTCCTTGAACATTCGGCTAGCAGCTCCGCTGGCTGGCACAAACTTAGTAATCTTGTGTCCTTGTGATTTATAGTCGTTCCATATCTGCAGATACTGCTCCTGCTCTTCTGGCGTCAGAGTGAGGATATCTTCCGGAACCGTAGCTGCCGCATGTAATCTCAAATAAGGGAAGCCTGTGCGGAAGCATTCCAGTTGCTTCTCAACCTGCTCCTGTGTAATACCTTTGGCCTCCAACTGTGCCAAATCTTCTGGTGTAAACATAGTGTGTAAACGTTTGTTTCAATACAAAGTTAGCGAAAAAAGTAAGAGGTCACACCTTTTCGTTCAAGAAAAATGCTTAGAAGGTCAAAAGTGGGGGTATACCTATTATATAAATAAGCGGAAATGAAAAAAGTTTCGTACATTTGTACCTTGGAAGGCGTGAGACGTGCTGGAAGCCACAAGACACGCCTTGGGGCTAAACAAATTATGTTTGTTATGACTAACGGTAAAGATAAGGATACTTTCACCGCAGAAGAGCGGCAGCGTATAACAGAGCTGGAAGGGCAACTGAATACGCTGGCAGATGGTGTGCTGACATCAGAGGACTGGATACTTGTTCATCGGTGTCTGGAACATTCTATAGAGCAGAACGGAGTGATTAGGGATGCGTTCGGCTTGAGCTGTGTGCTGACAGACATGGAGACTGCAATCGTGGTGGCTCAGGAGATGGCTCTCACACGAAGTGCCGTACTGAGTATATTGCTCAATAGCGTTGTGATGCAGGGTATACTTACTCTCGATAACATTCGTAAGGACTTCGGGACGGAGGTTGCAGGCATTATGCACGGCTTGCTGCGTGTGCGCGACCTTTATGACAAGAGTGCTGCCATCGAGAGTGAGAATTTCAGAAGCCTGCTGGTGTCGATGGCAGAAGACATGCGCGTCATCTTGATCATGATAGCCAACAGAGTCTGTCTGATGCGTCTCATCAAGGGCACAGAAAACACCGAAGCCCAAAAACGCGTATCCATGGAGGCTGCCTATCTGTATGCCCCATTGGCACACAAACTGGGATTATACAAGCTGAAGAGCGAGCTCGAAGACCTCAGCCTGAAATATCTGGAGCACGATGCCTACTATTATATTAAGGACAGACTGAATGAAACCAAGAAAAGCCGCGACGCATACATCGCACGTTTCATTCAGCCCATCGAACAGAAACTGACGCAAGCAGGATTGAAGTTCCACATGAAGGGACGCACCAAGAGCATCCATTCCATTTGGCAGAAAATGAAAAAGCAGCAGGTGGACATCGATGGGGTGTTCGACCTGTTTGCCATTCGTATTATATTGGACTCTGCACCAGACCGTGAGAAAATGGACTGCTGGCAGGTGTTCAGCATCATTACGGACATGTATCAGAGCAATCCTAGCAGGATGCGCGACTGGCTGTCCGTACCCAAGAGCAACGGCTATGAGAGTCTGCACATCACGGTTTTGGGACCAGAGAAGAAATGGGTGGAGGTACAGATTCGTACAGAGCGTATGGACGACATTGCCGAACACGGATTGGCTGCCCACTGGCGCTACAAGGGCATCAAGGGTGGGCAGAGCAACATCGAGGAGTGGTTGGCTGGAGTGAGAAGCGCTCTGGAAAGCGGAGACGACCGCCAGCTGATGGATCAGTTTAGACTGGATTTGGTAGAAGACGAAGTATTTGTCTTCACCCCCAAGGGTGACTTGTTCAAGCTGCCTGCTGGAGCCACCGTGCTGGACTTTGCCTATGCCATTCACACGCGAGTGGGCGACCAATGTACAGGAGCACGCATAGGAGGTCGGAATGTGACCATTAGGCAGAAACTCGTAAGTGGCGACCAAGTGGAAATCCTGACCAGCAGCAATCAGACTCCCAAACAAGACTGGCTGAACATCGTGACGACCTCAAAGGCACGAGCCAAAATACGCCAAAGCATCAAGGAAATGCAAAGCAAGCAAGCCACAATGGCTCGCGAGGAACTGGAGCGTAAGATGAAAAACCGTAAGCTCGACTACGACGAGGCCACCCTGATGCACACCATCACCCGTATGGGATACAAGGTGGTGACCGACTTCTACGCCGCGCTTGCCAATGGTAGTCTCGAAGCAAATGCCGTATTGGAAGCCTACACACAGCAGTTGCGCAGAGACAGAGGTGAGGAGGAAAAGACAGCTCCCACACAGAGCGCAGACCAGTATGTAATGCAGGCCGACAACAATCTGCGCAAGACCAACGTCTCACAAGAGGATGTGCTCGTGATAGACCAGAATCTAAAAGGCTTAGACTTCCAGATGGCAAAATGCTGTCAGCCCGTCTATGGGGACGACGTTTTTGGATTCGTTACCAGCGGAGGAGGAATCAAGATACACAGACAAAACTGTCCGAATGCACCCCAACTGCGCGAGCGTTTCGGCTACCGTATTGTCAAGGCCATGTGGTCTGGCAAAGGCACAGGACAATATCCCATCACGCTTCACGTGGTGGGCAACGACGATATCGGAATCGTAAACAATATCACAAGTATAATAAGTAAAGAAGAAAAAATCCAGTTGCGTAGCATTAGCATCGACAGCCACGACGGACTCTTCAGCGGAACCCTTACCGTGATGCTGGAGGACACAGGAAAACTGGAAAAACTACTGAAGAAACTTAAAACTGTAAAAGGAGTAAAAAATGTATCAAGAAACTAAACAAGCGATGTTGATAGCCTTTTTGGGAATATGCAGCTCTACCCTTTCTGCCACCCAGCTTCCTGTTGACAGTCTGAGGCTCACACATCCGCAAACCCTAATTGCACCCATTTCTACAGATAGCACGGACGTGTGGGGCAAACCCTTCGACATGGACAAGACTGCCATGGACGCGCCTATTGACTACAGCCTCTGGAAAGACGGAGAGGTGATGAACGACAGCATTATCCCTTCCATAGAAAAAAACGGTCTCCGCTTGGCTGGTTTCCAGATAGAAAACACCATGTTTGTCAAATACCGCTTGGCAGTAAATACCACTGCCTCTGCCCATAAGACTTATATGGATGGAGAGGAGATACGCGAGAATGAGGAACTTAGCTTACTTCCTGGCAGACACGATGTGGTAATTAAACTCCTGCAAAAAGCCGGACGCACCGATACGCTCAAAGTGAGTCTGGACACGAAACAAGAAAAATATGTGACGCTCAACCCCAAGGGCAAGCGCATATACACCTTTGAAGATTACGTAAACGGATTCTGGGTGGGAAACACAAGCCTAAGCGCAGGCGGACGCTACATGAAGTATTCCCAATCACGTACTCTGAAGGGTGGAAGCAAACAGACATCTGATAAAATTCGCGACCTAAAGAGCGGAAACGAATTCACACCCCACAACTTCATACAATGGGCAAGCAAGGGCGATCGCTACATCTCGTGGCATTCTGACAACAAAGGCAGAACCGTTTACGAATACGTTGACCCCTCCACGGGTACGGCAGAGCCATTCTATACAGATGCACAGTATCTGTCTGGTCAATGGGTGGCAGACGACAGACTGTTCTTGATCAACAAGAATACAAAAGGACCAGAGGATGACCCACAAGTACACCAGATTCTGCAGCCAGATGACCGTATTGCAGGATGGCGCAACCGCAACAACATCCAGTTGCTGGATGCTGAGAGCAGACAAGTGACCACACTCACCCAAGGACAGCATGACACCTACGCATCCGTATCTGATGACGGCAAGAAGGTTCTGCTCACCGTCAGAGAAAACTGCATCACCGAGCGTCCCTTCGCCTTCTCTACCCTTCTGCTGCTCGACCGAGAGAGCATGCAAGTGGACACTCTGGTACGCAGAGACGGATTCATAGGCAGTTACCAATGGATGCCCGACGGACGCAACATACTGATACAGGGAAGTCCCGAAGCATTTGGAGGGTTAGGGAAGAACGATCCTACAGGAAAGATTCCCAGCATGATTCAGCAGGAACTGTTCTTAATGGATACGCAGACCAAGGAGATAACTCCATTGACCAAAGACTTCAACCCCAATATCATCAGAGTACAATACTGCCGTGCGGACGGATGCGTCTACGCCTTATGCGAGAATGGAGACAAGCAGGAAATCTTCCGCATGAACATGAAGAAGCACCTGTGGCAGCGTCTCAACCTCTCAGAATGCTTCATAAACAGTTTCTCCATTGCTGATGAGAAACCTCTGCTCTCCTATTCGGGAGAAAGCGAGTCAAGCACCTATCGCATCTACACCGTAGACTTGAGAAACGGCAAGGAGACCGTCCTCTACGACTGCAATCCCGAGCGGATGGAGGACATCCAGTTGGGAGAATTTGCAGAATGGAATTTCCAGAGCAGTCGCGGTGACACCATACATGGACGCTATTATCTGCCTCCTCATTTCGATGCAAACAAGAAATATCCCATGCTGGTGTATTACTATGGAGGATGCTCACCTGTAGGAAGGTACCTCGATAGCTATTACAACTACCACAACTGGGCTGCCATGGGATACGTGGTGTACGTGATTCAGCCAAGCGGATGCACTGGATACGGACAGGAGTTTGCCGCACGCCACGTAAACGCATACGGTAAGTACACGGCTGACGACATCATTGAAGGCACCAAGCAGTTCTGCACCGAACACCCCTATGTAAATCCCAAGAAGATTGGCTGTCTGGGAGCCTCTTACGGTGGATTCATGACGATGTACCTGCAGACCGTCACCGACATCTTTGCAGCAGCAATGGCTCATGCTGGCATCAGTAATCCTGCAAGCTACTGGGGATACGGCTACTGGGGATACAGCTACAACGCAGTAAGCGCTGCTGACAGCTATCCTTGGAACAATCCCGAACTGATGAGCGGACGTTCCCCCTTGTTTAACGCAGACAAGGTCCACACCCCCATACTCTTCCTTCACGGAGGGGCAGACACTAACGTGCCCATCGTTGAAAGTACGCAGATGTTCAACGCTCTGAAGATACTTGGACGCGAATGTGCCTTCGTCACCATCGAAGGACAAAACCATCATATACTTGATTACGAAAAGCAAATCAAGTGGGTACACACTTACTACGCATGGTTTGCTAAGTATTTGATGGACGACCCAACATGGTGGGAAAGTATGTATCCCACCAAGAACCTCAAATAAGCCTCACAGCATGTAGAGCGGAAACACGCCACTATACACACAAACACACAAAGACTTGACAACAGTCGGTCAGACAACCCACACATGAGAGGGTTCTGATCGACTGTTTATCCAGACACAAGAACAAGATAATGGTTTATCCAAAGAACTTCGAACAGAAAATCGGGTTTGACGAGGTGCGCACCTTACTGCACGCCCGATGCATGAGCAATATGGGACACGAGCGTGTGGACAGCATGCGATTTCTGACAGATGCTTCCATGCTACGCACACTACACAGTCAAGTGAGCGAGATGCGCGACATTCTGATACGCAGCACAGAGCAACCCTTGCAGGATTTCTTCGATATGAGACCTGCCCTGCAGCGCATACGTCTGGATGGCGCATACCTCGATGAGCAAGAGATATGGGATTTGCTACGCACATTACGTACCCTGCACCAGTGGGTGGAGTTGGTCAGACAAGAAGAAGACTCCGCCCCCATCTACCCCTCGCTAAGCCATATGGCAGACGGAGTGTTCACCTTTCACACCATAGAGAAACGAATTGAGCAGATACTCGACAAATACGGTCGTATCAAGGACGAGGCAAGTCCCACATTAGCCTCTCTGCGAAGCGAGTTGCGCAAGTCGGAGGGAAGTGTCAGCCGAGTGCTCGCACGCATTCTCAGCTCAGCACAGGCAGAAGGTCTGGTGGAGAAGGATGTTGCCCCCACCCTACGTGATGGCAGACTGGTCATCCCCGTGGCTCCTGCCATGAAACGTAGGCTGAAAGGCATTATCCACGACGAGAGCGCTACGGGAAAGACTGTCTTCATAGAACCAGAAGAGGTGGTGGAGGCCAACAACCGCATTCGCGAGCTCGAAGGAGAGGAGAAGCGCGAGGTCATACGCATACTCCGAGAGTTCACCTCGCTACTCACGCCCAACCTTCGAGAGTTTCTACGAGCTTTGAATTTCTTGGCTGATGTAGAATTCACACGAGCAAAATCCTTACTGGCAGACCATCTCGACGCCCTCTCGCCCCAAATACAAGACGCACCTCTGGTAGACTGGACACTGGCACGCCACCCCCTGCTGGAACTCTCCTTGCGCAAGCACGGCAAGCATGTGGTGCCCATGGATTTGCTGTTGAGCCGTAAGCAACGCATACTGATTATCAGCGGACCCAATGCAGGAGGTAAGAGCGTATGTCTGAAGACGGTAGGACTGCTGCAATACATGCTCCAGTGCGGATTGCCCGTCACCATGGGCGATAACTCTCGGTGTGGCATCTTCCGCAACATACTCATAGACATTGGAGATGAGCAAAGCATCGAAAATGACTTGAGCACCTACAGCGGACATCTACAAAACATGAAGGAGATGATGCGCAACGCAGACCCTGCCAGCCTGCTCCTCATCGATGAATTCGGTGGAGGCACCGAGCCCTCCATCGGTGGAGCCATTGCTGAGGCTGTGCTCCGTAGGTTCGTGGTACGCGGAGCTTTCGGAGTCATCACCACACACTATCAGAATCTAAAGCACTTTGCTGAAGACACACCTGGAGTGGTAAACGGTGCGATGCTTTACGACAGACAAAAGATGGAAGCCCTGTTCCAACTACAGATAGGAAATCCAGGAAGTAGCTTCGCCGTAGAAATCGCACGCAAGACAGGCATCCCCGAAGACGTGATTGCCGATGCCACTGCACTCGTGGGACAAGACTATGTAAACGCTGACAAGTACCTGCTCGACATCACCCGTGACAAACGATATTGGGAGAGCAAACGACAGACCATCCACTCGCGCGAGAAACAGATGGAACAGACCATTGCACGATACGAGCAAGAGATAGCCGAGCTGAAGGAGAAGCGAGCAGAGATAATAAAGGAAGCCAGGAAACAGGCACAGCAGATACTCAAGGATGCCAACGCTACGGTCGAAAACACCATACGTCAGATACGCGAGGCACAAGCCGAGAAGGAGCGCACACGCATTATCCGTCAGCAGATGACGGACAGCGCAGAGGAGATTCTCAACGGGAAAAAAGCCGATACTGACAAGCTCATCGAGCGCAAGATGCGTCAGATTGAAGAGCGGAGGAAACGTAAGGAGCAAAACAAGCAGAAGAAAAAAGCACAAGAAGCCTCCAAGCCCTCTGTCACCTCCTCCACTCCCCAACAGCACGCAGACGAACCTCTGAAGCCTGGTGACACGGTACGGCTGAAGGGGCAGACCACCGTAGGCACTGTGGAACAAGTTGACGGCAAACACGTGTCTGTCACCTTCGGCATGATGAAGACTACCGTAGACGCCAGCCGCCTGGAACGAGCAGCAAAGCCAAAGGAGGAAGAAAAACAGCAAGTAATAACCTTTGTAAGTCGCGATACACAAAACCAGATACGCGAGAAGCATCTGCACTTCCATCAAGACATTGACGTCCGAGGAATGAGAGGCGATGAGGCTTTGCAGGCTGTGACCTACTTCATCGACGATGCCATACTCGTAGGAGCCAAGCGCGTCCGCATCCTACACGGAACAGGCACAGGCATACTGCGTCAGCTCATCCGCGACTATCTGAAAACTGTTGCAGGAGTAGAGTCTGCACACGATGAGCACGTGCAATTCGGTGGTGCAGGCATTACCGTGGTAGATTTACGCTGAGCGCCAATGCCTCTGAAGCAATCCTTAGGTGTTGCGCCAGACACACACGTCAGATACGCACTCATGCTCACACGCAAATACCCTCTCCCTCACAGCTCTACGGAGAATCTCTTTTAACGGCTTTTCAACTTCCATCTTAGCAGCACTTGTACATATACGAGAGTGTTTTGAATACCGTTAGAATAGATACTGGTCCACAGGAGTAAGGAGGGAAAGCTTCATTCAACCCCAATCGACCAAATTATCGATTGGGGTTTCATAGCTGTAGGATTTAAGATACTTGTTTGTTTTGTACACCATACGAATACGCCTCAGCTAATTTTCCCGGTTGGAGAAAAATATTTTCCCAGTTAGGAAAAAGACTATTATAATTGTTCACCATTACCATTTTACAAAATGGATAGTCCGTCTACCTTTTTACTATTTATACAGTGAGAAAACGTATCTACGGAAATCAATAAAGTCACTCTAAAAAGTAATACTATAATACTTAGCCATTGAATACGTATTACTTGAGCACTTAATACTATATTACTTGTCCTTTGAATACTATAGTCCCCCTGGTTTATCGGGTGAGCCCCTTTCCTCCCCCCACTCCTTTCATCTCAAAAAAAATAAAAAATCCATCCCCCCAGCCTGTCCGAGAACTCCCATTTTCGATTCTTCAACTTTCAGTTTATAAGCATTTTTACTTATACGAGAGTTTTGGAGACCAAAAGAAGAGACAAACCTACTAGAGAAAGGGCATGAATCTCCAGTCAAACTTTCAGATTGTAAGATTTCTGAAGTGTAGGCTTGTGTTCTCGGACAGTCTTCCCCACTTTTATAGAGGAAGAGAAACGCCTTGAAGGAGAGAGAGGGAGAGGACCTATTTTTGGGGGGACTCAGTATGGCTAAAGACCAGCTTTATTTTTCAATAAAGTCTGAGTAAGCTTTGATTTACTTATATTTTTTAGCTTAAGCGGAGTATTCTCTTTACTCCATGGTTCCTTCGATGGTTAGTCGTACCACTTCCGTCACGCTGTTTGAGCGTATGGTGATGGTTTTCTGGAAGTGACCGGGAAACTTATCTGTTCCGTTGTAAGTCACATCTATCACTCCGCGCTCTCCTGGTTTGATAGGTTTGCGTGGCCACGAGGGTACCGTACATCCGCATGTGGCAAAAGCCTGATGAATGATGAGTGGAGCAGTGCCTGTATTGGTGAAAGAGAAAGAGCATTTCACCACGGGAGACTTCTTGCTAAAATGCCCAAAATCGTGACGTAGTGTGTCGAATTTGATTTCCGCATAGTTCTCTGCACGAGTTGTAATAGAAGCTCTTACGTCTGTGGTAGTTATTTTAGGCTTTTGGGTTTGAGCGTGTAAATCTATTGCTGCCAAGGCAAGCAGAGATACCAACGCAAATTTCTTCGTTGCTTGCATTTTTATTCTTGTTTAGTCTGTTCTTATTCGCAAAGTTACGGTTTTATTTCAGAAAGTCATCGTTTTGCTTCCTTAAATTATCTTTATTGCAGACGGTGGTTGTGACGTGCAGGTAGGCTTTTTTCCTTTTTTAAGGTGGATGGGAACGGTCCTTTTAGCGTATTTTTCAGTACCTTTGTACTCATTTTTATATCGTTTTATTTCTATAAATCGAATAAAGACTTGTTTTTTAAAATTTGTACGATATGCTGATTTATAACACGACATACGCTGTAGAGAAGCAGGAATTGGCTTCGTTCATCAACTGGGTCAGAGAGATTATGATACCAGCTGTACATGCAGAGGGTACGCTCCACAGCGGACGTTTGGCTCATATTCTGGACAACAGGTCAGAGCCAGAGAGCATCAGTTTAAGTCTGCAGTTCTGCGTGAAGGACTCGGTTGCCTTGCATGGTTGGTATCTGAGCCAAGGACGCGAACTTCAGAAGCAGATGAAGAAGGTGTTTGGAGACCGTGTGATAGGTTTTCCCACTCTGATGGAGGTGATCGAATGACTGCTACGAAAGAACGTGATGGGCAGATTATTCTGGGAATCGACCCTGGAACAAATATTATGGGCTACAGTGTGCTGCGTACGGGTAGCCGGGTGCCAGAGGTGATGGCGCTTGGGGTGATAGACCTTCGCAAGGCAGCTGACCCCTATTGCAAGTTGGGGCACATCTTCGAGCGTGTGTCTGGAATTATAGAGTCTTACCTGCCTGACCATCTGGCTATCGAGGCACCGTTCTTTGGAAAAAACGTGCAGAGTATGCTTAAACTGGGGCGTGCGCAGGGAGTGGCCATTGCTGCTGCCATGAGCAGACAGGTGAGCATTACGGAGTATGCCCCTACAAAAATAAAGATGGCCATTACGGGGAATGGCAATGCCAGCAAGGAGCAAGTGGCAGACATGCTCAGGAGAATCTTGCACCTCAACGCTCAGGAGATGGGAAAATTTCTGGATGCCACGGATGCTCTGGCTGCTGCTTACTGTCACCATCTGCAGATGGAAAGACCATCAACGGGCGAAAGGAAGTATAGCAGCTGGAAGGATTTTGCGCGCAAGAACGCATCGAGGGTGAAGGAATAAGAGGTCATCCGAAATAAGATTTAGAGAAAGAGGAAATAAAGAAGAAGAGGGATATATGGAGAAGCAGAAAAAGGTAATAGAGATTGAGAATGGAGTGACAAGGCATCCTATGTGGCGAATGGCAGCTCCCGTGAATCTACAGATTATGGAAGGGGAGCAGATTGCCATCGTTGGGGAGAATGCGGCAGGCAAGAGCAGGCTTGTGGAGATAATCACGGGCCACTACCCTCTTTTGGGCGACAGCATCCATTATGATTTTAGTCCGAGTAAGCTGAAACTGGTAAGTGAAAACCTAAAGTACATTGCTTTTAGAGATTCGTATGGAGAGCAGGATAGTTCGTACTACTACCAGCAGAGATGGAATCAGCATGATATAGACGAGAGTACGCCCACGGTGGGGCAACTTCTCTCAGAGGCTTACGGTAAGGCCGATGAGAGTATCGGTCACGGTCTGTCTGCGGAGGAGCAGCAGTCTATGGTGGGCGACATGCGCGAGAAGCGCTCGCTGCTAAAGGAACTTTTCCACTTGGACTTGCTGGAGGATAAATACATCATCTCGCTCAGTAGTGGAGAGCTACGTAAATTTCAGTTGGCAAGAGCCTTGGGGGGGGCTCCACGTATGCTGGTAATGGACAATCCATTCGTGGGTCTAGACACGGAGGCTCGTCTTCAATTAAAGGATTTGCTGAATGTGCTCATTTCTGAATATGGTCTTCAGGTAATGCTCGTTGTGAGCAGGAGAGAAGACGTGCCAGACTTCATTACCCATGTGCTCCCGATTGAGGGTTGCAGGCTTTTGCCCAAGCAGACTCGAGAGGAGTATCTGCGCTCTTGTGCAGATGAGTCTTATGCGGGTCTGTCTGCAGAAGCAGAAGAGTGGATTATGCACTTGCCAGAGCATAATCTGGGCGAGGCAGGACAATTCTATCCTGGTCACGGAGGCGAGATACTGAAATTCTGCAATGTATCTATCCGCTATGGTGAACGCACCATCTTGAAAGATCTGAATTGGACCGTAAGAGAGGGAGAGCGATGGGCTCTGAGCGGCGAGAATGGTGCTGGAAAGAGTACCCTGCTCAGTCTGGTCTGTGCAGATAACCCTCAGGGGTATGCTTGCCACATAGAGCTCTTTGGCCACGAGAGAGGTTCGGGCGAGAGTATATGGGAAATCAAGCGCCACATAGGCTACGTAAGCCCAGAGATGCACCGTGCCTACATGAGGGACATGAAAGCCGTCAGCATCGTGGCAAGTGGCTTACACGATACGGTGGGCCTTTATACGCATCCGCACCAGGAGCAGCTTGAAGTCTGTCTGGGATGGATGAAGGTTTTGGGCATAAGTCATCTGGCAGACAGATCTTTCCTGAAACTGAGTAGTGGCGAGCAACGCCTTTGTCTGTTGGCACGTGCCTTTGTGAAGGATCCTGAGTTGCTTATTTTAGACGAACCCCTTCATGGTCTGGATGAGCCTCATCGGAGAATGGTTCGGCGCATGATAGAAGTCTTTTGCCAGAGACCCCATAAGACGCTGGTGATGGTGACTCATTATCAAGAGGAACTTCCTGCCTGTATCACTCACCACCTACATCTGAAGAGGCATTAACTCCCACACAAAAAAATCGGTTATTCGATTCCTATTCGTATGACTCTTTTTATTTCGATAGGAATTTTCTAAAGTTTCGCGCCCATCTGCACTCATAGAGAAATCAAGTTGATTTCTATGAAAAAAATGCAGATGGGCGCGAAGAATTTGTCAGCTCACTCTGGAGTGATTATTCCCACTCAATCGTTGCGGGTGGTTTTGAGGAGATGTCGTAGCAAACGCGATTGACTCCTTTCACCTTATTGATAATCTCATTGCTTACCTGTGCCAGGAATTCGTAGGGCAGGTGTGCCCAATCGGCAGTCATTGCATCTGTGCTGGTGACAGCGCGTAGGGCAACGGGGTTTTCGTAGGTACGCTCATCACCCATCACACCCACGCTTCGCACGTCGGAGAGTAAGATGGCTCCAGCCTGCCATACTTGATCGTAGAGTTTCCAGTCGCGCAATCCTTGGATAAAGATGTGGTCAGCCTCTTGCAGCACGCGCACCTTCTCTGGTGTGATGGCTCCGAGAATACGCACAGCCAAACCGGGTCCGGGGAAAGGGTGACGTCCGATGAGGTGCTCGGGGATTCCGAGTTGTCTGCCCACGCGGCGTACCTCGTCCTTGAAGAGCCATTTCAGCGGTTCGCAAAGTGAGAGGTGCATTTCCTCTGGCAGTCCTCCCACATTGTGGTGACTCTTGATGACTTTTCCTGTAATATTAAGGCTTTCGATACGGTCTGGGTAGATAGTTCCTTGTGCCAGCCATTTGGCATCGGTAATTTTATGTGCCTCTTGATTAAACACCTCGACGAAGTCTCTCCCAATGATTTTTCTCTTCTTCTCTGGTTCGGTCACTCCCTCCAGGTCGTGGAAGAATCGCTCGCTTGCGTCTACGCCAATGACGTTCAGTCCGAGACACTCGTAGTCGTGCATCACGTTGGTAAACTCGTCTTTGCGCAGCATACCGTGATCTACGAAGATACAGGTGAGTTGTTTACCAATAGCACGGCTGAGCAATACTGCTGCTACGCTGCTGTCCACTCCGCCTGAGAGGCCCAGAATGACACGGTCTGTACCGATCTGCTGACGCAGCTCCTCTACGGTGGTGTCTACGAAGTTGGCTGGTGACCAGTCTTGTCTGCTTCCGCAGATGTCTACTACGAAGTTATGCAAGAGCAGCGTTCCCTGCAGAGAGTGGAATACCTCAGGATGGAATTGTACACCCCATATGGGTTCGTCATCGGCTGCATAGGCAGCGTATTTCACTTGGTCTGTACTGGCAATAGCATGGAAGCCTTCGGGAAGTTTGGTAATGGTGTCACCGTGACTCATCCATACCTGGCTGCCCTTGTCGAATCCGTGAAACAGAGGATTATCGGTGTCGATGGTGGTAAGACTTGCCCTTCCATACTCACGACTTCCTGCTGGTTCTACCTTTCCGCCTAAGGTGTGACTCATGAATTGTGCTCCATAGCAGATACCCAGAATGGGCATTCTGCCTCTAAACTGTGAGAGGTCTACCTTGAAGGCTTGAGGGTCGTAGACACTATAAGGACTTCCTGCCAGTATCACGCCAATGACGTCTGGGTCAGAGACGGGAAACTTGTTGTAAGGCAGTATCTCGCAGAAGGTGTCCATTTCACGCAAACGACGTGCGATGAGCTGGGTGGTCTGCGAGCCAAAATCCAAGATAATGATTTTTTGTTGCTGCATAAAATAAGGTAAGTTAGCGATAAATTTTGCTTCGAGGAACAAAAGTACAATAATTTTCCACAAGAATTTCAAAAACGCTTTGGCTTTTTTTGGCAGAATAAAGGGTTTAGTGTATCTTTGCTTAAAACAAAGCGTATAGAGAAGCGTATAGAGAAACGTATATACTGATATGATTATGGAAGTGAAATCACATAGCGATGGTATTGTCATCATTCCCACATACAACGAAATTGAAAACATCAGAGCTATCATTACAGCCGTAACGGGGCTGGAGAAGAGCTTGGATGTATTGATCATCGATGATGGGAGTCCTGACGGGACGGCTGCCGCTGTGAAGGAAATGATGGATGGAGGCTTGTCTGGGCGTCTGCACTTGATTGAACGCAGCGGAAAGTTAGGATTAGGTACCGCGTACATCTGCGGATTTGAATGGGCTCTGAAAAATGGTTACGACTATATCTTCGAGATGGATGCAGACTTTAGCCACAACCCACAAGATTTGCCCAGACTATACGCTGCCTGTCACGATGAAGGTTATGATGTGGCTGTTGGCAGTAGATACATTACGGGCGTAAACGTGGTGAACTGGCCTATTGGGCGTGTCTTGATGAGCTACTATGCGTCAGCCTATGTGCGTACAGTACTCGGAATAAGTTTGCGCGACACGACGGCAGGCTTTGTCTGTTACCGCAGAGAGGTGCTCGAGAAAATAGATTTAGAGCATATCCGATTCAAGGGTTACGCCTTTCAGATAGAGATGAAATATAGTGCCCTGAGACTTGGATTCCGCGTAAAGGAAGTGCCCGTGGTATTCGTAAATCGAGAGTTGGGAACAAGTAAGATGAGCGGTGGAATCTTCAGCGAAGCTCTCTTCGGAGTAATGCGTCTGAGATTGAGCAAGATAAAAGGTCGAAAATGATAATAAAGAACGCGACAATAGTGAATGAGGGAGAACGTTTTACGGGCTCCCTTGTTGTTAGAGACGGGCTGATAGCTGACATCCTGCACGAGGGAGAGCTTGTGCCCGAGGATGAAGAAACGATTGATGCGAGAGGATGTTACCTGCTACCGGGGGTGATTGATGATCATGTTCATATGCGCGAACCAGGTCTTACCCACAAGGCAGACATGCGGTCAGAGACGTGTGCCGCTGCTGCAGGGGGCGTGACCACGGTACTGGACATGCCGAACGTGAAGCCTCAGACAACCAGTCTTCCACTTCTGGAAGAGCGTTACGCAATGGCTGCCGAAAGATGCCACGTAAACTATGGCTTCTATCTGGGTGCCACGAATGACAATCTGGATGAGATCAAGCATATTGACACGTCGATTGTGCCTGGTGTGAAACTTTTTATGGGTAGTAGCACGGGGAATATGCTGGTGGATGATGAGAAGGCTCTGAGAGAAATCTTCCGCTCTTGCCCCACCCTCTTGATGACCCATTGCGAGGACACGAAACGCATCAACCAGCGTATGCACGAAGCACAAGCCTTATATGGAGAGGACCCTGATGTGAGCCATCATCCCGACATAAGAGACCGCGTAGCCTGTTTGCAGAGCACCTCCTTGGCTGTGAAACTGGCTAAGGAGACGGGAGCTCGCCTGCATGTGGCTCATCTGACCACAAGAGAAGAGTTGGACCTGTTTGCCCCAAACGATAAGCAGATTACGGCAGAGGCTTGTGTGGCTCATCTGCTCTGGAGCCGTAAGGATTACGGCCGCCTGGGTACGCTCATCAAGTGTAATCCTGCAATAAAGGATGTTGAGGACCGGGATGCGTTGCGCAAGGCTCTGACAGACGGTCGCATCTGTGTTGTCGGTACGGACCACGCTCCTCATCTGCTAAGTGAGAAGGAGGGAGGCTGCAAGAAAGCCATGAGCGGAATGCCTATGATACAGTTTAGTTTGCCCTCCATGCTCGGACTTGTGGACGAGGGAGTGCTGACTTTGGAGCGCATGGTACAGTTGATGTGCCACAATCCAGCTTTGTTGCTTCGTATCAGACACAGAGGTTTCATCCGAAGGGGCTACCATGCAGATCTTGTATTGGTGAAACCAGATTGTACCTGGCAGGTAAGCAAAGAGTGTATTCTGAGCAAGTGTGGATGGAGTCCGCGAATGGGCGACCAATTCAACTGGCACGTGGAAAAGACTTGGGTAAATGGGCAGATGGTATGGGACGGCTGTTCTGTAAATGAAAACATACTGGGAGAAGCTGTTCGGATAGGCTAATCAGGGCTCACCCGATAAACCAGGGGCTTTTACGGCTCAGCGAATAGACCTCTTAAAATAGTATCCTA
>CAKRRN010000045.1 GCA_934394435.1 uncultured Bacteroidaceae bacterium
GGCAAAATCCTGGGCAACTTTTTGTTGCTCAGGAACTTATAAATAAAGTTAAATTATAGTGTTGCGGAATTAAGGTTAGAAATGTTTTGTATAAATATGTTTTCTTTGTACCTTTACATCGTGTGTGTTTACAGTTATAATACGGAAAACGCAGAACACGTTTTTTTGTTAGAAATAGTGCATATATAATAGTAGAATACTAAAATGAAATTTAAGCAGATTCTTGTTACTATAGCTTGTTTGGCATTTATACCCTTCTCAATACAAGGAAGCGACTTAGAAACTCGGATGGACACCGAGGAACCACTTGCCATGAATGCTGACACATCATCTTGGAAAAAATTTGAGAGTACAAAGAAAATATGGAAGAGAAAAGGCTTTCTCTATTTTAGCTATGGAAAGCAAACTTTGGAAAACGATTTCAGCAAAAGCAAGAGCCAGTTTGATGCAGCGTTTCTAAGTGGTAAAAGTATTTATCTTCATCGAAAGCCAATCATAGGAATGATGAAGTTTGGTTTGGATTTTCTTGCAGATTTGAATGTGGCCAAATATGAAAATATGAAGGGTGGAACGAGTGTGACATCTTTGTATAGTGACATTTTTGATGATGAAGAAGATGTGAATGCAGAAGGGGAGTCTGGCTTTGATACATGGCATTTGGATATTGGCGCAGGCATAGGACCATCGCTTACAATAAACCCTATAGATCATCTTAAAGCATGTGTTTATTTTCACGTCACGCCAACATATTCTATGATTCTGCAAGATAGTGAATTGTATTCTCATTATACAACCTTTTTTAATGTTGGTCTGACACTTTCATACAAGGTTATTTCTATCGGTGTAGAGCAGAGATGGTGTGGCAAGACTGATTATGGAACCCTGTCTGAGCAGCACATGAATGATTTCTATGATGAGAACGGACAATTTGTAGATCCATTCCAGTTTGTGGACCAGAAATTCAAGACTCATACCACACGCGTGTTCGTAGGTTTTCGTTTCTGATAAAATTATCAATTATGAAAAGAAATATTTTTTCCTCAACAGTTCTTTTGCTGGTCATAGGCTTGGTGTACTTCTCATCGTGTAGTGATGATGACAATGACGAAAAAAAATATGGGACAGCTAATCCTCTGTCTTCGAATGTAAGCTATGTTCCAAAAGGATATTCCTTTGAGTATAATGCTCAGGGACTTCTGACAGCCATCTTGAAAGAAACGGGTGACACTCGTACAAGAAGCAACGTAATGACTACTGTGGCAGAGTTTACGTATCCACAGGTAGGACGTGCAGTAATGTCTTGTCCTGAGTCGAAGAGCCAGTATGCCTTTGCTTTTGGAGCCAATCATTTTGCTTATAAAATCATTGAAAAAGATGATGATGGGGAAGTTTCTGTCATTGACATCAAATATGATACAGAAGGCCATATCATATATTATGATGACAGTGGGGTGGATAGGTTTAGCATGGAATGGAGCGGAGGAAACATGGTTCGTATGACAGATAAGAGCATTGATAATGAGCATAAAGCATATGCCACTCTTACTTACACAGCAGACACAGATTTTGCTCGTTATAGCATGTCACCTTTCTTGACGGATTATGCTATTTGGAACGGATCTCCTTACGGACCAGATCTTACTTGGTTTTTGGGAAGCGATCTTTGTTATGCAACACAGGCAGGATTCTTAGGCAGGCCTTCTGTAAATCTGCCTGCCACAATTGTTTTTTATGATAAGGAAAACAAGACACCTTCAAAATATCAGTTTAACTATTATCACTATACCAGCACAGACCAAGAGGGAAATAATATTAGGGTCTACTTGTGGAAAAAAGAATTGGCGGCTGAGTAATTTTTTAGACAAGTAGCTGTGTAAAGTTCAAATAGAATTTGACTTTACACAGCTACTTTATTTATATAGACGGAATAGACTTAGTAACTTACAGAACACGGAATGCCAATAGCTCGGATGCGATTGCCTATGGCGTCAAGAACATCAGCAGGAGCTTTTTTTAATCCATGTGCAGGCGTTTCGCGATCTATAGTATAAATCATCACTTGTCTGGGATGAATTCGGCTGATGGCTTCCAGATAAGGAGCTATAAACTCTTCACCTGTGTTATCAACATTTTCTCCATTGACCGTTCCTCCCATGAACATTGTCTGAATGATACAGTGTCCATTGAAGAGGGCCAGTTGCTCAATCTGTTCCTCTACAGAGTAGTGTCCTTGTGGACGATCTACCTTATTTATGTATGAGGTATTCACGGTGTCCAACTTTAGAATATTATTGTCGAACAACATCAAAGCCTCTCTCACTTTCGGATTGCTAATACGTGTGGCATTACTTAGAATACTAAGACGAGCAGATGGACAAAGTTCATCGCGAACTACAATCACACGCTTTACAATATCAAGGAATTGAGGGTGAAGAGTAGGTTCACCATTTCCTGCGAAGGTAAGCACATCAGGTATGAGTCCATCAGACTTCATATCGGAAAGTTTTTGCCTAAGGGCCATGATTACTTCGTCTGGTGTAGGTTGTGGATTATGAGTGCGATGGTCTGCGTTAAAACCACACTCACAATATATGCAATCAAAACTGCACAATTTTCCTTCCTTAGGTAAGAGGTTTATACCAAGTGATATCCCTAACCGACGGCTATGAATAGGGCCGAAGATGGGAGATGGATAAATAACTGTACTCATAACTGAGGGACAAAGTTAAAACATTTGAGTTAAACAAGTATAAAGAATTGCTTTTTCCATACAATGGAAATATCCTTTTGCTTTTTATTTGTATTTTTGCAGCTATATAAAAAAGATGAATAAAATAACATTCATAGCGATATTGATGCTTTGTCCTGTCTGCGTATGGGCGCAGCAAGAGGATGTGGATGAGTTTGTGCAAGATATGCCTAGAGAATACAAACTCAAGTCACAAGTTTATCGTTATCCCAAGCCCATTATTGAGCGTGGTGATACCATGTGGTGTTATCTGCTACCAGAAATATGGGTTTATCCTCCATTGAAATTTAAAAGCGAAAGACAACGAAAAGCCTATAACAAACTTGTCTATAACGTCAAGAAGGTCCTTCCTTTGGCACAGAAGGTGAATATAATGATTTCGGAAACGTATTTGGTGCTGGAGCAATTGCCTGACAAGAAGAGTAAGGAGGCTCATATGAAGGCTGTGGAGAAGGAGATAAAGGAGACGTACACACCAGAGATGAAGAAATTGACTTATTCACAAGGAAAACTACTTATCAAATTAGTAGACCGTGAGTGTAACCAGTCGTCCTATGAAATTGTAAAAGCCTTCTTCGGACCTGCTAAAGCAGCTTTTTATCAGGTGTTTGCATGGACTTTTCGCGCAAGTCTAAAAAAGGAATATAAGCCAGAAACAGATGACAAGCTTATAGAGCGAGTGGTGCATCAGGTAGAGACTGGGCAAATATAGACCAAATAACCATTCCTGCTGTCACACTCACGTTAAGGCTGTGTTTAGTTCCATATTGTGGGATTTCCAGACAACCATCACACATATCTACGACACTCTGTTGTACACCCTTTACCTCATTGCCTAATACTATAGCGTATTTGCGATTCTTTTCAATACAGAAGTCCTGCAACATTGTGCTTCCTTCGCATTGTTCTATGGCAAGTATGGTGTAATCTTGTTCCTTAAGCCATTGGATAGCCTCTTCTGTGTGATTAAAATATTTCCAATCAACACTTTCTTCTGCCCCCAAGGCTGTCTTGTGTATTTCAACATGAGGAGGAGTAGCCGTAATGCCACATAGGCATACACCTGCCAAACGGAATGCGTCTGATGTGCGAAACACACTTCCTACATTGTATAGGCTACGTACATGATCAAGTACGACCACTAATGGGAATTTGCTCGCCATGCGAAAGTCTTCCACATTCAAACGACCCATTTCTGTCACTTTTAGCTTTCTCATCATATTATTATACTGTTATACTATCCTTGGTTGATGCTGCAAAATTAACAAAACCTATTGATAACTCATTCCTTTATCATCCCTTTCTCCACAGCAAAAGCTTCAATAAATGTTTGTGTGGAAGTTATTGACGGATTTGTGCCTACTTATGATTTGTTCGTTAACATCATTTTTGAGTATTATTAAACTCCTTATTGAGCAAAAGTTATTAAATTTGCACGCAAACAGAAGTATGTTGATAATCAGATTTAGTTAAATTGCTAATCAATTAGAACATAGGAAGAAATATACTTGTTCACAATGTGGATAAAAAAGATAAAAGTGTTGATAACTTTAAATAGTGAAGAGAACGCACTTGAAACTTATACACACATTGAACAGTCTATCATTACAAACAATATTTTCTATTTTGAAGTTAAGAACTTATATATATATGATAAATATGAACGAAAAGAAATGGCAGGAGAAGGGTTACGTTGATGAACCCATACCAGCAGGAACGGATCTCAAGGCAGAGATTCGCCGTATGTGCAAGGAGAAGAATGCCGTGATCATGGCACACTATTATACAGCAGGCGAAATACAGGACATTGCTGATTTTATCGGTGACAGTTTGGCTTTGGCACAAAAAGCAGCCAAGACAGATGCTGATATTATTGTAATGTGTGGTGTTCATTTCATGGGTGAGACAAACAAGATTCTTTGTCCTGACAAGATAGTGCTTGTGCCAGATCAGAATGCCAAGTGTAGTCTGGCGGAAAGCTGTCCGGCAGATGCCTTTGGAAAGTTTGTCAGAGAGCATCCAGACCATACAGTGATAAGCTACGTTAATACTACGGCTGCTACCAAAGCGTTGACCGATGTGGTGGTAACCAGTAGCAATGCAAGGCAGATAGTGGAGTCTTTTCCCAAGGATGAAAAGATTATTTTTGGACCTGACCAAAATCTTGGAGGTTATATCAATAGCATAACTGGGCGTAATATGTTGCTCTGGAATGGAGCTTGCCATGTGCATGAGAAGTTTTCTCTTGAAAAGATATTACAACTAAAGAAAGAGCATCCCGAAGCCAAGATACTGGCACACCCAGAATGTAAGGGCCCTATTGTGAAAGTGGCAGACAAAGTTGGGTCAACAGCAGCGTTGCTGAAGTTTAGCATTGCAGACACAGCCACTGAATTTATTGTGGCCACAGAGAGCGGAATTTTGCATGAGATGCAGAAGGCATGTCCTGAGAAAACCTTCATACCAGCTCCTCCCAACGATAGTACTTGTGCATGTAATGAGTGCAACTATATGAAGTTGATAACAATGGAGAAGTTGTACAACTGTTTGAAATATGAATGGCCAAAGGTTGAAGTAGATGCAGAAGTGGCACGCGAAGCAGTCAAGCCCATACAGCGTATGTTGGATATATCTGCCAAGCTTGGACTTTGATATTTATGTGACTTAACAGAGCAAATTTCCCACAAGAAAAAAGAGATAATGTATATACTGAAAAGGCTAAGTGCCTTGTTGGCTACCTACACATCACCTTTTATTATATTGGTGGCAATGGTAGCTATGTGTTGCCCAAATGTATTTAGCTGGGTGCAACAGGGACAAATTGCCAGCGTCATATTGGGTTTGATTATGCTGACTATGGGATGCACATTGAGTGCAAAGGACTTTCGTATTCTGATGCAGCGTCCTATGGATATATTTATTGGCAGTATAGCTCAGTTTACCATCATGCCCTTGCTGGCTTGGTCGCTTAGCCAACTCTTCCATCTCAATCCTTATATATCTGCAGGCATCATTCTGGTAGGATGTTGCCCAGGTGGAGTAAGCAGCAATATCATGAGTTTTCTCTGTCATGGTGATGTGGCTTACAGTGTGGGCATGACTACGGCAAGCACTCTGCTTGCTCCCTTTGTGACTCCACTCCTGGTTTATTGGTTGGCTGGCACAAGTGTTGAGGTTGATACTTTAGGTATGTTTAAAAATATCTTGGTTGTAACTCTTATTCCCGTCGCAATGGGGTGTGCGTTCAATTATTTCTTAGGTAAGAAACGTTATTTTCAAGACCTTCAGAAATTGATGCCAGGACTAAGTGTTATTTGTCTGGCTCTCATTGTGGGAGGAGTAATTTTCTCTGTTCATCCCCAACTGGCGCAAAATGGTATACAACTATTATTGTTGACTCTTAGTGTGGTATTTCTTCATAATGGACTGGGTTATCTGCTGGGCTATTCGGTGGGTCGTCTCTGCCATTTCAGTAGAGCCAAAAAGCGGACGTTGAGTATTGAGGTTGGCATGCAGAATGCAGGTATGGCTACCGTACTTTCGTTGAATTTTATGGCTACTCCTGCTATGGTGGCTGCCAATCCAATGGCAGTATTGAGCGTTATTCCTTGTGCATTGAGTTGTGCTTACCACAGTATTAGTGGTACCATACTGGCAGGGTTATTCCAATTGGCAGACAAGTATAGGAGCACAGAAGACAGATAAAGAAAGAAGGAAGAATACACACACACATATATATTATATATAAAGAATTGTTCCTATGGGAGATTTGCCTATTCTGATAAAAGATCTGGCCTATATACTTATCGTAGCGGGAGCGGTCACCATCATATTCAAGCGACTTAACCAGCCACTTGTCTTGGGTTACATCGTGGCTGGTTTCCTGGCTGGTCCGCATATGCGACTTACTCCCTCTGTGACAGACTTGACCAGTGTGGAAGATTGGAGCCAGATAGGTGTCATCTTCATGATGTTTTCCTTGGGACTGGAATTTTCGTTTAAGAAAATTGTTAAGATGGGTCTAAGACCTATTATCGCAGCTTTGTTGGTAATGGCATGTATGATTAGCATAGGCAGTGCTGTGGGATATATTTTTGCATGGGGCAGCATGAACAGACTTTTCCTTGGGGGAATGCTGGCCATGAGCAGTACCACAATCATATACAAAGCTTTTGATGACATGGGACTTCGTACCAGAAAGTTTGCATCGTCAGTCCTATCTGTTCTGATATTAGAGGATATATTGGGCATCCTTTTGATGGTGATACTTAGTGCAATGGCAGTAAGTAAGGGGCTGGATGGCAATCAACTGGTAGGCAGTGTACTTCAGCTGGGGTTTTTCCTTATCCTATGGTTCCTGGTGGGAGTGTATCTTGTACCCGTATTCCTGCGAAAGGCAAGGCGCTACATAAATTCTGAAACATTGGTAGTCGTATGTGTAGGGCTTTGCTTCCTTATGGTTGTAATAGCTTCCAGTGTGGGTTATAGTGCTGCTTTTGGTGCTTTCATGATGGGCAGTATTCTTTCAGAAACGATAGAGGCAGAACGCATTGAACATACAGTATCTCCATTGAAGGATCTCTTTGGAGCCATTTTCTTTGTGTCTGTGGGTATGTTAGTCGATCCCTCTATTTTGCTTCAGTATTGGCTTCCTATTTTGATAATCTCTTTAGCAGTCATGCTTGGTCAGATGGTTTTCGGCAGTTTAAGCTTTTTGCTTACAGGAAATTCTCTGAGTGATTCTTTACAAAGTGGTTTCTCTTTGGTACAAATAGGTGAGTTTGCGTTTATTATTGCTTCTTTGGGGCAAAGTTTAGGGGTAACCAGTTCGTTTCTTTACCCTGTGGTCGTGGCTGTAAGCATACTTACCACCTTCTTCACTCCATATATTATCCGTTTGGCAGAACCCACGTATAAATGGATAGAAAGGTTTGTCCCACAAAGCATGGCGGAGAAAATCTCCGCCCGTCATCGCAACATGAGATCTGCAATACCTGTGTTTACTGGTGTTGGTGCAGCATGGAAAGGTTTTCTGAAATCTATACTTATACAGACAGGTGCCTACATGACACTTTGTGTGGCACTAATTCTTTTTAGTTTTGCCACTTTGTTGCCCCTTTGCCGACATTTGCTTACTCATTGGCCTGGCAATATCACATGCGGACTGCTTACTCTTTTTCTTGTGGCTCCGTGTCTGAGACCAATTGTCATGCGGCGCAACCATTCTGCCAATGCACAGTATATTTGTCATTCTGGAAAGATTCATACCTTTTTCTTCTGGCTCTTTTTCTTGTTGCGGTTTGCTGTCGGTTGCGCAGTTATTTATTATATATTAAACTTTCTCTCACCATATTGGTGGGTGTGGCACATCATGGCAAGCGCTGTGTTGATGTTGCTAATAATGAATAACCGTACTGTCAAATGGCTTAGTATACGTTTGGAGCGTACATTCAAACAAAACCTTCAGAGCCGCGAGCAGAATAGTGGTGCAGGATATGGAAGGCGTCTGATGGGTAGAGACTTGCATATTGCACGAGTAAAGATACCCTTGAAGACTCGATGGGGCGGATGTACATTGGCAGAGCTAAGTCTGGGTTCTGCAGACCATGCGAATGTGGTAGCCATGATTCGAGGCTATATGCGAATAAATATACCTAGTGGTACAAATCGTATTTATCCGGGAGACATCATTGAGGTGGCTGGAGATGACGCTGCAATAGGAAGACTACAGAGACGTATAGAAACAGAGGTGTATGAGTCTGACGAACAGATGGGGCTGAATGCACTTTCACTCTTGCGGCTTACGGTTTCTGCAGGAAGTATATTATGTGGACATACGTTGGCAGAGACTAAATTCCGTACGCAATACAACTGCATGGTCATAGGGCGAGAGGATGCCAGTGGAGAGTTGCTGATAGCCGAACCGCAACGTGCATTGCAGGCAGGAGACATTCTGTGGGTTGTGGGTGAGGAACAATACCTTCAGTATTTGAAAGGTGTTATGGAAACTGTATAAAACATAAATCATATATTCATTTTTAATAATTATAAGCAAAAACAGATGAGCAATCTTTTTAATGCAAAGAGAAGTGTGATACTGCTGGCTATTGTGGCAATATTGGCAGGAAATCAAATGTGGGCAGAGATAAATCCTAAGCCTTTTGTGGTGCCCGAATTGAAAACTTGGACTGGAGCCGAGGGAAATACTACTTTGTCTGGTCGTATAGTCGTCAAGAGCAGCAAGCTGAGGTCTGTCGCACAGACTTTGGCAAGCGACTATGAGCAAATGAACGGACAGGCTCTGGCTGTAGTGACAGGCTCTGTCAGACCTGGTGATATTGTACTAAGTCTCAAGAAGGATAAGGCACTCGGACAGGAAGGTTACCATATGAATATCGGTAACCAAGTGGAGTTGACAGCGGCTACAGTAAAAGGCGTATTCTGGGCAACACGTACACTATTGCAAGTGGCTGAGCAGCAGTCTGGAAAGACACTTCCGAAAGGACAGACTACAGACGTGCCAGAGTATCGCTTACGTGGCTTTATGATTGACTGTGGAAGAAAATTCATACCCATGAGTTATTTGCGAAACCTGGCCAAGGTAATGTCGTATTATAAAATGAATACATTGCAGATTCATCTTAATGACAACGGATTCCGAAAATACTTTGGAGATGACTGGACACGCACTCAGGCTGCTTTCCGTTTGGAGTGTGACACTTATCCAGGTCTGACGGCTAAGGACGGTTCTTATTCCAAACATGAGTTTATAGAACTACAAAAATTGGCTGAGAATTACGAAGTAGAGATTATCCCAGAATTCGATGCTCCTGCACATTCGTTAGCGTTTACACAATACAAACCCGAATTGGCCAGTAAAGAATACGGCATGGATCATCTTGACCTCTTCAATCCTGAAGTGTATACCTTTATGGATAATCTGTGGAAAGAGTACATTGGAGGCAAGGAGCCTGTCTTCCGCGGACCGCGTGTGCATATCGGTACAGACGAATACTCTAATGCCAAGAAAGAGGTGGTAGAGAAGTTTCGTGCTTTTACTGATCGATACATTCGTTATGTGGAAGGTTTCGGAAAGCAGGCTGTTGTTTGGGGGGCGCTTACTCATGCCAATGGCGATACTCCAGTAAAGCATGAAAATGTATTGATGGATATTTGGTACAATGGTTATGCGGACCCGATAGAGATGAAGAAGCAAGGTTACCAGTTAGTGTGCATTCCTGATGGGCTCACCTATATTGTTCCTGCTGCTGGATACTACTATGATTATCTCAACTGCCAGTATCTTTACGAGCATTGGACACCAGCTGTAATAGGTAACCGTACCTTCGAAGAGAATGATCCTTGTATAGAGGGAGGTATGTTTGCCGTATGGAATGATATTGCTGGCAATGGTATTACCACCAAGGATATCCATCACCGTGTATATCCTGCCATACAGACGATGGCATTAAAGTGCTGGACTGGCGTGAAGACTACTCTTGCTTATGATACTTATGATCGCTTGCGCAAGACTTTGAGTGAAGCTCCTGGCGTAAACGAGCTGGGGAGACTGGGACAAACAGGTAACGTGGTGTTGGAAAAGCCTGAACTGAAGGCTGGCGAGCAGTTGGATGCAGAGGAGATAGGTTACAACTATGCGGTCAGCTTCACTATTGATGGAAAACAGGAGGAAAAAGGAACAGAATTGCTTCGCTCGGAAAATGCTGTGGTGTATTTGGCTGATCCAAAGCAAGGCAAGTTGGGTTTTGAGCGTGAAGGCTACTTGAATACTTTCAACTATCGTATTCCTGCAGGCGAGAAACACACTCTCACTATTGAAGGAAATAATAAAATGACCCGTCTTTTGGTGGATGGCAAGCAGAAAGAGGAGCTTGGACCTAAGTCGCTCTATATCGTACGGCCACAGGATAGGGCTCACTATCAAGTTGAGGGGACATTCACTTACGAACCTGAAGTTTATCAACCAACAGACCAGATATCTTATCAGCGGACTCTTGTGTTCCCATTGCGCAAGGCTGGACAATTCAAGAGCAATATCACGAATCTGAAAGTTGAAGTACGATAAAACCAGATGGGGCATTAGAGACCAATAGAATACTCTATGCCTCACCTGATAAAACCAAGAGGATGATTATGTAGTTCCTCTTAATGGGGGCTGTGGCTTTTCTTGGTTATGTACGTAAACCCGTTTCCATGTGGTGTGGTGGTAGCAGTCTCATTGAGATTCGGGTCGGATTTATGGGTTCACACGATAAACCAAGGTGGTGAAATATAGAATTAGGTTCAGTCGGAATTTCGTGGAGACAGGCTAATAAAGGCAACAGCGTTTATGAATGAGGATGGATGGTAAGACAGTATAGCAACAAGTAATATAGTATTCAAGGCCCAAGTAATACGCATTAAAAGGCCAAGTAATATAGTATTACTTTTTAGAGTGGTTGAACATTGGGTGAGCCGATTTATGGTTTTCTGGTTTTGCCAGACTGCAATAAAAAACTACGGACCACACGGACTTTCTCTTTGTCCGTATGGTCCGTAGGAAATAAAGAAAGAGAATAAATCTATCCAGAGATTTTCTCAGTCTCTTGCCCCACAGAAATTTCTATTCCATTTCTCTTTATAAGTCTCTTACATCCCGAGGGCATCCCGAACGGATACGGTTGTCAGCGTGCACTACCACTCTTGCCATCTGATTTGACCATCACATGGTCACGAATCATTTTGCGTGCAGCGACCTTCTGCTCACGAGCTTTACGTATGCTGGTCTGTGAGATGTCTGCAGAGTTCTGCAGGTCGTTTACCTGTGAACGAACTTTGTCAACATTTGATAAAGATTTGTCCAAGTCTTGACGTGCTTTTTCAAGTTTCTGTTCAGCAGCCGTCACTTTCTTTTCTGCTGCAGCCGATTTCTTTTGTGCTTTTATGAGTGCAGCTTGAGCCTTGTCTTTCTTCTGCTGTAGTTTAGCTCCCTCTTTCATAGCTTTCTGCATGGCTTTATCTGCAGCCTTGTCACTTTTGACAGCCTTCTTTGCCACCTTCAGGTTATTTTTAGCGGCTTTCAAGTCACTCTGCTTCTGCTTAAGCTGTTGTTTGGCCGTCTTATCTGTCTTGGCTTGTATCTTTAGGGATGCCACCTCAGACTTGAGGCTGGATACTTCGCTGTTAAATTGGTTGTACCATTCTGTACATGACTTGCCCTCTTCTTCGTAGTCGTAATCATTGTTTACGCTTTGTGCCATAGCATTGAGGCTGAGCCCCAACATGGCAATAATCAGAATATTCTTCATAAGCTATTTTAATATGTTTTTGTGCTCTTTTCTTATCGTGATAGGCTTGTTAACGGCAGAGTAATGTGCATACGGCATCCTGAAAGGCGTGTCCCGTACGTGTTCTGACAATGCCTTGATTGATGATGCTGAATGACATTTGATGCCCATTGGATGCAGTCAGATATCCGCTGAGTGAAGACACTCCTTCCACGGTTCCCGTCTTGGCGTGCACATTTCCTTGGCAGGCTGTACCTCTCATACGATGCTCTAATGTGCCATCTACTCCAGCAACTGGCAGGCAAGCCCATAGATATTGCTTGATAGACTCTGTCTGGTAGGCATGGTTCAGCATTGTTACCAATAGTTCTGGTGTTGTATAATTATAAAGTGAAAGTCCGCTTCCGTCGGCAATCAGATAATCTTTTGGGTGAAGGCCCAGTCGCGTGATTAAGCTGTCTATCTGTGCTGCGGCTTGATGACGTGCTGTTTTTGCATGTTTGCTCATGGCTGCCAAACGATAGAAGAGACACTCTGCATAGATATTGTCACTCTTTTTCAGCAACGGATTCATCACATCGCAAATACTGTGTCCAAGATTAAAGGACAGGACGGTCGCGTCTTCCTGGCTCTTGACTTCTGTCACGTTCTCGTTCTGCAGTTTTATTTCTGCCTTTTTCAAGGCGTCTATCCATGCAGTATGAATCCCCTCTGTGCCATTTACCAAGTGGGCAGCCAGCGGACCGTATTCGTCATCCCAGCACCATCCCCATCCGTATGGAAGCACCTCGTAGGTCGGAAGTAGTTCGTATATGTTTCCTGCAATGCTGTCAATTCCTGACTGATGGAGTCTGGTTGCCAATTCCTTCAGGTTGTCGGTTGAAAGCATCGGATCCATGTCGCCAGCCAGATATACGTCTCCTTCCAGAGTACCTTCTGTCTGTTTGCCTGTCACGCGAACCTCTGTGTTGAGCTTTTCTCCACCGTCAATACGGTCAAGTAGAGTGATGCAGGTTATCAGCTTTTGGCAGGAGGCAGGACGCAGTCTGTGGCGTGCATGATGGGCAAACAAGGGTCTGCCAGCAGTTATATCGTAGATGAAAACACCCAAGTCAGAAGTCTCACAGATGGCTGAATTGCATAGTGAGTCTAATTTCTTTTGCATCATTCCATCCCAGGATTCAGGCTCTGCTTGTTGTGTGGACGAATCCTGTATGCTCTCTATGACTGAATGGAGGTCGTCTGCCGTAGAGTCATATGTTGCAGATATTATTTCATGTGTCTGTTCCTGTGAAATGCCCGTTACAGGACTGCTGGGTGCATATTGTACGGCATAACGCTTACTGCCGCAGGCAGACAGACTCATAACTACTAATGTTGCCGCTGCGACATTCTTCCACTTTATAATAAGACTCATCCTCTTGTACTTCTCGTTTTAAGCATCGCAAAGTTAAAGAAAAAAAGGAGAACAGAGCGTTCTGTGAAGGAAATTCAGTATTTTTGCGCTGATAAACGACTATAAACCCAAAAGAATCATGATACGCAAGTTTGATTTTCTGATTATAGGAAGTGGAGTGGCAGGCATGAGCTATGCCCTCAAAGTGGCAGATGCTGGTAAAGGCAAGGTAGCTCTGGTATGTAAAACTTCTCTGGAAGAAGCCAATACAGCCAAGGCTCAAGGAGGAATCGCGTCTGTAACTAATCTATTGGTAGACAATTTCGAAAAGCATATACAGGACACTATGATTGCTGGTGACTATATTAGCGATCCGGCAGCTGTGGAGCAGGTGGTACGTAATGCGCCTGCAGGCATACGTGATTTAGTAAAATGGGGTGTTAATTTCGATAAGAAAGAGAATGGGGAATTCGACCTGCATCGTGAGGGCGGACACTCAGAATTCCGTATTCTGCATCACGCTGACGATACAGGAGCCGAGATACAACGCGGACTCATGGAGGCTGTACGACGTCATCCCAATATAGAGATTCTGGAGAACCATTTCGCGGTGGAGATTATCACCCAGCATCACTTAGGCATTCGGGTAACACGTCGCACACCAGACATAGAGTGTTATGGTGCATACGTGCTAAATCCTGAAACTGGTAAGGTAGACACCTATCTGAGTAGGGTCACATTGGTGGCAACGGGAGGCACAGGTGCCATCTACGCAGCAACCTCCAATCCAAACATCGCCACAGGAGATGGTATAGCTATGGTATATCGTGCCAAGGGAAAAGTTAAGGACATGGAGTTTGTACAGTTCCATCCCACGGTACTCTACAATCCTAAAGAGACCCATCCCGCTTACCTCATCACAGAGGCCATGCGCGGATATGGTGGTATTCTGAGACTGCCTAATGGCGAGGAGTTCATGCAAAAGTATGACGAGAGAGGTAGTCTTGCGCCACGTGATATTGTGGCTCGTGCCATTGACAGGGAAATGAAAATCCATGGATTAGACCATGTATGTCTGGACGTGACACACAAGAATGCAGAGGAAACCAAACACCATTTCCCAAATATCTATGCAAAATGTCTCTCTATCGGAGTGGATATAACCAAGGACTACATACCCGTGGCACCAAGTGCGCATTATATGTGTGGGGGCATCCAGGTGGATTTGGACGGACAAAGCAGCATACACAGACTTTATGCCGTGGGCGAATGTTCGTGCACAGGACTCCATGGTGGAAACCGTCTGGCAAGTAATTCACTCATAGAGGCTGTGGTGTATGCAGATGCTGCAGCTCGTCATTCGATTGAGACAATAGATCAGTATGACTTCAACGAGAAGGTACCCGAATGGAACGATGAAGGCACTATGACCAACGAGGAAAAAGTGTTGATTGCCCAGGACGTGAAGGAGGTGAACCAGATAATGAGCACCTATGTGGGCATTGTGCGAAGTGACCTTCGCCTGCATCGTGCGTGGGAACGCTTAGACCTCCTGTACGAAGAGACGGAACATCTGTTCAAGCGTGTGAAACCAACTCGTGACATTTGTGAACTGAGGAATATGATCAATGTGGGTTATCTCATCACCCGACACGCTTTGGAGCGCAAGGAAAGTCGCGGATTGCATTACACAATTGACTATCCCAAACACGCTTTGGACAAGAAATAAATTATCCTATCCCTTGGGTTTAATCTAACACAGCACACTAATTCCAACAGCGCCAGCGTAGACTCTTTCTGGAGTCTTCACTGGCGTGTAAAGTCTACAATGCCTAATGAAGAAAAGCATCTTCGGAATACTCATTATGATGGAGAGCCTGCTCTTGGGAGTATGTTCTCTCGTTTCCATTTTTTATGGCGAAGGACATGCTAAGGTATTTCTTTATACAGCCATTGGAGCTTTAGTTGTGGGGATGCTCTGCAAACTGGCTGGAGAGAAAGAAAAGGACAAACGCCTAACGCGTGCAGACAGTTTTCTCGTAGTCACACTCTCGTGGGTAGTATTTTCCATTATTGGTATTATACCCTATATGAGGATAGCAGGCATGGATGTGTCAAGTGCCTTTTTTGAATCCATGAGCGGATTTACAACCACAGGAGCCACTTGTATCGTAGACGTAGATGCTATGCCCCATGATCTTCTCTTTTGGCGAAGTCTGACCCATTGGATAGGTGGATTGGGTATCGTTGTCTTCTCCTTTGCCCTAATTCCTTCATACGAGATGAAGAGTAGCAATGTGTTTTCTGCAGAGGTTACAGGACTTGGAGTGGATAAGTTGCGACCGAAGATAGGCGATACCGCCCGGCGTCTTCTGCTGATTTATGTGTTTCTGACAGCCGTCTGTGGTTTGAGCTATTGGCTTGGACCTATGGGAATATTTGATTCCGTATGCCATGCCATGAGCACTATCGCCACGGGAGGATTTAGCACTCATACAGCCAGTATCGGTTATTATCATAGCCGATACATAGAATACGTATGCTCCTTCTTTATGATTCTTAGCAGCGTAAATTTTAGCCTTTTCTATTATGCCAGTATAGGTCGTCCTGCCATCTTGTGGAGAAATGAGGAGACAAAAACATTCTTTGGCATTTGGGGAGTGTCTATTTTGGTTTTCATGGCACTCTTTATGTTTGCGCCAGCATGGGGATGCATTCCCTCGCTGTTGCCACATGGCTTGGAGGAAACTTTTCGTACAGCTCTCTTCCATGTATCGTCTATCATGAGCAGTACGGGATTTGCTGCGCAGAAGTTTGACTATGTCAGCTGGGGATCTTCGTTTTGGGGACCTACAGTAACGATTATGGCCATTGGGGCATGTGCTGGTAGCACAGCTGGCGGTATCAAGGTCTTACGTGTGCTTATTTCTGCCAAATGCCTTATAAACGAACTTATTCTTCAGCTACACCCACGTGCCGTATTGAGCGTAAGGGTAAATGGCCGCACGGTGAGCGAAGAGAATGTGCGACGGACTCTTACGTTTATGTTCGTGTATATGGTGCTTGTCTCCTTTGGGGCAGCATGTCATGGATTGTTGGGAGCAGATGTAGATACGTGTGTGGGAGCCAGTATCTGTACGTTAAGCAATGTAGGACCAGGTACTGGAAGTGTCGGACCTGCCAGCAATTTTGCCCATATACTACCTGCAGGAAAGTGGCTGATGAGTTTCTATATGCTCATCGGGCGTTTGGAAATTTTTACTGTACTCTTCCTCTTTCTGCCTAATTATTGGAAGGAACGTAAGTAAAAAGACAGTACATAAGAGTGTGTACGCCGAATAGACCTTAAACCCAAATCGGTCATTAGGCCGAAACAAAGAACCCATTCCTGCTGATGGATAGTTCTTACCAATCCCTATCAGCCTTTCTTCCGGCATCTTGTTTC
>CAKRRN010000046.1 GCA_934394435.1 uncultured Bacteroidaceae bacterium
AAGCAAGCTGGCTTATAAGTACAGGTTACGCCTGTGGATTTACGTCCGAGACTCCCCCCTGATTTATCGGGTGAGCCGTTTTTACCTCGAAGCAGATCGTAGGTCAAGTGTGTCGAAGATTAGCTAGTCACCACTAAATTCCAAATGAACAGGAATGTCCTCTGTGCGAGAAAAGAAGCCCTATCGTGAATCGGAAGCTAAATGCAACGAAACGCACGCAGGAGGGGATGGATCGAGTTTTCGGACTTTTTTTTGTGAGGAGGAAGACAGCCTCCCCCCTTACTTGTCGCGAACTATTAGCTTGGTGACTTCAACGTGCCCATTTTGGTGGGTGTGTCGTATGAGATTGATTCCTGGACGCGGAGATCCGAGAAGAAGTCCGTCTGCAGAGAAATATTCTGTGCGTATGATGGGGGATTCGAGGTGAGCATTGAGGTTCTTGATAGACGTGGCAGGGTAACGCGAGTCGTCAAAATTTTCATCTTTTCCATAAAGCCATTCTGCGCTTTCTGATAGCCAGTTAGAGGCGTTTATCGTTGGGCGCTGCATCTTGAATACTCGCTTGCCACCATCTGGGTATCGTCCAACGCTCTGTTCGCCCATATGCAAATCATAACTCAAGGTATCGCTCCACGATAGGTCTGCTGCTGAGAGTACGACAACAGAGTGGTCCTCATCTTGCAACTTAAAGGGAGCGTGTAGTTGGGTGAGCCCTTCAGTCTTATCCATCCAGATGACCTTATATCCGTGAGCAGGTATGATGGTGCTGCCTTGGGTGGCATCAGCGGTGATAGTGGACATGCGCAGATTGTTGAGCGAATTGCTAAGATACATGCCCTGAAGGTCTATGTCCTGTGAAGTGGTGTTGTAAAGTTCAATCCAGTCTGCACGCTTGAATAAATCATTTTGGAAGATGCTGTTTCGTGCACTAACCTCGTTTATCATCACGGGATGTGAACCTGCATCGTTCAGAGCCGTCTGCTGGAGGGGGATGAAGACTGCTTCGAGATTCACGTCGCTATCATTTTCTATTTCGAGTATGCGGCTGGTGGAGATAAAAGCATCATCCGTGCCTTTCTGTCTCCATCCCAAGAAATTGTATCCTGCAGGGGCAGAAGCCTCTATGCTGACGGGTGCAAAGAGTGTTCCGCTGAACCGTCCATAGGGTACGGGCTGATTGTTTATGCGGAACGAAACGTGTGGATTGCTTCCAGCAAGACTCACCGTCATGCCTTGACTGAGAGAGAAATTCTTCTTCAGATCTGCCATTCGCTCCCTTCGGCGTGTTTCGCTCGTCATTGCATTACGGATTTTATAGTAAGTTTGCATGGGGTTGCGCTCCTCAAGAGAGAGGGCTCTGAGCACCAGCTTGCATATGCTGTCGCCCACCTGTGTACAATGCTCGCTTGTGAATACGCTGCCATCGAGCAGGCAAAATGCTGTCACGAACTTACGTTTCCAGCTGGAATTCTGCTTGATGTTGTTGTAGATGGTTAACAGCTCGTTGTTACGGTTGCCTTCCAGAAGAGAGAGTTCCTTATTGTTGCTCCACCCAGAATCGAGATCAAACAGCACAAGATGGAATTTGCCATCGGGCAGAGAGCGGAAACCCTTCACGTTGTTGTGGTTGAGAATCCAGTCACTAGGTCCTATGTATGCCTCTGCAGCCCAATAGTTGGTGTATTCGTCAATATCTACCATTTGGCACAGTTGGGCATAGGATGCAGAGTCGGTAGCTTGAGCGGATAGTGCCAACAGTGCGTTGAAGGCATCCTGCGTGCCGCTCGTCTGTGCGTAACCGTTAGAGTATTCGAATGCATCCATTTGGTCATTATCGTAGCCATAGTTGGCGGTTGCATGGTAGCGGTTGCTTGGTTCGCGTAAGTTGAGCTGACCGATATACTTGCCGTTGAAGAATACATGGACGGGTTGTAAATCTTGCAGGTCAACCAAGAATTGGCTTCTGAGAATGATCTGCTGAGTAATGGCATCAGTAACCCTGCCGCCTGTTTTGTTTTCGTTGTCGTTTCCTCCATTGCGCACAAGTATCTGTTTGTATCTATTGTAGGGTTTATGGGGAAACTTCATGCCATTGAAATTATTATTGTCCTCATAGGTCTTGCTTGCCTTCAGCTTGAACGATGCAGGCATAAAATGACGGCTCCATCCGCCCGAAACCTTAAACTCTGCCTCTTGGTTGATAAGAACGGCCCCATCGGCATCTATCAATTCTACGTTTACAGGACGTTCCCAATCCATATTTCGATTCGATTTGTCGTGATTTCGTCCACTGACACCGTTTACTCCATCCACATACACTCCTATACTATCGCCATAAAGATTCTCTGGAGCCGTGGTAACAGAGAGTACGGGCAGATAAAAATCTCTGTCTCTGAGAATGTATGAGCGAGTAACCACAGGGCTGGGCAGACAACCCTCGGCAAAGAGTGCGAAACGCATGGTGAGTGTAGACGAGACGTAGAATTCGCCCGTCTTACTCACGTAGCCATTCTCTGACGTGGGTGTGCTCCCATCGCTGGTGTAGCGCAGAGTGCATCCTGCGGGGATAGGTACGCACAGCCTAAATGGTTGGGTGAAAAGCTGTGAGGGCACATTGGGCTGCGGAGCGGACAGACGTTGTTGAGCAAAATGGGATGTGGCGTTTGAAGAAGAGGGTGTTGGCTCTCCTGTTGTTGCCCACTGGGTGCCTCCGTCGCTCGTGCGAGCGTATGAGCAACGTGCAATGGGGTGGGGATAGGTGACAGTGGAGAGAACGTTTCCCTGGCTGTCAGAAAGAATCACAAAGCCGCCCTCGTTAGAGAGTTTCAATCTGACTTGTCGGTCGGCAGTGTCACCATATATGCCATCATTCTTGTGATGGTCAAAAAAAAGTGTTTTCCAACCCTTGGCTGGCACCACGCCAGCCTCTTGCGTCAGTTGAAACTGGCATGGTTCGTTAGGGTCAACACTGAGCCAGAGTCCTGTCAGAGGAATGCGTTTGTCCGTGGGATTGTAGAGTTCGATCCATCCTCCATAGTTGAAAGACCAGTCGATGTATTGGTCTACATTTCTTACTTGAACCTCGTTGATAAGTAATTGCTTGGGGTCTGCTTCCTCGTCGTACTCCTCGTAATAATCCTCAATCACCTGCATTCCACAATCGTAGAATCGTCCGCCCCAGTTTTGCTGTATGTACGTAGCTATCACATTGTTTCCCTCGTGCAGAAAATTACTTGATACGGGTATGCTGACATAGTTTTTACCCTCTGTCCACCCCTTGTCAGAGTCAACCAAATGTCCGTTGAGGAACACACGGTAGCAGTCATCGTGACAAACCTTGAGTATATATTTGTTTCGGGCAGAGACCTTGTTGAGCGTGAAATTGCGGCGTATCCACAGGTTGGTGTTTTCTGTTCCTGGCCATGTGGTCTTTACCTCTGGCATGTAATCCGTTCCCCCGATAGGCATTGCCACCATCTGCCACGCGGAATCATCGAAATCAGATTGGGTCCAGGAGAGTGTCTCGTGTCTGCCCCGTATCTCCATGTCTTTTATTCTCTTGCCTGTGATAGGGTCTGCATAAAAGAGTCTGTTAAAGTACGAGATGCCTTTCCAAAGGTCTTTCCGCTCGGTCTGATCATAGATACTTACCGAGGAGATTTTGACCAGAGTGCTGTCATGCTGGGTAGGAAATCTGAATTCCAGTTTGGTTGTGGGAATATCGGTTCCCGTGAGGTTAGAGAGGATAATGGTTCTCTCTTGATTGGCTTTGAGGTTGTAAGTGGCATTTGCCAAACTATTTTCGCTGTTGTCTGTCTGACTGAGCGAAATCTTCATTCCTGGTATATCGTGATTACTACTGAGCACCGCCCTTACGACATACGAATGGCTTGCGTGTAACGTGATGGGCGTGTAAAAGCGTACACGTGCGTTGTCGGCTTTCAGAGCGGCAACAGGAAGCACAAGGGTGTATTCATCCGCGGCTTGTGCCTCGTAGAGTTTTTCCCACCCGTGTATCTCGTTCTCAATATTGTTTCCCTGTCCGTTGTATCCTCCTTCTGGATTATAGATGACACGTCCCGACCAACTCTCTTGAAACCCCATCGGAAGAGAGCCATAAGCCTCAGCTCCATTATCCGTTACGATACTAGACAAGGATGAGTCATCTGCTACAAGCGGCTGCCCAAGAACTGAGATGCTGATGGACAGTAAGAACAGGGATAGGGAATAAGCGACAGGTCTAATTGTCATAAATAATGTAGGTTAAGTTTTTTGTTTACGTTTCCCTTGAGCAACAACAATGGTAACAGCCACGATAATAAGCAGAATGCCGATGGCACTCGAAAGGGTGATGGACTCGGAGAATACGGTTATGCCTACCACAACAGCCGTGATAGGCTCTAAGGCTCCCAGAATGGCTGTCTCTGTGGACCCTATATATTGGATAGCTACGCCCGTGAGTGCGAGCGATAAGGCTGTGGGGAAGAGGGCTGAGCCTAACGAGTACGTCCAATACCACCCACGAGGCATCAACAAATGGCCATGCACCAAAATGCCTACCACCAAGAGTAGACATCCCATGGCAAGAACATAAAATGTAACCTTTGCTGCTGGCAGACTCTTGACACTGCCCTTATTTACGTATATAAGGTAGAGGGCATAAGCCAGAGCAGAAAACAGCACCATTACGATGCCTGTGAGCGAGACGTGTGACTCTCCAGAGTTTCCCAATCCACTAAGTATGAAAATACCCAGTGTGGCAAGCATCAGACAGGCAGCCACGGTCCAATGCATACGTTCGCCGTATGCTACAGCCATCAGTATTGCGGTGAGGATAGGATAGACAAACAGAATGGTGCTGGCTATGCCTGCGTCCATGTAATTATACGAGAGGTAGAGCAAAGCCGATGAGCCTGCCATAAGCATTCCCAAAAGAAAGAGTTCGAAAGCCTCGCGCCTGTTGATGCAGAAATCAATGTTTCGCATTCGGAGCATGGCTGCTAGAAGCGGAAGCGAGAGCAGGTATCTGAAGAGAAGCACAGACCATGCGTCCATGCCTTGAGCATAGAGTGGTAAGGCGAAAAGTGGATTCAGACCATAAAAGGCTGCTGCAAGGATGCCTGACGTATATCCTAATCTACGACCAGAACACAGCATTGTTATTGCTTTTGTATACATTGGAAGAAGAAAGGAGAGACGGACTTTGCCTAATGCAAAACCCGTCTCTGTCTATTTCTGTTTTTTTAATAGTAATATCTGTAGACTATCTGATTTTACGGTTCTACTTGATACGAACGTAAACGACACGGTTTGAGCTGATGCTCTCTGCACCATGGGCTGTGGTGCTTGCCACCTTGATGCCGCGAGCCTCGAGATACTTTTTCACCTCGTCAGCACGCTTCTGGGACAACTTCTTGTTGTAAGCCTTTGAGCCTTCGGGCGAAGCATAGGCATCGAGAGTAACGGTAGCGTTGGAAGGAACATCGTTCAGTACAGACTTGGCTGTGGCTGTCAGCACGCTCTTGTTCTGTGCAAATTCCACAACGTAAGTGTTACCAACTGCCTTACCAGGAACTTCCCTGCGTATTTCCTTAATCTTCTCAACGGGTCTCTCCACCACCTTCTCAACGGTTCTCTCCACCACAACTGGCTCAACCGTTGTGAAATGATGCTTCTTGTTAGAAGTCTTGAAGTGATAGGTCACACCAGCTGTTACCTGAAACACACCTGCATGGGTTCGCTTGCCACAATTGCTATTGTTGTCGCAACCCCACATGGCTTCGGGGCTGTTGAAGTAACCCGTCTTAGCCCCCGTGGTCTCGTTGGCATGCGTCATGTCGTAAATCACAGCGGGCTTCAAGCTCAGAGTCCAAGCTTTCTTCTCGCCTACATTGAAATCGAAGTCAATGCCAACCTTGGCAACCGCTGCATTGCGGTATCTCTTCACGTTATACTGGGTGTGCTCAGGATAGAAATAGTGCAGGTAACCGAATCCTGCTTTAGGACTGATTTCAAAAACCCGAGGTGTGCCTTTGTATCCTGCAAACCAGTTCATAAGATTCACCTTACCCATCACAGCTGCTGTCAAGTTGTCTACACCACAGTCAGAATGCGACACATTCCAGTTGCTCCAGTTGTTGAATCCAGCCTGTACTTCAGTCTGAATGCTAAATACGGGCGTAATGCCTTTGGTCAGTTGAATGCCAGCAACGCCACCATTGGGAGTATCGAAATCATGGAGGTTGGTGGTGATACCACCATCAACGCCTATTGACCAGTTGTCAAAGAAGCGATGTCCAGTAACATTGTACTGAGCACTTGCGCTAACTGCCACGGCAAAAAGGGCAATAGCCATAGAAGTTATCTTTTTCATCTTAAATCTATATTTAAAAGATTAGACAATTGTTTCCTTTCTCTTATCACAGGTTACTTCACTCGTACGTAAACCATACGGTTTGAGCTGTTGCTTTCTGCTCCATGAGCATTCACGCCAGCTACCTTTATACCTCGTGACTCCAGATATTTCTTCACTTCCTCGGCACGTCTCTCAGAGAGTTTCTTATTGTAAGCCTTTGCGCCTTCGGGTGAAGCGTATGCATCAAGAGTGACGGTGGCGTTGCTGGGTACTTCGTTGAGCACAGCTTTAGCAGTGCCTGTCAGTACGCTCTTGTTCTGTGCAAACTCCACAACGTATGTTGCTGCAGAAGTAGCTACGGGTACATCCACATACACGCCCTTGACTTTCTCAACTGGCTTCTCTACCACTTTCTCTACAATCTTCTCAACCACGGCAGGCTGCACTTCTACGAAATGATGCTTCTTGTTTGAAGTACGGAAATGATAGGTGACACCAGCTGTCAACTGAAACACACCTGCGTGAGAGAACTGGTTGTGTTCATTGTTCTTCCAGAAGCCAACACAATTATCGCATCCCCACATGGAACCAGCTCCCTGATGGTAATGGGTGGTGGCTCCAGGTGTCTCGTTGGCATGTGCTACATCAATCAAGACAGCGGGTTTAATACTCAGAGTCCAAGCACGCTGTTTGCCCACATTGAAGTCAAAATCGATGCCTGCCTTAAACGTTCCTGCGTTACGCACACGACCTACATTGTGCTGTGTACCATCTGGATAGAAGTAGTGCATGTAGCCAATACCAGCTTTCGGACTGATTTCAAAAACGCGGGGTTTACCATTGTAGCCACCAAACCAGTTCATGAGGTTCACCTTTGTCATCAGCAAAGCAGCCACGTTGTCTACCACACAATCAGAGTGTGAGACATTCCAGTTGGTCCAGTTGTTGAATCCTGCAGTAACCTCAGCTTGAATGCCAATCACGGGTGTTATCCCCTTTGTCAATTGGATACCAGCCACTCCACCGTGAGGTGTATCAAAGTCATGGAGGTTGGTAGTAATACCACCATCAACGCCTATTGACCAGTTATCAAAGAAGCGATGTCCGCTCACATTGTACTGAGCATTTGCAGTAAATGCAGTTGTAAGCAAGCTTACTGCCAGTAGGGTAATTTTCTTCATACGCTTGACTTTTTTATAGTAAATATTTCTTTTCTCTTTGCACATCATACGCGCCACACATGGTTTTATCTTCCCAATATGCACTTGGAACACGTGTCGGGCACATGCATGTATGCTCGGCAAAGTTAGCAAAAAATAACTAACCAAAATAAATTAAATAGAAAATGTTTTAAGCAGTTGTTCAAAATCAGGAAAGAAAAGTGTTAATTTTGAACAACCGCTTAAAACAGGAAGTCTGTCAGAAGACCTTAATTTAATGTTATGCTTGTCTGAATTTAATGTTTGCCTGATGCTCGCCCGATGGTGGGAATCATCAGCAATATGGAGAGCAGACAGGCTATCAGCAGGGAAATGAATGTCCAAGTCCACCCTGCATGGCTAGAAATCAAACCGATAACGGTATTGGCAAGAATGGCAGTACCGAAGAAGTAGCCGAAGAATCCTGTCAGCCCAGCGGCAGTACCTGCTGCGTTCTTGGGAACGAGGTCGAGTGCCTGTACGCCCACCAGCATAACAGGGCCATAAATGAAGAAGCCGATGCCCGTGAGACTCAAGGTGACAAGGTTGATGTTTGGGGTCTCTAACGAAGAAGCATACCAGTACAGTCCGATGAAGAGAGCCACAAGTGCCATAAAGAGCATGGTTGGACAGGCTCGATTGCCCTTAAAAAGACGGTCGCTAATCACACCACAGATAAGAGTGCCTGGGATGGCAGCGTATTCGTAAGCGAAATAGGCCCATCCTGCCGACTTGATGTCTACGCCCTGGTCACTAAGCAAGGCAGGAGCCCAGTCTAAGCATCCGTATCGTACCATATATATGAAAGCATTACTCAAGGCTATCGCCCATAAGTACTTGTTGGGCAATACGTGACGGAGCATGATGTCTCGTACGCTAAGCACGGTTTCGCTGCCTTCGTCATAATGTTGGGGATAATCATTTCGCCATTTCTCTACAGCGGGCAACCCCTCGCTCTGAGGGGTGTCGCGAAGCAGAAGGTAGGCAAGGATTGCAATGGGGATTACTGTGGCAGCAGGAAACAAGAAAGTGCCTGCCAAGAAGTAGAGTTCTGTCTGCGTGCCATACAGCCAGCTGCCAAACCAGATTGCTCCATAAGATGCCATGGGACCTATCAGCCCTCCGCCCACATTATGCGCGCAGTTCCAAATGGCCATCATCGTTCCGCGTTCACCTTGGGAAAACCAGTGGGTCATCACTCTGCCACAGGGAGGCCATCCCATACCGCCAAACCATCCGACTAAAAAGTTGAGTACCGCCATCATGCCAACGGCAAGTGCCTTGCGCTCTGGATGGTGAAGCAGATCGAGCCAACTGACAGGGATAGCCATACTGGCCATGGCTATTGCACTTAATATCAAGCCTAACGGTAGGAACTTACGTGCATCGCTACGGTCTGAGATAGACCCCATCAGAAATTTGCTCAAAGCATACGCCACCGCATTCATGCCAAGCGCCAAGCCTAACTCACTCTTGTCTATCCCTAACTGCTCAAGCATAGGAATAGCCATTGCAAAGTTTTTCCTGACCAAATAGAATGCTGCATAACCAATAAACGCGCCAATAAAGACCTGCGTACGCAGACGACGGTAACGGGCATCGGCTTCAGGACCTGATGTCTCTGGCCGAAAGGGTGGGGGAGTTAGAAAATTCATAATCTGACTGTCATTTAAATAATAATACGGCTCTTTAGCCAAACCAATTATTTGTATTCTTTATGATTATATGTTTATGTACGGAATGTAAGTTTCTGCGAGAGATGTACGAATGGGGCATCATGTGTAGAGAGAATCCTTCATACGCCTCCTCTACGTCTACGGAAGACGGAGGGGGTAGACACGATAGCCAGCCTGCTCTTTACCCAACGTCTGAGCAATGTTGGTCAAGATGTATTCTCCTGCAGCAAAAGATTGCAGAGGCTTACAGATGAATGCACTATCTCCGTCTACTTGAATACGAAAACTTTCAGGATGAATTCGGGTATAGTCATTCTCTCGTAATTCACTTTTAGATAGCCGTCGGTGGTCTTTGCGAACCTTCAAGCGAATAAGAGAATAGTCAACCAGTGTTTCATTCTTGCCTGGAACGATTCTAAACACAGGCTGGTTGTCGTCTGATATCTGATGAGACGACTTGCCCCAAAGATAGACCACCTGGGTGTCCTTGAGCTTCTTGCCAGCAATCGTCCATCCGGGCTTTATCTCTGTCTGCATTTCCTCTTCAGAGAGATTGACCCACGTGCCAGCAACCTGTAATTTCACATTTTGCGCCTTTACAAGGAAAGGACAGCAACTCAACAAAAGTAATACTTTTAGCCTCATACTCATGCAAATTTAGCACTTTCTCCCGACTTGCACAAGCCTATCCTTGCTCAATTGAAAATAAAGTACTTCCTTTGTGTTCATTATGACATACAACCTACAGAAACTTGGCATTACGGAACTCAACGTAATGCAACAGGATATGTTGCTGTCTGCTCGCAGATGGGAACGTATCGTATTGCTGAGCCCAACAGGATCTGGCAAGACATTGGCTTATCTGCTCCCTGTACTGGAGCAGATGGACGAAAAAGCAGAGGGCCTACAGACTTTGGTGCTTGTTCCCTCGCGCGAATTGGCTATACAAACATGCGATGTGGCAAAGAAACTCAGCCCCCAATGTAGAGTGATGGCTTGTTATGGCGGACATGCTACGATGGACGAGCATAGAAGCATGAATGGGCTTCGTCCGCAAATGATAGTAGCTACTCCAGGTAGATTTCTCGATCACCTGGATAAGAAAAACATACAAACGTCTGATATAAAGACTCTTGTAATAGACGAGTTCGACAAGTCACTCGAACTTGGCTTTCAACCTCAGATGGAACGCATCATTCAGCTGGTAGGAGATGTGCAGCATCGGATTCTACTCTCAGCCACCGATAACCCCAACATCCCAAAGTTTGCGGGAGGCAATGACTTCCATCGCATCTCGTTCCTGGACGAGAATGAGGCTTTGCCCGACGGGATTACAGTGTACCGTGTAGACTCTCCCGAAAAAGATAAGCTGGAAACTCTCTTGCGCCTGCTTTGTATGATGGGCACAGACAAAAGCCTGGTCTTTGTAGGATTTCGTGAAAGTGCCGAGCGCGTAGGTGCCTATTTACGCGCACACGGAGTAGCATCAGACATCTTCCATGGTGGACTGGACCAGCAAATACGCGAACGAGCAATACACAGATTCTCCTGCGGATCGTGCAACGTGTTGGTATGCACAGACCTTGCAGCCAGAGGACTGGATATTGAAGGCGTAAAGAATGTCATCCATTATCATTTGCCAGCAGACCAAACCAGCTACGTACATCGCAATGGGCGGACAGCCCGATGGGACGGTACAGGAAACGCTTATATGATTTTAGGTCCGCAAGAACACATGCCTGAGTTTGTAGATGCAGATTGTGAAACATACAAACTGCCCCAGCGAGTGCCGGCTCCCGCCCATCCCCTGTGGGCAACCCTCTATATTGGCAAGGGCAAAAAGGATAAGATAAGTAGGGGAGACGTGGCAGGTTTCCTGAGCAAGGTTGGCGGACTCGAGCGAGAGCAGATAGGGCGAATAGACATTTTGCCCCAATGGTCGTACGCTGCGGTGGAAAGCAAACAGGTACGTGCTTTGCTCGAACGTATCCGTGGGCAGAAGATCAAAGGCATAAAAACCATCTTTGCTCTTGCAGACTGAAGATTTAGACATTTAGCAAAAGATTTAGATATTTAGCGCAGGAAAGAGGCTGCCACAGCAACAGACAGTGGAAAACAGTTACCGTAGTTAATCATGTTCGACGAAATCGTACCGAAGGTGGGTGCTGTGAAAATAATTTATTGTATCTTTGCATGGCAAATTATAAACCTTTAATTAGTTCATATTTTTATAATGGTTAAAAGTGCATTGCAGGTGGCAAGAGCCGCCTATCAGCCAAAACTCCCTAAGGCTCTGCAGGGTTCTGTAGTTGCAGTGGAAGGGGCTGCCACACAGAGTGTAGGCAACCAGGAGGAAATCAAAGCTATGTTCCCCAACACATACGGAATGCCCGTTATAACCTTTGAGGCTGGCGAGCAGAAACCTATGGAAGCTTTCAACGTGGGCATCATCCTCTCAGGTGGTCAGGCTCCTGGTGGTCACAATGTGATCAGCGGTCTTTACGATGGTGTGAAGAGCTTGAATCCAAACAGCAAGCTGTATGGCTTCTTGATGGGACCTGGTGGTCTGGTTGACCATAAGTATGTGGAGTTTACAGACGAGTTCATTGACGAATACCGTAACACGGGTGGCTTCGACATCATTGGCTCTGGTCGTACGAAGCTGGAGAAGGAAGCTCAGTTTGAGAGCGGTATTGAGATTTTGCGCGAATTGGGCATCAAGGCTTTGGTTATCATCGGTGGTGACGACTCAAACACAAATGCCTGCGTACTGGCAGAGTATTATGCAGCTAAGAAATACGGCGTGCAGGTAATCGGTTGCCCCAAGACTATCGATGGCGACCTGAAGAACGATCAAATCGAAACCAGTTTCGGATTCGACACAGCCTGCAAGACTTACAGCGAACTGATCGGTAATATCCAGCGCGACTGTAACAGCGCTCGCAAGTACTGGCATTTCATCAAGTTGATGGGTCGCTCTGCATCTCACATCGCTTTGGAATGCGCGCTACAGACACAGCCCAATATCTGCTTGATTTCAGAGGAAGTGGAGCAGAAGAACATGTCTTTGGACGATGTTGTAACTTATATTGCAAACATCGTGGCTGCACGCGCTGCAGAAGGTAACAACTTTGGTACCGTATTGATTCCAGAAGGTCTGATTGAATTTATTCCTGCCATCAAGAAGTTGATTGCTGAACTGAACGAAGTGCTTACCGATCCGAAGACAGGCGAAAGCCGTGTGTTTGCAAATGCTGAGGAGCAGATTGCATTCGTGAAAGGCAACATCGCTCCTGAGAATCTGGCTATCTTGGAATCTCTGCCTGCAGACGTTGCTCGTCAGCTTTGTCTCGACCGCGATCCTCATGGAAACGTGCAGGTATCTCTTATCGAAACAGAGAAACTGCTCAGTCGCATGGTTGCTACCAAGTTGGCAGCATGGAAGAAGGAAGGTAAGTTCAACGGTAAGTTTAGCGCACAGCACCATTTCTTTGGCTACGAAGGTCGTTGCGCAGCTCCCTCCAACTATGATGCTGACTACTGCTACAGCCTGGGCTACAATGCAAGTCGCTTGATTGCCAACGGAAAGACTGGTTACATGTCAATCATCAAGAATACCACCGCTCCTGCAGCAGAATGGATTGCTGGTGGTGTGCCCATCACTATGATGATGAACATGGAGCGCAGAAACGGTGCCATGAAGCCCGTTATCCGCAAGGCTCTCGTAGAACTGGATGGCGCACCATACAAGTTCTTCGCTGCACATCGTGAGGAGTGGGCTAAAAATACCTGCTACGTGTATCCTGGTCCTATTCAGTACTGGGGTCCCACAGAGGTGTGCGACCAGTGCACTAAGACTTTGGCTCTAGAGAAGAAGTAATCCAACTTATACAACAACCTCTCCGTTGACCCTCATGGGCACGGAGAGGATTTTTATATATAATAAGGAAACAACCACAGGAAAGGTCCGAAACACAAAATGGACAACAATAAACTGTCGACTCGCAAAAAAGCCCCTGCTAACAACTCTGGAAAAGTTAGGAGACGAATGATACAGGGAAACAGAAGGCGAGCTGACAAAAGACTTAAAAGCAAGAAATCACACGGGAGACTGCGCTCATGGCCTGTATGGGTGGGTGTTGTACTCGCAGCGGTACTTTACGTCGGATTGTTCTACAATTTCTTTGTTGGACCCTTTAGCTTTCGATGGAAAGCAATGTATGGTGAACCCATCTACCCAGACGGATATAATATCAGAGGTATTGATATAAGCCACTATCAAGCCTCCATCGATTGGGAACAAGTTCGGAATGCTTCATTGAATAATGATCCCATTCGTTTTGTAATTATAAAAGCTACAGAAGGAACAAATCTGATGGACGATAATTTCAATGAAAACTTCTACGAAGCAAAGCAAAACGACTTGATAAGAGGTGCTTATCACTTCTATATACCTAATGCTGACGCCAAGAAACAAGCACAGTTCTTCCTGCGGCAGGTTCATCTGGAGCCTGGTGACCTGCCACCTGTATTAGACGTAGAAAAGATAGGAGACCAAACACCCGAACAATTAAAGAAAAGCGTTAAGACCTGGCTTGACCTTGTTGAAGCAAAATATCATGTTAAACCTATACTTTATACAGGGTATCGGTTCAAGATGGACTACCTGAATGATTCCATCTTTAGACAGTATCCTTACTGGATTGCTCATTACTACGTGGAAAAACTCGAATACAAGGGTTCGTGGGTAATGTGGCAACACACAGATTGCGGAAGAGTGCCTGGGATACGTGGACAAGTAGACTGCAACATCTTCAACGGAACCCTGCAACAATTGATGGATTTTACTCTGAAAGAAAATGATGACGTAGAATGATTAGAAATCTCATAGTTTCCCAATGCATATTAGATATAACCGTAAGGGAGAAAATAAACTTCTGGAAGAGTATACTCAACTAAACATAATCACGATAATATAAAAATAATGGCAAGAAATCTTAGCGGTGCACAATACGCTGCACTTAAATATTTTGAACTCCCAGTCCGCGAAGAAAGCCAACTTATGGATTTCATCATGAAACAAATGTCAGGAGTAAGCCGAAATCACGTCAAGGATTTGCTTCGTGGGCACGGAGTCAGCGTTGACCGTGTATTGGTTACACGCTATGATCATCCTTTGCATCCTGGTCAGATTGTTCGTATCAGCCGACACAAACGTTCTACGGAGCTGAATAACAAGTATGTAAAAATCGTATACGAAGACAAAGACATCGTTGTCATAGAAAAAGCACCAGGCATACTGAGCATGGGAGCTAATCCGAGCCAATTTTGTGTGAAGACTATCCTTGACGAATATTTCAAAAAACGTCATTTCAAATGTACAGCACACGTTGTACACCGTCTCGATCGCGAAACAAGCGGACTGATGGTTTATGCCAAGAATATGGAAATGGAACAGGTGCTCGAAAACAACTGGCACGACATTGTCTATGACAGACGTTATGTGGCTGTCGTATGTGGGCAGATGGAGCAAGAAGGTGGTACCGTACATTCCTGGTTGAAAGACAATAAGGCTTACGTAACATACAGTAGCCCAACAGATAACGGAGGAAAGGAAGCCATCACTCACTACAGGCGTATAAAAACAAACGAGCAATACAGTCTGATTGAATTAAAATTGGAAACAGGACGAAAAAATCAGATTCGCGTACATATGGCAGATCTTGGACATCCTGTCGCAGGCGATGAAAAATATGGAAATGGCCGCGATCCCATGGGCAGGTTAGCCCTTCATGCATACAGACTGCATTTCTATCATCCACGTACAGGAGAACCCATGATATTTGAAACCCCATTCCCCAGCATTTTTAGAAAAATGTTCGAAAAAGGAATTATAGAAAAGAATGCATAAAATTCATATAACCTACTAAATTTTACAATATTATGATTGCAAAAAACTTTTTCAACATAAACTCGTCAACCGAGTTTATGCCATTTCAACTCTTGAGTTCATATTCAAGTGAAGAAGGATGGTATGATACAGGCAGTTCAGACAATAGCAGTACATCAACAGACGAGCAAATAGAAATTACCCTGGATGAGCGTACTGGCATTTGGACAGGAAAAAAAAATTAAGTGTTCCAAATATTGCAAGACAACAATCATATACATAATTCATTATTTATTATGAAAAGAGAAATCATAAAAGCATTGTCAGTAGCTACAATGTGCCTTTCCTTGGTATCTTGCGGAATGGGCACATCTGGAAGTACTACAGCCTCTAACCTTGGAGGTACCTCACAGACAAACTCAACCACAGGAACAGGTCTTACGGGCGGACTCTTGGGCAATGCACTCACGGGCAACTCTGGCAGTGGGTTGCTAGGCAATGTATTATCTAACCTGCTCAGCACCAAGACCTCTGAGAGTAGTCTGGTAGGAACATGGACTTACTCAGGCCCTAAGGTTGTGTTCGAAAGCGAGAATGTTTTGGCAAAACTTGGAGGGGCGGTTGCAAGCAACAAGGTGGAAAGCACACTTAGCAAATACCTCAAGAAAATGGGGATGACCGCAGGAAAGAGCACACTTAAACTCAATAGCGACAAGACTTGCGTGTTCACCACAAATGGCAAATCCGTCAACGGAACTTACACTTATGACAGCAACACCAGCAAACTCACCATTACAGGAGCACTGGGCATAAGCTCACACACCTGTACTGCTACAATTAGCGGAAACGAGCTACATATGCTTTTCGATGCTGACAAACTTATCAATATAGCATCTGGTCTGAGTAGCGGTTTAGGAACCACATCTACCCTCTCTACCCTGCTCCAGAGCTACAATGGTTTGAAACTTGGCTGGACAATGACTAAGTAAAGCGTGTCTTATCCGAATTATTATCGGAGATACATTTCCTAAAACACAAATCATCAGAAGAGTTTGAGAAGACAACAGCCTCAGTAAACAGCTGTGTCTCAAACTTTTCTGATGATTTTTCTATTTATTTGTTAGTACTCAAATTAGGGCATACCCCTTTGTATAGGCACTTTTGCAAGTGCCTATACATTGAGT
>CAKRRN010000047.1 GCA_934394435.1 uncultured Bacteroidaceae bacterium
ATGCTTGAGGACAGATTGTCCACATCTGTCCACCTTTTCCTGTTGGCACGCAGGTTGCAAGATAGTGTGGTGAAAGCCGAAGCCAAGAGGCGAGGGAACGAGCCGAGGGCTGAGACGGAAACAAGAATAAGAAAATAAAAATATAATTGGAGGTAAACACTATGTTGTTAGTACGCAGAAACAATGATTCAGATTGGTTGACAAACTGGTTTAACGATGGTTTCTTTGGAAACGAGTTGATGCGTCCCGCTGTTGCAACGGCTCCCGCAGTAAACGTGAAAGAGAATGCCAAGGGTTATACGATGGAGATTGCTTCACCAGGCTTGAAGAAAGAATATGTGAGGGTGAATGTAGATAATGACAACAACCTGCACATTGCCATGGAGAGCAAGATGGAGCATAAGGGTGAGGATAAGCACGAGCACTATCTGCGCCGTGAGTTCTCCTACAGCAACTTCGAACAGGCATTCACATTGCCTGAGGATGTGGACAAGGAGAAGATAACAGCCAAGGTGGCTGACGGTGTCTTGACCGTTGAGTTGCCTAAGATAGAGCCGAAGGAAGAACCAAAGGCTACAAAGAGCATTGAGGTCTGCTAAAATCAGATTTCCTTTCGGTAAGACTGAAGGGCTTCATATAATATAAAAAAGAGGCGAGTATCCGTATCATGATGATGCGAGTTTGCTCGCCTCTTTTTTTTTCTTTCGGAATATCTATTCTTGAAAATTTTGATACCTTTGTGTTAAGAGAGATTGTTTTTAGAAAAACGTACATACTCAGAAAATTGGTTAGTAATGAGGAAAAAGATGATTATAATGGCTATGTGCCTGGTGGGAAGCTTGTGTGCACAGGCAGGCGACAATGAGTTGCCTTCTTGGGCGCTTGGTGGCTTTGTACGTCCTGAGGGGGTGAATCCCTTGATTAGTCCTACTGCACGTAGTCGTTTCGTGTGTCCCATGACAGGCGAAAGTGTGAAGTGGGAATGTGCTGATACATTCAACCCAGCAGCGGTGATGTATGACGGACACGTGTGTGTACTCTACCGTGCCGAGGATAATCCAGATGCAAAGTTGGGACATCGTACCTCGCGTATTGGTCTGGCAGAACTTACTGATGGGATACATGTGGATAGCCGTTCACCCGAACCTGTTATGTTTCCTGATACAAGTCTTATTTCGCGCCATTTTGAATGGGAAGGAGGCACGGAGGACCCTCGCGTGGTGGAAGCAGATGTGGACGGAAAACCCTTGTATGTGATGACCTATACGTCTTGGAATCGTTATCGTTTTCGTCTAAGTATAGCCACAAGTCGTGATCTGCGACATTGGACACATCACGGACCTGCTTTCCGAATGGCTCTTAATGGGCAGTTTTCTGATCTCCCCTGTAAGTCTGGCTCTATTGTCACAGAGGTACGTGATGGCAGATTACAGGCTGCTAAGGTGAGAATAAACGGTGAGGAAAAGTATTTGATGTACTGGGGAGAATCTTGGGTATGTGCTGCTACGTCAGATGACTTGATTAACTGGACTCCCGTGACTGAGGCTGATGGAACACTAAAGTATCTGGCGCACCCTCGCAAGGGATATTTCGATAGTCAACTCACCGAATGCGGAGCACCTGCTGTGATTAGTCGCGAGGGCATAATATTACTATACAACGGTAAGAATAGAGCAGGAAAAGATGGCGATGAGAATTATCCTTCGAATACGTATGCAGCAGGACAGATGCTTTTCAGCAAGGATGATCCTCTGAAGTTACTTACGCGTCTTGATAAACCTTTCTTCCGTCCGATGGCGGACTTCGAGAAGAGTGGGCAGTACGCTGCGGGCACCGTGTTTGTGGAAGGACTGGTGTATCATCGCTCACGCTGGTATATGTATTATGGCTGTGCTGACTCTTTTGTTGGAGTGGCTGTCTATGATCCTGACTCTTCGCCACGTGAGGGTGATCCTGTTAAATTATGAGAACAGACGAGGCTCTATGGTAGTTCGTGCGTAACGAGAGAGAGCACATAAATAACTTAATATGGTAACATCTAAGAATATCTACTCATTCGTCCTGGAGCAACAGCAAGGGCACATTATCCTTACGGCGCAGCAGTGGCCATGGAGCGTGTTGCAAGTGGTGCCGACTACCCCAGCTACATTTGATGCCGTCGTGGCGCAATGCAGGGAGCGTGAAGGCTTTGTGTCCGTACATGATACGGACCGCACATTTTGTATCATACAACTCAGCTGTGGTGACCAGGGTGGGAAATACCCAGAGCGAAGGGTTGAGATTTTCGGACAGGAAACGGCACGTAAGTATCTCGATGCGGTCAAAGACCAAATGGCACAAGCCGCTGTCTGGTATTACACCAACGTTATTGAATTAGCCAAACGTTAGAATCAATTAGGGGATATAAATACGAGGAGAGGTAAAATCCATAGCATGGGATTTTGCCTCTCCTCGTGTTTTCTGCCTTAGAGCCAGACCAGTATGCTCGGCTTATCCAAGGCTGCGAATGGTCTCCTGTAGGGCTGCAATTTTACTCTCTGCGTCAGAGAGTTTCTTGCGCTCCAGTTCTACCACTTGGACTGGGGCGTTCTGTACGAAGCGTTCATTCTGTAACTTCTTCTGAATGCCTGCCATAAATCCTTGCAGTCGTTTGATTTCAGTCTCCGCTTTTTGAATCTCCGCTTTTGCGTCAATCAGATTGCCTAAGGGAACTGCATATTCATCTGTGCCGATAAGGAAGGTTTGTGAACCGTCAGACTTCTGGCTTACACAATTGACGGTCTCCAGCGTAGCCATCTTCATGATAATCTGGCAGAGTGCGCTGTCGTGAATCATGGATTGGCTTTCTTTTTCTGTCTCTATTACTTCCAGTGTGAGGCGCTCTCGTGGTGCAATGTTCTTGCTCTGCCGGATGGCTCGTATGCCACTGATAATCTGCTTGGCTTGTTCCATGTTTGCCAGTAGAGCGGTGTCTGCTTCAGAGGGAGCATCTATACTGAGCACAGAGGTCATGATGCTGTCCTCTTCTGAGCGGTCTGCAATGTGCTGATAGATTTCTTCTGTGATGAAAGGCATGAAGGGGTGTATAACCTTCATCAAATTCTCAAATATCTGAAGCGTTTCTTGACGTGTCTTGCTGTCGATGGGAGCCTGATAAGCAGGTTTCACCATTTCCAAGTAATAGCCAGAGAACTCATCGGTGAAGAGCTTGAAGGCTGTCATCAGAGCCTCATTAAGGCGATATTTTGAGTACAAATCATTGATTTCTGCCACTTCGGCACGCAGTTTTGCCTGCATCCATTCAATGGCTTTTTGGTTTGCCTTAGGCTGCTCCATCTCTTTCTCTTCCCATCCTTGTACCAGACGGAAGGCGTTCCATATCTTATTGCAGAAGTTTGCTCCTTGTTTGCAAAGGTCTTCTTTGAAAAGTATGTCGTTTCCTGCAGGTGCTGCCAAGAGCATACCCATACGTACTCCATCGGCACCATATTTGTCTATCAGACCAATGGGGTCTGGGCTGTTGCCAAGCGATTTTGACATCTTACGCCCCAGTTCGTCACGCACAATACCCGTAAAGTAGACGCTTCGGAAGGGCACGTCGTGGATGTATTCCTCGCCTGCCATAATCATTCTTGCTACCCAGAAGAAGATAATATCTGGACCCGTTACTAATACCGATGTGGGGTAGTAGTAGTTTATTTCCTCGTTGCCAGGGTTGTTTATGCCGTTGAATAGAGATATGGGCCAGAGCCATGAGGAGAACCATGTGTCGAGTGCATCCTCATCATGGTGCAAGTCTTCTATCTTTAGATCGGGCATGTTAAACTGCTTGCGTGCCTTCTCCAAAGCTTCTTCTGCGGTCATCGCCACTACGTAGCGCTCTTCTTCCCCTTCTGGTGTGGGTACGAAGTATGCAGGAATACGGTGTCCCCACCATAGCTGACGGCTGATGCACCAGTCTTGTATGTTCTCAAGCCAGTTGCGATAGATGGTGACATATTTGGTCGGATAGAACTTGATTTTTCCTTCAAGTACGGGTGGCAGGGCTATCTCTGCGAAGTGTTTCATTGAGAGGAACCATTGTTTGCACAAACGTGGCTCAACGGCGGTGTCTTGGTTACGCTCGCTGTAACCTACTTTGTTTTCATAGTCCTCAATACGCTCCATCAGTCCAGCCTTTTGCAGGTCGGTGGCAATCTGCTTGCGTACGTCCATGCGGTCCATTCCCACATACATGCCAGCTGCTTCGGAAATGGTTCCGTCTGGATTGAAGATGTCTATAGTCTCCAGATGGTGAGTCTTACCCAACTGATAGTCGTTGATGTCATGAGCAGGAGTAACCTTCAGACAGCCTGTACCAAACTCAATGTCTACATAGCGGTCTTCAATTACAGGAATCACTCTGCCCACCAGAGGTACGATTACCTTATGACCTCGCAACCATTGGTTCTTGGGGTCTTTGGGGTTGATACACATGGCGGTGTCGCCCATGATTGTTTCTGGACGGGTGGTAGCGACGACTGCATAGTAGCGTCCTGCGTCATCCTTATGTAGGACTTCTCCTTCCTGGCCAGTAGGACATACGGGATTTGTGTCTTGGTCTGCCACATAGTAGCGGAGGTGGAACAGATGGCTTTTCTCATCGCGGTAAATGACCTCCTCGGTACTGAGTACGGTTTGTGCCTTAGGGTCCCAGTTTACCATGCGTAGTCCACGGTAGATGAGTCCTTTGTCGTATAAATCACAGAATACGCGTAATACGCTCTCGCTACGCTCTTCATCCATGGTGAAGGCTGTGCGGTCCCAGTCGCAACTGGCGCCCAGTCGGCGTAATTGCTTCAGGATGATACCACCATGTTCGTGCGTCCAGTCCCATGCGTGCTTCAGAAACTCCTCTCTGGTCAAGTCACGTTTTTTGATGCCTTGTGCTGCCAGACGGTTTACCACCTTGGCTTCGGTTGCTATGCTGGCATGGTCTGTGCCAGGAACCCAACAGGCATTTTTACCTTCGAGACGCGCTTTGCGTACCAGAATATCCTGAATGGTGTTGTTGAGCATGTGACCCATGTGGAGCACACCTGTTACGTTTGGTGGTGGGATGACCACGGTATAAGGCTCACGACTGTCTGGTTTGCTGCTAAAGAGTTTGTGGCTCACCCAGTATTCGTACCATTTCCCTTCAATCTCCGAGGGAGAGTACTTAGATGCTAATTCCATGTCTATGATAAGTTTTATTCTTTCGTTCCAAGTTGCAAAGGTACGAAATTCCGCTGTAAATAGTGGAAAAAGTCATAATTTTGCGTAGCGAAGCGATGTCAGTCCTCCTTTCTGAGGATGCTTGTTGCCTCGCGCGCGTATTATATAATAATGTATAAAGAAAAGGAGAAAAGGGAAATGCATACGAGAGAAGAGAAGTTGGAGGCTTTTGGAAGACTGCTGGATGTGCTTGACAATTTGCGTGAAAAGTGTCCCTGGGATCGCAAGCAGACCAACGAGAGTCTGCGGCCCAACACCATAGAGGAGACCTTCGAATTGTGTGACGCGCTCATGAAAGATGATACGCTCAATATTGAGAAGGAACTGGGTGATGTGTTGCTTCACATATGTTTCTATGCCAAGATAGGGAGCGAGAAGGGACAGTTTGATATTGCTGATGTGTGTAATAAGTTGTGCGATAAGCTTATCTTCCGCCATCCGCATGTGTATGGTGATGCTGTGGCTCAGACCGCAGGTGATGTGGTAAAGACGTGGGAGCAGATGAAGCAGAAGGAGAAGGATGGTAATCGGACGGTGTTGGCAGGTGTGCCCGATGCTCTGCCATCGCTCATCAAGGCTTACCGCATACAAGATAAAGCACGCGGAGTGGGGTTTGACTGGGATAAGCGCGAGGATGTTTGGGCGAAGGTACACGAGGAACTTGGCGAGCTGGAGCAAGAGCTGGAGCAAGAAGACAATCGTGAACGTCAGACTGAGGAGTATGGCGATTTTCTGTTTAGTCTGATCAATGCTGGACGGCTTTACCATTTGAATCCCGATAATGCGTTGGAGCATACAAACCAAAAGTTTATTCGTCGTTTTGGATATGTGGAACAGCGTGCCAAGGAGATGGGTAAGGAACTGCGTGAGATGACCCTTGGTCAGATGGATGAGCTGTGGGAGGAGGCCAAGCGTCTGGAACGAGGAGAATAAATCCAAGGCGTAAAAGCACCACGTTATCTTGTGTAATTAGGGCTTACCCGATAAACCAGGGAGAGTCTCGGATGTAAGATTCATACGAAACGGCTCTGCTTATTTTCCTAGTTGGAGAAAAATATTTTCCTAGTTGGAGAAAAATATTTTCCCAGTTAGAGAAAAAGAAAAAGACAATTATAATGGTCCACTATTACCGTTTCATAAAACGGGATAGTGCGTCCACCTTTTTATTGTTTGTACAGAGGAAAACGTATCTACGGAAATCAATAAAAGTCACTCTAAATACTTGGCCATTTGATACGTATTATTTGGGCATTGAATACTATAATCCCCTTAGCTTGTCGGATGAGCCTGAAGAAGGGTTGGTCTGTGGGTCTTCCCAAATATAATGGATATAAATCAGCCGAGGCTGGCATTCTGTTCTCTAATGCCAATCTCGGCTGATTGTCTCGATAGATTTTGTCGGAGCTAACGATGGCTCATTTCTTGTTTCTGTCTGTCTGTCTGAAGTCATGTAGCATACGTCTGTGAAACTTGTCTTCTGCTTGCATGGCTTGAAAAACCTTGCGTGGTGAGATGGCCTTGCACATCTTCTTGTAATACTGCTCCTCGAGTTCTGCCTTTTCCACTTCCAGCCTTTTGATTTTCTGTATGGTGGCTAAGAACTCCTTGTCAGATGCGTTGCAAGCTGGTGCGTTACGCTTGAGGCGAAATATCTCCTCCTGCTTCTGACGTTGCGTTTCCTTCATCTTATGGAAGAGTGGGAAGAAGGCTTTGGCCTCGTTGCCAGTCAGTCCAGCTTTCTTGCTGACGAAGGCTTCCAGATGAGCGCGAAACTCCTCTGGATTGAATTTCTCATCCTTGGGCTGTGCGTATACGCCTGTCAGCACGGTTAGTGCCATGAGTAGGGTGCAGGTGGCTCTCTTTAGCCAGTTGTCTGTCATTTGTCTTTTCATAGTCATTCTGCTTCTGTCAGATAATATGCGATTTCTGCGTTGTCTATCATTGAGTAGTCGAGCGCGTCTTCGATGTATTGCGTGTGAGCCAAATCGTTGCGCTGCTTGTCTTGCGTGTTTCTGTTAAACAGCGAGAAGCCTGCCGTTACCACACATCCTGTCAGCATTGCTGCTACCGCCCACCGTATGGCCAGTCGTCTGCGTTGACGTGCCTTGACCTTTTGCATTACTCTCTCTGGCAGTTTATCGAAGTATCCCTTGGGTGCGCGATAGGGGTTGCTTGCCTTGGTGAGTTGCATGAGTGTCTTTTCGTCATTGGTAAACTGTCTCATATTGTCTTCTCCTTTGTTCGTTGGATTATGTTTTCTGTCTAAGGTTTAATCGTTTTGCTGGAAAAAGTCGATGATTTTTTTTACAGCGATGTGGTAGCTGGCTTTTAGAGCCCCTACGCTTGTCGAGGTCATTTGGCTCATCTCTTCGTAAGGCATTTCTTGAAAATACCTAAGTACGAACACGGTTCGCTGCTTCTCTGGTAGTTGTTCCATGGCTTTCTGCAACATTCTTTCTGTTTCTTCGCCGTCCATATAGGGGTCGCTTTCCTGCTGATAATGCGATAGGTCATTGTTGTCCTGTGAGGTGACGTTTTTGGAATTTCTCTTCAGAAAGGATATGGCTTCGTTTCGGGCTATGCTGTAGAGCCATGTGCTTATCTGTGCTTCGCCTCGAAAGGAATCGAGGGCCCCCCATGCTTTCAGAAAGGCGTTTTGAAGTACGTCGTCTGTGTCGGCATGAGATTTCAGTATGCTTCTGATGGCGTTATAGAGGGGTTGCTGATACTGCTGTATCAGTTGGGTGAATGCTCGTTCGCGCGTACTCGGATTCTTCAGCCGTTCTATGAGAAGTGTTTCATCTGCCATTTCGTTATGTTTGATGTTTTTGGGTGGAAAAGGTTTAATCCGGTTTTTAAATAGTCATTATAAGTTTTTTATTCCGGACGTACTGCAGTAGGTGTGTGCCTATTCTCACCACTCGTATTGCAACAAGTTTTGGCAGAAGTTTTTGTTTCCCCCCGTTCTTTATTCGGGATTCCCTGGGAATTCGGAATCAAGAAATATCCTTCAGGAAAGAAGAAGGATAAATGAAGCGTGGGACTTATGAGCGTTATGCCGCATTCATACGGCTAACGATGGATTTTATAGAGAGTGGTTAGCGAATGGAAATCTTTCGCACAATTTTGCCAACCTTAATCAAGTAACATCCCTTGGGAAGATTAAGGCTTACGGTTTTCTCGTTGCTTTCTATACGTACAGATACGACTTCCACTCCCGTAAGATTGAAGACTTTCATGCTTTCACCAGAAGCACCATTCACTCTGACCACATTCCCGCTCACCGTTAGGGTGATGCCAGAGGTGGTCATCTCTATGCTCTCATGCTCTGTCTGTGCCACCATACTTATGGGGCTGAGCGCAAGGGCTATGGGAAGTGCCAAAAGGATGATTCTCTTCATTTCTTTTATTGTTTCTGAAGCAAAGTTATGCTTTTTGTGTTATGCTGCCAAACTTTTATTGAAAAAAATCGTTATCTATGCAATATTTGCGTAGCCTTGTGCGTTTGTCCGTCAAATGGGCATGTTTTTGTTCGATTTCCGTTCTGGGGAGTCTTGTGCAGGGGGGGGGCGCATGTAGGTGTTTATGGGGTAAAATCGCATGCTGTTTCTGATGAAGACTTATAAGAAATGGTCATTTAATATCAGGTATGGGCTAATTTGTGTGACGATGGTTGTAGGGTGTAGCATATTTTCAGTAACTTTGTAGATAGAAATATAACAACTCCTTTTCTTTATTTATATATATATTGTATATACAGACTATACTTATGAATCGACCGATTAGATGTTTTTGCCAGGTGGCATTCTTTTCCCTGTGTCTCAGTACGGCTGTGCAGGCTCGTAAGCAAAATGTTCCGCAGCCTGTGCCTTATGAGCAGATAACTTTAAGTCAACATTCCGACCTTGACTGGCGTGTGGGGAAAAACTTGCAGCGCTTGGAGGAGAAGAAATATTGGCCTGAGAACGTGTTTCTTACGGAAGAACAATCGCTTGATTGGCCTGGCGACACGGAGGGGCGCACCATATTGGCACTCACGCTGGACGCACAAGCATCGCATCGTATGCCCAAGTATCTGGATGAAATCATTCGCCAGATACCTTCGCATCTGAACGAGAAAGGTTACATGGGTACTGTGCATCCAGGTATGGCGCACGAGCAACAGCTATCAGGCAACGGATGGATGCTGCGCGGACTCTGTGAGTATTATCTGTGGAAGAAGGACGAAAACGTACGTAAGATTATCAGCAGCATCGCCCACAATCTGTTTCTTCCGTTGAATGATAAATTCGCGGTCTATCCGATAAACCCAAAAGAACGTGTGCAGGGACAGGGAGCGGAATCGGGATCTATCGTGGCATCACAGGATGGATGGGCTCTCTCTACAGATGTGGGATGTGTGTTTATCGGTATGGAAGGATTGATTCATGCCTATGCCATCCTGGGTGATGCGGAACTGAAGAAGCCTATAGAAACGCTCATCAACCGTTTTCTGCAGGTGGACTTGACGGGCATCAAGGCTCAGACTCATGCCACTCTGACTGCATGTCGTGGACTGATGCGCTATGCGGAGCTTACGGGCAACCGTCAGCTTGTACTCGAGGCAGAGAAACGTTTCCGCTTGTACGTGGAGAATGGCATGACTGAGAATTACGAGAATTACAACTGGTTTGACCGTTTCGATACGTGGACGGAACCCTGTGCCATTGTCGACTCTTATATGCTGGCTGTACAGTTGTGGCAACAGACCATGAATCCAGAATACCTGGAGTTTGCCGAACTGATTTATTATAATGCCATCTGTCACACGCAAAGATACAATGGAGGATTTGGGTGTGACAACTGTCCAGGCATGGCCACACATACAAAACGTCTGACTGTGTCTACACCCGAAGCCCACTGGTGTTGCACCATGCGTGGTGGTGAGGGCTTGTCATCGGCTGTGCGCTATACTTGTTTCTCTAAGGGAAGGGATGTATGGATGCCCTTCTATCGTGCAGGACAATATTCGATGCCGCTCTCCAAGGGTACACTTGACTTTGAGGTAGGCACATCTTATCCCTCTGGCGGACATGTAGAGCTGACCGTCAAGGGCAATACTGCAGGTAAGGTGGCTTTACGGTTGGCGGCTCCCTCGTGGACCTCAGATGCTCACCTGAAGCTTAATGGTGAGACCGTGGATGCCCACATGGAAGATGGTTTCCTCGTATGCATACGCAAGTTTCGTCAGGGAGACCAGCTCACACTTGATTTCAGTATGCCTGTACGAGTGGAAAAACCGCTTAACGTGCTCAATACTGATGCTCGGTGGAGACGTGTCTTCTTAGGCCCACTTATGTTGGGAAATGATAATCCTCAAGATATCACTCTGCCATCGGATGCAAGCGATATACTCAAAGATGGACGAGTGACACTTACTCCTGTCTACCATAAACTGGATGCTAAGGTGTGGGAAGGCACGGGTTATAGCAAACAGATTCTTTTCTGAAGTAATCAACGTAAGATTGTCGGGCAAACATAGTATATATATATAATGAGAAAAACAATATTATCCCTGTTGGCAGCTCTCCTTTCATGGACAACTGCTCCTCAGGCAGAAGCCGCAGATTTTCGTCCACAGGACAACGGGCAGGCATTGGTGAATCCAGGAATGGGATGGACCATGCATTTCTATTCTAATTTGCTGAAGAATTATGGCTCGAAACTCGAACCGAGTGATGTGCTTGATGATTTCCCTGGATTGAGTACTGTTTACTTACGATTGCCTTGGGCTTTTGTCCAACCAGAGGAAGACAACTATAACTGGGAGGTCTTGGACACACCTGCACAGCGATGGATACAGGTGGGAAAGCGAGTGGCATTCCGAATTACAGCCACGGAAAACTGGATGCAGAGCGGCACTCCAGAGTGGGTGTTTCGTGCAGGAGCAAAATATTATGAGGTGGACGGATACAAGGAACCAGAGTACGACGATCCTGTATTCCTGCAGAAGCTGGATGCCTTCCTGGAACGTATGGCACGCCGGTACGATGGAAATCCGAATGTCGCATTTATTGATATTGGTCATTTCGGGATGTGGGGCGAAGGGCATACGGTCCTCACCACACCAAGACATGGGAAAGAGTGGGGGCTTGAAACTCAGAAACGCATCATAGACCTCTATTGCAAACATTTCCGTAAGACGCAACTGGTAATCTCGGATGACTTTGCCGGGCATGATGCTCCTGTGGTACACTCGCCCATCATAGACTATGCGCTCTCCAAGGGGGTATCGTTGCGGGATGATAGCATACTGGTTCAGCCTGCTCCTCACCATTGGTATCATAGCGGAATGGCAGGACTTTTCTGGCCCACAATGCCCGTTGTGCTGGAGCATGACCACATGGGAGAGTCCGCTGCGCGTGGTGCTTGGGACCCAGAGCTATTGCTGAAGTCGGTGGAGGAGTATCATGGCTCATATATGTCCATCCACTGGTGGCCACGTGTGGAACTGGAGCAGAACCGGGATATCATACGCCGTATCAATCTCCGTCTTGGCTATCGCTTGCAGAATGTCCGTATAAAGTGGCCCGACAAGATACGCAAGGGTGAACCATTCACCATCCTGAGTGAGTGGCGCAATGCTGGTGTGGCTCCCTGTTATGAGGGCGGTTATCCCTGTTTCACTATCAAAGACAGTCTTGGAGGGGTCGTCTCGGTTGTGGTGGACGAGAGTTTTGATGTCAAGTCTTTACCCGTAGGCGAACCTGATAAAGCGGAGATTACCACCTTGCAGACCCGTTGCATAGTGGCACGTCCTTTTTCTGATACCAAGGGCTCCTATGTGCGCACCTGTCCCACAGGCACCTTTGATCTCTATGTTTCTGTTGGTAAGGCAGATGGCACACCTGTTCTCGCCCTTCCGTACGAGGGGGATGATGGCCACAGACGCTATCGTGTAGGCAAGATAACAATCGTGGAGTGAACGGCATCAACTGCTCTCTCCTAAAACGTCCAGCGTCAACCCTTCCTTGGCAAGCAGAGTATTGGGAAACACTTCCCTTGCCTCTTCCAAGAGAGCTTGCTCGTCTTGAATGCGAGCGCTGAAGTGTCCGATGACGAGCTTTTTCGCCCCAGCGTCCTTTGCCACTTGTGCTGCTTGACGTGCTGTGCTGTGGAACGTCTGTTGGGCACGTAATGCGAATGCTTCGGGGTATGTGGCTTCGTGATAGAGGAGGTCGGCTCCTTGAATGAGCTTGGCCAGCTGTGGAAGGTAGCACGTGTCAGAGCAACAGGCGTAGGTGCGTGCTGGGGCTGCTGGTGTGGTAAGTCGCTCATGGGGCAGAAGGGTGCCGTCTGGCGTTGTCCATGAGGCTCCTGCCTTAATGTTGTTGATCTGTGAGAGGGGAATGTCGAAGGCGTCTATCATTTCGCGACGTATATGTGGCAGGCCTTGCTTCTCTTTGAACAAGTACCCACAACAAGGTATGCGGTGCTTGAGTGGTAGCGTGTAAATCCTCAGGCTACGGTCTTCGTAGATAAGCTCATGTCTTGTGGGGTCTACAGGCAGGAACTCTACTTTGAAGTCTATCCCCTCGCAGTAGGTGGACACGATGCAGTTGAGAAAATTCTCGATTTCCTTGGGACCATGGATGTATAGAGGGGCGGTACGTCCGAGCAAGGCCATGGTGCTGATGAGGCCTGGCAGGCCAAAGATATGGTCGCCATGGTTGTGTGTGATGAAGATATGTCCTATGCGTGGCATGGCAAGTCTCATGCGCTGCAACTGCACTTGCGCGCCTTCTCCACAATCTATCATAAAGTATTTTGAACGGAAGTCCACTATCTGTGCTGTGGGCATATGACGTGGGGTAGGTTTGGCTGAGCCGCATCCCAGAATGTTTACTCTGAACGTTTCCATCGTGTCTTATCTGTTTCTTGGAATGAAAAAACGGGGACGGACAGCTTGTCCATCCCCGTTCTGTCATATTAGTATCTCCTGTGCGGAGAACTTAGGCTTGTTTTATTTGTCAGCCTGCATCTTTGCCTTCAGGTCTGCCAATGCGCTCAGGTCGCCCAAAGTGGTGCTTGCAGCTTGATTCTGGATTGCAGGTGTCTCTTCCTTGCGGCCTGTGGTCTGACGCTTGGTCTTCTTGGCCTCACGAGCTTCAGCACGCTGTGCATCCTCAAACGTACGGCTGTGGCTCAGGATGATGCGCTTGCTCTCCTTGTTGAACTCAATCACCTTGAAGGGCAACTTCTCGTTGAGCTGTGCCTGTGTGCCATCTTCCTTCACCAGGTGCTTAGGTGTGGCGAAACCTTCTACGCCATACTCCAACTGGATGACAGCACCCTTGTCCATCATTTCTACGATGGTACCCTCGTGGATAGAATCCTGCTTGAATACAGTCTCGAATACATCCCAAGGATTCTCCTCCAACTGTTTGTGGCCAAGAGAGAGACGGCGGTTCTGCTTGTCAATCTCCAGAACGATCACTTCGATAGGAGCACCAATCTGAGTGAACTCGCTGGGGTGCTTAATCTTCTTGGTCCAGCTCAAGTCGCTGATGTGGATCAGACCGTCAACGCCTTCTTCAATCTCAGCAAATACGCCGAAGTTGGTGAAGTTGCGGACTTTTGCCATGTGGCGGCTGCCAACGGGGTACTTCTGCTCGATGTTCTCCCAGGGATCTTCCTTGAGCTGCTTGATGCCCAAAGACATCTTACGCTCCTCGCGGTCCAAGGTGAGGATAACTGCCTCTACCTCATCGCCAACCTTCATGAAGTCTTGTGCGCTACGCAGATGCTGGCTCCATGACATTTCGCTTACATGGATCAGACCCTCTACACCAGGAGCAATCTCAATGAATGCACCATAGTCAGCCATAACGACAACCTTACCCTTCACGTGGTCGCCAACCTTCAAGTTGGGATCCAGAGCGTCCCAGGGATGAGGAGTGAGCTGCTTCAGACCAAGAGCGATACGCTTCTTCTCGTCATCGAAGTCGAGGATAACAACGTTGATCTTCTGGTCGAGCTCAACCACTTCATGAGGATCGCTCACGCGGCCCCAGCTCAAGTCTGTGATGTGAATCAGACCGTCAACACCGCCCAGGTCAACAAACACACCGTAAGAGGTGATATTCTTCACCATACCTTCCAGTACCTGACCCTTTTCGAGTTTGCTGATAATTTCCTTCTTCTGCTGTTCCAACTCAGCCTCAATGAGTGCCTTGTGGCTTACAACCACATTCTTGTACTCCTGGTTGATCTTGATGACCTTGAACTCCATGGTCTTGCCCACGAAGATATCATAGTCACGGATGGGCTTCACGTCAATCTGTGAACCGGGCAGGAATGCCTCGATGCCGAACACATCAACAATCATACCACCCTTGGTACGGCACTTCACATAGCCCTTGATGATTTCCTCGTTCTCCAAAGCCTCGTTCACGCGCTCCCAAGAGCGGCTTGCACGTGCTTTCTTGTGTGAGAGAATGAGCTGGCCCTTTTTGTCCTCTTGATTCTCGATGTAAACCTCAACGGTGTCACCTACCTTCAAGTCAGGGTTGTAGCGGAATTCGCTTGCAGGTATGATACCATCGCTCTTGAAGCCGATGTTTACCACCACCTCGCGCTTGTTCATTGCGATGACGGTACCATCAACCACATCGTGGTCACTTACCTTGTTCAGAGAACCCGTGTAGGCCTCTTCTTGTGCCTCGCGGCTGTCTGAAGTTGTGTTGCCACCCTTCTCAAAAGCTTCCCAATCGAAGTCTGCAACGGGGGCAATGTTTTTGTAATCTGTCATACAGATACAGATAAATTAAAAATGATTAGTAATGTGAATTAACTCGCGTGCAAAGGTAGCTCTTTTTGTTAATTCTGCAAAGTGTTTTTGCCGAAGAATGATAGAGTTACGCTGAAAATGACTCATTTTTTTGTTGTACTGTCAATCCACCCAAAACACATAGCCTCTTCCCCAGCATTGAGGATGCCAACTTTCATCACTCTAATCGAATCATCCTTGCGAGCTGAAGGAAATAGTCGTTCGACCAGATGTCAAGTGTTCCTTGGGGTTGCGGACGAATGGCAATACGTCGGCTTTCACCTGGCTAATGTCGGCAGTAGCGAGACGGTTGTTCAGTTTCTCGGGGGGAAAGACTCCCTGGTGATTCTCTCCTGGTTGAATTGTAAGGTAGCTAAATTTGGAACAGAAAACGAAGAAAAACTTACTTTTCTGTACCGAATCTGACTGTTTTTATCCCAAATCGGTCATTAGAAACTGATTCATATTGGTCTTTTTTTTTCGGGGGGCAGATTGTTTTCAGACGTGTCGAAGGCATAGTGGGCTATTAAGTCTTGAAGTTGGCTTGCCGAAAGGCATGAACATAAACGCACCTGGTCTTGCGAGGGTCTTTTTTTCGGGGGGAGGGAGAAAGGGGAAGGAGGGGAAGAGGAGGCTACCCTTGTCTGGTGTAGTTCTCTCTTCCCCTCCTTGGAGAGGGAGCG
>CAKRRN010000048.1 GCA_934394435.1 uncultured Bacteroidaceae bacterium
ATAAGAGATGAAAAATTCTTCCTTTTTAGGCTTGCTACAATCTACGGATATCCCCATGAATAATCCGTTGAGCCGAAGAGGAGGGGAGACGGTCCCTCCCTCTCAAAAAAAAGTTCCCCTCTCTCTTGGTCTTTCCAAGGGGGAGGGGAGAAAGATAAAGAAATTTTTTTATTTTCTTTGTGTGTGTATCAGATGATATCCAGTTCGTGGAACACCTTTTTGAGCCTACGTACAGACTCGTCTACCTGCTCGTGTGTGTGGGTGGCCATGAGGGCGTATCTAACGAGTGTGTCTGATGGGGCACAGGCTGGTGGAATGACGGGGTTGATGAACACGCCCTCCTCGAAAGCACGCGCAACCACGATGAACGTCTTCTTGAGGTCGCGCACGTAGAGGGGAATGATGGGGCTCTCGGTGTCACCTATTTCGAACCCTTCCTCGCGGAAACGCTTCAGGGCATAGTTGGTCACGTCCCACAGGGCTGCGATGCGCTCTGGCTCAGTCTTGATGATGTGGAGTGCCTCGCGAGCGGCTGCTGTGGCTGCAGGTGTGCAGCTTGCGCTGAAGATGTAGGTACGAGCTGAGTGGCGAAGTGAGTCGATGATAATCTGGTTGGCTGCGATGAAACCACCGATGGAGGCGAGTGACTTGGAGAAGGTGCCCATGATGAGGTCGATGTCATCGGTGACACCGAAGTGGTCGCATACGCCACGTCCCTGTTTGCCGAAGACACCGATGCCGTGTGCCTCGTCTACCATGATAGAGGCGTTGTACTTATGCTTCAGGCGTACGATCTCGGGCAGGTTGGCAAGGTCGCCTTCCATGGAGAAGACTCCGTCTACGACGATTAGCTTCACCTTGTCTGGCTCGCAACGCTGGAGTACGCGCTCGAGGTCAGCCATGTCGTTGTGCTTATAGTGCAACTGGGTGGCGAAGCTCAGGCGGCGTCCGTCGACGATGCTCGCATGGTCGCGGTCGTCGCAGATGATGTAGTCGTCCTTGCTGACCAGCTGTGGAATCACACCGCTGTTGACGGTGAAACCAGTAGCGAAGACTAGAGCGTCGTCTTTACCTACGTATTCTGCCAGTTCCTTTTCCAGCTGTACGTGTATGTCTAAGGTGCCGTTGAGAAATCTGCTGCCTGCACAGCCGCTTCCATACTTCTGCATGGCTGCGCATCCCGCATCGATAACTCGTTGGTCGCCAGTAAGACCTGTATATGCGTTAGAACCGAACATCAACACGTGGTGTCCGCCCATTTCAACTTCTGTTCCCTGTTTGCCCTCTATCTCGCGAAAGTAGGGGTACACGCCCTTCTCTTTCACTTCCTTCGACAAGGCGTAGAAAGGGTGTTTAGCGAGTTTCTCTTCTAATAATCCCATTTTCTGATTGTTCTCTGTAAGCCCCTTTGGGGCAAAAATTTTTGCAAAGGTAGTGTTTTTTCGTGTATTGAGGATAGGTGTAGAATAAAAAACTGCATCGGAAGAGTACTTTTGAAGTTGCTTTTTGTTTGAAAATGTCCTATTTTGCTTAATTTTGCGTCCAATTATGAAGAATAAGACAACGGTTGTATTTATAGTGAATCCCATTTCGGGTACTGCGGATAAGAAACATATTGTGGAACTCATTCCTAAGTATATGGATTCTACACGGTTTCTTTGTAGTGTGTCTTACACTTCTCATCGGGGACATGCTGCGGAGTTGGCTGCGGAGGCTGCCAGTAGGGGTGTGGACATCGTGGTGGCTGTGGGAGGCGACGGTACGGTGAATGAGGTGGCTCGATCGTTGGTGCATACGAAAACGGCTTTGGGCATCATTCCCTGTGGCAGTGGTAATGGTCTGGCGCGTCATCTGTACATCCCTATGAATCCAGAGGGTGCCATACAGGTGTTGGCGGACTGCCATATACGGAGTCTGGACTATGGACTGATAAACGGCACACCTTTCTTCTGTACGTGTGGCGTGGGTTTTGATGCCTTTGTGAGCAGTAAGTTTGCACAGAGTGGACGCAGGGGACTCCTTTCTTATATAGAGAATACCTTGAAAGAGGGGTTAAAATATCAGCCTGACACGTATGAAATAGAGATTGACGGCGAGAAGAAGCAGTTTAAGGCTTTCTTGATAGCTTGTGCCAATGCAAGTCAGTATGGTAATAATGTGTACATTGCGCCCCACGCGAGCATGAGCGATGGACTGATGGATGTGACGGTGATGGAGCCGTTCAACGTGCTGGAGGCTCCTCAGATAGCCATTCAGCTCTTTAATAAGACGATTACGCAGAACAGCAAGATTCGCTGTTTCAAGTGCCGAGAGCTGAAGATTCGCCGTTCCAGTCCGGGGGTGATTCACTTCGACGGTGACCCCAAGGAGGAGGGGTGTGAGATAGACGTGCGTGTGGTGTCGAAGGACATACGCATCGTGGTCAATACCAACGAGCAGCCTTATCTGCCCCCCTTGCTTCATACGTTTAGCGACATATATAATAATGTGAACGTGGAGTTCTCCTCCTTCAAGCGTGACCTGATGGAGGGCCAGACGCGCATTCGCCGCATCAACCAGGAGTTGCTGCGCAAGTTGCGTAATTCGTAAGACAGACAGCCTGCCCTCCCCCTCCTCTCTCTCTGGACGTAGTCACCCCCGATAACGCGCGCCTTGGCTCACGTTGTCGGGGGTGATTGCTTTCTACTTTTTTGTGTATGGTCTTCTTATCTCGTATGCTTATCTGCGTCCTCGGGACACATGAGCTCCGTTGCCGCCTGAAGGTCCTCCTCCGCGTGTGACGGGTGTGCTGCTGGTGGTGGCGCGTGAACTGCTGCGCGAGAAGGAGTTACCTCGGCTTTTGGGTTGCGCGTCGAATGTGGAGCGTGTGCTGCTACCGCTGTTACGGTTGGGGGTGGAGTATGAGCGGTCGTAAGAACGTGTGCCTACGGAAGACTGACTCTGACGGGAATCGTTGCCGCGATAGTTGTAGTTGCGGTTTGGCTGCGTAGTGCCTCGGTTGACGTTGTATTCTCCGCCTCGGTTGGTCGTTCTTTCGCGCTCGGTCGTGGTCACGCCTCGACTATTGTTCATGCGGTTGTCGTTGCGTCCTGGTTGTCCGTAATGTCTCTCATCGTCTCCTGGCTGTCCGTTGCGTCTGTCGTTGCGGTTTCCTTGTGCCGGGAGGTCGAAATGATAGCCGTTTCCTCTGCTTGGGTTCATCCGCCCATCGTTTCTTCCAGGTCCGCCCATTGGCTCACGACCACGCATTGGTTCGCGTCCGCCCATTGGCTCACGTCCACGCATTCCACCGTCCCAGTGAGGTCGGCGGTCGGCATAGAAGTCACCGTGGAAGTGTCTGTGTCCGTGTCCGCCCCGATATTCAAAGTAGACGTGTGGTCGGTCGTAGAAGAACACATTGCGGTGGTAATGTCCGTAGATGGGGAAGACCCAGCAACCACGGCTCCAAAGGAGTGGGCGCACGAAGTAGTCGGCCTGTAGCAGGAGGTCGAACTGCCAGTTGAGCAGTATGTGTCTGAAGTCGGTAAGCCTGTAGCTCAAGTAGTCCTCGTAGAGGTCTCTTTCGGATTCCATGCTGAGGAAGTAGTCGAGATTGATCTCATACGCATCGTTATACTGCTGGTCGTTGAGGTTGAGTTCGTATGCCATCTTGTCGGTCAGATAGAGAGCCTCTTCGCGTGCTCTCTGATAGCTCATAGCCGAAACGCTAACCATTGCGGTCAGCAGAGCCACTAATGTCAGGATGTAACGTTTCATAGTCTGTTCCTTTCTCTTTTTTTGTTGTCTGAGGGCAAAGATAGAGGCAAAACGGGTGGTGTGTATCGGGTTTTTCCCTATCCTGTGTGGGGAATTATCCTACTATAGGCGTGTCTTGTACAGAAACATGCCCGAAAACATTCCTCTTGTCAGCAGTTCGGGGTCCTTTCGGAAGAGTCCGAACACGGTGCTTCCGCTCCCGCTCATGCTTGCATAGACGGCTCCTGCGCTGTAGAGTTGCTCTTTGACCTGTCGGATGATGGGGTGTGTGGAGAACACGCTTTGCTCGAAGTCGTTTGTTACACACTCTCGCCACGTCTCCACGGGTTTGCTTATGCGCTCGATGAGTGAAACCTGAGGCATTTGCGGATGTACGTGTGCGTACGCCTCGCGTGTGGAGACCGACTCGTTGGGCTTTACCAGTACGATGTACATGCCCTTCAGCGTGAGGCTGATGGGTGTGAAGACATCGCCGATGCCTTCTGCATAGACTGGTTGGCAGCGGACGAAGAATGGGCAGTCGGCTCCTAAGGGAGCCACCGTGCGCTCCATTTCCTGCTGGTTCATGCCCAGGCGGTACAGGCTGTTGAGCTGAACCAGTGTGGCAGCTGCGTCGCTGCTTCCTCCTCCCAGTCCAGCTCCGCTGGGGATGTTTTTGTGTAGCGAGATGTGGAGGGGCGGGATGGTGTATCCTTTCTCGCGAAGGATTCTTATCGCCCTCATCACCAGATTGTCGTGAGGGTCACCGTCGAGGGCGATCCCGCTCATGTAGAGCCTGTCTTCTTCAGCCTCCTCTATGGATAACTCATCGGAGAGAGGGATGGGGTAGAATACGGTCTGAAGGTTGTGGTAGCCATCTGGACGCTTGGCGGTGACGAGCAGTCCGAGATTGATCTTGCAGCAAGTCTTGAATCTTGTCATCTATGTGTTTCGTTTTTTTTCTTTGCTTAGTTGCAAAAATATAATTGCTTAGTTGCAAAATAAAATTATGAGGAATACAAAGATAACAGGAAGTCTCTCTTCTGGCAACCTATGGATGCAAAAAAAACATAATAGCAAAAAGTATGCACAGCCATTATGCCCTATGTGCGAAAAACTTTGTATTTTTGCGTGATTATTGAGGCTTGCGCCTATTATTATGAAAGAAACAATCCGACATCGAGGTGTGGTGGAGCAGATAGGTGCCACCACTTGTGCTGTGCGCATATTGCAGCAGACAGCCTGTGGAGGCTGTGCGGTTAAGCATCTGTGTAAGAGCAGCGAAAGCAAGGAGAAGACTGTGGAGGCAAGGCTGGATGGTGCAACGGTGAGCTTGGGGCAGACCGTTGTGGTGGAAGGCTCAGTCGGCCAGGGGCTGAAGGCTGTCTTGCTCGCTTACGCCCTGCCACTTGTCTTGATGGTGGTGGTCTTGTTTGGAGTGACGAGACTCTCAAACGAGGATGCAGGTGGGCTGTGCGCCCTTTTGTTTTTGGGCATTTATTACGGCATCCTCTATCTGTTTAGAAATCGTCTGGATCGGAAATTTCGCTTTGTTGTAAAAGCCATAAACGCTGAATAATCAATCATTAAATAAATATCCATTAAATCTTCAATCAACGTATGAATGAAATCATGATTGCAGTGGTTGTGCTTGGGGTGATAGGACTCTTGTCAGCGATAGTCCTGTACATCATCTCCCACAAATTCTCTGTAAGTGAAGACCCACGGTTGGGTCAGGTGGCAGAAGTGCTTCCGCAGGCCAACTGTGGTGGGTGTGGCTATCCTGGTTGTTCCGGTTTCGCCGCTGCGTGTGTGAAGGCTGCCGCCAGTGGCAGTCTGGAAGGCAAGCTGTGTCCTGTAGGCGGACAGCCTGTTATGGAAAAGGTGGCCTCTATTTTGGGACTTGCCGCTGAGGCCTCAGCTCCGAAGGTGGCTGTGGTTCGTTGTAACGGAACGTGTGAGAACCGTCCTCGTGTGGCAGAGTTCGATGGCGTACGCAGTTGCCGTGTGGAGAACATGACGGGCATGGGTGAGACACAATGCGCTTATGGCTGTCTGGGCTGTGGCGACTGTGTGGCTAAGTGTCAGTTTGGCGCCATCAGCATGAATCCTGTGACGGGTCTGCCCGAAGTGGACGAGGATAAGTGTACGGGCTGTGGTGCTTGTGCCAAGGCGTGTCCTCGTGACGTCATCGAGATTCGTCTGAAGGGTCCCAAGGGACGTCGCATGGTGGTGCTTTGCAACAATAAAGACAAAGGCGCTGTGGCCAATAAGGTATGTAAGGTGTCTTGTATCGGTTGTGGCAAGTGTGTGAAGACCTGCGATAAGTTTGAGGCAATCACCCTGGTGAACAATCTGGCTTACATCGATGCAGAGAAGTGTAAGATGTGTCGCAAGTGTGAGGAAGCTTGTCCCAAGGGTGCCATCCATGCATTCAACTTCCCCCCACGCAAACCCAAGGCAGAGCAACCAGCTGCTGCTGCAGCCGCTCAGCCTGCTCAGGCAGCAAAACCTGCAACTCAGCAGCCAACGGCAGCGCCCGTGAAGTCTGCAAGCGTGGAAAAACAACCAACCGAGAAGAAAAAGGAGGAGCAGAAATGAAGACATTCAAGATAGGTGGAGTACACCCCGCAGAGAATAAATTGTCTGCTGCCAGCCCCATCAAGGTGGCTGCATTGCCCAAGCAGGCTGTTTTCAGTATGTTTCAGCATATAGGCGCACCTGCGAAGCCCGTCGTACAGAGAGGCGATGAGGTGAAGGTGGGTACGCTGTTGGCTGAAGCAGGAGGCTTCGTGAGTGCCCCTGTCCACAGCAGTGTGAGTGGCAAGGTGGCAAAGATAGATACGGTGTTGGACGCCAGCGGTACACGCCGCACAGCCATCTACGTGAATGTGGAAGGCGACGAATGGGAAGAGAGCATCGACCGAAGCGATACACTGGTCAGACTGGCTGACCGTGCGGATCTGGACAGTAAGACCATCGTAGAGAAGATTAAGAACGCAGGTATCGTGGGCATGGGTGGTGCCACATTCCCCTGCCACGTGAAGCTGACCCCTCCTCCAGGCTGCAAGGCCGAGTGCGTCATCATCAACGCAGTGGAGTGTGAGCCTTACTTGACCGCTGACCATCGCCTTATGCTGGAGCATGCTGATGAGATACTCGAGGGCGTGGAACTGATTATGAAGGCCGTGAGCGTAGACAAAGGTTACATTGGCATTGAGAATAACAAACCCGACGCCATCGCTCTGATGACTGAGAAGGCTAAGGCTCATCCCCACATCGAGGTGGTCCCCCTGCAGGTGAAGTACCCCCAGGGAGGTGAGAAACAGTTGATTGATGCTGTGATTGGTCGCCAGGTGCCAGCCCCCCCAGCCATCCCCATCCACGTGGGAGCTGTGGTGCAGAACGTGGGTACCGCCTTTGCCATTTATCAGGCTGTGATGAAGAACAAGCCTCTGATAGAGCGTGTCATCACCGTGACGGGCAAGAGTCTGGCACAGCCCAGCAATCTGCTCGCCCGACTGGGAACACCCTTCCAGCAGTTGATTGATGAGTGTGGCGGTCTGCCAGAAGATACTGGCAAGATTATTGGTGGTGGTCCCATGATGGGTAAGGCACTTCTGTCGTTGGAGGTTCCCATGACGAAGGGAAGCAGTGGCCTGCTGATTATGAATGAGCAGGAAGCACGCCGCTCAGAGCCCAGCCCCTGTATCAGATGTGCCAAGTGTGTGAGCGCCTGTCCTATGGGACTTGAGCCTTACCTGCTGTCTACTCTGAGCGCACAGGGCAAGTGGGAAGCTGCTGAGAAGAATGATGTGACCAGCTGTATTGAGTGTGGCTCATGCCAGTTCACCTGTCCCAGCCATCGTCCCTTGCTCGACATGATACGCGTGGGCAAGAGTACTGTGATGGGTATCATCAAGGCTCGTGCTGCCAAGAAATAACCCGAGCGCGTTTTTACCTATACATTATTATATAAAGTATATATAAAAGACGATAATGAAACCAATAATATCCCTTTCGCCCCATGTTCATGGGGGTGATTCCGTACAGAAGAACATGTACGGGGTGTGCGTGGCTTTGCTGCCCGCACTCTTGGCCAGTATTTGGCTTTTTGGTGCAGGTGCGGCGGTAGTGCTTCTCACTTCAGTGCTCTCCTGTGTATTCTTTGAATGGGCAATCACCAAGTTTATCTTGGGCAGAGCGCGTACCACCGTCTTCGATGGTAGTGCCTTGCTTACAGGCATTCTGTTGGGCTTCAACCTGCCCAGCAACCTGCCTATTTGGATTATCATCATTGGTGCGCTGGTAGCCATTGGTGTAGGTAAGCTCACCTTTGGCGGTTTGGGTTGCAATCCCTTCAATCCTGCTCTGGTGGGTCGTGTGTTCCTGCTTATCAGTTTCCCTGCCCAGATGACCACTTGGCCTGTGCTTCACGCCTCGCTGGTGGATGCCCAGACAGCAGCCACTCCCTTGAGTGTGATGAAGGCAGCCATTACCAGTGGCGATGCCTCACTCCTCTCTCAGCTTCCCTCAGCTCAGGGTATGTTTTTGGGAACCACAGGCGGTTCGCTGGGTGAGGTCAGCGCCTTGCTTCTGCTGTTGGGTTGTATCTTTATGATTTGGAAAAAGATTATCACCTGGCACATTCCAGTGAGCATTCTGGGTACGGTGGCTGTGCTGTCACTGATTTGCCATGTGTGCGACCCCATCTACGCACCCGTTCCACAGGTTCTTTGCAGCGGTGGTCTGATGCTGGGTGCTTGCTTCATGGCCACTGACTATGTGACTTCGCCCATGTCTCATCGTGGTCAGATCATCTACGGTATCAGCATCGGTGTGCTCACCATCGTGATACGTAACTGGGGTGCTTATCCTGAGGGAATGTCTTTTGCCATTCTTATCATGAATGCTTTCACACCCCTCATTAACACCTATTGTAAACCAAAACGATTTGGGGAGGTAACCAAGAAATGAAGAAACTGGAATCTACATGGTATAATATGGTCTGTGTGCTCACGGCTATTGCCGTGATTGCAGGTGTGGCGCTGGCAGCTGTCAACAGTATGACGCGCGAACCTATCGCCGCCATCAAGAAGCAGACCCTCGACAATGGTATTAAGGAAGTGCTTCAGTCTGCAGACCTGCAGGTACAGGCCACCGACTCGTTGGCAGGTGATGTTGTAGTCTATCGCACTACCAGTGGCAATGCTGTTCAGGTGACCGACCCCAAGGGCTTCGGTGGTGCGCTGACCGTATTGGTAGGCTTTGCTGAGGACGGTAGCATCAAGGGTTATCATATCCTGCAGAGCAGCGAGACCCCTGGTCTGGGAGCCAAGGCTGCAACCTGGTTCCGCGAGGGGAAAGGTTCCATCCTGGGACGTAATCCTGGCACAGAGAACCTCACCGTGAAGAAAGACGGAGGCGATGTAGACGCCATCACAGCATCTACCATCACGAGTCGTGCCTTCTTGCGCTGCATCAATGCCGCCTACGCTGCGTTGCAGTCGCAGAGTGCAGATGTTGAGAGTGGTGCTTCGAAGCAGAATAATAAATAAAAAAGGTGTATAAAAGGATTATAATATGAAATACTTGAAAATATTCTTCAACGGACTCATAAAGGAGAATCCTACCTTTGTGCTCCTGTTGGGCATGTGTCCCACACTGGGTACCACCAGTAGTGCGCTCAATGGAATGTCCATGGGATTGGCCACCACTGCGGTGCTCATCTGTTCTAACTTCATCATCTCGCTCATCAAGAATCTGGTGCCCGACATGGTGCGCATCCCATCCTTCGTGGTGGTGATAGCCTCTCTGGTGACCATCCTGCAGATGCTCATTCAGGCTTATGCACCAGCCATCAACGATTCTCTCGGACTGTTCATTCCTCTGATTGTTGTGAACTGTATCATTCTGGGACGTGCGGAGGCTTTCGCAGCCAAGAACGGTCCCGTGGAGAGCATCTTCGATGGTATCGGTATCGGACTCGGCTTTACCTTCGCGCTGACCCTGCTGGGTGCTGTGCGCGAACTGCTGGGCACAGGCAAGGTGTTCTCTCTCACCATTTTCCCCGAGAACTACGGAGCACTTGTCTTCGTGTTGGCACCCGGTGCCTTCATTGCCCTGGGATATCTCATTGCACTCATCAACAAACTAAAGAAAGCATAACACCATGGCATACATATTGATTTTCATTACCGCGATATTTGTCAACAATGTCGTGCTGTCTCAGTTCCTGGGTATCTGCCCGTTTCTGGGAGTAAGTAAGAAGGTGGACTCAGCTTTGGGCATGGGAGCAGCAGTGGCTTTCGTGCTTACGCTTGCCACTATTGTTACCTATCTGGTACAGAAGTTCGTGCTCTTGCCCTTCGGCTTGGAGTATCTTCAGACCATCGCGTTTATTCTGGTCATTGCAGCTCTGGTACAGATGGTGGAGATTATTCTCAAGAAGACAGCCCCTGCCCTCTATCAGGCACTGGGCGTGTTTCTGCCCCTGATTACCACCAACTGCTGCATTCTGGGTGTGGCTATTCTTGTTGCCAACGGTAACTATGCCACCCAAGGTCTGGAGCCCAACCTGCTCACCGGTGTGGTGTTTGCCTTCAGCACAGCTCTTGGTTTTGCTTTGGCTCTGGTGGTCTTCGCAGCCATTCGCGAGCAGCTCGAACTGATGCCTATCCCCAAGGGGATGCGTGGCATGAGCATTGCGCTCGTCACAGCGGGTCTGCTGGCAATGGCCTTCATGGGCTTTAGCGGTGTTGACGGTGGACTGAGTCGTCTCTTCGGATTATAAACTTTTATCTAATTATCAAGATATGAAAATTCTTCTCACGGGTGGTGCTGGATACATCGGCAGCCATACTATCATCGAGTTGGATAAGGCTGGCCACAGTGTGGCAGTAGTAGATAATCTTTACAACTCTAACCCCAAGGCTCTGGAGCGTGTGGGCGAGATTATCGGCAAGAAGATTCCTTTCTACAAGGCTGATATCCGCGATGCCGAGGCACTTGCCAAGGTGTTCGAGGCAGAGAAACCAGAGGCTGTCATTCACTTCGCCGGTCTGAAGGCTGTAGGCGAGAGTTGTGTAAAGCCATTGGAATATTATCACAACAATATGACAGGTACCTTCATCCTCTTAGACGTAATGCGTAACCATGGTTGCAAGAATATCATATTCTCTTCCAGCGCTACGGTCTATGGCGATCCTGCCATTATCCCTATCACTGAACAGTGCCCCAAGGGCCATTGCACCAATCCTTACGGTCAGACCAAGTCTATGCTGGAGGAGGTGCTGATGGATGTGCAGAAGGCAGATCCCGAATGGAACGTTGTCATCCTGCGTTATTTCAATCCCATTGGTGCACACCAGAGTGGTAAGATAGGCGAAAACCCCAACGGTATTCCCAACAACCTGATGCCTTACATCACACAGGTTGCCATTGGTAAGCGTGCTGAGCTGGGCGTGTTTGGTAACGATTATGACACCCACGACGGAACAGGAGTGCGTGACTATATCCACGTGTGTGACCTGGCAGCTGGACACGTTTGTGCCTTGAAGGCCATACAGCGCAACTGCGGTCTGGGCATCTACAACCTGGGCACAGGTCATGGTTACAGCGTGCTGGATGTGGTCAAGGCATTTGAGAAAGCCAATGGCGTGCCCGTAAAATACAGCATCAAGCCACGTCGCCCAGGCGACATCGCCACCTGCTATTGCGACCCCACTAAGGCAAAGAACGAACTCGGATGGGAAGCTCAGTACGGTATCGAGGAGATGTGCCGCGACTCATGGAATTGGCAGAAGAACAATCCCAATGGATATGAGGATTGATTCCTAAAGCATCAGTGTTCTCCGAAGTATAGGGAACAAAAACCGTGTAAGGAGAACCTGTTTTTCTTATAGGATAATGATTTGAAGGAGCTGCGTCTGAGGGCGCAACTCCTTCTTTTTGTCGTGTGTACCCCCCTTAATTCCAAATCGGTCATTAGATACTGATTCATAATAGTCTTTTTTTTCGAGCAGTTTGTTTTCAGACGTGTCGAAGGCATAGTGGGCTATGTCAAGACAAGTCAGGAAACAAGATGCCGGAAGAAAGGCTGATAGGGATTGGTAAGAACTATCCATCAGCAGGAATGGGTTCTTTGTTTCGGTCTAATGACCGATTTGGGTTAATGCAGCTGCTCGATATTCAGTTTTGTAAAAATTTTCTTATTATACTCCTTTGTATATAAAAAAATATACGTACTTTTGCATATAACGCTCGTCTTCTGTGGGAGCGAGTGCGATTTTTTGGAGATTTACCATTACTTAGGTCAGTGGAGCTTCAGAGATACTTTTTCAAAGGTAATAACTATGGGAAATGTCATCACTAAGCTAATGCAGCCAGCTTCTTTGGCTGTTGCTACGGACATAAAGTAGAAGGCGGATAATGACGCAGGATTGCTCGAATCCACTTTCTGTCTCCCCGGTGGAATGCAAGAGCATCCCTGAGGGAATACGTGTAGTCGGAGTTGAAAAACGATCAGCCCCGAATGTGCAAACTGTATTCCAAACTGAACAGAATCAGACTGATAAGACAACAGCAGAGAAATCCTCCTCTTGGAGCTATCTCTTCCTTCAGCACATGGCTGCCCAAACCTTTCAGAAGTGGTTGGATAAGTACAATGCCCGAAAGGATATTCCCTCTCCACAACCCTATTTCGTACACCAGTCTTACCGCTATTGCTACAAGAACCAAAAGGAGGAACGTGGTGTCAGACGTGTACTCGAGCCCTCTGTCAGCGGTCTTGTCTTCCTTCAGGGCACAGTGCGTGACCTCCAGTCTTTCCTGCGCTGCAATTTCCCTCAGTATCATCTTGTCAATGACTGTAGCAAACATGCGCCAGCCTCTATCGAAGATAGTGTCATGCAGCCCTTTATGAAGGTGATGAAGGCTCATCCAGAACAAGTCACCTTCCTCAGAGACCCCTTCGAGAAATTCGTCAAGGACCACACCAGACTACGTGTACTGACGGGTGTCTTCAAAGGTTACGAAGGATATCTGGTCCGCATAAACCGTGATCGTCAGCTGGTCTTCGACTTTGCCGGCTATGCGGTAGCCATCCGTGGAGTGCATCGGGAAGACTTCGAGATAGTAGAATAAACAAAACAACAAACAAAATAGAATCTTATGCGTGAATTTAAGGATATACGGGTCGCCGTAGCAGGTACAGGCTACGTGGGGCTGAGCATTGCGACCCTTCTGT
>CAKRRN010000049.1 GCA_934394435.1 uncultured Bacteroidaceae bacterium
CGCCCCTTCTCTCTATGATATTAAATCAAATCGATCAATAGACGGCTTTTCTTGAATGAGTGAGTAATCCTCAAGGACGCAGACATACTATAGGTATAATGTCGGCAGCTCCGTCAGTACCAGCTAGGTGGTACTGGAGTGTCAGCAGGGTGGTACTGCAGTACCACATAGTAAAAACTGTAGTACCACTTAACTGGTACTGGACGCGGTACTGGCAGACTTGTCTCTGTAACCTCTGCTTGCGCTTCTAATGACCAACTTGGGATAAACTGGAATATGTTAGAGTCTATTGTCCATAAGCGATAATTACTCATCGACATTACTTTTTACTTCTGTTACCGTTAGCGTACCCTCCGACACCTGAAACGATATCTCCAGCTTGGAAAAAGGAAGCACATAGGTGCGTTCGGGAGTGTTCTGATAATGTGGGCGTGGGTCTGAGGCAAGTATAGTTCTCAGGCTCTCGCGTTTTTCCTGTGGGATGAGAGATTCAAGTCTCTCTGGAATTTCCACTTGGAGTGGCTTGACGCTCTCGTTCTGCTCTTGAGCAAACCCACCGCGTGCCTCTGGGTGTGCGTCTGCATAAGGTAGGTAGGGTTTGATGTCGAGGATAGGAGTACCGCTCATCATATCCGCTCCTTCCACTTCTATCACGGGACCTTGGGGAGAATGGAGGATGATAGAGAGAATACGCACACAGGAGAGTCCAATATGATTGGGGCGGAAGGGACTTCGTGTCGCCCATACTCCCATACGTATGTTTCCTCCCAAACGTGGCGGACGCACCGTTGGGTGCCAGGGTTTCCCATCGTGAGCCTGGCTGAAGTCCCACAGCAGCCAGATATGACTGAACCCCTCAAGTCCGCGCAGGGCATCTGGATTGCGATACTCTGGAGTAAAGATGATACGTCCTTTCAATCCCTTTACCAATCCACTCTGACGAGGCACCCCAAATTTTGTAGGGAAGTCTGTTTCTATATGTGCTATTACATCCATCTGATCTTGATCCATTTTATTTTGGACTTCATCCTTCGTTTTCTAGCATTTCTATTGTCAAGAAAGCCACTCGACCTCTTTTCTCAGATACTATGAGTCAGACCTTGACTTGCAACTATGCAGGAAGCGCAGCATGTAGAGCACGCCAGCCGTGGTGAGTCCGAAGGGGAAAGCCCACCATACGCCTGTGATACCCCCATGACAGGGGAAGCCAAACAGGTAACCCAGCGGGAGTGAAACCACGAAGTATGCGATAAAGGCTATCCATATCATCGGCTTCACGTCAGCCATACCACGCAGGGCATTGGCGAAGATGCACTGCATGGCATCGCCATACTGATACAGGCACAAAGGGATGATGAGCGATGCCACCATGAGAGATACTTCTCCATCATTAGTGAACCAGAACCCGATATGATGACGAAGCAAGAAGATGACCACTGCCAGTAGAGTACCCATTATCCAAGTAAGATGCAGACCGGCAAAAGCCACGTTACGCGAGTCGGTGATGCGTTCCTTGCCTCGGAAGTAGCTAACAGCAATTGCCACAGCTGCTGCCATACCATAGAAGAGCATAAAGCAGAGCTGGCTGATGGTGATAACTATCTGATGAGCTGCCAACTGGGTAGCTCCCAACCATCCTATATAGAATGCACTCAGACTGAAGGACGCACTCTCCATGCCCATCTGCAACATAATAGGCAAGCCCATGTGGGTAAGTTCACGCAGCGAGGCGCGTTCCACACGAGAACTCTTGTAGCAGTTATTGTATTCGCGATACCTTTTTGTGCAGCGAAAGATAAACTCCATCACCATCCACATGGCCACACGGCTCAGCAAGGTAGAGACACCTGCACCCAGCAGTCCCATCTCAGGAAGAGGACCAATACCATAGATAAGCATCCAGTTGCCAATGATGTTCATCACATTGCCACCCAGCAATACCCACATGGGCAGTTTGGTGTCTTGAATGCCATCGGCAAACTGCTTAAAGGCGTTGAACATCATCTGGGGCAATACGCTCAGGGTGAGCACCAGTAGATAAGGACGCATGAGCGGTATGAGGTGCTGGGGCAAGCCCACCTTGTCCATACACAAAAAAAGCACAGCCATAACTGCCATCAGCAGACTTGCCATCAGGGCGTTGGCTGCAAGGCTGTTTTTAAGTTTACCACCAATCAAGTGGTTGTTGCCTTGTCCCAGCAATGCACCCACCACGGGAGTGAGACCATACGAGAATCCCATCCCTGCGATGAGCACCATGCCCATGATATTGTTTACAAAGCCTGCTGCGGACAGTTCGTCTGTGCCGTAGTGACCAATCATTAAAGTATCGGCAAAACCCATTATGATAGTGCCCAGTTGGCCAATCATAATGGGTATGCCTAATGATAACAGTTTAGGATAATGCTTGCAGTACTTTCCAGTCATTTCTTATTTATCTTGTTGAGTAGAGGCTTCTGCGCCTCCCGCTTTGCCCCTCATGAGCAAAGCGGCTGCAAAGTTACTCCTTTCCTGCTTAATTACCAAATGTCAGTTGCTCTCCGTTAGCATCCACTCTGATGGGACGCTCGCGGTCGATACCACCAGCCAGCAGTTTCTTACTCAAATCGTTGAGCAGGAGTCTCTGTATGGCTCTCTTTACAGGACGTGCACCGAAGTCGGGATCGTAACCAGCGTCTGCCAACAGGTTGATAGCCTCATCGGTCAGTTCCAACTTGATACCATTCTGTGCCAGCATCTTGGTCACACCACTTATCTGCAGTCTCACCACTTGACGTATCTCACCCAGCGTGAGCGGTTTGAAGATGATGGTCTCATCGATACGGTTGAGGAACTCAGGCCGTATGGTCTTCTTCAGCAACTCCAGCACCTGTCTCTTGGCCTCCTCCTGGTCCTTGCAGTTCTGTATAATCTGACTACCCAGGTTGCTGGTCATGATGATGATGGTGTTCTTGAAGTTCACCGTGCGACCCTTTGAGTCGGTCAGTCGCCCATCGTCCAATACCTGAAGCAGGATGTTGAACACATCGGGATGAGCCTTCTCTATCTCATCGAAGAGAACCACCTGATAAGGTTTGCGCCTTACGGCTTCGGTCAGTTGTCCACCCTCATCGTAGCCCACGTATCCTGGAGGTGCTCCTATCAGACGTGAGACGCTGAACTTCTCTTGGTACTCGCTCATGTCTATTCGCGTCATCATCTGCTCATCGTTGAACAGATAGTCTGCCAGAGCCTTTGCCAATTCTGTCTTACCCACACCCGTGGTACCCAAGAAGATGAAACTACCGATAGGTCTCTTGGGGTCTTGCAGACCAGCTCGGCTACGCCTTACGGCATCGCTCACAGCCTGTATGGCCTCGTCTTGTCCGATGACACGCTTGTGGAGTTCCTCCTCCAAGTGCAGTAGCTTCTCACGCTCGCTCTGCATCATACGGCTCACAGGAATACCTGTCCAGCGACTCACCACATCGGCAATATCGTCAGCGGTCACCTCCTCTTTCACCATAGCCTCAGCTCCCTGCGTCTGGTGCAGTTCGTCTTGAATCTTCTTGATGTCTTGCTCCAGTTGCTGCAGTTTGCCATAGCGTATCTCAGCCACACGTCCGTAGTTACCTTCGCGCTCAGCCTTCTCAGCCTCGAACTTCAGTTGCTCCATCTCCTGTTTGTCCTGCTGAATCTTGTTCACCAGAGCACGTTCACCTTCCCATTTACTTCGGAAAGTCTTCTCCTGCTCCTGCAAATCAGCAATCTCCTTGTTGAGTGACTGTAGTTTCTCAGAGTCACCCTCACGCTTGATGGCCTCACGCTCAATCTCCAGTTGCTTCAGTCTACGAGTGAGTTCATCCAATTCCTCGGGCAGAGAGTCACGCTCCATACGTAGTTTGGCTGCAGCCTCATCCATCAAGTCAATGGCCTTGTCGGGCAAGAAACGATCAGTGATGTAACGTGTGGAGAGTTCCACGGCAGCGATAATGGCATCGTCCTGTATACGCACATGATGGTGATTTTCGTAGCGTTCCTTCAGTCCACGCAGAATACTGATGCTGGCAGCTGTGTCAGGCTCGTCTACCATCACGGTCTGGAAGCGTCGCTCCAGAGCCTTATCCTTCTCAAAGTACTTCTGGTATTCGTCGAGTGTGGTGGCACCTATGCTACGCAGTTCACCTCTGGCCAATGCTGGCTTCAAGATGTTGGCAGCGTCCATGGCACCTTCGCCCTTGCCTGCGCCTACCAGAGTATGTATCTCATCGATGAAGAGTATGATGCGTCCCTCACTCTTGGTCACCTCGTTGACAACGCTCTTGAGTCGCTCCTCAAACTCGCCCTTGTACTTAGCGCCAGCCACCAGAGCACCCATATCCAAGCTATAGAGTTGCTTGTCCTTCAAGTTCTCGGGCACATCGCCTCGCAAGATTCTGTGGGCAAGTCCCTCCACGATGGCGGTCTTACCCGTACCAGGTTCACCTATCAGAATAGGGTTGTTCTTGGTACGACGTGACAGTATCTGAAGCACTCTACGTATCTCCTCGTCACGTCCTATCACGGGGTCAAGTTTACCAGCACGTGCCTCATCTACCAAGTTGCGTGCGTATTTGCTCAAGCTCTGGTAGGTATCCTCACTTGACTGACTGGTTACCTTTTGTCCGCCTCGCAGTTCGCTTATCGCACGTTTGAGTTCCTCCTTGGTCAGCCCCATGTCCTTCAGCATCTTGCTGGCTGTGCAGTCGGTGTCAGCGATACCCATCAGCAGATGTTCTACCGATACGTATTCGTCACCGCCTTGCTGTGCCAGGTCCTCTGCCTTCTGCAACACCTGACTGGCCTGTTGACTCAAGTAGGGTTGTCCTCCCTGTACCTTGGGCAGGCTGCTTATCTGTGCGTCCACGGCTTGCTGTACCGTGGTGGGGTTCATACCCAGCTTCTGGAATATGAACCGTGTGACCTCCTCGGCCACCTGCATCACGCCGCTCAGCAGGTGCTCAGGCTCAATGGCCTGTTGTCCCTGGCGCTGTACACGCTTGAGGGCTTCCTGCACTGCCTCCTGGGCTTTGATGGTGTATTTTTCCATGTTCATATATCTTGTTCTCCTTTCTTTTCTTTATGTTATTCTTAAAGTTTCTGCCAATAGAGTTACAAGATAAATGCAAGTATTTGTCATTCAGACATTTTGACGTATCATTGGACAAAATGTCGCAAGGAAGGCAACAGTTGGCTTGCTCACATGGACGATGTGTCATACATACTGCATCCGCTCCAGTGCGATAGCTATCTCCTGAGCCACACGTGTCACGTAGGGCACGATGATGTGGCATTGCTGCTGATTCTCGATGAGCAGACGTGCCTCCTCAAACTCCCACCACAGGCGGTGATGCTCCTCACTGAGTTTCACATGCTCGTCCTCCTTACCGTTGCGGTGAATAATAAACTCTCTCATGACACTCACAGAACCTGGAATCTCCACCCATCCCTCCTCGCACTGGATGCAACCATGGCTCAGTCCATCTGAGTCTTTCGAGGCAGACAGGGTAGCCACACTGGTGGGATAGTGGCACACGAGCGTTCCGCTTAGGTCAATGCCATTGTAACCCAGATTGCGTGCGTAGGCAACCGTTCTTGGTGGGCCGAACAACCCGATGGCAAAGCACAGGTTGTAGATATTGAGATCCATCATGCTGCCACCAGACATCTGTGGGTCAAACACAGGAGTTATCTCCCCGTGCAGATAGCGGTCGTAACGTGAACTACGCTGAGCATAGTGTGCTGTCACCATACGTGGGGTGCCCAGTGTGGACACCACCTCCTGCAGTTGACGATAGAGCGGATTGTAGAGCAGACTGAAGGCAGGCAGGCAATAGACGCAATGCTGGATAGAGCAGTCGATCAGTTGCTCCATCTCCACACGTGTAACCGTGATAGGCTTCTCCACCAGCACATTGTGCCCAGCCTGCATCGCGCGTAAAGCATAATCGTGATGTACGTGATTGGCATTTGCAATGTACACGTAGTCAGCCTCTGCCTCCTGGAGCATGCGATCGTAGTCTGTATAGACAAACCCATCGGGCGCATACTTCATACATAGATCTATGGCGTGCTCCACGCTATGCTCACGTGCGTAAATGCCCGTCACTTCTATCTTCCCAGCAAACTCCTGGCTCAGCATCTCCAACACCTCGCCCACTATCTTTCCCGTTCCTGCTATGCTTATCTTCATAGTTCTAATATACCTTAATATAAATATACGCGCGTGAGGGTAGTCCCTATCTGCTCTACAAAGTTAGTGCTTTTGTCTGAATAGAACGTGTGGTGATGTAGGTGATTACCCACAAAAAGTCTCCTCTTATTTGCAAGGATACATGATATTTATTAGACTACCAACCTGTTCTTGACATATTTATAGTTTTCTTGTCCATGTGGAGTAAATTTTTCTTACGCAAAAAAAAATGGTAACAAAAAAAATATTAACTTTGCAACGGCTTACAAGTTCACCAGCCTGCACCGTGGCAACTCGGCACAGACAATAGGAGAACAGCCCACGCCGAGCTGATAGCCAGGAGGCACGGTCAACTGGCCACAAGCGGGCAATGGGTGGGAAAGAGCCAAGACATATTGAAGGCGTTTACTTCAACGCTACGTTCCGCAGACACTCTGAAACGTGAGAAATTTCTAAAGTGTACATACTGCCTCGAACTTAGCAACGGTAGATGCCCAGGGTGTGACTATACACATGCCTGCAACCGACTGGCAGCGGACTGCGTTTCATTCCAAAGATGAGACAGACGTTCAATCACCAGCCTCTTGCACGGAATTTGTTATATTCATATCGGCGTGGGCTATACTGTTGTTCGTTCAGCAGTATAGGGCATTTCTCACGGCCTCAGAGTGTGGATCGGACAACGGACGGTTCACGCTTTTTTGTGTTGCCACGCATCATCCAGCCAGACTTTGGCGACATGTACATCAGGATATGGAACACCACAGTGCTACACCAAATGTAAGAGCAGAAGAAGGCTCACCAATGCCTCCCAGCACCAGGCTTGCCCCTGGTGCCCTCCCCGAAACTCAAAGCGCAGCATCCGCAAAGAGTTCACACACAGGGGTGTCCACCCGAAGTGTCTCCTCTTCCAATCCAAGTCCATCTGGCCTCCGACACTGGTATGCCCTGCGTGCCACTTACGGACGCGAGAGCCGTGCAAACGTCTATCTCTGCAGCCGTGGCATCCCCACTTATTGCCCCACCATCAGGAGAGTAAAAGAGATTAACGGCAAGAGAGTCACCGTAACGGAGGCCCGTATCCTCAACGTCTTCTTTGCCTATGGCACAGAGGACGAGCTTTGCGAGTATGTATTCCGAAATGTACATTTTCACTATCTCCGTTTCTACTACCAATACACTCACACATCCCATGGTACGGAGAAGACTCCCATGATTATTCCCGACCACGAGATGGAGAGCCTGCGCATCATCTGCTCGTCCAACAACGAGAACATCCTGCTATCAACATCATTGATTCCGAAGTTCAAACAGGACAGATCGTGCATGTCACCGATGGTTCTTTCAAAGGTGTGACAGGCAGGGTGGCTAGATACCAGGGACAGCAGCGAGTAGCCGTCACCGTGTCTGATTTCGTGACCGCATGCACCACATATGTGCCAAGTGCCTTTCTAAGGGAGAAAAATGTAATTTCCACCAAAAATCAGCAAACCGACAAAAAAAAAGAAAGAACAAGATGAAAATTACCAAGAGAACTGTGTTACTTTCCATCATCCTGCTAAGTAGCGCATTGACATCATGCTACGAAGAATACAATTCCAGCGTTACTGGGCAAGCGACAGCAACGCCATCCACAGCAAGTAACGGTGACACCATCACCTTGTCCATTGGTGGTTTCATAAGTAGCTCAGGAGAAGCCACAATCGGGCACAAGAAATACTACCCTATAATCCATTATCTCATCGATGGAAAGGAGGTTGCCACATCAAGAGAGAAGAGTTGTCCCTTCAACGCCACATACATAGTCAAAGACCTCTCCGATGGTGAGCACATTATCACTGTTGAAGTTTCTGGGTCTCGCAAGAACGCCAACTTCGAGAACAAAGTAGGATATTCAACTCTGAACGTAAAGTAAATTTATGACAAGACCATATTTGTAAATAAAATCAAAAATCATGCGTACAAAAGGATTATTATTTCTGTTCCTCTTTATAACATCAAATTTAGAGGCTGGTAATTATACTGTTAAAGTTGGACAAGAACAAATTATATACTGCACGGCGAATGCTCCTGCAGGCTATATTACACACGCATTCTTTTCTCTGACAGACCCTAATGATGCAGAATTTGTAACACTCCAGTCTCATTCTGATGAACTATACGCAGACATCATAGGACTTAAAGCAAAACCATCTTTTTTTGTACTATGATATAGAACTTAGAAACAATCAACGATGGCTGAATTGGTGGAACCTACAAGCATTCAATCGAAGTGAAATAAGAAATGAAGAAATCAAGGAATGTAATTGGGATTGTTTTCTCCTGTCTGTTTGTTCTCGTAGCAATGTCCTGCGGGGATGATAATGCACTTGGGGGAGAAAGTATAGTGTTGGACACCAATACCCCAAACACACAAGTGTTGCAAGCTAATCAGACAAATGCAAGAATAGTGTTCAAGGCAAAGGACAAATGGACGGTTAGTGTGTTGTTCGACTCAAACTCTAATACTGTTGGCGATGCTGGCTGGTTGAGAATGAATGCGTATTGGGGTGATGCTGGGACAAATGTCTTGATGCTTTCTGCTGATGAAAATCTGACGTGTAAAGAACGTGAGGCTCGTATTCTAATTACTTGTGGGAAAACTCTGCTAACTATAAAGGTGTGCCAAAAAGCAGGGAATTCTGAGGAGGCTGACAGCGTTTTTATTAGAGAGCATCAAATTCGGAAAATAACAGGTTGGGAACAGGGAACAGAGTTCTTCTGTGAGTTTTCGTATGATTCTTTGAATAGGTTAAGCAAAATGTATGAATGTGTCTTTCATGTTGAGTCAAAAGAAGTGTCATCAGAAATAACATGGCATTGGAATTATGGGAAGGATAAGGTTAGCGTTAATATGCAAAGTCGTGAGTATGCTAATTGTAATTTTATAGGTTCTAGCAATATAGTTGGTTCTGCAAATCTCAACGGGAATGGATATGTTGCCCATTATGAAGGTTCGGGCGACAATGGTGACTGGTCAAATTGCTCTGTGTCCTATGAGAATGAACGAGTGTCAAGGATCGTGGGGGAACAGTATAGTCTTTCGTGGATTTTGGCCTATTCTGTATCAGAAACTTGGAATTGGTATAATGGCAATCTAACAGGAATGCATACAAGTGAGGGTGATTTACGAGTGGAATATACTGATATAAGAAATAATAATAGTATAGATTTGCCTATGCTTGTATCTCCGCTTTCGTTTATAGGCTTGGCAGTAGGTTCTGTATTCTATCGTCCATTTTTTATTGCGGGACTTATGGGGCATCGCTCTTTGTATATGCCCAAAAGGTATTCCAGAACATATGGCGCTGCGGACATAATCTATGAACAGAAGCCGGATGGAAGAGTCTCAAAGGTATCTGTTGCTTCTCATGGAGATATTTTGAACTACTACACTATAACATATGAAGATTAAGACTAATGTAGAACAATGCGCATTCCCTAATGTAAGATTAAAATATATAAAGATGAGAATGTTTTTTCGTTTTTTGAGTGCATACGCCAATATGGCGTATCCTTCCCAAGGAGACCAGAGTGGTTGGCTGAGATGTTGTTTTGTCATGTTAGTCTTGTTCGTGGGGCAAACAGAACTTCGGGCTAAGAAGGTTGATGTGGAACAAGCGTGTATGCAGGCTTATGCCTTTTGGAATAAGTGCATGCCGCAAAAGGGAAAGGCGAGATGCAGGAGAGTAACAACAGGCATGTCACCGAACAGAGAGGCTTATTATGTATTCAACAATGACGAGGGCGGTTTCGTTATCATTGCCGGGGACGATACCGTGCGTCCTGTGCTTGGCTATACTTTCACGGGTACATTCAAAATGGATAGTATTCCTGATGGACTAAGGGATTTGCTTGCCAGTTATGAAAGGCAGATAAACACTGTAGATGATGGACTTGATGCGTATGATGCGTATGGCTCTACCGCGTTCTCTTTTACAGGGGAACGCCTGTTAAATACGGCCAAATGGAATCAAGGGAATCCTTATAATAAGTACACTCCATATAATTATTGGACAGGTTGCGTTGCTACTGCTATGGCTATCATCATGAGGCATCATGAATGGCCTGAGAGAGGGGACAGTGAACACTCGTATATATGGCAAGGGAAAAAGTTGTCAGCAGATTTTAATCATGTTTATAACTGGTCGTCAATGCCAAAGAGATATTTTACGTTTAATACAGAAAAATTTGATAGCGTTGCGCATTTGATGTTAGAACTGGGAGTGGCGGTTGAAATGAATTATGCGGAAGATGGGAGTGCTGCTTCAATTTCCGATGCTGTTTCTTCTATGCAGCGCTATTTTCGCTATTCACGATATGCGGAAATTGTAAGATGTGACAATTATGGGGATGAGGAATGGAAAGAGAAAATACGTGGTGAGATAGATGCTAATCGACCTGTGCTTTATAGTGCGGCAGATGAATTTCGTGACAGTGGTCATGCTTTTGTTATTGATGGTTATAAAGATGCCATGTTTGCCGTGAACTGGGGATGGGGAGGATCTTATGATGGATTCTATGCTATAGGCAGTCTCAATCCAGGAAATGCAGCATATAATGAGAGGCAATGGGCGGTTATGAACTTGAAGCCATCGGATGGGCAGGAGAAGATTGCTTCGTTGTGTATGAAGAAGCAAAAAGACACTTTCTGTGGTATGAACATGTCTGTTTCTGATGTTAGAGCTGGAATTGGTTTTAATGTTTGGTTAGGAAGGTTGACATCTAGCCCTGTGGCAGACGCATTTAGCGGGGATGTGGCCGTTGCACTTATTGGACAAAATGGAGATATTAAGGATGTCATTGGAAGTTATCATCTGAAAAACTTCAAGACAGGACATTATTATAGCAGTTTTATGCTGAACTGCGTGAGTAATGTGGATGCAGTTGATGGGGACAGTCTTGCAGTCATGGCTTTGGAGGATGGTGTTCCATCTTATGTGGAAGTGTTGGATGAGGAATGGCATACAGTCCGCTTGTCTGCTACAGGATTTGTGCCTAAGACTTTTGAGATAGAGAAGGATTTGGGGGAGGGGGCAACTTTTGTTGAAGCGTCCTCGTATTACAATAACAAAAGAAACTTTTATAATGGTAAACCTTTGCTGGGAACAACTTATTATTTCAATATAAAGATAGACAAGTCAATTACCAAGTCATTTGTAGAACTGGATGGGGAACCTGTAAATAAGACATGCCCTAATGGTAATGCCGCATATTATGCTGTTGCGACAGCATATAAGCCTCTTTACAAGATAAAAGTGAGAACATTCAGAGAATATACAGGAAAGACTTTGAGCGTGGATGTTTTAACTCCAGGAGGACTGGAACGACAATTGCGTGCTTTGAATATGGACTATTATGTATATAACAGTATCAAATTGAGCGGAAAAGTCGATGTCCGTGATTTTTACGCATTGAATAAGTTCCCTTTTTGCCAAATTGACATGAGGGATTGTGAGGTGGTCGCTTATGGAAGTTTCTTGTCCAACACTATTCCCGAATACGCATTTTTAGGAAATTGCCATTTAGATCACTTTGTGATGCCTAAGAGAACGGAAAGAATAGAAAAGGAGGCTTTTCGGGAAAGTGGAATTGTGGAAATTACGATACCAGAGAGTGTAGCGAAATTTGAGGACAATGCGTTTTGCTGTTGTTGGAAATTGGCGGATGTTACCTTGTGTCATTGCGTACCTCCAACGAAGGAAATCAATTGGAGTGTTTTTGCAGGAAAGGAGGAAGAGCTTTACAGAACACTTCATGTTCCTGCTGGTTGTAAGAGAAAGTATGAAGAAGATCCATATGCTGGCGATTTACTGGGAACTTTTGACGCAATTGAAGAAGATGCTCTTACAGGTATCCATGAGACGGTTTCTGTACCAGGGGATATCGGTGTCACCTATGAACTATCAGGGATGCGAGTTGCTAATGGAGCAAAGCATTGCGGAATTATCATTCGCGGAAGAAGAAAGTTTTTGAACGGCATTGGACGGTAGGTAACGTTGTGTGAGGTATAAGGACAAGTCGAGAATTTGCGTTCTTGACATTCCGAATTCCCCTGCTGGCTTTTCATGACCTAACAGGGGAATTTTGTCATTCACATTCTTTCTAAAAAGTGAAGAAGAGGCGTTGTGACTGTTGTTAAATAGTCGTCCCTTAAAATCAGCAATATTATTTAATAATCAATATATTAGTGGTAATATAGCTTGTTAAAATCTGCAAGTTTTCGTATCTTTACATACAGAAACCTTGCAGATTTTTATGATAAAAACGACAGTAAATAGTCGTCCCTTAAAAACTCCCATTCAACGAGATATTGTAAAAATGCAGCATCTCGTTGAATTCTTTTTTTAACCA
>CAKRRN010000050.1 GCA_934394435.1 uncultured Bacteroidaceae bacterium
GAATATACAAGGTGGGTGGCAACTACGCAGCCAGCCTCAAGGCTAACAAGATGGCACACGATCTGGGTTACAGCTGCCGTCATCTCCCCCATCGAACATACCGATGATCTGGAGAACAAGAAGAGCTACATCATCAGCAAGGACGAACAACCAGGTCCTATCAGCACAAAGCTCTACCACCTGTTACGTGACATCCAATACGGCATAGAGCATGACACCCACGGATGGACACGAGTGGTCATCGAATAAGGGGAGGGGTACGAGGAGCCTCACGCAACTCATCACACATAGCAAGCCTGGTCTCTCACACTACGAGAGACCTGGCTTGCTGCTTTTATACAGATTCCAACATTCGGTTCCATTTCATGCAACCCTGGACGCGAAAGTCAGGAACAGATACAACAAAGCAGGGTTACAGAGAACGTTTTCATTAAGCCATATGAGTAAAGTGAACCTCACTTCTACTTTACCATGACAAGATAACAAAGGATGAAATCCAACGTTTATCCAGTACCGTTTTCAGTACCACCTAACTGGTACTGCAGTTTATCATAGGTGGTACTGCAGTACCAGCCTGCTGAAACTCCAGTACCAGCTAAGTGGTACTGGGAACGATACGAACAATACGTTTTCTCTATGCCAGTAGTACGTCTCCATCCACAAGTATTACTCATCCATCTTACCCCCAATCTGCCTAATGACCTATTGGGGTTAAATTATTATTTTGAAATGGTGACACATTAAATAATTTTATATATCTTTGTCAACAAACAACAAAGAAATAGCAACATGCCTAAAGACGAATTTTCGATACGACTACATGAGGCAAGGATGATGATGGGACTAAGCATGGATAAACTTGTTGAACTGACAAACGGTGCCATCACCAAGCAGAGCATATCTCGATATGAGAAGGGAATCATGCACCCCAAACGGGATGCCATGACGGCATTGGTTCATGCCCTCCATATCAGTGAAGCATATTTCAAGGGAACCAATCTGAGGATAGATGTTCCCATGCTGCGAACGACCTCTGATGGTAAGTTGTCAGACGAGGAAGTGCAAACGATCGAAGCGCAGCTCTCCTTTTGGACTGAGCAATATCTCACCAAAGAGCAAAAGGTGGGTATGACTTCTCGCTTTGTGAATCCAATCAAAGGAATACAAATCTCCACCATGAAAGATGCCATCCAAGCAGCAAACCTACTTCGTAAGAAATGGCATTGCGGTGATGGACCGATAGCCAGTGTACTTCGACTGTTGGAAAGGAAAGGCATCAAGATTATGGTAGCAGAATTGCCTGATGGAGTATTTGGAATAAGCACCTGGGCAGACAAGAGACACCCATTGATGGTGCTGGATATCCGAACAAACAAGACAACGGTAGAGCGTTTGAGATTTACGGCTTGTCATGAGTTGGCTCATCTTCTGCTTACCTTTCCCGAAGAATCAGAATTCGGCATAGAGAAACGGTGCAACAAGTTTGCAAGTTATTTTCTCTTTCCCAAAGAAACATTCTTTTCGGAAATGGGAGGTACTTGGCGAGATTCCCTGACACTTGAAGAAATGATAGACCTCAAAGAAATTTATGGTGTATCCGTCGCTGCCCAAGTGCATGAAGCCTGGGACCTGCAGATGATTAGCCGTGAACACTACGATTGGTGGTACGACGAGCGTATCAATAAGAATCGCAAGGAGACAGGATGGGGCGAATACAAGTTTCCTGAAACGATTGGCAGAGAGAAGAGAATTGAATCGAGAATAGAAAACATGACAGAAAGAGGAAAAGAAGTATGACTGACATAACACAAATAATATCCCACTTATACAAAGTTCCCAAAGATGAATGTTGGATTATTCAATCCAACGAGGAGCACACAAATGGTGTTGCAGAGCGAACTTCACGTTTTGCTAGCGAATTTGGCTTGGGAGCTTGGGGCAGAGTGTTAGGAATGCTTCACGACAAAGGGAAAGAAACAAATGCGTTTCAGCAACATATCAAAAAAGAAAGTGGATATGCACCTGAGATAAAAGTTGTGGGCGACTATCACCATGCTTATATAGGTGGTATTATCGCTAGAAAGCTTTATGGGAAATCTGCTGACAATTTCTTCGTCAACCAAATCTTGTCTCATCATTCGGGATTGCATGACTCGGATGAGTTGGACGGTGAGAATAGCGAACTAAAAAAGAAGATACCTGCAGAGGTAAATACAAATATAGAAAAAGTAGTATTAGATAAGTTATCCTTTAAATGCAAAGCAAGTGACTTCCATCATTTGTCTCGTATGTTATACTCTTGTCTTGTAGATGCTGACTATCTTGATACGGAAGCTTTTATGGACAATGTTGCCTCCAAATTACGTGCAAACAAGGCTGCAATAAAAGATTTGCTGCCAAAATTGGAAGCCTATCTTCACAATCTGAAATCTTGTGCAAATGTTTCTGAAGTGAATAGTATCAGAAACGAGGTGCAGCAACAATGCATCAAGACTTCTCTATCGCCTGTCGGTTTTTATAGCCTAACAGTTCCAACTGGTGGAGGCAAAACTCTGTCATCCTTGGTTTGGGCAATGAAACATGCTATCCATAATGGACAAAAGAGAATCATTATTGCGATACCTTATACAAGTATTATCGTACAGACAGCTGCTATATTGAGAGAAATATTTGGGTCGGAGAATGTATTGGAGCATCATAGTAATGTAGACCCTGAGAAAATAAAAGACGAAAGGCTCAGAGAACAGATGAAGCTGGCGACCGAAAACTGGGATTACCCTATTGTCGTCACAACCAATGTGCAACTCTTTGAGTCGATGTTTAGCAACAAGCCCTCTATTTGCCGCAAACTGCATAACATTGTCAATAGTGTGCTGATTTTAGACGAGGTACAGACACTTCCTATGGATTATTTGCTGCCAATAGTTGATTCACTGAAAACATATAATAAATTATTTAAGGTTTCTGTATTGTTCACGACAGCAAGTCAACCTGTTCTAAGCGGTTTGATTGAAGGATGCAACCCAAAGGCTTCGTTCCAAGGAATAAAAGAAGTCAAAGAAATAATTCCGAAAGATTTCAAACTCCACGATAAATTAAGAAGAGTAAAACTTGATATAGACAATTCGGGGAAATCATACGATGAAGTTGCCGAGATGCTGAAAAGGCATAAAAAGGTGCTTTGCATTGTAAACACTCGAAGGGATGCCAAAGAGCTATATGAGCGTTTGCCACAAGAAGGCGTAACCTTGCATCTTTCAAAGATGATGTGTCCTGCTCATATCAGCGAGACCATAGAGCAGATAAAGACTGCACTCAAAGATGACAATAATGAAATCATTCGCGTTATATCCACCCAATTGATTGAGGCTGGTGTAGATATAGACTTCCCGGTTGTGTTCCGGCAAGAAGCAGGTTTAGACTCCGTCTTGCAAGCGGCAGGTCGATGCAACAGAGAAGGGGAAAAAACCATTTGTACCACATACGTTTTTAGCCTTGCCAAAGAGCACAATCTTCCAAAAGGTGGAATACAAGATGGCAACAATGCAAGGCTTAGCTTGGACACATCATCAGATTGGTTTGCTCCAGAAACGATGAGTACTTATTTCCGTCAACTATATTGTCGAAATGAAAGTTTCGACAAAAAGGATATTAAGCATTACTTATACGATGTGAAGAATATAAGCTTTGCTACCGCCGCAAAGAATTTCCGACTTATAGAAGATACGGGAAAGACGGTTGTTGTATGTTGGAAAGACAGTATGGAACTTATAGAAGAATTTCTGCAAAACGGACCTTCATATCTGCTGATGAAGAAAATCTCAAAATACTGCGTCAATATCTTCCAAAGGGACTTTGAGGCATTATGCAAGATGGGAGTTGTGACTGAAAAAAGAGAAGGACTCTTTGTGGTTGATTACGCACAACAATATGATGAACATATCGGTTTGCGTATTGACAGCAATTGGGCAAACGAATCGTTGATAATATAAAAAGAATAAATTATGGTAAAGAAGAACACAATAAAGCTATTCGGAGATGACATGATTCGTACCGTATGGGATGAAGAAAAGGAGAAATGGTATTTCTCCATTGTTGATGTTGTAGCGGTATTAACGGAGAGTGCTGATCCACCAGCATATTGGCGTAAGCTAAAACAACGCCTAAAAACAGAAGGAAATGAAACCGTGACAAACTGTCACGGTTTGAAAATGCGAGCTGCGGATGGCAAGATGCGTATGACGGATGTCGCTGACACAGAACAACTTTTACGCCTCATACAATCTATACCATCGCCAAAGGCAGAACCATTCAAAATGTGGCTGGCAAAAGTTGGAGCTGATAGATTAGACCAAATGCAAGACCCGGAATTAAGTATCCAACAGGCTATGATGGATTACAAGTTCTTAGGCTATTCTGATAATTGGATAAACCAGCGATTGAAAAGTATTGAGATTCGCAAGGACTTGACAGACCAATGGAAGCTGCACAATGTGGAGGAAGGTGTTCAATATGCAACTCTTACCGATATCATTTACCAACGTTGGGCTGGTCTTACAGCCAAAGAATACAAACAGCACAAAGGATTGAAAAAAGAAAATCTGCGTGACAATATGACCAACGAGGAACTCGTCTTGAATATGTTGGCTGAGCTTTCAACTACAAGTATCACAAAGTCTAAAGATCCACAGACTCTTGAAGAAAATATGCAATGTGCGGCTGACGGAGGTGATGTAGCCAGAGTAGCTCGTGAAGAATTGGAAGCAAAGACTGGTCGAAAAGTAGTTTCTCCGCTTTCTGCCAAAAGATTTTTCGAGTCTCAAAGTGCCAAAGGTGAAATAGATGACAAAGACAATAATAAAGAAAAAGAATAACGATATGGAAAATACAGACAAAGAGTATTGTTTGGAGGTATGGGGCGACATGGCTTGCTTCACCCGGCCGGAACTAAAAGTGGAACGGGTAAGCTATGACGTTATTACGCCATCTGCAGCCCGTGCTATCTTTGAGGCTATATTTTGGAAGCCTGCCGTTCACTGGCAGATAACAAAGATAGAAGTGTTGAATCCTATCAAATGGACATCTGTACGAAGAAACGAAGTAGGAGCCGTTGCCAGTAAATCTCCCATATATATTGAGGAGAAGAGACAACAGAAAAACAGCCTTCTTCTGAAAGATGTTCACTATCGTATTTGGGCAAAAATGGAATTTCGTTCTGTTGCCAAACGAAAAGCGGAAGGTGACTTGTTTGCGCACGAGCCTGGTCGGGATGAAAATCCTATGAAGTATTATCAAATGTTTGAACGACGAGCAAGCAAAGGTCAATGCTTCAACCAACCATACCTTGGCACTCGTGAGTTCTCTGCTTCTTTCCGTCTTGTCAATGTAGATGCAGACGACTTAAAGCCAGCTATATCGTCCGAACAAGGCGGTGATAGAGATTTGGGTACCATGCTCTATGACATGGATTTCTCAGACCCAAAGAATATTCAAGCAATGTTTTATCGTGCGGAGATGAAGCATGGGGTAATCATTGTTCCACCATTAAATAGTGAGGAGATTTTAAGATGATACTAAAAGCATTATATGACTATTATAACCGATGCGGAAACCTTCCCGTGCAAGGAATGGAAGAGAAAGAGATTGGTTTCATTATTGTCATTTCTGAGGATGGTAAATTTCTGCGTTTTGAAGATTGTCGGATTGACAACAAACATGCACGAACTTATCTTGTAAAGAAGCATGTCGGAAGGTCGAGTGCAGCTGTGGCGAATTATCTTTATGACAATAGTGCTTATGTCTTTGGATTTTCGGACAGGAAAGATGCTGAGAAAAAAATCGCTATAGAAGAGGATGATATAGAGAAGACAAAGGAAAACTTAGAAAAGGAGATTGAAGAAACAAAAAATAAAATTGAGCAGCAAGACACAAATGTATCAGATGAAGAGAAAGAAGAGTGGCACAAGACATTGGAGCAACTTAAAGAAGTCGGAAATTCGCTGAAAGAATGCAACGATAAAGAGCAACTCTATTTTGATACTTTCAAAGAAAAGATTTGTCAAATAGCCAGTTCTTTTCCGCAGAGTGTGGAGATTGCAGCAGTCAGTACTTTCTACGAACAAAGTAGAACAGCTATAATCAGAGAGATGGTTAAAGACCCATTATGGATTGATATCAAGAAAAATCTATCAAAGAAATATTCAACTTTTTCTTTTAGGATAGAAGGTGATACCAAGATTATTGCGGAAAAGAAGGAACTGCTGCAGCTTGAGAATGATGAAGATAAAAACCAACAGTTGTGTCTGATTACAGGCATTCATGGGGAGTCTGTAGACACGACAACAGCTACTATGATACCGGGAAGTCAAGCTACAGCAAAACTTGTAGCTTTTCAGGTCAATTCTGGTTATGATTCGTATGGAAAGAAAAAATGTGCAAATGCTCCCATCTGCAAAGAAGCAGAGTTCGCTTATACAACGGCACTAAATGCTATGCTGCAAAATGGATCTCACAACAAATTCATGGTTGGCAATCGTACCTTTTTGTTTTGGGCATCGTCAAGTAACGAGGCAGCAGAGGAAGTGGAAGAGGGCCTCTTTGACTTGTTGGGTTATTCTGAAACAAAAGAAGATAATCCTAACGCTAAAATAGAGCAGGTACGAAAAGTCTTCACATCGATTTATTCTGGTGTACTAAAGACCAACTTGGATGACCGCTTCTATATCTTAGGATTAGCTCCAAATGCAGCCAGAATAGCAGTAGTCTATTGGTCGGAAACATCCTTGAAGGATTTTGCAGGTATGGTTCTTCGCCATTTCAACGATATGGAGATAGTTGATACTCGAAAAGAAAAGAAGCCATTTATGGGTATAAAAGAAATGCTCTCAGCTGTCACTCTTGGTGGCAAGCAATCTGATGTTACTCCTAATTTACCTGAAGCCGTCATCAAGAGTATCTTCCAAGGAATACCATACCCTTACACCCTACTCTCCGCATGTATTGGCAGAATAAGAGCAGAAAGTGATGGTGTTAATCGTATTGCCCGCATGGCAATTATCAAGGCATACTTGAACAGACAAAATGATAACAACAAAAAAATAGAAGTTATGTTAGACAAAAGTAACACAAACCAAGGCTACCTATGTGGCCGCCTCTTTGCAGTTCTTGACAGAATTCAAGAAGATGCAAACAAAAACAGTAGTATTCGTGAACGTTACATGAATGCTGCAAGCGCAACGCCTTCATCGGTATTTGCGACCATTCTGAATCTTTCCTCACATCATTTGGAGAATCTTTCCAATGAGGGAAAGAAAGTATTCTACGAAAAACTCAAGCAGGAAATCATTGATAAGATTCCAGCTGACGGTTTCCCAGCACATCTCGATTTGCAAGATCAAGGACGTTTCTTTGTGGGATATTACCATCAAAGACAGGACTTCTTTACAAAGAAAGATGATGAGAATAAGAACTAAAGTATAAACATTTAAAACATAAATATTATGGCAACATTGAATAATCGTTTCGATTTCGTTTACATGTTTGATGTACAGGATGGCAATCCTAATGGTGATCCTGACGCAGGCAATCTTCCTCGTGTAGATGCAGAGACTGGCATGGGGCTGGTAACTGATGTGTGCTTAAAGAGAAAAGTACGCAACTATGTGCAAATTGCCAAGGAACTTTCTGATGGATTTGATATTTTTATCAAAGAGAAGGCTGTACTCAATGACGAGATTGACAAGGCACATGATGACTCAGAAGTTAAAGGCATCAAGGATGCGAAGGAGAAAACTGCCGCAGCCCGTCGTTTCATGTGCAAGAACTATTATGACATTCGCACTTTCGGCGCAGTGATGTCAACAGGTAAGAACGCCGGTCAAGTAAGAGGACCTATCCAGTTGACTTTTGCTCGTTCTGTGGATGCTGTTGCGACAGCGGAACATTCTATCACGCGTGTCGCAGTAGCAACTTCTGGAGAAGCAGAGAAACAGAATGGAGAAAACCATACTATGGGACGTAAAGCAACCATTCCTTATGGACTTTACATATGTCATGGCTTTATCTCAGCCAACCTTGCCCAGCAGACAGGCTTCTCTGAGGAAGATCTTCAACTCTTTTGGGAGGCTTTGAAGAGTATGTTTGATATGGATCGTTCTGCGGCTCGCGGATTGATGAGTGCTCAGAAACTTATTGTATTCAAGCATGATTCTGTACTGGGCAATGCTCCTGCAAACAAGTTGTTTGATTTGGTAAAGGTTGAGAAGAATACGGACTCAGCACCAAGATCTTTCAAAGATTACAATGTGACTATCGACAAAGATGCCTTACCATCAGGTGTAACTGTCGAGGAACTCATTTAGTGTCCGTATGTATACTGAAGAAGAAATGCTCATGTTGTCGGGGATACAGCACTTTATGTTCTGTCCCCGGCAATGGGCTTTGATTCATATTGAGCAGCAATGGGCTGACAATAAGCTGACGACAGAAGGGAATATCCTACATCAGAATGTGGATAACCCTTTCTATCGTCAGAAGAATGGTGATGTCATAACCCTCCGCTCCCTCCATGTCGCATCCAAGGAGCTGGGGCTTTATGGCATAACCGATGCCGTGGAACTGCTGCCTACCGACTCAGAGAAAGATGCAATCACCCATCCGAGATACAAAGGATATTGGAAACCTTATCCAGTGGAATACAAAAGAGGTCACAGTAAACCGGATGAAAGGGATGAGGTTCAATTAGCTGCACAAGCGATATGTTTGGAGGAAATGTATGGTATCAATATTCCTTATGGTGCGCTGTATTATGATGAAGTCAAGCACCGAGAAACGATTGCCATCTCAGACAATCTGAGGGAAACGACCAAGCAATGCGCCATTCAGATGCATGACATCTTCAAAAGTGGCAAGATGCCACCTGCCATAAAGGAGCACCATTGCCGCAATTGCTCGCTCAAGGATATCTGTCTGCCGGAAACAACTGATTGCACAAAAGTCTCAGCCTACCTAAACAAAAACCTATATGAGGATATTACTTAACACTTTGTATGTCACCACGCCGGAGGCCTATCTCAGTAAGGATGGGCTAAACGTGGTTGTGTCTGTAAAGCAGAATGAGGTGTTCCGCATACCTGTCCACAATATAGAGCAGATAGTAACTTTCGGATATATGGGAGCAAGTCCGGGGCTTATGAAACTTTGTGCGGACAACAACATAGGGCTTACCTTTCTTTCTCCACAAGGAAGGTATATTAGTCGCTCGCAGGGTCCGACAAGAGGAAACGTGTTGTTGCGTAAGGCTCAATACAAGTATTCTGATGAGCCAAACTATGCCTTGCATCTCGCCAAATTGTTTATAGCCGGCAAGATACAAAACTATCGGAATATCCTCCGGCGGTTCGTGCGTGACAATGGCAGTGATGAGGCTGTGGAGATTGTGGCTGAAAATCTGTTGCGGTGTAAGCGTAAGGTATTGAATGCAGACAATATCGACAGTGTGAGGGGTATAGAAGGTGAAGCTGCAAATTATTATTTCGGCGTGTTCTCACGGCTGATATTGAATCAGAAGGATGACTTTTCTTTTGAAGGGCGCAACCGCCGTCCACCAAAGGATGCAGTCAATGCAATGCTGTCGTTTGTATATACGCTTATATGCAATGACATGACCTCCGCCTTGGAAACGGTAGGGCTTGACCCATATGTGGGATTCTTGCATACGCTGAGACCAGGACGGGCATCGTTGGCATTGGACATGATGGAGGAGTTGCGTGCCTACTTGGGTGACAGGCTTGTCCTTTCACTAATAAACAGGAAACAAATATCAATCAAGGACTTTCTCAAACAGGGTGACGAGGGAATCGTAATGACCGATTCAGGGCGCAAAACGATTATCTCTGCCTGGCAAAACCGTAAGAAAGAACAGATTACCCATCCGTATCTGAATGAAAAAGTAAGCGTAGGTCTGTTGCCTTATATACAGTCTATGTTGTTTGCAAGATTTATCCGTAAAGACTTGGATGATTATCCTGTATTTCTAATCAAATAGATTATGTTCGTATTGATAACTTATGATGTAAATATTACTTCTCACAAAGGAGCCAAACGATTGCGAAACGTAGCAAGAGCTTGTTTGGATTATGGAAAAAGAGTTCAGAATTCCGTTTTCGAGTGTATATTAACGGAAGCACAATTCGTAAAACTACGAAATCAATTGGAAGGAATCATAGATTCCGAACAAGACAGCATCCGCTTTTATAATTTAGGAAGCAATTGGAAACGTAAAGTAGACACACTCGGAAAGGATATTGGGGTTGATTTTACTGGCGAGCTAATCATATAGAAAAGGAAGGTGCGAACCCATAGCGTTGCATAAAATGCTAAGAGCTTCGCATTTCATAAGAACCAAGAGTTTATGCTATTATATAGCATTCATAAACTTTCATTATATATAATTTGGCTATATCTCGCAAAAAAGCTATTTTTGCATCGTGATATTCAGCCTTTTGCTGAATACGCAGTCGCACCCTTCGTGGGTGCGTGGATTGAAACCAGAAATGTACGCTCACTACCGCAGTTGGCTTGGTCGCACCCTTCGTGGGTGCGTGGATTGAAACTAACTCGTCGTTAGTGTAGGGGCGCTGATATCCAGTCGCACCCTTCGTGGGTGCGTGGATTGAAACGTCCATAAAATAGGTTTGCTCTGTCATACTCGCGTCGCACCCTTCGTGGGTGCGTGGATTGAAACTCGGAGATAAGCGTTTCGCTCCTTTTTAACATTTGTCGCACCCTTCGTGGGTGCGTGGATTGAAACATAGCAATATGGACGCATCACAAGCAGTAAAGACGTCGCACCCTTCGTGGGTGCGTGGATTGAAACAGGGAATGGCTTATATACATCTGTCATGGGGACGTCGCACCCTTCGTGGGTGCGTGGATTGAAACTTATCCATGCAGCGATGCAGTTTGCGTTCCATCGTCGCACCCTTCGTGGGTGCGTGGATTGAAACCATAATACTGCATTCGTTTTAATTGTGTATATATAGTCGCACCCTTCGTG
>CAKRRN010000051.1 GCA_934394435.1 uncultured Bacteroidaceae bacterium
TATGAAAAATCCGACAACGTGAAACTGGCGGTACCATACGACCGCTACGGCGGTACCAAATCGCCGATATTATCAAAAAGCCCCTAACTGATTTGTTTCCTCGTCAGTTGGGGGCTTTATCTTATATCAATCTAATAACTTCTTTTTAGGAGAGAGGAGCTTTGTTGAGGCTCCTCATCTTAAATATTACTTAACCTCCTCGAAGTCAGCGTCTTGGATGTTGTCGTCCTTGCTATTAGAGGTGTTTTGCTGAGACTGTTGAGAACCAGCTTGGGCATTTGCATCGGGCTGAGGACCTGCTTGCTGCTGGGCTGCATACATCTTCTGGGCTGCATTGTTCAACTCTGCGATGGCTGCATCAATAGCTGCGATGTCTTGTGCCTTATGGGCTGTCTTCAGCTTCTCAACTGCGGCCTCTACCTCAGACTTTACGTCGGCAGGTAGTTTGTCACCACTCTCCTTCAGCATGTTTTCTGTCTGGAAGATCATGGAGTCGGCCTGATTGAGCTTGTCCACCTTCTCGCGCTCCTTCTTATCTGCATCTGCGTTGGCCTCTGCCTCTGCCTTCATACGCTCTATCTCCTCCTTAGAGAGACCAGAAGAAGCCTCAATGCGGATGGTCTGCTCCTTGCCGGTTGCTTTATCCTTGGCTGAAACCTTCAAGATACCGTTGGCATCGATATCGAAGGATACTTCAATCTGTGGTACGCCACGACGTGCGGGAGCAATTCCCTCAAGGTTGAACTGACCAACGCTCTTGTTTTGGCTTGCCATTGGACGCTCACCCTGCAGTACGTGGATGGTTACGGCTGTCTGGTTATCAGCGGCTGTAGAGAACACCTCGCTCTTGTGACAGGGGATGGTGGTGTTGGCATCAATCAACTTGGTCATTACACCGCCCATAGTCTCAATACCCATTGACAGGGGAGTCACATCGAGCAATACGATATCGCTCTTGTCGCCCGTGAGCACAGCACCTTGAATGGCTGCACCTACTGCCACTACCTCATCGGGGTTCACACCCTTAGAGGGTTCTTTGCCGAAGAAGTCAGCAACCAGTTTCTGTACGGCTGGGATTCGACTTGAACCACCTACCAGAATCACTTCATCAATGTCGTTGTTAGACAGACCTGCATCGCGCATTGCGTTCTGACAAGGTACCTTACAAGCTTGGATGAGACCGTCTGCCAACTGCTCGAACTTGGCACGTGTCAATGTCTTTACCAAGTGTTTGGGTACACCGCCTACGGCAGTAATGTAAGGCAGGTTAATTTCTGTGGTTGTGCTGCTTGAGAGCTCAATCTTTGCTTTCTCGGCAGCTTCTTTCAAACGCTGGAGTGCCATAGGATCCTGCTTCAGGTCAATGCCTTCCTCAGCCTTGAACTCATTTGCCAACCAGTCAATGATAACCTGGTCAAAGTCATCACCACCCAGATGTGTGTCACCATTAGTGGACAGCACCTCGAACACACCACTACCAAACTCCAGTATGGAGATATCGAATGTACCACCGCCAAGGTCGAACACGGCAATCTTCATATCCTTGTGTGCCTTGTCCACACCATAAGCCAAAGCTGCTGCTGTGGGCTCGTTCACAATACGCTTTACATCCAGTCCGGCAATCTGACCAGCTTCCTTGGTGGCCTGACGCTGAGAGTCTGAGAAGTAGGCTGGCACGGTAATCACGGCTTCTGTCACCTCTTGACCCAGATAGTCCTCTGCGGTCTTCTTCATCTTCTGCAGAATCATTGCGCTGATTTCCTGAGGTGTATACTGACGTCCGTCAATATCTACACGAGGTGTGTTGTTATCGCCACGTACTACAGAATATGGTACACGGGCAATTTCTTTCTGCACCTGATCATAGGTTTCACCCATGAAACGCTTGATAGAGAAGATGGTCTTCTTTGGATTAGTGATGGCCTGACGTTTTGCGGGATCACCCACTTTACGCTCACCGCCATCAACGAATGCTACTACAGAGGGAGTTGTGCGCTTACCCTCGCTGTTGGCTATCACAACGGGCTCGTTGCCCTCAAAAACTGATACGCATGAGTTTGTCGTACCAAGGTCTATACCAATAATCTTTCCCATAGTTGTATATCTTTTATTTTTTTTATTCTATAATTTTGTTCTTGTGCCTCTTTGCACACCTAAATTGTCACAAACGATGTGCCAAAGTATGTTGCCTGTATGGGAAAGTCTTTCATGCTGTCAGAGGCAGACTGGAATTTGTCGGCTATTCTGCCATCCTGTCAGAAAATTCTGCCATCTGGTGATAGATGCTAAAATACGAACCAGGGCTGGTCTGCACTTATATATATAATGTGCATCCAGCCCTAAGTGTAATTGGTGTGCGCGAAAAAGTGAATTTTTCTTTCAATCTCACGCCACCGTAATCCTATTGCATCCCTTCCTCTATGATTTCCTCCGCATCGGGAGTTCCATTCATAACTTGGGTTATCTTGTTGGCTAACTCCTCTGCCAGTTCGGGGTTGTCCTTCAGAAGAGATTTCACTCCTTCGCGTCCTTGACCAAGTTTGCTGCCTCCGTAGCTGTACCAAGACCCGCTCTTCTCTATGACGCCAAACTTTACTCCCAAGTCCACAATCTCGCCTATTCGGCTGATACCTTCTCCAAAGGTGATTTCAAACTCTGCTTTGCGGAATGGGGGAGCGACTTTGTTTTTCACCACTTTCACGCGCACCTCATTGCCCAGGATGTTGTCTCCGTCCTTGATGGGTGAGCCCTTGCGGATGTCCAAGCGTACGCTTGCATAGAACTTCAGGGCATTACCGCCTGTGGTAGTCTCAGGATTACCAAACATGATGCCAATCTTTTCGCGCAGTTGGTTGATGAAGATGCAGGTGGTGTTGGTCTTGCTTATGGTGGCTGTGAGTTTTCTCAGAGCTTGGCTCATGAGTCGTGCCTGCAGTCCTACTTTGTTGTCGCCCATGTCTCCTTCTATTTCGGCCTTTGGGGTGAGTGCTGCCACGGAGTCAACTACCACGATGTCTATGGCTGCGCTTCGTATCAGTTGGTCGGCTATCTCTAGAGCCTGTTCGCCGTTGTCTGGCTGCGAGATGAAGAGGTTGTCAACATCCACGCCCAGTTTGGCTGCATAGAAGCGGTCGAAGGCGTGCTCCGCATCAATGAATGCGGCTATTCCACCAGCCTTCTGTGCTTCAGCGATGGCATGTATGGCTAGTGTGGTCTTACCTGATGATTCAGGACCGTATATCTCGATGATACGCCCTTTGGGATAACCTCCCACGCCTAATGCGTAGTCTAACGAGATACTTCCCGTGTGTATTACCTCCACGTTTTCTATTTGCTCGTCGCCCAGCTTCATCACCGAACCTTTTCCGAAGTCCTTTTCTATTTTGCTTATGGCGGCCTGAAGGGCTTTCAGTTTTGCCGCATTATCTGCTGATGCCATTTCTTATATTGCTAAATTATATATAAATAATGTGTATGACTTGACTCGTTTTTAGAGTTCCAAGTCGCCATCGTGGATTTCGTGCCAGGGCAGACCTTGCTTGTTCAGTTGCTCCATAAATGGGTCTGGGTCAAACTCCTCTACGTTGTGTACGCCTGGTTTTTTCCAGATGCCCTTCATAAACATCATGGCTCCTATCATGGCAGGTACACCTGTGGTGTAGCTTACGCCCTGCATGCCTGTCTCCTCATAGGCAGCCTGGTGCGAGCAGTTGTTGTACACATAGTAGGTATGCTCCTTGCCGTCTTTGAGTCCACGTATGCGGCATCCGATGCTGGTCTCTCCGTCGTAGTTTTCGCCAAGGTCTTGAGGGTTGGGCAATACGGCTTTGAGGAATTGCAGGGGCACTATCTTCACCACTTCTTCGCCTGTGCCGTCTGCTTTCGGAGCCTTATATTCCACCTCGTCGATACGTGCCATGCCAATGTTTTGTATTACATCCAAATAGGTGAGATACTGCTGTCCGAAGGTCATCCAGAATCGTGCACGCTTGATGGTGGGGTAATTGATGACCAGCGATTCTATCTCCTCGTGGTGTAGCAGGTAACTCTCCTTGGGACCGATGCCAGGGTAGGTGAGAGGCTTATGGATTTCCATTGGTTCCGTCTCGATGTATTTCCCATTTTCCCAGTAGAGTCCCTTTTGGGTGATTTCGCGAATGTTGATTTCTGGGTTGAAGTTGGTGGCAAAAGCCTTATGATGGTTGCCTGCGTTGCAGTCCACGATGTCAAGGTATTGGATCTCGTCGAAGTGGTGCTTGGCTGCGTATGCCGTGAAGATGCTTGTCACTCCCGGGTCAAATCCGCAACCCAGTATGGCGGTCAGTCCAGCCTGTTCGAAACGCTCGCGATAAGCCCATTGCCAGCTGTACTCAAAGTGCGCCTCGTCCTTTGGCTCATAGTTGGCAGTGTCCATATAGTTGCATCCAGTCTTTAGACATGCCTCCATGATGGTGAGGTCTTGATAGGGCAGAGCCAGGTTCAGCACCAGTTCGGGCTTGTAGTCGGATAAGAGCTCGACCAGTTGGTTTACGCTGTCGGCATCCACCTGTGCTGTGCGCACCTTTGTTCCATATTTCTTGTTCAACACTTCTGCCAAAGCCTTGCACTTCTTTTCCGTACGGCTGGCAATCATCACCTCTGTAAACACATCGGGATTCTGACAGACTTTATGTGCGGCTACTGTAGCCACCCCTCCTGCACCGATAATAAGTATTCGTCCCATATCTTCTTCTTGTTTTGATTCTTATACTCTTATTTTTTCCTTTTCCCCCTTATCCCCTTTGCAAGTCCTGCTGACTTAGTCCCATGGCGTGTACCATGCTGAATCCCAGTACCACATGTCCGGGTGTACCCATCTTTTGCTCCATGTCCATGATGGTGAATGGATGTCCGGGTGCTTCTGTTGCAGCCTGTTGCAGGTCCTGTATATATTCTCCGGCATTTGCAATCAGAGTGATTGCTCCTTGTCCTTTATCATGCAGAATGAAAAGTGCCGCCTGTATGGGCAGTGGTGCTCCTTCTACGATGTCTTCCTTTGCAACACAGTTTACGGTAAAGTCAGCCAAACCCGGGATGTCGAAACCCTGCTTGTCAAGCTCAGCCTTCAAGTCCGAGGGGATGAAATTATCCATTCTCTCTTTCTCTGGCTTGTGGAAGATGCATACTTCTATCTCGTTTTCTCCCTGTTGGAGTCCGCAGTCCAAAGCGCAACAGGTAAGCCAGTCGGCAAGGTCAAGCAAGGGCATTTCGCGCCCAAGTACTTTTGCGTAATGTGCTCTCAACCGTACTGCTACACTTTCTGCATACTCAGCGTCCACCAGTATGTAGTGTCTTTTCTTTTTCATATCGTATGCAAACATACGAATAATTTTTGGGATAGGGGGGACGTGCAAGATGATTTTTTCCAAGCCAATGTTTCTTCGATTGTGTAACCCTGATGATGAACGCATCCCGAACGCATGATTAACTATAAGTACATAGTGAAAGAACCATACTTTAAGATGAAAAAATGTTTGATTATAATTGTTTGCTACGTAAAAAAAGTGATAACTTTACAGATGCTGAACGTAGTGGAACTTGGCTGCAATTTTGGGTATAGAAGAGATTTGTTGGCTTTTTCTCTATTGCGATCATCGTAAAACTTGTACAAATGTCAAACTAAAAAACAAAAAGAATATGAATAATGACGTATTGCTGCTTACAACCCCAACTGCAGAGGGATTACCCGTGGAGAACTACTATGGTATAGTAACTGCAAACCAGGTTGCTGGTACAGGCTTCCTCACAGATTTGACAGCATCGTTCTCAGATCTGTTTGGAGGACACTCTGGTGCCTATCGGGAATCCATGAACAAGCTATACACGGATGTGACAGAACGCCTGAAGGCGAAAGCCGCAGAAATGGGTGCCAATGCTGTTCTTGGCACGAGGATTGACTATGACAGCATATCAGCCAAGAGTATGTCTATGTTCATGGTGTCGATTCAAGGTACAGCTGTAAGGCTTTCCATCCCAGCTAATGAAACACAAACACCAAGCAAGGATGAGGAGGTAACATGGGAATTTCTTACGGCTGAGTGCGTCAAGAAGAGAATACTACGTAAGTTAGAACAAGAAGAATGGCTGACAGAGGAAGAATGGAATTACATTCTGCGAAATCCACATCAAGAGTTGAACGAGCCCTTGTACCAATATTACGTGCGGTGCCGTGATCTTTTAGATGGGAATGCGTATGGTCCGACTTATGCGCAAGATTGCACAAAAAAGTATCCATCTTATCTAAAATCCTTGGATTACGATGAGGCTGTAGAATATGCATACAAGGACGCTAAGAATTTTCGTGATGTATTGGAAAAGAATCGGTTGTTTAATGCAAAACGGATTTTGAAAATTTTAGACGCAGGTGATCTTGATACTGCCGTTTCGCTACTTGATGTGCCTAAATACGCATACGGCGAAAACGACTTGACTGACATGAGAGACTTGCTTGCAAGGCTTAGGACACTTCCCGAAATAGGTAGGAGAGTAGAGACACAAGGTGGCTTATTCTCTTCTGCAGGAACGAAATACGAGTGCTCTTGTGGGCATAAAAATGACATCTCTGTGGAGTATTGTGAAAAGTGCGGAAGGAATATTCATGGTCTGACAGAAGAACAAGAGTCAAAGATTGACAGTTTTGAGGAACTGGTTGAGACTCTTTCGTGCCTCTTAAAGTCAGTATCACGTTGATGTACAAAAAAAATAACATAAGCCGGAATCTGTTTGTCGATTCCGGCTTATGAGGGGCTTTCGCTACTTTATCATTTCAATCTTGCTCAAGTCACGAGGCTTGGCTTCTGGTGTCTCATCGGGATGCCCGATACCTACGCATATGCGCAGTTTGTAGCCTTGAGGCAAGTTCAGACGATCCATATAGGGTTTGACATCTGGAGTGTTGTTCATGAATGCGATGGGGCCTCCCATGACGATACTGCCCAGTCCCATAGACTGTGCTGCCAGACAGATATTCTCACACAAGGCACCCACGTTGATGAGATTCATACCATGCTCGTCATCGGGAGTTGCTACGAAGATAACGGCAGATGCGTTGCGGAATCCATTGCGGAACTTAGGGTCACTCGTGTCTGTCATCATGGGCATAGCTGTCTTCATCAGTTGTGTGATTCCGTCCAAGTATTCTTGATTATCCACGATGCGTACTGCCCATTCCTGCTGGTTGCGTGCGTTAGGAGCGTTCACTCCGTACTCTGCCAGTTTCAATAGTGTGTCTTTGCCCACAGGCGTATCTGTGTAGTGGCGTATGGAACGTCGTGCCATGATGGTCTCTGTGACCACATTCACGCTGTCGGTCCTCTGTGTGTCTTCTTGCGTCTTGCTGTTTTTACATGCGGCAAGCATCAGTGTTGCCGCTATCGTTATCATCCATGTACTCTTCATATTGTTGCTCTTTTTTTTGTGTGTTTTTAAAAAACTGTCGGTTCTTTGCCTATTATAATTTTTAGTTCTTGCTCATACTGTTTGGCATTTTTGAATACGATTCCTCTCATGCCTACAGCTATGCTGCCCTCAATATTCTCGGGTTTGTCGTCTGTAAAGAGACATTCCTCAGGATTGAGAGCGAAACGCTCAAACAGGCATCGGTAGATGGCAGGATCAGGCTTGATGACATGCTCTTCTGAGGAGATGACTATTCCTTCGAGCAACTCAAACATATGCTGATATTTCTGCATGACTTCATACACGGCATTGCTCCAGTTGGTAAGCCCGTACAGGCGGAAGCCCTCTCCTTTCAGTTTGACCAGTAGGTCGCGCATGCCTTCCACCTCACCAGTCACAGCCTCTGTCTGTCGGTCGTGGAAGATTTGTAGTTCTTCCTGCCATTGCGGATAGATCCTTTTCAGGTCCTCCACTATCTGTTCGAATGTTTCATCACCTTTGTCACAGCGGTTTACCAGTTCCTGGTTGCAGATAGTCTGTAGGAATCTGTTTCTGTTGTCGTAATCAGCGATGAAGGAACTAAGAAACTGTTCAAAGTCGTAGTCGACAAGAACCTTGCCAAAGTCAAATATTAAATTTTTTATCATTCGTTGTTCTTTTTTGGGTGTGTCTCGCTTGACAGCATCCTTCCATGGTGTAGGAAACAACGCTGCTCATGCGAGTTGATGATACCTATGGCTTGCAGCAGGGAGTAGATGATAGTACTTCCCACGAACTTCATTCCCCGTTGAGATAGGTCGTGCGATACAGCGTCGGACAAGGGTGATGTGGTCTTGTCACATTCATACATGGTTTTGCCTCCTGTGAAGCCCCATATATACTTATCAAACGATCCGTATTCTTGTTGGATATCCTTGAATATGCGTGCGTTATTCACCGCAGCTCTTATCTTTAAACGGTTGCGTATGATGCTGGAGTCAAGCATGAGGGACGTCTGCCTTGCCTCGCTGTAGCCAGCCACAGCATCCACATCGAATCCGTCAAAAGCCTTGCGGAAAGCCTCACGCTTGTTCAACACACATTCCCAGGATAGTCCAGCCTGAAACGACTCTAATAGGAGCATCTCATACAGATGGTGGTCGTCATGTACGGGCACACCCCATTCGCGGTCGTGGTATTCTACATACAGAGGGTTCTGTTCGTTACACCAGTGGCATCTGCAGGGGGGCATATCTTCTGTTATTCAGATTTCTCTATGTGTTGTTCAATCAGACTCTTCAGATCGGCAAGCCGCATGGCGCCACTCTGTCTCCATAGAGTTTCTCCTTTTCTGAAGAGCATCAGCGTGGGTACAGACTGAATGCGATAAGCATTTGCCATTGTCTCATTCTTGTCTATGTCCAGTTTGATGATGCGCACTTGGTCACCCATTTCGCTTTTCAACTGTTCAAGCACAGGGTGCATCATCTTGCAAGGACCACACCATGTGGCAAAAAAGTCAACCAGTGTCAGTTGGTTGCTATTGATAATGTCTGTGAATTTCTCCATCTGATTTTTCCCTTCCTCTGGTATATATATATTATGTGTAGTGTGCAATGGTAGGCAATTATTAGTGGAAAGTGTCAATGTCAAGTTCCTTTTTGCTTCACCATGCAAATTTGCTTTTCGCTGCGGAATCCTTTATTCATGTGTTATTTCCCAATATGCGTTCTTGTGGAAAAGTACATTCCCATAGCACGTAAAGTAGTAGCCAGAAGTATACCATCAAGTCTCCCA
>CAKRRN010000052.1 GCA_934394435.1 uncultured Bacteroidaceae bacterium
CCTCTATGCTTTTGTGAAAGAGGTCTTCCTCTCCCCATTCCTTCAGCATTTCGCGACCAACCTCGGGTAGGTTCAGACCGCTTCGCTCAATGAAATTCTTCTTCATAAATGTATATGTTTCTTTATTTTTATTTTTCAGTAAATGCGTTCTCTCTTTCTGAATAAGTGGGATGTCCTGCCTCTCCCCATCAGTAGCTTTCTGCTGCTGACGGAAAGTCAGCCTTGCGTACATCGTCTACATAGTGTCTGATGGCTTCCGTGATATCCTGCCCGATGTGTGCGTATTGGCGCAGGAACTTGGGATGGAACCCATCGTTCATTCCCAGCATGTCTTGCAAGACAAGCACCTGTCCGTCGGCTATACCTGCTCCTATACCGATAACAGGAATGGTCAGTTCCGCACAGACTTGGGCTGTAAGGCTCGCAGGTATTTTTTCCAGTACCACCGCAAAGCATCCTGCCTCTTCCAGTGCCTTGGCGTCTTTTATCAGTTGCTGTGCCTCTGCTTCCTCTTTGGCTCTAAGTCCAAATCCTCCAAACACATGTACGCTCTGTGGTGTCAGTCCTAAGTGTCCACATACGGGGATGCCTGCTTTCACCATGGCTTTTATTGTTTTAGCAATAGACTCTCCACCTTCCAGTTTCACAGCGTCTGCTCCGCTTTCTGCCATAATGCGTACGGCTGACCTCATGGCATCTTCTGTACATACCTGATAAGTACCGAAAGGCATGTCACATACCACCAGCGCGTGCTTGGCAGCTCTTGCCACACTTCGTGCATGGTAAATCATCTGGTCGAGAGTAATAGGTAGTGTAGTCTCGTTGCCAGCCATCACATTGCTGGCACTGTCACCCACCAGAATGATGTCCACTCCTGCGCCATCCACCAGAGTGGCCATTGTATAATCATAAGCGGTCAGCATGGAAATTTGCTGTCCTTGTTTTTTCATTTCTGTTAGCATCGTGGTTGTCACCTTACGTGCGTTCTCTGAAATGTAACCTGCCATCTTTTCCTTTGCAATTATTTTTTTAGCTGGACAAAGGTACAACTTTTTATAAAACAGCAGACGGAATGTATGTAAAAAAAGAACTACATACCATCCGTCTGCCTCTTATGGATAGGCTTCTTTTCAAAAAGAGCCTGTTTGTGGGCTTATTGTTTTATGAGCACCTTGCGTCCCTCTCTTATGTATATGCCTGATTTGATTTCGCGTTTGTTCGTGCTCTTACCCATGTCTTGTCCTGCGATGTTGTAGAAACCCTTGTTGTTGGGTGTCAGGCGATTTGCCTTTATGCCACCGATGGCAGTATCCAGCGACCGTGGGACTGTGGGCAGGATGATAGACGCTGCACGTTCTTCCTCACTCAGAGCAGTGGTGAAATAAGTGCCGAGGGGAGTTGTTGCCACAGACTCTTCTTGATATTCAAATGCAGTACCAGATTCGTTGAGTTGATATATGCCCTTCTTTTTTTCTGCCAGTGTGGTCCCATGGAAGGTGTAAGCCTCAGAAGATACCACGGCTTTGGTGCTTTCTGATTTGAAGAAGGATACGTCTGTCCCTCTAAACGAAATGGTCTTTCCTGCAAGAGTACTGTCTGCAGCAATCAGATAGGGAGTGTTGCCTCGCAGCTGTGTGGCTTCTGTGAAGATGGGGGTTCCATCATCCTCACTCCATGCATATTCGTAAATCCAGAAGTGGTTTAGCGTATCATTGAGAGCCTTAGACTTTCCATCGATGTAAATAGAATCTGCAGCAAAGGGTAGGGTGAAGGTCTCCCATCCGGTGCTGTTGCTGTTCATGGGGAATACATGATGGAAGTATGCCGTGTCCGCATTGAAGGTCAAGGGGAGATAGTAGGGATAGCCGTCTGTAAGGTTGATGACGGAGGCAGAGTCACCCGTCACCAGATTCTTGTCTGTCAGTCCTGTCGGCACCTGTAGTCCTTGAGGTACGGCGTAGATGGTGTTGGGATTCTTGTTGGATACGATTCTTCGTACAGTCACACCATCCAGACGTAGCGCACAGGCTGTGCTCGGGGCTATGAAGCTTGTTTTTCCTGCCATGGATGCCAGTGATCCGTCTTCTTTCCAGTAGACAATGCCCGGTTTGCACACCCATCCATGTTCCCATAGTCCACCGCCCGCAACATCTTCGTTGTTCACTTTTACTTGGATGCGGTAGGTGCTGGTGTTGTCAAGTCCTGTGAAGTTGAAGTTTGCCAGAGCATTGTGGGCTGGTTCAATTTCCATGTTGACCGTCTGTGAGCTGGATGTCCATGCCGTGTTCGATCCCTGTGGCTGTCTCCAGAGTTGCAATACCACTTTGCCTACAAAAGGCTCTGATTCATTGTTAAATATGGATACTGCACCCGTCAGCTGGCTGCCGTAGACAGTTCCGCTTTGGTTGTTTCTGATAATGAATGACGAAGCACGAAGGTTCGGCTTTGTTCCCTTTCCGCTTTCCACAATCTCCACACTTCCCTTGCCTATTTCTCCTGTTCCGTCGCTATTAGTACAGAGCCAGAGGTTGTATACGCCTGTTTCCGAGGGAGTAAAGAAGAAACTTAGGGTTGTGCTCTCTCCTTTCTTCAGTGCCACGATGGCACGGCTGTCAGCATCTACTTTTACGTCAGATGTGCTGGCAAACAAGCGCACTTCTTTAAGGAACTCATCGCCTTGGTTAGAGAACTTCACCTGTAACTCCTGCTGGCTGCCTGCCTCTTTGTTTGTCACGCACTGTATCTTGTCAATGCTAACATTGTAGTTGGGCTGCACCATGCGTAGGGTCGTCTTGCCGTCAGCATCCACGTTTGCCTCGATGTAGGTGTCGCGCATGTTGTATAGGGTTCGCCATACTTTTGCTGTACTAAGTTTGCTGGCAGGAGATATCTTCCATGTGCCTTGAGGCAAGAGACCGTTTACATTGTACTTCTTTCCGTAATACGTATTTACATTCAGTGTAAACGATTCGTACTTGCCGCCTACGGGAGCCAGTGTGCCATCTTCCTTCTGGTAAGCAATGCCCGCATGGAAATTGCCGTTTGCACCTGTCCAGTTGATATAGTTTCCGCTGATGGATGTTCCGTCTATCTTCACGTCATTGATGGTTAAGCTGGCTGTTGGTTCCGCCTTGACGTTGTCGGGTAGGCGCAGATTCATTAGAGCTGTTTGTCCCAGACTATATCCGTCGCTGCTTGTGCTTGCACCGATACCGCTGTTGTCCCCAGGATTAAGTACACTCAGCAGGAACCATCCGTCGCTGCCGCCTCCCCATCCCCAGTTGAGATGGAAAAGGCTTTCTCCGTCGAATCCGTCCAATACGAACGAGTGTCCGCCTCCCGTGCTCCATGCTGCAAAACCAACGGGATACCCTTTGGCAATCTCCTCGTAAATGAGATTAAACCATCCTTCTATAGAGTATTGGTCTCTGTATGCCATGTATGCCCCATCGTCATAGCCGAAGTAAGTAGTCATGGCATTCGCTATGTTGTTGCCGAATCCTGCTCCTGAAGAGGCTCCATAGCCCATGCCTACTGCTTGCCCTACGTAATACATCAAGTTGCCTACGGCATCTTTTTGCTCAGTTGTCTCGTCTCCATCATAGTTGTCAGCCATGTTTGCCCAGTCAATTTTTGTGCCTATGCGTATAGCCTTGGTTGTCACCGTCTTCTTGGTTCCGTTAGCCAGGGTATAGGTGTTGGTGATAGAGGGGATAGCCTTTCGTATGCGTGGTGGATATTTGTAGAAATTCATCACCTGTGCCAATGCTGTTGCCACACAACCAGAGGCTGGCTGGTCTGTGGTACCGTCTTCCTTATAGTATTTAGGACACTTCGAGTTATAAGGGTCACCTTGATTCCATGTTGTGGTCATTATGACGGGTACCGCATGTTTGGTGCTTCTTATACATCGTCTGGCGGCAAGTCTCTGCTGTGGGCTTGTCCCTTTGATGTTATGGTCATCCATATACTGTATTTGGTCAGCATATCCTTGTAGCCACGCCCTCATGTTGTCGGGGATGTCTTTTTCGCGGAACGAACCATGGTCTACATATCCGAGAATCTCTTCCGTACGGTCGTCTCCCGACACGATGACATAACCTTTGTCATTGCCAGCGTTGAAAACGTAGTAGTAGGAGTTGTTCTTTTCTGCAGCTTTCTTGCGTGCGACTCTATGTGTGGGTGTGCTGGTTTGCATGGTCACACCTTTCTCTTGCAGAAACAGTCTTGCTGTCTCTCTTGCACTCTCCTTCCCAACGGGTTCTGCCAGTAAAGCCGTCCAGACGAAGGTAAGTGCAAGCAATGTAAACTCTCTTTTCATAGGCTGTATGGATAAGTAATGGTTTTGGTAGAATTTGCGTATCTTGTTTTATTCTTGTTGGTTTCTGTAGCTACAAAGTTACGATTTATATTTAAAACACTTATTATAATGGCAACACTAAAATTAAAATTTCGTCCCTCAGGGATACGTTTGAGAGAGGGTATTCTTTATTATCAGGTAATTTACAAACGCCAGACATTCTTGCTCAGTACCAGTCACCGTATCTTATCTTGTGAGTGGAACAAGCAGTCGGAGAGTCTCCGCATTCCTTCAGAGGGTAAGCGTAAGCAGGAGTTGACACTCATCTGGTCATCCTTACAATGTGAAATGAAACAATTGGCAGAGATTCTTTTTCGTGTGGAGGCAACTTCGCAGCGTGTCTCGTTGGCTGAACTGCGTCAGTCTTTCCGTGAGGTGATTCTCCGTCCTACGGTTTTCGGCTTTCTTCAAGAGCAAGCGAGGCATAAGGATTGTATGGACAGAAAGGGAACGGCAAGGACCTATAAGAATGCTTACCGTCGGTTTTACGAGTTTCGACAGGGAGTAGATCTTGCGTTTTGCGAACTGACCTCTGTCATGATGGAACAGTATGAGGCATGGTTGGTCCGAAGGGGACTGATGCACAATACAATCCGTTTTTATCTTCGAACACTCAATACCATGCTCCGAAGGGCAGAAGACGAGGGCTTGCTTACGGAGCGGAAACTGTTTTCTCACGTACGTCTCTCTTTCGCTCAGACAGTCAAGAGAGCCATCTCAGAAAAGGAGTTACAGACCATCGAGCGTTTGCCTCTTCCCGTTGGCTCTTCGTTAGCTTTTGCTCGCGATATTTTTATGTTCAGTTTCTATATGCGTGGAATGCCATTCGTGGACATAGCCTTCCTGAAGAAATCAAATCTACAGAATGGTACATTGGGGTATTGCCGCAGAAAGACCAATCAGTTCCTATCCATAGAATGGGAGAGTGTGTTGCAGACAATCGTCAATCGTTATGCGCATCTCACCCGCAACTCTTCTTATATGCTTCCCATCATCACTCATGAGGATGGCACAGAGTATCTGCAATACCAGCGTATGCAGGAGCGGATCAACCGTAGCTTGAAGAAGATTGGTGTAAGGGTGGGCTTGAAGATTCCTCTTACCACTTATGTGGCACGTCATACCTGGGCGAGTATAGCACGTAACATGAATGTCTCTATTGCTGTCATCAGCGAGGGAATGGGGCATCATTCCTACAAAACCACTCAAATCTATTTAGACAGCATCGACAACTCTATGATAAATGATGCGAACAGAAAAATCATTCGTAGGATAAACGGACAATAGTCTTAGATCATTTAGATGCTTATCTAAAATTTATGGGTCTTCATATAGTAAGACTGGACGGACTTGGCAAAGATAAGCTATTTCTGTTAGTTAACACTGTTTTTTGTGAAAAATTATTTCAACATTTTGCAAAATTACAGTATAAATGTTTGACAAGTCTGCTAGATTCATTCTTAATAACATACTGTCTTTCAAAGAAATATTTCTTTTTATTGGTCTTACTATATGAAGACCTACCTAACGGATGCTATTAAATAAGAATATCGTATGAACAGGGTCATTGCAGACTTGGCAATATTTCTCCAGAGAAAAGCCATTAGGAATGACATAAAGTAGAGTAAGAAAAATGACGCAGGTATGCTCGATTTCTTCATCTACAGCCAGTGCGAAATCGTCTTGTGAAAACAAGCGTTTGCCAAAGGGCATTCATATTATCGGAGCTGACAGCGGATCGGCTCCGAGAATGGGAGGAATGTCCTTTTCTGTAGAGACAAACCATAAGCAGGAAGACCCTGTGGCAGAGGATAATGCTCTTCCTTGGGGCTACATCTACATCTCTCATATGTCTGCGGGCGTGTTCGAGGAGAGAATGAAAAAACGTTCTCAGGAGGGGGAGTTCTGTCCCCGTTGCTTCATCCACCGTACTGTCCGTTATAAGCAGAAGCCTAGTGGTAAAGGGGTGCTTAGAGAGAAAGTACCCTCCATCAGTGGACTGGTGTTTCTTCAGGGAACCACTCGTCAACTTCGTCAGTATCTCATTCACAACTTTCCCCAGTATTACTTGGTGAATAACTGTAGCACCGGACTTCCTGCCTCCATCCCAGATCGTGTGATGGAGCCCTTCATGTCTGTCATGAAAGACAATCCCGAACGTGTCACCTTCCTTCGCGACCCATTTACGAAGTTTGCTTCTGAGCACGTCCGACTACGCGTCCTTACCGGAGTCTTCAAGGGGCAAGAAGGTTATGTGGTCAGAGTGGACCGTGATCGTCAGTTGGTGATGGACTTGGGAGGCTATGCGGTAGCCATCCGTGGAGTGCATCAGGAAGACTTCGAGATAGTAGAATAAACGAAACAACAAACAAAATAGAATCCTATGCGTGAATTTAAGGATATACGGGTCGCCGTAGCAGGTACAGGCTACGTGGGACTGAGCATTGCGACCCTTCTGTCGCAACACCATCATGTGACAGCCGTGGATGTGGTGCCCGAGAAAGTGGAGAATCTCAATAATCGCATTTCCCCCATCCAGGATGACTATATTGAGAAGTATCTGGCAGAGAAACCGCTGAACCTCACCGCCACTCTTGATGGTAAGTCTGCCTATGCTGATGCTGACTTCGTGGTGATAGCCGCCCCCACCAACTACGACCCTGTCAAGAATTACTTCGACACCAGTCACGTAGAAGAGGTGATAGACCTGGTTCTGGAGGTAAATCCCGATGCCGTGATGGTCATCAAGTCAACCATCCCCGTAGGCTATACGCGTAGTCTTTACTTGAAATATGCACAGCGAGGCGTCAAGCAGTTCAACCTTCTCTTCTCTCCCGAGTTCCTTCGCGAGAGCAAAGCCCTCTATGATAATCTCTATCCCAGTCGTATCATCGTAGGTTATCCCAAGATGATCAATCTGCCCGAGCATGAGGAAGAAAACCGAACAAACAGCGAGAGGCGTACCAGTTCTGGATACGCCCGAGTCGTGAGTGAGGAAGACGAAGTCAATAAGGCTATTGAATCCGTCACCAACGTAGAGAAGCTCAAGGAGGCAGCCAAGACCTTTGCTGCCCTCTTACAGGAAGGAGCTATCAAAGAAAACATCGACACCCTCTTCATGGGCATGAAGGAAGCCGAGGCAGTGAAGCTCTTTGCCAATACCTACCTTGCCCTGCGTGTCAGCTATTTCAACGAGCTTGATACCTATGCCGAAGTGAAAGGCTTGGACAGCAAAGCTATCATCGAGGGCGTAGGACTCGACCCCCGTATTGGCACCCACTACAACAACCCATCCTTTGGCTACGGAGGTTACTGCTTGCCCAAAGACACCAAGCAGCTCCTTGCCAACTATCAAGATGTGCCGCAGAACATGATGTCCGCCATTGTGGAGTCAAACCGCACGCGCAAGGACTACATCGCTGATGCAGTGCTTCGCAAGGCTGGTTGGTATGATTATTCCAGCAATAATCAGTATGGAGCAGAGCCAAACACTTGTGTCATCGGTGTCTACCGTCTGACGATGAAGTCCAACTCCGACAACTTCCGCCAGTCAGCCATCCA
>CAKRRN010000053.1 GCA_934394435.1 uncultured Bacteroidaceae bacterium
AACTTCATTTATCGGTTTTTCAACTTTCTGATTGTAAGATTTCGGAATTACTATCTGGAGTTTTCGGACAGCCTCCCCCCCAAAAAAAAGGTAGCTTTACAGGTTATTAGAACCCTGCAGAAAATGGCGTATTATACCCAATGACAGATTAGGTATAATACGCCATTCAATAAGAAAAACACAGCTATTTTTACCTTTATCGGATATTGATGCTAAGTGTACCTTTTGCATCTCCACTCAGTACAGCAGAGGTTGAATGTATAGAGCCTGAATAGCCGTTTGTGTCACCCACATTACTTCCGTCCCACACCTGCAATCCATCAGAGCTGTAGTTATAAGTAGCAGAGAAACTAATGGTAGCTCTACCCTGAGCATTTGTCGGAATGACAAAGGTATGCTTAGGATTACCATTATTACCTGCATCATAATTAACATGGTACTGTTTGGTTAAAATACTATCCTTATAACTTCCGCCTTCCCCATCTGTGTAAACCTGACACGTAAGGCTCCATTTATAATAGGTACTGTTGATGTAACGACCCTTCTGATCCTGCACAGCCGTAACCACCAAAGTATCTCCTCCATGAATATCCGTACGATTGGATATCTTCTGACCATCACGCTCTATTTGGAATCCCTTCCAGGTCGGAGGATAAGCAGTATAATCCTTTTCCTTACACGAAACCATGGTCATCACAACTGAAACAACCGAAGCAAATATCAAATTCTTTTTCATCAAAGTATAATAATATTACGTTTTTTTAGTTCTGAATAAAGCCTCTGCACAGGCAATCCCATTACGTTGAAGTAAGACCCACTGAGCGAGGTTACTCCCACATAACCTATCCACTCCTGTACACCATACGAACCAGCCTTGTCCATGGGAGCATATTTTTCCACATAATAATGGATTTCACTTTCCGTAAGGACAGCAAAAGTAACATCTGTGACAGCAGAAAAAGAATAAGTCCATTCCGCTGTACGAAGCGTTACCCCCGTTATTACTTGATGGGTCTTTCCAGACAGAAGCCGTAGCATCTCTTCTGCTTCTGCTGGCGAAGAGGGCTTACCCAGCACACAACCATCTACCCATACGATGGTATCTGCCGTAATAAGCAGTTCATCAGATGTCAATTCATAGGCTTCAGACTTCTCTCTGCTGATATACTCTGGTATCTGCGTCATAGAAAGTCCACTGGGATACGATTCCTTGATGCCATTTTTCAAGCGAACCTCAAAATCCAGATTAAGTCCAGCAAGCAACTCACGTCGGCGTGGGGAGTTGCTTGCCAATATAATTTTCTTACTGGTTTTCATTTTCCCCATCTAATATATAATTATATAATGTACGCGCAAGGCACTTATGCATAGATACATTCCTACCCCCCTCATTCACCATCCAAAGGCTTTCTCGTCAGACATCCATTTGTCTTGGGCACGTAGCACTTGTTCCACAACATCACGTCCACATCCGTATCCTCCACGCTGATGGCTGACGTATACGCTTATCTGACGTATCTCAGGAGCAGCATCTGCTGGGCAGCAAGGACACCCACAAAGGCTCATCACCTGAAAGTCAGGTATGTCATCACCCATATAAAGTACTTCGCCATCATGCAGGTCATAACGTTTGAGCAAATCTCTGTAAGTATCCACCTTGGTCGAACAACCCATAAAGATTTCTTTTATGCCTAAACCTTGATAGCGAACCCGTATGGCTTCCACATTTGCCCCTGTTATAATTCCCACCAGCAAGCCTCTCTTTACCGCCAGCTGCAAGGCATATCCGTCTTTTATGTTTACCGTACGCAGAGGAACCCCCTGGGCATCCATAGTAATGGTTTCTGCGCTCAGAACACCGTCTACATCAAAGAACAGAGCCTTAATCTTCCTTAAATCGTAATTTATCATCGTGTATATAGTTGCTTAAGAGTGCGTACACTTTTCTCATCTCCTCATCTGGCAACATGGCTTTCTGCGCATCCATGACGTTGGTGTCCCATCTGACAGCCGGTCCTGTTTGTGCCTCATAAGGTAGCAGTTCATGCACCTTGGCTGCTGTTTCATCTATCAAAGGCAACAGCACACTGAACGGAATATCCTCTGCTCGAAGCAAACGATAAGCCATAGAGTATAGACTATTGGTAAAATTCGAACAGAAGACTGCCGCCAGGTGAATCTGCTTTCTTTGTTCGGAACCAAGGATATGTACGCTATTACTAAGGGAACATGCTATATTTTTCAGCAAGGGCAAATCTGTATCACTCTCCACAAACAATGGTACACGACTGAAATCTATCTGCCTGCTTTTTGAGAGTGTCTGCAAGGGGTATAGCACACCACGATGTTTCTGAGGTAAAACATCTATAGAGACACTACCCGCAGTATGAACCACAAGGCCCTGCACATGTAGAAGTTCCTGTGCCACCTGCATAATACATCTATCAGGCACAGCTATGATATATATGTCAGCAGAAGGAGGTATGGGAGCAACACGTGTGCGTCCGCCCACTGACGTCACTTCATATCCTGCTTCCAAAAGTGCCTGCCTCAACCGAGTAGCCACATTGCCATTACCTATCAGTACTGCTCTGTATGTACACGATCCCATTTCAGTCGTTCTTCGTTCTGAGGTTTACGCTCCATACCTTTATGCCCCACTGCCACCAGACAACATACACCATGACTGGCAGGAACACCCAACAGTTCTCTAACAACCTGTTCTGAATCCTGCCCATTCTGAGTCTTTCGACCTCTAATCTGAACCCAGCAAGCACCTAATCCTAAATCCTCAGCTTGAAGAAGCAGACAGGTTGCAGCCACAGAAGCGTCCTCCACCCATACTTCGCTGAGATTTCTGTCTGCCAACACAGCAATGACCAAAGGTGCTCCCGAAACAAACTCCGCCCCCATAGCCTTGCTTTGGCTCAAAGCCTGTATAGTGTCTGTATTCTGCACTACCACAAATTCATAACTATGCAGACCTTTGCTACTGGGAGCCATCAAAGCCGCACGCATCAACTGACGTACATTCTCCTCGCTGACCTTCTCTTCTGTAAACTTGCGGTGCGAGCGACGCAAGGTAAGTAATTCACTTATACTATTCATTTGAGTCTATTTATTCTGCAAATTCCATCTGTATGCGCAAAGTTAAGAAAAAGTTGGACTGAGATATACAAAAAACGGGGTCTTTTGCGTTTATTAAATGATGAGACACTGGAGAATTCTCCTTTTTACCTATATATTATGCGTCCCTTTCTTGTGTTTGGCACAGACGGAAGAAAAGGACACTGCACTTGTTCACCTAAAAGGACGCGTTGTGGACGAGGATGGAGAAGCTGTATCGCTATGCATGGTCACTGCTCAAGGTCAATCTTCTACAACTGCGAATTTGGATGGTCAATACACATTGACGTTCCACACGGCCGACAGCGTAGTCATTATCTATCGTATGATGGGCTACGAACAGCGACGCAGAGTGCTCAAAAAACCCCAAGGAAGACTTACGCTAAATGTCATCATGCGAAGTGGAGCAAAAGAGATGAACGAAGTGATGGTGACTGACGTGCGCAGACAGATGGGAAGCACACAAGAGCTAAATACCAAGGACCTGAAACGTATGCCCAGTACCTCTGGCAATGCCGTGGAAGAACTGGTGGCCACACAGGCTGGTGTAAGCACTCACAACGAATTATCAAGCCAATACAACGTGCGAGGTGGATCATTCGACGAAAATTGTGTGTACATCAATGGTGTAGAGATTTACCGTCCCTTACTCATCAGCAGTGGACAACAAGAGGGTTTGTCGGTCATCAATAGTGACATGGTAGAGAAGGTAAACTTCAGCGCAGGAGGATTCGAAGCCAAATACGGAGACCGTATGAGTAGTGTTTTGGACATCACCTATGCCCGTCCACAAAAAGCCGAAGGAAGCATACAAGCAAGTCTACTGGGCACAAACATATATGCAGGATACGGAAATAAGAAATTCTCCTTCAGCAATGGAGTACGCTACAAGACCAATCAGTATATGCTGGGAAGTCTGGAGACAAAAGGAGAATACAAACCCAAATTTTTAGACTATCAAGCATACATCAGTTGGACTCCCAACAAGAAATGGGCATTCGATGCCATCGGTTACATCAGTCAAAACAAATATAACTTCCAGCCAGCCAGCCGTGAGACAAAGTTTGGAACAATGGAAGATGTAAAGAGTTTCAAAGTATATTTCGATGGACAAGAGCGTGATCTTTTCCGCACCCTCTTCGGAACCATGAAAATATCACGCCAGGCAGGCAACACCGGACGCTTGAGCCTTTCTGCCTCTGCTTTCAGTACTCGTGAGCGTGAAGCATATGACATACAAGGTCAATACTGGCTCAACGAGACCAACGGAGACGAGCAACTGGGCGTGGGCACTTATATGGAACATGCACGTAATTTCCTCATCAGTCACTCTGAGACTTTAAAAGCCAGTTACGAAGTAAAGAAGAACAAGCATAACATTCAGACCGGACTTACCTGGCGACATGAGCATATAAAGGAGCATAGCAACGAATGGGAATACAGAGACAGTAGCGGATACAGCGTGCCCCACACAGGTGATGCACTTAACATCATCTACAACCAGAGAAGCGAGAATGTTATCAGTTCCAGCCACACAGAACTTTATGTACAGGACACATATCGGACAGAGAATAAACTGGGCATTCTGACTGTGAACTACGGAGCAAGACTCAGCCAATGGAGCTGGAACAGAGAATGGCTCTTCAGCCCAAGAGTGAGCCTTGGCTATGTCCCTGCAGGAAACGATAATCTGACCTTTCGCTTGGCAACAGGACTTTATTATCAAAGACCATTCTATAAGGAACTAAGGGATACGGTGACTACTAATGGTAACACCACAGTCAGGCTGAATGAAGACATCAAGTCTCAACGTTCTTATCAGATTCTGTTATCTATGGATTATAAATTCAAATTAGCAAACAGGCCATTCAAATTCTCTACAGAACTATATTATAAAGCGCAGAGCAGACTCAACCCATACAATGTGGATAACGTAAAAATCGTTTATTACGGAAACAACTGTGCCACAGGTTATGTAGTGGGAGCTGACTTCAAACTCTTTGGCGAATTCGTTCCTGGTACAGATTCATGGATCAGTTTCGGACTTATGAAGGCGCAGATGAGGTTAAATGGGAAGAGCATTCCGCAACCCACAGACCAACGCTATAATATCAACTTTTTCTTCAGTGACTATTTCCCAGGTACAACACGCTGGAAGATGAACTTAAAAGCCAGCTTTGCCGATGGATTACCATTCGGTCCACCACATACAGGACTCGAACGCAATGTCTTCAGAGCACCTGCCTATAAGCGTGTAGATATAGGTATGAATTACCGCTTACTGGATAACGAGGACAGACACATGCGACGCAATGTGGTAAAAAACATATGGTTAGGACTTGACTGCTTTAATATATTTGGACTAAACAACGTAAGTGGCTACTACTGGGTCACCGATGTCAGCAATCGCCAGTATGCAGTTCCCAACTATCTTACAGGACGTATGATAAATGCACGCATACTGGTGGAATTTTGAAAAAAGCAGGTATACACACTTGTCATTAAGAAGTTTATTGTGTAACTTTGTAGAAACATAGACACACAAATTAAGACAACTAAAAACAAAAAAGTCATGAAGATTTCACGTATTGAGCATTTGGGCATTGCTGTACAGAGTATTGACGCTGTATTGCCCTACTTCCGCGATGTATTAGGTTTGGAAGTGTATAAGACAGAAGTAGTAGAAGACCAAAAGGTAAAGACCGCCTTTCTGAAAGTTGGCGAAGTTAAGTTGGAACTGCTGGAACCCACATGTCCCGAAAGTACCGTACAGAAATACTTGGATAATGGTGGACGTGGTGTACACCATGTAGCGTTCAAGGTAGAGGATGGCGTTAGCGAAGCTCTCGCCATGTGCGACGAGAAAGGAATACGCCTCATTGATAAAGCTCCACGCAATGGAGCTGATGGTCTTCACATCGCATTCCTGCATCCCAAGAGCACATGCGGCATCCTGACAGAATTATGCGAGGAATAATACGAAACCTAACACTGGCCAGCACTATGCTACTGGCCAGTACTTTCTCTGTAAGCCAAACTCTTTGTGCACAAGAGAACCTAACTCCAGAGAATCAGCTCATCAGTCTGCGCCATATCATGGAGCAAGCCAAGACTGAGGATGAGAAAGAAGCTGCACTGACCCTTATCGGAAAAACAGGTACCTTACAAGCCATGTACTATGCTGGTACTTATCTGTCAGACAAGCAAGTGGCAGAAGAGGCTGCCGAAGCCATCGCATCCATCGCGCTCAAGCATCCTGAGTATAACGGAGACATTACCCGTGAACTACTTAAGAAATCCTTGAAACATTTGGATAGCAAACAGCGCAAAAACGCGCAAGCATGGCTAAAAAAAGCCGATAAGAATGAAAAAGGATATGTGAACCTCTTCAATGGGAAAGACCTGACAGGATGGAAAGGACTTGTAGAAAATCCTATCGCACGCGCCAAAATGTCCGCTGATGAACTCAAGCAAAAACAAGAGAAAGCAGATGAGGCCATGCGTAACGACTGGAAGGTAGAAGATGGTTTGCTGGTGTATGTAGGACATGGATTTGACAACCTCTGCTCCGAAAAGGCATATGGCGATTTTGAAATGACCGTTGACTGGAAGTTAGATCCCAATGGCGAAGAGCCTGACGCAGGTGTCTATCTGCGTGGTACACCACAGGTACAGATATGGGATATCAGAAGAACCAATGTGGGAGCACAAGTCGGTTCTGGTGGACTATACAACAATCAGCAGAATCGTAGCACCCCCACCAGCGTAGAAGATAACAAACTGGGTGAATGGAACACCTTCTATATTAAAATGGTGGGCGACAAGGTGACCGTAAAACTAAACGGTGTAACCGTTGTTGACAATGTGGTCTTGGAGAATTACTGGGATCGGAAGCAACCTATTTTCCCTCGTGAGCAAATTGAAATGCAGGCACACGGTAGTCGCGTATACTTCCGTGATATCTATTTAAAGGAACTTTAGTCGGATTATACACCGCACGTAATTCCACAGCTATAATAGAACAGCTATAATAGATTAGAGAAATACCCATTTTTCTCCCATTGCATAATTAGGTCAGACTATGCAAAAGCATATGTCTGACCTATTTCTTTTCCCTGTTTAACAATAAAAACGGCTCACCCGATAAAACAGGGGGATTATAGTATTCACAATGTTCAAGTGTAATATAGTCTTCAATAGCCAATGAAGACGGCTTCAATAGCCAACGAAGATGACTTCATTGGCCAATGAAGACGTATTACTTTTTAGAGTGACTTTTTATTGATTTCCGTAGATACGTTTTCTCACTATATAAACAGTAAAAAGGTAGACATACTATCCATCTTATGAAACGACAATAGTGGACCATAATAGCTCTTTTCTTTTTTCCTAACTGGGAAAATATTTTTCTCCAACTAGGAAAATAAATTGAGCCGTTTCGTATGGACATTATTATTATATCCTTTGTACAGACAAGCAAGCTGGCTTATAAGTGCTGGTTATGTCTGTGATATGTCTGTGATTTT
>CAKRRN010000054.1 GCA_934394435.1 uncultured Bacteroidaceae bacterium
TTATTATTATATCCTTTGTACAGACAAGCAAGCTGGCTTATAAGTGCTGGTTATGTCTGTGATATGTCTGTGATTTTACTTTCGATGCTCCCCTTGGTTTATCGGGTGAACCATAAAAACACAATTACCACAGTATATACAGATGCGAAAAACACACGTCAACGACTTCTCTAAAAAGAAAAACTCGAATCAGTACGAGTGCATCTGATCAAAACTTGCATATCCCTGAGAAAAAGACTAACTTTGCATGTACATGTACCTAAGAACGATACTGGAAAGATGAAGAAAAAACAACAAAAAATTCTATTCTTCATGGCAGCAACAATGCTGGCCATACCTTGTGCTGGACAACAGATTAAGGTAGGAGACCTTAGGGTTGAACACCTGACAAACCCTTCTGTGGTGGATGCTACACAACCAAGGCTCTCATGGATTAACACTCCACGCAACGAAAAAAAACGAGAGCTGAAGCAAACGGCTTACCGCATAGTGGTAGCATCAAGTCTGAAAAACCTCAAACAGGGTAAATATGACTTGTGGGACAGTGGGAAAAGAAACTCATCAGAATCTGACCTGATAACATACGATGGGAAACCATTGGCATCTGCACAAGACTGCTACTGGCAGGTACGGACATGGGATCAAGATGACAAAGCCACTTCATGGAGCAAACCTGCACAATGGAGCATGGGCTTATTGTCCGCATCCGATTGGAAAGCACAATGGATTGACCCCATGCAAGAAGGTACTGGTGCACCCCTGTTGCGCAAATGCTTCGAGACACATGGTAAAGTACGTCAAGCTAAAGTGTTTGTCTGCGGACTGGGCTACTTTGAGCTATATGTCAACGGGCAACGCATTGGAAACGACTATCTGGTACCTAATATGACCGATTACACAGAACGTCACGACTTGCTCAAAGGTCCTATTGCCATAGAAGGAAATATGTCTGGACATCGTGTAATGTATCTTGCTTATGACGTCACAAAGCAAATGCAGAAGGGAGAGAATGCGCTGGGCGTAATATTGGGAAACGGATTCTACAGTCCTGTCAACCATAATATCCCCCTCTCAAAATTCGGAGACAAATGCTTGAGACTGCAAATGCAAGTAACTTATGAAGACGGAACCACAGAGTACATAGTGACAGACAACACATGGCAGAGCAAGCCTTCTGCCATCACCTACAACAGCGTCCACGGAGGAGAACTCTATAATGCAAACCTGGAAACGCCATTATGGGCCACAGCCCAAGACAAAAGTGAAGGCTGGCATGATGTGAAATGCGTTGAGGGTCCAATGGGTGAAATGAGTGCACACACTGCACCTACAGACAAGATTACCGAAACGTTGAAACCCATCAGCCTACACCAGCGTGAAGATGGAGCTTGGGTGGTAGACTTCGGCAAGGAGATTGCTGGATGGTTGCATCTATATAACCTAAAAGGAACAAAGGGTGACACTCTGAAAGTTGACTACGTGAGCGAATCCGTACAAGGAAACATGCGCTATGTGATGAATGGAAACGGCAAGGAGGAATACGCACCACGTTTCACCTGGTTCGTCTTTAGCAAGGCTGTAATATCTGGCATCAAAGAGCTGTCCACTGCAAACCTAACAGCAGAGGCAGTAAACACGGATGTAGCCAAAGCTGCTGACTTCCACACTACAGACACGCTCTTCAATCGTATCAATGAAATATGGCAACGCTCACAGCTTGACAACATGCACGGAGGAATAGCCAGCGACTGCCCCCATCGCGAACGCTTGCCCTATACAGGCGATGGTGAAGCAGCATGTGCAACTGTCATGTGCAACTTTGACGCTGCAGCCTTCTATCAGAAGTGGATACGTGATGTGCGTGATGCACAGAATAAGGAAACTGGTTATGTGCCTAACTCAGCCCCATGGGAACCTACTGCAGGAGGTGGCGTTGGCTGGGGAGCAGCTATGAACACCATGCCTTGGGAATTCTACGTTCAGTATGGAGATCGCAAGATTCTGGAAGACAACTTCCCTGCCATGAAGAAGCAGGTAGAGTATATGACCACTTGGTTGCAACCAGATGGTACAATGAGTCAGAAACTTGGCAACTATGGAGATACCAATCCTAACTATTGGCTCTGCTTGGGTGACTGGTGTCCACCATATGCAGTTCCTCTGGAAGAATTGGTACACACCTTCTTCTTATGGCTTTGTAGTGACTATACAGCAAAGGCTGCACACGTATTGGGTAAGAATGCTGACGAACAGACTTTCCGCGCACTCGCCAATCGCACACGTGATGCCTTCCATAAGAAATATTACAACTCAGAGGTGGGTTCTTATGGTGATAACGGATGCAACATCTACGCACTGGTCATGGGCGGAATGCCAGACGCACAGCGCAAACGTGTGATAGAGTCTCTGCGCAAAGAGATTGTTGAGACACACGATGGACATATCAATACAGGATTCCTGGGCACAAAATTCTTCTTTGAGACACTAACAGATAACGGTCTGCACGATGTGGCTGTAACAGCCATGAGCAAAGAAGACTTCCCCAGTTTCGGACATTGGATTAAGCAAGGAGCCACCACTACTTGGGAGCAATGGGATGGTCAAAATTCACATAATCATCCTATGTTTGGCGGCGGACTTACTTGGTTTTACCGTCGTCTGGCAGGTGTATGTGCTGATGCAGCAGAACCTGGCTACAGACACATCATCATACGTCCCTACCCTGTTGACGGACTAGAAAACGTTCACTACAGTTATCAGACTCCCTATGGTCTCGTTTCTTCAGACCTCACGCAGAAAGACGAATGTAGCACACTGACTGTCACAATCCCTGTGGGTAGTCATGCTACCCTCTACATTCCTACGGCTCAAAAAGGTAATATAAGCGAAAGCGACAAACCGCTAAAGGATGCCCAAGGTGTTACGCTAAAGGGATACGAAAACGGATGTACTGTGGTAACATTACAACAAGGAACATACACTTTCAACTATTGATAACCGTAGGAACATTCCCACAGCACTATTGAGCAGCAGGATAAATACCGCTCGCTCATTCCTATTAAGATAAGGTACCACCCCTAAATTTCGGGGTGGTACCTTTCTTTTTTCACAAACCTTTGGACAAAGAATGACACCTATTTGACAATGCTCATGCCGAGCATACATCAACAAAGCCTCGCTGGAGGATAACTCCAACGAGGCTTCACAATATTATATTTAGGGTTCAAAGTATTTCTTTCCCCATCACAGACTATGATGAGAATCTCTAAGACTTTCTGTTGTCACATACCACCCGATTGTTTTCTGGAAACACAATGGTAGGACTAAAAGTTTTGGCTTCCTCAAAATCCATCAACGCGTATGAGATGATAATTACCTCATCCCCCACCTGCACTTTACGTGCGGCAGCACCATTCAAACAGATACAACCCGTCCCACGTTCGCCTTTAATAATATAGGTCTCCAAACGCTCTCCGTTGTTATTATCCACAATCTGAACTTTCTCACCTGCAATCATACCAGCAGCATCCATCAAATCCTCATCAATAGTTATACTGCCCATATAATGCAAATTCGCCTCAGTCACCTTCACACAATGAAGTTTCGACTTCAGTACTTCTATCATCATATCTGTCTATTTATATCGGATATGGTCAATAAGACGTATAGGTTGCGCACCACAGAAAACAGTGATACAACCAACAATACTATCACTGTCATCCCATGAGGACACGTCTGACAGAGTATCGCCATCAACAATACTGAAATACTGTACTTTCAACCCATCCACTGCATCAATGTGATTCACCACATAGTCATGAGTTTCCGTCACACCGAGTCCTTGTGCTTTACTATCCTTCATCACGCGATAAATATTAGCAGCGATAGATTTCTCTTCTGGTGTAAGCAATGTGTTACGACTGCTCATAGCCAACCCACTGTCTTCTCTTATGACGGGACAAGCCACAATCTGCAACTTAAATCCTAAGTCAGCCACCATTCGGCGAATAACAGCAATCTGCTGATAGTCCTTCTCACCAAAATAGGCACGATCTGGCTCTACGTATGAAAAGAGTTTGCTTACAATCTGGCAAACACCATTGAAATGTCCAGGACGCATAGCTCCCTCCATTACACTGTCTGTCGGGGGATAACTGAAATGTCGAGTATCTGGCTCTGGATATATTTCTTCCACACTGGGAGCAAAAGCGATAGTTGCCCCATACTGCTCCAGCAACTTACAATCAGCCTCCAACGTACGCGGATACTTAGCCAAATCCGTTTTGTCATTAAACTGAGTGGGATTCAAGAAAATGCTGACAACAGTGGCATCATTCTCTTCTACACTACGCTTCACCAATGAAGCATGCCCTGCATGTAGAGCACCCATCGTGGGCACCAGACCCACCGTTGCTCCCTCACGAGAGCGAATCATCTGAAGCTCTGCCTTCAAATCGGCAATTGTATGAACTACTTTCATTTTTTTTATTTGCATTCTACGATAGGCTACCTATATTCTCGAAACTGCTTCGGTAATGTCTCATTATGAAAAGACCTCACACAGTAAGTCTGAGTAGTAGCACATTTCACATGCTATCAAAAACGATGCAAAGTAACATAGAAAAAAAGAAACAGGAAAAGGTTTTTGAAGAAATATTCACTTCAAAATTCAATTTCGCATCCCCTTTAACCGTTCCAAGTGGCTTTTTTTTAGTACCTTTGTACATTAAATAAAAATAACTGTAATGATTAAGGCAAAAAAGATTCTTTTCGTCACTCAAGAAATGACTCCTTATGTATCTGAATCCCCACTGGCCGTCTTAGGGCGTAAACTGCCTCAAGCCACTCAGGAGAAAAGCAAAGAGATACGTACATTCATGCCTAAATGGGGACACATCAACGAGCGACGCAACCAGCTCCACGAAGTGATTCGCTTAAGTGGGATGAACTTGATAGTGGACGATACAGACCACACGCTGGTCATCAAGGTTGCCAGCATCCCATCTGCCCGTATGCAGGTGTACTTCATAGACAATGATGACTTCTTCACCAAAAGAAAAATGGGCAGAGACGACAATGGGATTGAATACAAAGACAACGCTGAGCGTGCCGCATTCTTTGCTCGCGGCGTACTGGAAACAGTAAAGAAGTTGCGTTGGACTCCTGATATAATCCATTGCCAGGGATGGATGTCCAGTTTCATTCCTGTTTATTTGAAAGAAGCATACAACGAAGAACCATCATTCCGCGATTGCCGTATTGTATTCACACCTGCCGACGAGGCATTAAAGGCACCGTTACCAGAAAATATCAATGGCATACTTGGCTTCAACGGTATCAGTCCTAAAGCCTTGGAAGGGACAGATGATACAAAAGACATGCAAACGCTGAACCGTTTGGGCATGAAATATGCAGATGGCATCATGACTTTGGAGTCGGACACCACACTAATCGAATATGCCCAAAAGACAGGAAAGCCTCTACTCACAGCACAAAACTCAGAGGACTTCTGCACCACCGCTCCCGAATTCTTCGACCAGATTTGGGGAGAAGGAAAAGTTGAAATACCAGAAGATGAAGAAGATTAAGCTAACCCTGCTCAGCCTTACAGGACTGGCAGCGCTACTCATGACGAGTTGCGATGACAACACATCCACGATAGGAATCCCTTCAGAAAATGAAGAGATTACTTCGTCATATGGCACATTCAGCGTATATACACGCTCCGTTGCCATGGATTCTGTACTGGCCAACAGCACACGTAGTTACCTGGGAAGCATAGACGACCCAGAGACAGGTACCAGAATAAGGGCAAACTTCGCAGCACAGTTCCATACGTTTGAGAACTACGCTTTCCCCAACCGAGCACAGATGTTCCCTGCTGACGGAAAAGACCATACTGCAGACACAGTAACATGTGATTCCGCAGAAATACGTCTTTACTTCGACAGCTATTACGGAGAAAAGAATACTCCGTTAAAGCTTGAAGTATATCCTCTGAACCCAGACTATGTAATGGAAGAAGAGAGCGAATACTACACCGACACCGAACTGGAACAATACGTAAAGCCAGGTACCGCACCCATCGCCACCAAGATATTCACCTCTGAAGACTATATTCTGGCAGACGCGGAACGAAACAGCAGCACGCACAGCGAAAATATACGCATCGCCCTACCAGCCTATTATGGATCATACTTAATGAACACATACTATGCTCATCCGCAATATTTCAAAGACTCCTATACCTTCATTCGCAAGGTATGCCCAGGATTCCTATTCAAGATTAAAATCGGAAATGGTAGCATGCTAAGCGTAGAGGCAAGCACGCTGAATATCTACTTCAGCTATTACAGCAAGGAGAAACCCGACTCCCTTCTGACAGGACTCGGACGCTTTGCCGCAACACCCGAGGTAATACAGAGCACACAGTTTGCCAATGATGACATGCAGGAACTGGTAAGCAAGAACGAATGCACTTATCTAAAGACACCTGCTGGCATCTACACAGAAGTGACCCTGCCCGTAAAAGAAATCTTCAACGGTCACGAGACAGACAGTGTGAGCCGTGCACAATTGACCTTCACACGATACAACAACACATCCTCTTCGAGCCAGTCTCTTGACATCCCACAATCACTACTGCTCGTTAGAAAGAAAGATAGACTTTCTTTCTTCAAAAACCATTGTGTGTCGGACTCTAAATCATCTTATACTACGTCATACAGCAGTACCTATAATACCTATACATTCACCAACATCTGTAGGCTTATCAGTCTCTGTCAGCACGAAAAGCAGGAAGGGATGAAGCAGACAGGGCTCAGTGAAGAAGAATGGGAAGCAAGAAACCCCGACTGGAACAAGGCTGCGCTCATACCCGTATCCATTAGTACAACCACAGACTCCTACGGGGAGACTCATCAGGTAAGTGTAACACATGACATGGGTATGAACAGCATCCGCCTGCAAGGTGGGCCAAACAACCCCATCAGTATGCAAGTTATATACAGTAGGTTCAAATAAACCCACAAGTCGCAAAGAGAGCATAACTTTTTTCTATACAAGAAAAAAGAATCTGCACAACCCTATTTGTAAGGTATACAATCATACCAAAAAAAGAACGCCCAGAAAGGAGAGAAGAACAGCATTAAGCCTCCATCCTTTTTGGGCGTCTTAGGATACTTGCAAAAGTATCCTATAATACTTTGCAAAGTATCTTAGGATACTTGCCCATGTATCTTAGGATACTTTTTCAGACTCATATGAATCGGAATCCAATGGCTCAACGGATTATTCATGGGGATATCCGTAGATTGTAGCAAGCCTAAAAAGGAAGAATTTTTCATCTCTTATAC
>CAKRRN010000055.1 GCA_934394435.1 uncultured Bacteroidaceae bacterium
ACAGAAGGGTCGCAATGCTCAGCCCCACGTAGCCTGTACCTGCTACGGCGACCCGTATATCCTTAAATTCACGCATATATTTATATTTTTAATTATTCTCTAAATAATATTGCTTACGCTCACACTGTCAATCGCACGCTGATAGATGGCATTCGTCATATTCAAGGAGGGCACGACAGATAGGTTACATTTTTTGGCAATCTGCTTCAAGGCTCGTGCTATATTATCGCGCACTCTGCTGATTTGCCGATTTTCCATAATACGGCTGTCAGACTTGATGAAAGGGAACAGATATTCGGTATCTGACGGATAGCGGTCTGCAATCTCCTGCATCGCAGCATCCCATTGTACGGTAAAGCGATAGGGATAGAGTACCTGCGAGGTGTAGGTGAGTGTGAACCCTTTGATGTCGCTTTTCTTGATGTGAGCCAGGTCGGCAAAGCTGATGCCTCGACAATAGATACTAAAGAAGAAGATGTCGCGAGCAAAGGTCTGTGCCTTGGAGTCGGACAGATCGGCATAACGAAGCCTCCGCAATTCGTCTACACTAAGCAACTCTCGCTCCGTCTTGGCTGGCATGGCGAGGTTGATACGCTTCAGTAATTGCCTTTTAGGGGCAATACCCTCCTTTACCGCTTCCTTATATAAGGCGTTGATCTGACACAGATACAGACGTGCGGTGGTCTCCTTGCGTCCGTTCGCCATAAACCACTCTCTGAAGCGCACCATCATGTCGGGTGAGAGTTCGTCGAATGCGATTATCTCCTTACCTAAGAATTTGGAGAAAGAAGTGAGTGCTGCACCACGATTGTGGGCAACGTCCCAGCTACCCTTTTCGCTGATTTTGTCGATTATGTGGCGCGAGTATGTGAAGAATTCGCTTTCCATAAGTGTGTGGAGAGATACTGTGCAAATGTGAGAGACGCTGTGTCACTCGGCTATCTCAAAGTCCTCGTTGTGCACATTGTTAATGGCTACGGCATAGCCTCCCAAGTCCATGACCAGCTGGCGGTTTTTCAATATACGCACCACGTATCCTACCTGTCCTGCTAATATTCCTGTCAGCACACGAAGCTTCACGTGGTCTCTGGCGAACTTCACGAATGGGTCACGCAGGAAGGTTACACGTTCGGGTTCTTCCTCCATGATTTTCATGAAAGGACGCATCACACTGTCGGCAATGGAGGCTGGCCTGCCTGTGCTGCAGTTGTTTACCAGATAATATTGTGGGAAGTTGTGTATCAAGAACAACCTTAGCTGTTCGGTTTTGCCTTGCAGAAACACAAGGCCGCTAACGGTGGGCTTCTCCTCTTTTTTTATTCCTTTTCCACTGGACTTCTTTTTATAAATGGTGGTACGATGGACAAAGCACTTGGGCTTGAACCCGCCCTCCATATTGCGAGTCTCCAACTTCTTCTCAAAGACTGCAGCAGACATGTGCTGTATGAATATATAGCCCCAGGGAAGTCCCGCATCTGTCAACTTTTGATTATTGTTTCCCTCTTCACTTACGGACATTCCTCCCACTTTCGAAACCGATTTCTCGTCAGTTCCGATGATATGGATGCCCTTTGGTAAACGCTTGTCGTGGTACATGTCGTTTACATCGGCTGTAGAAGAAGGAAGTGAGCAAACCTGCGTCATTTTCTTTATCTACTTTATGTCACTGTCGGCTGTCATCACTTGAGATGCCAATGCCTGTCTCGCAACAATATTGTTCATAAATACATACGTTTTAAACTGTATGTTCATCCTGCCAAAGAGGAGAGACTCCAAATATGCCAGATGGTGCTGACACGTTTTGCCTTCGCCTCTTTTTATGGCTTAGTGCTTCTATCTGTCTGTACTATATGCATTTCTATCAGTAAATGCGTACTTGAGAAAAACCATATTGATAATCAGTGGTTTCTACTTAAAATGAAGCCAGATTTGTTAAACATTTTGGTAGAAACTTTTTGATTTGTAAAAAAAATCTCTGTAGAAAATGGTAATAAATAAAAGGAAAACAGTATCTTTGCAAATGAGGTACGCATTTACTGATAGAAAACAATCACTATTTTCCCCTTGCTTATCGGGCATTTAGAGAGAGTGCTATGCACACCCCCAACATAAGGTTGGACAGAAGACCGTTATTTCTTGCTACAAATCCTCTGTATAATCTTTCTGTTCGCCTCGTTGATTTTCGAAGTGTCTATTGAGTTGAGATATACTTGTGTGGTCTTTAGGGAACTGTGTCCCATCCCCTCGCTGATGATGGCGATGGAGATGTTCATGTCTCTGGCGATGCTTGCCCATGTGTGGCGTGCGACATAGGTGGTGAGTGGCATCTGCAAGCCTACCATCAGCCCTATCTTCTTCAGCGCACGGTTGATGTTCACTTGCATCCGTAGGTATTGACGATACTCTGTGCCGTCCTCACTTCGGATGATGGGGAACAGATAGGGGCTATTGATGGTACGGTTCGCATAGCTGTTGATGATGGTCTGCTGTGCCTTTTCCCACGCCACCGTCAGGCATTGGTGGGTCTTCTTGCGACAATAGGTCAGCATACCGTTTCTCAGGTCTGACTTTCGCAAATAGGCAATATCCACAAACGGCATTCCACGCATATAGAAGCTAAACATAAAGAGGTCTCTGGCGAGAGCTATGGTGGTGCCCCCTGGCAGTTGCAACTGCGCGATGGCTCTCAGCTCCTTTTCGCTGATAGCACGTTTGACTGTCTTGACATGGGAAAGGCGCACATGAGAGAACAGGTCTCCGTCATCCAACAACCCTTCCTCCACAGCCTTACGCAATAAGGTATGGAGCGTGCGCAGATAACAACGGACACTGTTTTGCCTCAACCGCCGGTCTGTAAGCCATGCATCGTAACGCTCTATCATATCAGGTGTTAGTTCGTAGAAGAATAAATCCTCATGCTCACGAAACGTTCTGAAATGGCTGTACGCATTGGCGTATGTACGTGCGGTGCCTTGCCGCCCCATCTGCTCTTTTTTCGTCACCTGTTCCTGCAGAAACATGAAGACGGTTTTCTGATTCCCTACAGTATCGGGTGCTGACGAAGGACGAAATTTCAATTTTACTGTTGCCATAGATATTTGTTTTTACGGATTATCACTACAATGAAAAAAAATCAAGCTCCTGCCCTAACATAACCTGGGCAGGTTCGCGCGTATAATTATATATTAAGGTAACGATATTGTTGGAAGCCCAACCTTGAGTTGGAATCATTTCGCGTCGATGACGAAATATGATGAGCTATTTGAGATAAATTGCAAGCATATCCTTTGCGAGAAAATTTTTTTTTTGCTAATTTTGCCTTGAACTGAGAAAGAAAACTAAAACATAGGCGAGAAATTCGTCTCGCCAGAAGGTGTGAATGACACATCTTTGCCAGGCTCTTGAAAAATGTGAATACAAGGGCATTAAGAATAGAATCTTGTGCAGAATAACGAGAAATCCTATTAAATATCTTAACCAAATACAAAAAACAACCAATTATGAGGAAACAATTACTCACGGCGATGCTTGGGCTTACGGCCACAGCCTCGCTCACGGTGCCTGCCTCGGCAGAGGGTCTGCTGGTGGTGGGAGCCAACATCGTAGTCGCTCCTTCATCGCGCTATGACGGTGACAAGGAGTGGAAGGCCACCACATGGGTCTATAACACAGGCAACGTCTATGGTGAGGGCAACGAGAGCAATCCCTACTTCAACATCATCTGCGGCACGCCCAGTGAGGATGCCAACGGCTACAAATGGTACGAGGCACCCTATGACACAGCCACGGTAGGCTTCAACGAGGAGCGCAACGAGCCCATCAAGTGGGAGGATCACAGCGCGCCCTTCAGCAGCAACGAGAACTACAACGGACGCCCCTCTTACCAGTGGACAACGGGCGAAGTGATGGCCGACATCTACATGCGCCGCTTCTTCACCACCGACCGCCTGCTTTCGGGTGACGTGTATCTGGCATGCGGCCACGACGACGCTCCCTGCGAGTATTACATCAACGGTGTGCTGGTATATCAACGCACAGGCTTCGAGGTGGACCACTGGAACTACATTAAGGACGAGGATACAGGGGAAATTATCGACTCCACAGCCTCCTATGTGCGCGGATGGGATGAGAATGCCTACATCAAGCTCACCGATGAGCAGAAGGCACTCATCAAGCTCAATGGCGAGCAGAACCTGCTGGCTGTGCACGTGCACCAGAACTGGGGCGGTGCCTTTGCCGACTGCGGCCTCTACACCAAGGTGGAGGGCGGACTGCCCATGGGCTACGAGCAGCCCTGGACTGGCAAGGTGCTCTTCAACTCCTATGGCGGCTACAACACCGGTGGCCTGCACGACTGGGAGAAGCTCTACGAGGCACAGGCCGATGACCAGTACACCATCCACCTGGAGGGCAAGAACCCAGGCGAGTGGGGACAGCAGGTACACTTCAAGACTCCCATCAAGCTGAGCGCCGACAAGGAATACACCCTGAAGTTCAATCTAACAGGCAACAAGACCCTGGAGGATGTGACCGTGAAGGTGACCGAGAACGACAACGACGAGGTGGAGGGCGCACTTGACCATGTGCGCATCGAGAGTGGCGAGACCACCGAGTGCGAAATACCTGTGGCTGGCACGGAGGTCAACAACATGAAGCTCGTATTCAACTTCGCCACCGAGGAGAAGGGTACCGATGTGACCATCAGCAATATCACCCTCACCGACGAGGCCGACGAGAAGGAACTGTGGGTGGGCACCTCTTACTTCAACTACTGCTATGTGACAGACATCGACACCATCCGCAATGAGGAGGACCTGAGCGAGACCTATGAGGTAAAGCAAATCAAGGATCCCGTGATAGACGGACGTGTGGAGACCAAGAGCTGGATTGACCCCGACTTTGATGACTCTATGTGGAGCGACCAGGCTATGCCTATGGGCAACGCTGGTTATATGCCTGAGCTACAGAGCATCTGGCCTGGACACACCGGACATATCGACTATACAGGCGATGGTGCGGAAGGAAACAACACCAACTACTGGGTGCGCCGTACCTTCACCCTGGACAAAGTGAACGAGCGTCTGAGCTACGCGCTGAACGTATGCCACGATGATAACTACGAGACCTACGTGAACGGACATCTGCTGCAGAAGTTCGAGGGATGGACTGACGGTAAGAACCCCAAGCAGGTACACATCCCTGCCAAGTATCTGCGCGAAGGCAAGAACGTGATTGCTACCTACATACAGCAGAACTGGGGCGGACGCTTCTATGACTGCGGTATCAACGTGGAGGAGGTGAACTATGACGAGTGTGCTGACGAGCTGAAGGCTGCCATTGCACTGGGTGACACCACTGTGACCATCACCAAGGCCATGCGAGCCAACCTGGACAGCCTGGTGGCTGCAGGCAAGAAGGAGCTGGAGAACAACAAGGACGCTGCCGAGGTGAAGGAGTATGCCAAGAACCTCACCAACAGCATCAAGACCATTCTGGGCTACGCAGGTGACGTGAACATCCTGCAGCAGACTATCGCTATATGCGACAAGACCCAGGACAAGGGCTACCTGAAGGAGACCCTCGACGCTGTGAAGACAGGTATCGACACCTGTAAGACCAATGGTGAAACCAACAACCTGCTCTCAAGCCTGCGTCTGGCACGCAAGCGCAACGCCCTTGAGCGTCACACAGAGAAGTTCGTGGGTAGCCAGCCTGAGGCTTACGACGTGGAGACAGCTGACCCCGATTATCCTGTAGGTGCTTACTATGTATATAATGTGGGCGAACGCCTGTTCCTCACTGGTGCTGAAAACTGGGGCACACACCTGGGTCTGGCTTACGCAAGCAACGCCTTCCATCTGATAGCTACAGACAGAGATAACAATCCTCTGGAGAAAGGCTTCCGCATCGAGACCATGCGTCCCAACGGAACAATGGGCGTGAATGACTTCATCAACTACGGTGGCTATGTGGATTGCGATACCAATGACGCATGGGAGTTTGTACCTGTAGAGGGCAAGACCAATGTATTCAACATCGTACGTGCAGGTGGCAATGCCGAGGATGGCTACAACATGCTGGGCTACCGCGACGGTAAGGACAATGCCTTCAGCCTCTCTTACAACGTGGTAGACACTGACATGAAGAATGCTCAGAGCGAAGCCAACCAATGGATGCTCATCAGCAAGAAGGAACTGGATGAAATGATGGCAACTGCCACTGAGGAGAATCCTGTGGCTGCCACACACCTGATTAAGAACCCTGGCTTCGACCAGCGTCTGGAGGTGAATGTGAACTACAACATGGGCAAAGGCACCAACGACAATGGCGATGAGAGCGCAGGACTGCAAATATGGGACCGTGGCGGCAACCATCCCGACTTCGTGTTGGAGGCATGGAACTGCACCACAGGAGATGTCACAATGGACATCTGGGATCCAGGCGTTATTCCTGGCTGGTATACTCTGAGTGCTCAGATTTACTATCGTGACGGACGCTTTGAGGACCATGCTGCCAAGTATCTGGCTGGCGAGACACTCAACCACAACGCTTCTCTGATAGCAGGCTTTGATGACAACATCGTAAAGGGCGACATCCCCTTCATCACAGATTGCGCAAATCAGGCTCCTGGTCTGGGTCGTCTGGACGCTACAGGCACATTGCGTTATCCCGATGCTTGCTGGAGTGCAGCTGAAGAGTACTTCCAGAACGGTTTGTACTGGTCTAAGCCCATTCTCTTTGAGATTACCGAGGACGGTATGATGACCATCGGTTTTGAGAAGAGTGATTTCACCAAGTATGACTGGGTGGTGGCTGATAACTTCCGTCTTACCTACTATGGTAAGAACAAGCCTACTGCCATTGAGGGTGTGGAAGAGAACGTGGCTCCCTGGCAAAAGTATGGCAATACCATCTACAACCTGCAGGGTCAGCGTCTGAACCGCGCACAGAAGGGCGTGAACATCATCAACGGTAAGAAGGTGATGGTTAAGTGAGCGGAATGCGACTGAAAGCTAAAGGATTTCAAGTCCATTCCCGAGCGTGAATCACCTCGGTCGGCAAGACCAAGGTGATGGTCAAGTAAGATATCCATTTCCATACAAGGCTGTCAGCTTTGCCACACAAGGTAAGGGCTGACAGCCAGATGGAAGAAGACATAGAGAGAAGGGGCGAACCAAA
>CAKRRN010000056.1 GCA_934394435.1 uncultured Bacteroidaceae bacterium
ACTCGTAAACCCTTGTCAACTACGTTCACGATATGACAAAATAAAAGCTCCGCAAATTCTCCACGGTAGAAATACGATGCAAAAATATGTGGAAAATCGGGAACAGCCAAAAAGCACTCAGAAAGTGTTAAAAATCAAAGAGTATTGAAAATCAAGACTTTATGTTTGGTTAGTCATAGTAAGTTATGGTTAGTTATAAGGCTCTAAATACATTTAAAAAAGGCACTGTTTCCAATACTCGTCACACTATTCGGAATGACGTATGATTTCAGTTTTTGATTACGAAATGAAATGATTCTGCTTTTGTCCTTATTGAACAAGACATTATCTTCATAGATAAAGTTCGGTGATAAGCATTCAACCTTACCATTCCATAATAAAAACGGATTGCCATTTATGCACATTACACTATTAGGAATGATAATTTTTGCCAAAGAATCACACCAAAAAAAGGCATCGTTCCCAATACTAGTCACGCTATTCGGAATGACGACTTCTGCCAAAGACATGCAGGCCGTAAAGACATGGTCTCCAATACTCGTCACGCTATTCGGAATGACGACTTCTGCCAAAGACATGCAGCCCGAAAAGGCGCTGTCTCCAATACTCGTTACACTATTGGGAATGAGGACTTCTGTCAAAGACATACAGCCCGAAAAGGCACCATTGCATATAATCTTGGTTCCTTCTTTAAGGAAGTAAGTTCCAGATAAGCGGCGGCATGCTTTCAATAGTTTTCTCCCATCCTTACTGTATTTCACTCCCCATTTATCGACAAAAGCTTCTTTCAGGTCTTCTCCTGTTACTTTGGTTGACACTTCTTCAATCACAGGAGACAGGGTTGGCTTTTCGCCTATAAACAGTCTGAAGGAGCAGGATGAAAGTTCTTTCTTTGCCAAGGCGAGCAAGAAGAGAGAGTAAAGAGTGCAGAAATCTTGGTCGCACATCAATGGCTGCAAGGCGGAGATGGTCTGGCTGTTTGCAGGATTGCGATAATCACTCTCTGAGAAGAGAAGACGGTCCGATGCACCATAAGTGTCCAGCAAAGTGGGCGCCATGGAGATTGCCTTCAGCGAGAGGGCGATGCTTGCCAAGGAGAAATCGTCTAGGGTCTCATCGAAGTCATTCACGGTACGCAAGGGATGGCAGAAATCCTTGGTGCCGATGGTGGGAGACTTGCTGCCCTTCATCGAAGGCACAAACATTCCATCATAATCCACCAATGCGAGAGAACAATCAGCACGGATGATGATATTGTCGGGTTTGATGTCTCCATGGGCAAATGGTTGGGAGCGGAGCCAAGCTGCCATCTTGCAAAAACGATAGCAAAGCAGCGACATGGCGTGTTGGTTGTGACTATTGGATGCGATGTATGCATCCATCGTCTCTCCCTCCACCCAGTCCATCAGCAACACAGGGAATTCGTCATCAGGGCATTGACTGTCCACGAAGAGTTCCTTCTCCATGTACTTCACTGGGGTGATGTAAGAGGACTCTACCATATCCAGTTCATCAGCAATCTGACGATAGGCATCCGCACGCCCTTCTTGTTCCTCAGTAAAGCATTTTAGTGCATAAAATTTCCCCGTACGCTCGTCTCGCATCTTAAACACCACGGCAAAAGCGCCGCTACTGCGATAGGGCTCACCGTGATTGTCCAATACGGGAGTCAGATGGGCCAACTTATCAAGATTGTCACCAGCATCCTGGATGGCCTTTACATATTCAGATATCAATGGATACTGCATATTGAGCCTATTTTATTCGTTGTCACGGGATGTATTCCCCAAGACGTCATGTGTAAAGATACATATTATATTTATACCTCACAAGAAAACAACGAAATATCCGCTGAGCCGTAAAAACGTATCTACGGAAATAAGTCTCTCTAAAAAAGTAATACTATAATACTTGCCCATTGAATATTATATTACTTGGGCATTATCGGGTGAGCCCTACAAATCTCCTTCCATAGTCTATTAGGTAAAAAAAAATAACCCCTCCACCTTTCACAAGGTAGAGGGGTCACAAAAACTTCAATCATTATTATGGTTTTATCACGTATGGTCTGATTACAGATTTGCTCTATCTGACACGCTCGTAACCATAGCGTGCCGTACCGCCCAACTGCTCCTCTATGCGTAGCAGCTGGTTATACTTGGCCATGCGGTCTGTACGAGACAGAGAGCCTGTCTTTATTTGACCAGAATTGGTAGCCACAGCGATGTCGGCTATAGCGGTGTCTTCTGTTTCACCAGAGCGGTGAGAGGTCACGGTGGTATAGCCGTGGCGGTGTGCCATCTCGATAGCATCGAGAGTCTCGCTGAGGGAACCAATCTGATTTACCTTTATCAATATAGAGTTTGCCGCGCCCATGGCAATGCCCTTGCGCAGGAACTTGACGTTTGTGACGAAGAGGTCATCACCAACCAGTTGGCACTTTCCCCCCAGGCGTTGTGTCAGCAACACCCAGTTGTCCCAGTCATTCTCGTCAAGTCCGTCTTCGATGGAGTCAATAGGATAAGTATCTACCAGATGCTCCAGAAAATCAATCTGCTCAGCGGCAGAGAGTTTCTTGCCATTGGGATCTTTCTTTTTCCCGTTCTTGAGTTGCTTATAGTCGTAGAACCATTTGCCATCCTCTTGCACAGCAAACTCAGAAGCAGCACAGTCCATGGCAATTCTCACGTCTTTTCCTGGCTCATAGCCTGCAGCCTTGATGGCATCGCATATAATCTGCAAAGCATCCTCTATTCCATCCAGAGCTGGCGCGAAACCACCTTCGTCACCTACAGCCGTTGAGAGTCCACGCTTCTTGAGCAACGCAGCCAGATTGTGGAAGACCTCTGCACCCATACGCACGGCTTCGCTCTCGCTTTTGGCACCGATAGGTCTGATCATAAATTCCTGGAAGGCTATAGGCGCATCTGAATGTGCTCCGCCATTGATAATATTCATCATAGGTACGGGCAGTACGTAAGCATTCGCCCCACCTATATAGCGATAAAGTGGTAGTCCCAATGCCTTGGCAGCAGCCTGTGCCACAGCAAGACTCACACCCAGTATGGCGTTTGCACCAAGACGACTCTTGGTGGGCGTTCCGTCCAGGTCTATCATCATCTGGTCTAACGCACGCTGTTCGAACACATCTTTGCCTACCAGTTCGGGAGCAATAATCTCATTTACATTTCTCACAGCCTTCAGAGTGCCCTTGCCCAGGTAACGGCTCTTGTCACCATCACGTAGTTCCAAAGCCTCATTCTCTCCCGTACTTGCCCCAGAGGGTACGGCAGCTCTTCCCAACACGCCATTTTCCAATGTCACATCTACCTCTACTGTAGGGTTGCCACGCGAATCGAGTATCTCGCGGGCATGTATCTTCTGTATCTTCATCACTATATCTTATTTAATCTATTAGAGTAATCAATAAAGAAATCACATTTCGCTCTTCACACGGCTAACCCAGTCGTCAAGGCGTGCTTCTGTCTGGTCACTCTCGTTCATCTCGTCGAGAGCACAACCAATCCAATGACCGTCTACGATGGATTCAGACTCGCAGGGACTGTAGCCCTCAGTGCTCATACCTGTACCGATAAGGGTAGCTCCGTCACATGCCTGACGGATAAGAGCCATCGCATTACAGAATGTATCTGGGTAACAAGCAGAATCGCCACAACCGAAAAGCGCCACACGCTTGCCCGTAAGGTCACAGCGCTTTAGCACCTCTACCCCATCATACCAGTCATCCTGCAGTTCTCCATCGCCCCATGTACTGCTTCCCAATACCAACACATCATGGTCGCGCACCACATTCTCGTCTAGGTCTGTCACACAGTACACTTGATCTGTGCCCAACTTCTCCGCCACGCGCGAAGCTAGGCTCTCACAGGTTCCCGTTGTAGAACCATATACAACTGCAATCTTGTTCATATCTCTCAATCTTCGTTTTTATATAATAATCAGCAAGTGGAGGTTTTTATCCTTAACCCGATGCAAAGGTACAGCCATCCCTCCAATACGGCAATACTCAAAAAATATGGTTCTTACATACCTATATTTGAGTAGCGACACACATTGGGAAAGGGTCTCCTGGAAGCAAGTGTAGAAGAACCGTACTTTTGTTTGGCCTATTTGCAGACTGATGCCGCATAATCAGAAAAAAGTATGTATCTTTACCTTATCATTCAACCACATTACCATTACCTCAAACATATGACATCCACACTCATTATCCTACTCCTAACCGTAGGGATGTTTATCTGGGGGCGAGTACGCTCCGACATTGTCGCTCTGTGTGCCCTGACAGCTCTCCTTGTTACGGGCACACTCACACCTGCCGAGGCACTTGCTGGCTTTTCTTCACCCATAGTTGTGATGATGGCTGGACTGTTTGTGGTGGGTGGAGCCGTGCTACAGACAGGACTGGCACGAAGCGTTGGCCAGCAGCTGATGACCCTCTCTCATGGCAACGAGACACTCACCTTTCTGCTCCTCATGCTGGTCACCTCGGTCATAGGTGCCTTCGTAAGCAACACTGGTACTGTGGCACTCATGATGCCCATCGTGATTAGCATGGCAGCGCAGGCAGGATTCCAATCCTCACGCATGCTCATGCCACTGGCGTTTGCAGGAAGCCTGGGAGGCATGCTCACACTCATAGGCACTCCCCCAAATCTGGTTATTGACGAGACTTTGCGCGAGGCTGGATATCAAGGGCTGGCATTCTTCTCCTTCCTACCCATTGGCATAGTCTCCATCACGGCAGGTACACTGGCACTACTGCCCTTGAGCAAATGGTTTCTAACAAAAAATACAAGTTCTAAAGAAAAAGAAAGCACTCTTGGCACTGGCAGCAACAGCTCCACACCAACCAGTGGAAAAGCCTCCGCAAAGCAACGGAAGAGCAAACCCCGACTGAAGACACCTACCGAACTGGCGAGGGAATACAATATCACGCATCGTGTAAGACGGTACTGTGTGACAGAAGACTCCCCCGTAAAAGGAACCAAAGTAGGCACTATGAACCTGCAGGAAGCCTACGGAGTAAGCATCGTGGAAATCCGAAACGAACGCATGAGACAACTCTCCCTGCTCAAGGACGTACGTCAGAGTATGGCTATGGCAAACAGCATACTGCAGGACAACGACATTCTATACGTGACGGGAAGTGCCAAGGAAATGGACCGTATGGAGCACGACCTACAACTCAAACGTATGGCTGACGACACGTTACACTTCTATGATTTGGGACTTGTGGAACTTATCGTGACTCCTGAGTCGAAGCTCAACGGCATGAAGATACGCGAAGCACAACTTAGGAAGAAATTCAAAATCAATGTCTTGGCCATGCGCAATGGCATAAACTACCGTTCGGACCGACTTGCCGAAGCGAAACTGGAGACGGGTGACGTACTGCTGGTACAAGGCAAATGGGATGACATCCTCCATCTCAACGATGACAATGAAAACTGGGTGGTACTCGGACGACCAGAACAGGCACTCGGGCACGTAACTCTCGACTATAAAGCACCTCTGGCTGCAGCTATCATGCTACTTATGGTGGCAATGATGGTGTTCGACTTCATTCCCACAGCCCCAGTCACAGCTGTCATCATAGCCGGACTACTCACCGTAATCACGGGTTGCCACAGAAGCGTGGAATCTGCCTACAAGACCATCAACGGGG
>CAKRRN010000057.1 GCA_934394435.1 uncultured Bacteroidaceae bacterium
GACCAGCTCCTCGGCAGCAGCGAGGCAGAAATGCCTCGTGGGTGAGTGTCTGCCGTATGTTGACACTCTCGTAGAGGAAGATTTTGAGCTGTATGGCTCCGTCCTTGAGAACTGTTCGCCAAGACTCATAGAAGAGGACAATCCCCTCACCGTTCCAGCCCAAAACTGTACGGTGAAGGAATTTATATTACTTTACTAGTATCCTTGCCAAGTCCCCCAAAAAGTTTCATCGGTTGAGCCATAAGAAAATGGTCTACTGACGAGTGAAAGATGAGAGCTTATGCGTTTCCGCTTTTGGCTTTGGCTTTAGTGCTGGCTTTTGGCTTTGCTTTGGACGTTGCTGTCTTTGCCTTGGCAGAATCAACTTTTGGCTTAGTCGTTGTGGCTTTGGCCTTAGCAGAATCATTTTTTGCCTTGGCTGGTTCGGCTTCAGTTGCAGATGCAGGTTTCTCTTCGTCAACCTTGGGCTCGTATTTCTCCAGACGTGCACGCAAGCGGCTTATCTCGTTATCTTTGACATTCAACTCCTTTGCCATGTTGGCAATTTGGGTGTACAGACTGTTGAGTTCATCGTTTTCTACATCGTCAGGATAGAGGTCGCGCACTCTCTTGAGGAAATCGCCCAGGATATTCATGTAATTGGTGAATGCGTCATACTCGCTGTCGTATATTCCCCGATAGACCGGCATCCCATTATTTTTCGTTGTCATGAAACGGAAGTTCTCTGTTGCCTGCAGTCTGTCCCAATCCTGCTGAATACGCCTGTTGCGACACGCAAGGATTCGTCCTACGATCTTTTCGTCGTAGAGTTTTGCGAATGCCTCGCGTTGCATTCCGTTACCCAGCATACTGCTTGTGTCACGCTCTTCGTCGTTCCAACTAACCGGATAGGCTACTTCCAGAGGACCTACAGGTTTGTTTTTGCTTATGACCTCAGAGGGTGTTGCAAACTTGATGTTCATCTGCGCAGCCACGTCTGGCAATGCCTTTATGAATTCAAGGATATTGCTGCTCAGAGGCTGATAAATACCCAGTGCACTCAGTTCCATCATGATGTTGACAACATTTTCTCCTTCGGGAAGGCTGTTGATCCATCCCATATAGGTATCAGCCATCAGGGGATATTCAGACCACGATGTGTTGCTAAAGCGTAGACTGATATCGTCGCTCAACTTGTAGTCGCGCATTAGTAAGGCAAGGCGTGAATCGTGTGCACAGGAATACACATAGTGGGAACTTCTCCATCCCATAATATGTTTGGCTCCCTCTACCATCATGCCCTTGAAGCCCATATTGGCGGCAATAGCTCCTATTTCATCATCGTAGATGAGCGAACTATTGCGTAATACTTTAGGAGTGTGTCCGAAGAGCTCCTTCATTTTCTTCATTTGCCTTTTGGTCTCGCTGATGAAACATTCGGTGTTTATCAACGACGAGAGTCCGTGGCTATAAGGTTCGGCAAGGAATTCCACACAACCCGTTTCCGCAAGCTGTTGCAACAGGTCGATGACCTCGGGCGCGTATTGTTCGAGTTGCTCCAGAAAGACTCCACTGATGCTGAATGCCACGCGGAAATCCTTACCATGGTCGTGTATCATATTGAGCATAGTCTGGAGTGCTGGCAGGTAACTGTTTTGTGCCGCGTCTACAGTCTGTCGCTCATTTTCGTAGTCATCATAATAATAATGATCTGTGCCAATATCAAAGAAGCGATAGCGTTTCAGGTGATTGGGCTGATGTATTTCAAAATAGATGCAGATTGTCTTCATAATCTTATGTGTCTCTTTTTGTTTTTTTCTATTTTTCTATAGTCTACTGGATGCTCTTGGCAGCCTGCAGATACTCTTCGTTGTCAAACCATCCTCTGCCTGTCAGCTGTTCGTAGCAGAGTCTGATACGCAGTCCCACCTTCTCCCAGGTAATCTGGTCAACCTCTCTCAATCCTTCCTCTGCCAGATAGTTGTGCAAAGCATCGTTTGTACAGATGCTGTAAATAGCATCCGCCATGGCATCCACATCCCAGTAGTCCACCTTTATCACATGGTGCAGTATTTCTCCACATCCGCTTTGTTTGCTGATAATGCACGGACATCCGCATTGCATGGCTTCCAGTGGTGCGATGCCAAAGGGCTCGCTCACACTGGGCATGACGAACACGTCAGAGTTCTTGTAGCACTCATATACTTGTCTGCCTCGCTGGAATCCTGGGAAATGGCATCTGTCAGCAATACCATATGTGGCAGCCAGCTCTATCATGGCATTCATCATGTCACCGCTTCCTGCAAAGCAGAATCGTATGTTGTGTGTGCGGTCGAGCACTCGCTTTGCGGCTTCGATAAAGTATTCTGGTCCTTTCTGCATGGTGATTCGCCCGAGATAAGTCACTATCTTCTCACCACTATTCTTGCGTGGCTCGATGGATCTGATATCTTCGGAGAGCGGATAAACGGCATTGTGCATGGCCACACACTTACGCGGATCCTGATGATATTGGTTTATTACGGTCTGTCTTGTCAGTTCGCTCACACACATGATGCAGTCCGCATGGTCCATTCCGTTCTTTTCGATGCTGTAGACGGTTGGGTTCACTTTGCCGCGCGAGCGGTCAAAATCCGTTGCATGTACGTGTATGCAGAGTGGTTTCCCGCTCACCATCTTGGCATGTACGCCCGCGGGATAGGTCAACCAGTCGTGAGCGTGTATAATGTCGAATTGTTCACTACGCGCTAACACACCTGCTATGATGGAGAAGTTGTTTATCTCCTCATGCAGGTTTGACGGGTAGCCACCTTCAAAATTCATACAGCCCAAGTCATCCAACCCCTGCAGGTAATTGAAGTCAGCGTAGATATGGTCTCTAAACCGATAATAATCATCTGCAGAATGGTTGGTCATGCGCCTCTGTACGTCCTCGTAGTTTACATCGCGCCACGCCACAGGCACTTGGCTCATATTCACAATCTTGAGGAAACGTTCCTCTTCGCCCGTTGGCTTTGGCATACAGAACGTGGTTTGTATGTCACCTTGTTCGGAAAGTCCCTTTGTGATTCCGTAGGAGGCAACAGCCAGTCCGCCGTATATTTTCGGGGGGAATTCCCATCCAAACATCAGTACTTTCATATTCTTTTCCTCCCTCGCTCTTTAGATGTTATTGTACTTATCGAGTAGCTTCACCACTCGCATGATTCCAGACACATTCATTGCGAAACTGATTGCTCCGCGTCCGTGGAAAGGTGGATTGCCATCGAACAGTTCGGGGATTGTTCCTATACAATGGTAGAACAATTCCTCTTCATACCCCACCAACAGACGGTCTACGTAGCTCAAGCGGCTCAGTCGGTAGACTCTGAGACAAGCCTCCATGTAGAACGCAGCAAGCCAAGGCCAGGCTGTTCCCTGATGGTAGGCATAGTCACGCTGCGCTTGCGGTCCCACATACATAGGATTGTAGCCGTGACTCTTGGGAGAGAGTGAGCGGAGCCCCTTGGGCGTGGACAGTTCCTTGGTACAATAGTCCAACACGCTTTTACTTTGCTTCTTGTCGAGCGGAGAATAGTCGAGCGCTACGGCAAATATCATGTTTGGGCGCACATCGTAATTCCTATAGCCATCTACGCAGAAGTCACACAGATAGCCATACTCATTATAGAACATGGCGCTGAAATTATCCGCACACACTCGTGCGTTCATTTCCAAATTCTGTACGAAAGCCGTTTCGTCCGTATTACGGAACAGCTTGGCGGCGAACATCAGTGCGTTGTACCATAAGGCATTAAACTCCACGATGTAACCCGTTCGTGGTACGATTGGCTTTCCGCCCTGCCCTGTGCTGTTCATCCAGGTTACGGCTTTCTCCTTACCTTCGCTGTAGACAAGTCCGTTGGAGTGTATCTGAAGGTTGGGATGCTTGCCGTCCATGAGCCATTGCATCATGTCGTGAATCAGACTTCCATATTTCTCCATGCAGACATCCTGCCCCAGCGCGTTAGCATACTGTTGGAGGCACCATACAGCCCACAGCAAGATGTCGGGATGCTCTATTTCCGTTACGCTCACGGTGAGCTTCTCGCCCGACATAAACTCGCGGATGGCTTTCTCAGCAGTCTCCATCACGTCATCATACTTTTTGATTTCTTGATTGGTCAGAGTAAGTCCGGGAAGCGAAATAAACATGTCGCGTGCCCTGCACTTAAACCAGGGGTAACCAGCCAAGACGTAGTCCTCATGCTCTCGGTGAACAAAGAACTGGTGTGCACTATTTACCAGAGTGTTATAGAAATTGTCGCGTGGTGTACGAACGTTCTTTTCAAATTCAGCCAGGCCTGCCAACGTAGAGGTGTCTATCTCGTTGAGTCCAGCAGAGAACACAACGCTTTCGCCCTTTTCAATGGTGAACACGAAGTAGCCTGGCACGTAGAGGTCTTCATTTCCCGCGTAGCCACGTTCCTGCTCTTTCGGATACTCAAGCCCTCGATACCAGTCTGGTTTATAGACGAATTCGTTTTCTTTGTTCAATTGCATAAACAACTCTGGATAACCAGGATACATACAGGTCTTGATTCCATTCTGCACCTCATGGAATTCTCTGCTCGCCTTGCTGTTTTCATATGTATACTCTCTTACACTACGGAAGGCAAGAAAGGGCTGAAGCCTCATTGTCGTGGGACAATGGGCGTCCAGCAAGGTGTAGCGGATGATTATTCTGTTCTCAAAGTGCTGAAACATCATTTCTCTGCGCAATACCACATCGCCCACCCTATACGTGGTGGTGGGCACTTGCAGAGAATCAAACTCGCGTATGTATTTGTGTCCTCTTGGGCTGAAATTTCCTCCGTTGTACTTATGAAGTCCGAGATTGAATTCTGCTCCATGCTGGATTACGGTTGCGTCCAACGAGGAGAGAAGCACATGGTTCTCATCGTCCAGCTCTGGCACGGGAACCACCAACAGACCATGATACTTGCGCGTATTGCAGTCCACGATGGTAGAACAGGAGTATGCTCCTGAGCGGTTGGACCTCAGTATTTCCTTTGGAAGAGATTCCTCCAGATTGGTCATCAATGTCTTATCGAATCTTAAATAACTCATATCTGGTGTAAAATGTGTGTTTATTTTAGTTTATGAATTGTTGTTTACTTGTCCTCACCCACCACCGTGGACAAGGGAGCGAAGGCGTATTGTTAGCCTATGCCAAAGTTACAATTTTTTATTATAAATGCAAAGGAAAGCGTAAAAAAAGAATTTTTCCATGACAGATTTCTACCAGAAAGGGGCGAAGGGGCTTTCTTTGCCTCGTTAAGGTTACATTTTTTCGATTCGTCCTACGATCCGTTTCCGTTCGAAATGCGCTCAAGATGCGTTCGAGGCACAAGATTACTCCCAAAGAAAAAGAAGGGTTCACCCGATAAACCAAGGGGAGCATCGAAAGTAAAATCACAGACATAACCTGCACTTATAAGCCAGCTTGCTTGTCTGTACAAAGGATATAATAATAAGGTCCATACGAAACGGCTCAATTTATTTTCCTAGTTGGAGAAAAATATTTTCCCAGTTAGGAAAAAAGAAAAGGCCTATTATTATGGTCCACTATTG
>CAKRRN010000058.1 GCA_934394435.1 uncultured Bacteroidaceae bacterium
CCTTCGACACGTCTGAAAACAATCTGCTCGAAAAAAAAGACTAATATGAATCAGTATCTAATGACCGATTTGGCTTAAATGGGGGAAAGGACTTGAAAGTTTTTTTGGCTAGCACTAATAATTCTTGGTCAAACCACAGTATTGGTATCTTAGCCAAATAGCAGAGTATTGGTAAAGAAAATGGCATTGGTAAAGAAAATAGTTGTAACTTTGTCTGCAAGATGATTTAATGTCTTATATTATTACAATATAAATAACGTTCATGCGGAAAAGATTCTTTATTACCCTTTGGGTGTTCTTCTTTGTTGGGCTAATGCTTTTGGGAGGCATCTTCTATGGTATTTTCAAAGGGTATATTGGCTACATGCCCAATATCGAACAGCTACAGAATCCTGTCAACAAATTTGCCTCGCAAGTCTTTTCTTCGGATGGCAAGTTGCTTGGAACCTGGAGCTACAGCAAGGCGAACCGTATCTTTGTGGGCTATGATGATTTGCCCCAGTCTCTTGTACAGGCGCTTGTAGCTACAGAGGACGTTCGCTTTTATGAGCACAGCGGAGTAGATATCCGCGCTCTTCTGCGTGCTATTGTCAAACGTGGCATCCTGCAGCGTAAAAGCGCGGGCGGAGGAAGTACCATCACCCAGCAGTTGGCAAAGCAGCTTTATTCTGAAAAAGCCGAAAGCGTACACGAACGCTTACTCCAGAAACCCATCGAATGGGTAATAGCCATCAAGTTGGAACGTTTCTACACGAAGGAGGAGATCATTTCGATGTATCTAAACTATTTTGATTTTCTCCACAATGCGGTAGGTATCAAGACAGCAGCCAAGACCTATTTCGGTAAGGAGCCTAAGGACTTGAGCGTGACAGAGAGTGCCACCTTGGTGGGAATGTGTAAAAACCCAAGTTCCTTCAATCCTGTGCGTTTTCCAGAGAAATGTCGAAACAGACGCAACGTGGTGCTCTCACAAATGGTGAAAGCAGGATACTTGGAGCAAAAAGAAGCCGAGCAACTGATGCTCGAACCCCTTACGCTGAACTTCCACAGGGTAGACCATAAGGAGGGAAGTGCAGCCTATTTGCGTGAGATGCTTCGCAGAGTGCTTATGGCAAAGAAACCCTCACGTAGCGACTATGCCAGTTGGCAAGCACAGAATTTCTACGAGGACTCTCTTGCCTGGGAGAATGATCCTCTGTATGGCTGGTGTAATAAGAACACCAACCGCGAGGGAAAAAATTACAACGTCTACACAGACGGTCTGAAGATTTATACAACCATCGACAGCCGAATGCAGGAGTATGCCGAGCAATCAGTCTGCGGCCATGTGGTTGGAGATTTGCAGAAGGCTTTTGATAAGGAGTTGCGTTACAATCGCAATGCCCCCTATGCATCTTCTCTCTCCGCAGCACAGGTGAAGGCTGACTTGCAGAGAGCAAAACGACAGAGTGCCAGATACATACAGATGAAGTCTGCCGGGTATTCAGATTCCGAGATAGACGATGCTTTCAACACCCCCACAGAGATGATTGTCTATACAGGACATGGTGACAAAGACACCACCATGACTCCGATGGATAGCATAAAATACTACAAATCCTTCCTGCGCGCTGGATTTATGTGCATGGACAACGAGACAGGAGCGGTAAAGGCTTACGTCGGAGGAGTAAACTATTCTTATTTCCAGTACGATATGTGTACACAGGGACGTCGTCAGGTGGGTTCTACCATCAAACCTTACCTCTATGCTCTGGCGATGGAGAATGGTTGGAGCCCCTGCGATGAGGCTCCCAATGTACAGCAGACTTACCATGTGGCTGGCAAGGAATGGACTCCGCGCAACGGAAGCAAAGCACGCTATGGTGAGATGGTAACTCTGAAGTGGGGACTTGCCCAGAGTAACAACTGGATATCGGCTTGGCTGATGAACCAGCTGTCGCCTGCAGCCCTTGTACGTCTGATACATGAGTTCGGTGTACAGAATCAAGATATCCATCCATCACTTGCCCTCTGCTTAGGCCCCTGCGACATTTCTGTGGCAGAGATGGTTGGTGCCTATACGGCTTTCGCACGCAAGGGCGTTCGTCGTTGTCCGCTTTATGTCACCCGTATCGAAGATAGTAATGGCGACGTGGTTGCAGAATTCCAGCCTCGTGTCAAAGAGGTTATCTCCGAACAGGCTGCGTATAAAATGGTCACCTTGATGAGAGGCGTGATAGATAGCGGTACTGGTCATAGAATGCGTGCCCGCTACGGTATTACCGCTCCGATGGCAGGCAAGACAGGTACAACCAACGACAACTCTGATGGTTGGTTTGTGGGCTACACACCCAGTCTGAGTTTCGGCGCCTGGGTGGGAGGTGAAGAGCGTGACATCCATTTTGCCAGTATGGCTATTGGACAGGGTGCCAACGCTGCTTTGCCTATTGCCGCATATTTCCTAAAGAAGGTTTATGCAGACAGCAGTTTGGGTTACACTCAGACAGAAGACTTTGATGTGCCCGCTGGGTATGATCCTTGTGGACAAAATGAGGCGGAGGCTGATGATGAGTCCACAGAAACGTCTTCTGCCACATTAGACAATCTGGCTAATTAGCATCCAGAGACTCACCTACAAATATACTGCTATTTAGCAGAGTGGCTTGCAGCAAAAGAAGTATTAGACAAAGAGAACAACCAAAATAAGCAATAAAGAAAAAAATGAAATATCTCGCTTTGATTCCTGCGCGTTTTGCCAGTACACGTTTTCCTGGTAAACCCCTTGCCATGCTGGGCGACAAGCCTGTGATACAGAGAGTTTATGAGCAGGCAAAATCTGCCTTCGAAGAGGTCTATGTATGTACAGACGATGAACGTATTTACAATACGGTAGTGTCCTTTGGCGGCAAGGCGGTAATGACGGACAGCACCCTTCGGAGTGGGACCGACCGTTGCTGGCAGGCTTGCGAGCGTCTGGCTACGGATGCGGATGTGATTGTGAATATCCAGGGGGATGAACCTTTTGTGCAGAAATCGCAACTGGAGAGCATAAAGGAATGCTTTCGGGATGATTCTACCCAGATTGCCACACTGGTGAAACCCTTTTCGCCCTCCGATTCCCTACAGACCCTCTCCAACCCCAATTCGCCCAAGGTCGTTGTAGACAAGGAAATGCACGCCCTGTATTTCAGCCGGAGTGTCATTCCTTTTCTGCGTGGAGTGGAGCCCGAGGAGTGGCTCTCATCACACGTTTTCTACAAACATATCGGACTCTACGCTTACCGCCGACAGGTTCTGCACGAGATTTCCATGCTCCCTCCCGGCGTGCTGGAGAAGGCAGAGTCTCTCGAGCAACTCCGATGGCTTGAAAACGGTTATGTGATAAAGGTAGCCGTCACAGACGTGGAAACCGTAGGCATAGACACTCCAGCAGACCTTCAGAGGGCAGAGGAATATCTAAAAACGCATTAAAGGGTCGGCTTAATTTGTTTTTCTCGCCTTTTGTTGGTAATTTTGCGCACAAATGAGCAAGCGAATGATATTCAAGCGAAATATATTCATAATTTTTGCATTTTTCCTGCATGTAACCCTCTTCGGACAGCAGATAAAGATAGGAAACTACACTTTCTCTGACGGAGGAGAATATCAGGGGGAACTGTTCAAGGGAAAGCCTTACGGACAAGGCACAACAACCTTCCCCAATGGCGACGTCCATACAGGAAGCTACGTAAAAGGAAAACGTCAAGGACAGGGTGTCTACCAGTTCTCCGACGGTGAGAAATACGAGGGAGAATGGTTTCAGAACCAGCAGCATGGTCAAGGTACATTCTACTTCGCCAACAACAATAAATATGTGGGTCTGTGGTTTCGGGATTACCAACAAGGACAAGGCACTATGTATTATTTCAATGGCGACACCTATGTGGGAAATTGGGAGCAGGACAAGCGTTCTGGTGAGGGCGTTTACACCTATGCAAGCGGAGCATCCTACAAAGGTCTGTGGAAAGATGATAAAAAGGACGGCTATGGCGTTTTCGACTGGAATAACGGCAACCGTTACGAAGGAGAATGGAAAGAGAATATGATGGACGGCCAAGGCGTGTATTCTTATGCTTCGGGCGACACTTATAAAGGGACTTTCAAGGCAGACCAGCAGCATGGCCACGGCGTGTATACCTTCCACGATGGCAATCGTTACGATGGGCAGTACCAAAACGGGAAGCGCACGGGCGAAGGCATTTTTACATTCTCTAATGGAGATCGTTACGTAGGACATTTCGAGGACGGAGAGCAGAGCGGCAATGGCACTTTCACGTGGCACGGTGGAGCCGTGTACGTGGGTCAGTGGCTCAAGAATCTGCAAAACGGTCGAGGCAAGTACACTTGGGCCAATGGCGATGTCTACGATGGAGAATGGAAGGACGGACGCATGGAGGGTAACGGCATCGTCCGTCAGGCAGATGGCGTGAAATTCAAGGGTACGTTCAAGGCGGGTCTGAAGGACGGTTTCGGAATACTGGAGGATTCGGATGGCATACGTTACGAAGGCACTTTCCACGAGGGACAGAAAGATGGCGACTTTGTGGAAAAGGACCGCAACGGAAATGTTCTCCGTAAGGTCACTTACATGAAGGGTCAGGTGCAGTCGGTGAGCGAGCTAGACAAGAAATAAAGTGGCGAGCGTGTGCGGTGCTGAATGAGTGCACATAAGAG
>CAKRRN010000059.1 GCA_934394435.1 uncultured Bacteroidaceae bacterium
AAGACTTCATCAATGGTGAGGTCTCCGTAGCAACGTGCCTTGCCATCTTTTATATTATTGAGTTGAGCGCAAAGGTTTTTGCCTACAAACCCCTTGGCTCCTGTCACTAATATCTTCATACCTTGATTATTGTACAAAGTTTCCTTCACCACTCAGTTCTTTCTGGATATACTCCAACGCCGCAATCTTTGCCTTGGTCTCCTCCAAGTTCAGACGATAGGTGTTATCAGAATTAAACTCCTCTATTTCTGCACGCTTGGTATCACCTTCCTTGAAGAACTTGTCGTAGTTCAAGCCACGGTTATCTGCTGGCACGCGGTAGAAGTTGCCCATATCCTCTGCCTTGGCACACTCTTCCTTGGTGAGTAGCGTCTCGTACATCTTCTCACCATGACGGATGCCAATGACTTTGATATCTTCCTTCAGTTGCTTTGCAACAGTTGAAGCATCGCCATTCTGTCGATACTTCGACTGTCCACCGAACAGTTCACATACGGCTTCTGCCTGTGTCTGAATGGTGCAAGCAGGAGCTTTCTGAACGAGGATATCACCATTCTGTCCATGCTCGAAAGCAAAAAGAACGAGGTCTACAGCTTCTTCAAGCGACATAATGAAACGTGTCATCTTAGGTTCGGTCAAGGTGATAGGGTTGCCATTGCGGATTTGGTCTATCCACAAAGGAATGACCGAACCACGCGAGCACATCACATTGCCATAACGGGTGCAGCAAATCTTTGTCTTGCCTGAGTAGCGGCTCTTAGCAACTGCTATCTTCTCTTCTATAGCCTTGGTAATACCCATGGCATTGATGGGATAAGCGGCTTTGTCTGTTGAAAGGCAAATCACAGCACCTACACCGAACTCTATGGCTGCCGTCAGCACATTGTCTGTACCGAGGACATTGGTCTTCACAGCTTCCATTGGGAAGAACTCACATGAAGGCACTTGCTTCAAGGCTGCTGCATGGAAGATATAGTCAACCCCTGGCATGGCATTACGGCATGACTGAAGATTGCGTACATCGCCAATGAAGAACTTTATCTTGTTTGCCACATCTGGATATTTAGCTTGATACTCATGGCGCATATCATCCTGCTTCTTCTCGTCGCGTGAGAATATACGTATCTCACCGATGTCAGTACGTAAGAAACGATTCAACACTGCATTACCGAAGGAACCTGTTCCACCAGTAATCATAAGGGTCTTACCTGCAAAAATGCTCATAAGAAATTAATATAATTTGTTTTGTTTGTATTGAAATTATCCCATATATAAGCCCTCATCAACAACATCTTTCTGACTGTCTTCAAAGCTGTTGACGATGATTACTTTATTCTGAACACTAAAATTTTCATGATTATTCGCAACTATACTGCCAAAGAACGTTAACGGTGTTTAAAGACAAGCATAGGTTGCTTTCTAAAGTATCTTAGGATACCGCAAGCATTCGTTAGTACTCAAATTAGAGCATATCCTCTTGTATAGGCATTTTTGAGCCACAATTGGAGATGTTTACGACTTTGGGATTGAACTGCCGAAAAAAATTATCATTTTATTGATGCTTTCCTATTACTGCACTAAACCGTATGCTTGCTTTCTTCCTGACACTCTTTGCGATGAGGATTCCAGAGGGAGTCTTTCCTGTAGTAAGGACTTGGGGCAAGGAATCCAAATGGGACGCTCTGACAGGGGGTCTCTTTTCCAACAGTTTCCGAGCTAACAACGGAATAATCACAGTTGCAACCCTCCGCGCATCTCCATGTAACCGTATCTCTTGAATCGTTTTCCTCCGCAATTTTATATCTCTCAGCGTTCTTCCTAATGGGCACACATCGCATTTGACGCCTTCGAAATTAGAACTATAACGCAGTATATCAGCCAATTCCATAGACTTCGTCTTGACGGTAAGAGACACATTGCCATGGGCGTTGCGCGGAAGGATTTCCACAGGTGCCATCGTCCGTGTCCCCTTGGTCGTGTACACCGAGTATGCCTCTGTACTTGCCTTAATCCTGTCATAGACTTTCTGAATTCCATCGCGCCAGGTCTGATATTTGAATATGGCAACATGGGATATGAACGGTTGGACTGCCGTCAGAAAGCCTTTTCCCATAGCCACATCGTAGGAGACATTCTCCTCGTGCATCAAGATGAAAAACATGACACCATAGAAGATCTTCTGTCTGGAGTCGCATTCAAGGAATAGTCTGATGTAATATTTTACTCTCTCCTCGTTAGGGATGTATGAATACAAGGCTAATTCTGACACATTCCCCAACTGGTTCTCATTTTGATTTTCTATCATGAAACTACTGTTTTTCGTTGTTGTTAAACATCGGGCTACACCCTTCGTTTTCTCGCCAAGGAAAATCTAAAGCTAACCTTATTTTGCCCATCTGACTTGGCAATCCGTGTTTTTTCCGTATTTTTCCCGTAACGATTCCGTATAATTTCCGTATCTCGTCCGCTGGATTTCTTTTCCCTTCAATAACAATCTATTTTTGCAAACGAAAGGTCTGACGGACTCTTCGAGCAAGAGTTTCAGAATGTAAATTTTTATTCACCATTTAAATTTTGTTTGCTATGAAACAGTATCGCAGTCCAACCAACAATTTCAACGGAATGGTTTCCGTATCGTTTCCGTATCAATCCCGTATCGTTTCCGTATCGTTCTCCTATCGTTCTCCTATCATTCTCCTATCATTCTCCTATCAACCTCCTATCACGAAGCGGAAATGATACGGAAACGATACGAAAAACGAACGGAGGAGGCTCGGAGAAGCAAGGACGAACAAACGGCAGATAGAAAAACTCTTTTATTCACTTTTTAAATTCTTACAACTATGGCAAGACTCAATGGTATTCTTTCCAAACTCAAAGGCTCTGTAGGCAGCCTAACTTTCAAGCAAAACAGTGGTCAGACCGTGGTGTCTGAGAAAATCACCAGGCAATCCAATGCCAGGACTGAGAGCCAGCAGAAGCAACGTATGAAGTGGACAAATGTAATCCGTATGTATCAAGTGCTGACGCCTTATCTGAAGCTCGCCTTTGGTGGCACACGCAACGGACACAACGACTACAACAAATTCGTTTCAGCCAATCTCGGTATGCGTCCCGTGTATCTCTCTAAGAGCGAAGCCAACGCTGGATGCTGCATCATCGCTCCGTATGAAATCACGCAGGGTACGGTAAAGCCGGTATCGGTCAACGGAAAGGGCAAGAATGCCGTTACGGATATTGTGCTCGGCACTGTCACCATCACCGAAAGCACTACCGTAGCCGAATTCTCAAATGCCGTGGTGCAAAACAACCGGCACTATGAGTATGGCGACCAGATTACTTACTTCCTCGTAAGACAGGAGGTGAACGATGTAACCAACATGCCTGTGGCTGAGGTGGACGCGTGCTGCATCGTACTCAGCAAGAGTAGTGAGGTGAAGTTACTGTCATCCGTTGATGGGCGAGGATTCTCAGTACAGAACGGCTGTCTGGCAGCCAAGAGTAGCAACGACTTCGGCAATCATGGCATGGCGTGGGTACACTCACGTAAGCAGGGTGGCAAGACGCTTATCTCTACCCAGTACCTCATCTGCGAGAACAGTCTACTGGAGCAGTATCAGGGTGAGGATGCTTATCAAGAGGCGGTGGACAGCTATGGCGGTGTGAGCGATGCTTATCTCACGCCAAGCGGAAAGCTCTCTCCTGAAACAAACGCTAAACCCTCTGACACGACCAACCCGTCAGGTGGCTCAAGCAGCGGTGCTTCGGACAGTGGCAAGGATGACAGCGGTGCGGGGTCCACTCCTACCACTCCTCCAAGCTCTGGCTCTGAGGATGGCGATGGCGGTATGGAATAACATCTCCTAACCCTATCTAATTTATGAAACTTATATTGTTCATTTATCTAAAGACATCGAGTATGAAAATCAACTGGAAGAAGGTGGCACTCTATGTGCTACGAGTGATCGAACTGGTTATCACAGGAGCGGCTGGCGGTGCCATGACGCAAATCTAATCAACTAAATTTTGTTTAACATCTGTCATCGGGACTTGTTCGGGATTTGCTCAGAATCTGCATTTGATCCGTATGGGTTCCGATGACAGAAAAAACACACACATTACCACTATGCGAACAATTACTCTTATCATCATTCATTGCTCTGCCGTGCGCCCTAATCAGACATCGAGTGCCAAAGAGATTGACCTGTGGCACCGTAAGCGTGGCTGGAGTGGCATCGGTTATCATTATGTGGTGCGTCGTGACGGGACCATCGAGACGGGAAGACCAGAGGCGAAGGCGGGAGCGCATTGTCTGAACCACAACAAGTACAGCATTGGAGTCTGCTACGAGGGCGGACTGGACGCCGAAGGAAAGTCTGCCGACACGCGTACCAACGAACAAAAGGTCGCCTTGCTGAGATTACTGCGCGAGCTGAAGAGTCGTTATCCCCGCGCACTCATCACATCGCATCATAC
>CAKRRN010000060.1 GCA_934394435.1 uncultured Bacteroidaceae bacterium
AAATATGATTATAGATACATTAGACAATCTTACGCATTACTTGACTGTGTGCCCCAACATACAGGCGGTACTTGACTATCTCGCGTATCATTCGCTCGAGAGTCTCCCCGATGGCAAGACAGTCATTTCAGGTGATGATGTATGGGTGAATGTGGAGACTTGCGGTCCGCGCACAAAGGATGAAGCAAGGATAGAGGCGCATCGCCTAATGGCAGACATTCAGATTCCTCTATCGGGAACCGAGACACACGGATATAGTCCCTTGTCTTCCGAGCAAATGGCTACTTCCGACTACGATACCCGTGCCGATATCTCTTTCCTATCTGTATTGCCTCAAATGTATTTTTGCGTCAAGCCCAAAGAGTTTGTCCTGTACCTGCCAGGCGAGGGTCACGCTCCAGCCATAACAAATGAACCGCTACGCAAGGCAGTATTCAAAGTGAAATATTAAAAAAAATCTAATAATTATGCCTAATACAAAGGCCACTTCTGTTAAGAAAAAAAGCTCAGCCACTTCCAAGAAAGTGACAGAGAAGAAAAAGTCGACACTCAAGCCTGCCGTTCTGAAATTACTGAAGAACGACCCCGGGCTGGCAGAATATGCAGACGCTATCAACGGACGACACCAGTCCATGTTGGCACGTAAACTTCATCTCACGGGTCCATCGGGCAACTTATCGGAGTTTGCTGACGGATATTTGTACTTTGGACTTCACCGTATGTCAGATGGATGGGTTCTCAGAGAGTGGGCTCCCAACGCCACAGAAATATTCGTCGTAGGCGACTTCAACAAATGGAAAGAAAGTCCCAAGTATGCGATGAAGAGAGTCGGAAACAACGGCAACTGGGAGATTAAGATCAAGGATAAAGCCTTCAAACATGGTTCGCTCTTCAAACTGATTGTTCGTTGGGACGGTGGTCAGGGCGAGCGTATTCCCGCTTGGGCAAACCGTGTGGTACAGGACCCCGAGACCAAGATATTCAGCGCACAGGTGTGGGCTCCCCAGGAAGCCTATACGTGGAAAGTCACCAAGTTCAAACCCTCTACAGACCCCTTGCTCATCTACGAGTGCCACATAGGCATGGCTCAAGACGAGGAAAAGGTCGGAACCTATGCAGAATTCCGCGACAACGTACTACCTCGAGTGGCACACCAGGGCTACAACTGCATCCAAATAATGGCGATACAAGAGCATCCTTATTATGGAAGTTTCGGCTATCATGTAAGTAACTTCTTTGCGCCAAGCAGTCGTTTCGGCACTCCCGAAGAACTGAAATCGCTGATAGACAAAGCTCATTCTATGGGTATCGCTGTGATAATGGACATCGTGCACAGCCATGCCGTGAAGAACGAGAATGAAGGATTGGGCAACTTCGCTGGTGACCCTTGCCAGTATTTCTGCCAGGGCGCACGTCGTGAGCATTCAGCCTGGGACAGTTTATGTTTCGATTACGGCAAGGACGAGGTCATCCACTTCTTGCTCTCCAACTGCAAGTACTGGCTCGATGAGTTCCATTTCGATGGTTTCCGTTTCGATGGGGTCACATCCATGCTCTATTACAGCCACGGCTTGGGCGAGAACTTCACCAGCTATGCTGACTACTACAACGGTCACGAGGACGATGATGCCATCATCTATCTCACTTTGGCAAACGACCTGATACACCAGGTCAACAAGTACGCCATCACCATAGCAGAAGATGTAAGCGGAATGCCTGGACTCAGCGTACCTGTCAAGGACGGAGGCTATGGGTTCGACTATCGTCTGGCCATGAATATTCCAGATTTCTGGATAAAGACCATCAAGGAGAGGCGCGACGAAGACTGGAAGCCCAGCACCATCCTGTGGGAGCTTACCAACCGACGCAAGGACGAGAAGACCATTTCTTACGCTGAGAGCCACGACCAGGCTCTTGTGGGCGACAAGACCATTATCTTCAGACTGGTAGACGCAGACATGTACTGGCACTTCAAGAAGGGCGACCAGAACTATGTGGTGGAGCGTGGAATTGCCTTGCACAAGATGATACGTCTGATTACTGCTGCCACAGAAAACGGAGGCTACCTAAATTTCATGGGCAACGAGTTTGGCCATCCCGAATGGATTGATTTCCCACGAGAGGGCAACGGATGGAGTTACAAGTATGCTCGTCGCCAGTGGAATCTTGTGGACAACAAAGAGCTGTGCTATCATTATCTGGCAGATTTCGATTCCGCCATGATCCACATGCTGCGCAAGATGTCTTCTCTCTCCAAGCTCCCTGTCACAGAAATCAATGTGAACGATTCGGATCAGGTGGTTGCTTTCCAGCGCGGCGACCTACTCTTCTTCTTCAATTTCAGTCCCACGCGATCCTATACAGGCTACGGGTTCCTTGTCGAGCAAGGCTCGTATGAATATGTGCTCAACTCAGATGATGTGGCCTACGGAGGCAATGGGTTCAACGATGACGATGTGATTCATTATACCAGCTACGATCCCCTCTACGCTCCTGAGGACAAGGGTTGGCTGAGCCTTTATCTTCCTGCACGCACAGCATGTGTGCTGAGAAAAATGAAGGAGTGAGAAAGAATGGGCCAAAGTGGCGAGTGGATACGTGTGTAGCTGATGCGACTGTAGTGTGGGGATAGCTCTCTATGATGAAGTATAGAAATCCTTTTACTCGTTTAGTATCTGCGTGGGTATCATGGTTGTGTTGCATCCTGTTCTCATGCTTCGCATTCTGTTACTTGTATTTCTACCAGCCAGAGTATATGGCTCAGTTGCAGTACCATTTCTCTCATGGAGAGACCTCATATCAGGCTTTACTGGGGGCAGCGCTCTTGACGCTGCCCCTATCAGCCTTGGGGGTTCTCTTCTCCAATCTCTTCCGTTGGCCGATACGCTGTCTGGCATTCTCATGGTTTCCATCCGCGTTCCTGCTTACGGCTCTCACATCGCTTCGTATGGCAGAGTTGCCAGGCTACCAGTCGGGTACCCTTTTTTTGTGGCTCACCCTTTCTGTTGTGCTCTTTGTCATTGTCTTCTTTCTGTGCCAGGCACATTTAGATGCTTCGGGCGAGCGTGTATCGTTACCATCATGTCTTTCGTCCAATCTTTTTATCCTTTGTGGCCTCTTCTTGATGATTGGAGGTTTGGGCTACAGTTCCGCATCTGGGCATAAGGAGTTGCGTATAGGCAGACTCTTTACCGAACAACGTTATGCAGAGGTCCTTCAGTCAGACGCAGACACTTCGTGCGTCAGCCACAGGCTGTTCGCCTTGCGCGTTGCTTCGCTTGCTGCAACAGACAGTCTCGGCTACCGATTGTTTGCCTGCCATATACCAGCACATACCAGCACCCTACTGCCAGACCAGTCAGACTCTCTGTTTGTGTATAATGCCCTACCCGTTCTCTATCGGTGGATGAAGGCTGTGCCCCTCACCCCCTCCTCTTTCTCCGACCGTGTTTTCTTGCGCTCGGCTTCTCGTTCGGACAGTCTTGGAGTCCGTTGCATAGCCAGAGATTATCTGCTCTGCACGTATCTGGTCAGAGGCGAGCTTGACGCTTTCTTGCACGAGTTCGTTTCCTGCAGCGATTCTCTTAGACAGAATCTTCCAACCCATTACCGTGAGGCTCTCGCCATGTATCCACCGTCAAGCGCGTTGCAGTGTGACAGTCTCATGAGGTCTTCCTACAGTCGCTTCCTCAGTCTCCGAAAAAAAGCTCAAACTGGAGATTCTACTTCTACAGACAGTCTTAGAACCTATGCACATACCTATTGGGCTTATTATTACGCCCGTTTCCGTTAACCGTGGCCTTACGGCTTTTGTGTTCTTCCGTTGAAAAATCCGTACATAAATTTGTTTGTTAAGGGGAAACTACCTACCTTTGCAGTTGAAACAGAGTAAGTTGTTTGTTCAAATTTAGAAAAAATCGAAATGAAAGAGAAAGTTGGAACATTGGCAGGTAACGTATGGACTGCCTTGAACGAAAATGGGACAATGAATTCCAAAGACCTTAAGAAAGTTGCAAAAATCAAGACAGACAAGGAACTTTATTTGGCATTAGGTTGGTTGCTTCGTGAAGATAAGGTAGATGTTGTAGAGGAGGAGAAATCCTTGAGCATCGCGTTGAAGTAACCTTCTCTCAAAAGCAAAAGACAGTTCCCATAAGGGAAAATGGAAAGAAATTAGGAGAGCCGTATCAGTAAATTGATGCAGCTCTCTTTTTTTGGCTCTGCGGATATTTCCAGTTGGAGAATGCCAGAAGGGCTATAAATAAAGTGGGCTCAGCAGGAATCAATTGTTTTCACGACTAAGAATAAGCCCAAATTGGTCATTAGAGATTTTCCATGCAAAAAGTTAGACTATAGCAGGTTATACTCTTGTTATAGTATCTGTATGCTAACATAATACGTGACTTTTGCTCTATTTTGAGACAAAATGGAAGCGAAATTTTCTAAT
>CAKRRN010000061.1 GCA_934394435.1 uncultured Bacteroidaceae bacterium
TGACGAACTTTTTTTATGTCCGTATATGTGTGACTTCTGACAGACTTGAGATTTCGGAAGCTTTTTATATTAAATTTCGGGTCAACGGAAATTCTGTAACAGAACAGCCCGTAATTTGGCTCAGCTGATATTTTCGTTTGGGGAATGCCAGAAGGGATATGAATAAAGTGTAGCCAGCCTGTACATGAAGAAGCTAATATCCGCTGAGTCTGGATTTCGGATGGTTACGTTTCTGCTGATTGAATTTTGCAGTTGCTAAGAATATTGTTGTAAAGTCATTTTGTCTTGTAAAAAAACTGTATATTTGCAAGGGTATTAAGAAAAAACAAAAACAATAAAACAAAAATGATTTTGAGCGATGTTAAACGTATGAGACGTCTTGTCTTTTTATTCGTCTTGTTGGCGAGTTCTTTTCTCTCCGCTTTTGCTGCGCAAAATTGGAATAGTCTAATAGGCAAGACTATGGTTCTCTATCGTTTTGGACAGTGGAATAATGGATGGGTGGCAGGTAAAAGTATGTTTACCAATCCAGCAAAGGAGAAACCTGTGGAGCAGTTTGTGCTGACTGATGCAAGTCATCTGGAGTGGAAATATTCGGGACAGGGAAATTTCCAGCGTGCTTGCAGTTTGACTGATTCTGTACTTACGTTTAAAGAACCTTTGTTTGGGAACAACCATTTACGCATTATCCTCAGTAATGATGAAGTGATTTTTACGAAAGGTGACGATCATCTTGTACGAGCTTTTTTTGTACAACCAGAAATTCCAAGCGTGGAAATGCTTCCTGCTACTTGTCTTGGTAAGGAGAATAAGTTTTGTAATGGAGAATTGGATGACATACTTTCTCAGGTGCGCGACATCACTTACACAAGCGAAACTCCTATGGGACATCATTTCCTGGGCTGTCGTAAGGCTACGGCTGAGGACCGTGAGTGGTTAGAGAGCACGCAGGATCAGTTTGATTTGTCTTTTGATTATGAGATAAAGCCTTTTGATGTGAAACTGTTTCCGAATGGGAAACCTGTTTTTTCTGATGTGAATCAAAGGCGTTTGCCAGACTGTAACGCTGAGTCTGTGCTGGCCAGTATGGCTTGCTTATATCCAGATTTTATCCGTTCTATCATTCACGAAGAATCCTCGGAATCATTTCGTGTGGATATGTTTGACCCAGAGGGTAAGCCCATTGTCGTACGAGTGAGCAATCGTTTTGCTGTGCAGAAAGACGGTTCACCCATCTTTAGTGTGGGCAAGGATGGGCATCCTCATTGGACTGCTATTATGCAAAAGGCGGTTATGAAGTGGATTCATGTATATCAGCATATTAGTTCTATTGAAGGATGTAATGCGGAGACTATTACACCGCTTTTCACGGGAGACGGTCGTAGCTTCTGCATACAGCCAGGCAGACTGACCAACGAGCAGTTGGCCCGTATGATTACTACTTGTCTCAGGTATGGCATGATGGTTAATGGAGGTTTTCTGAAGTCGAATATTCCCCTTGGCGCACATGAGACTTGGGCTAATCACGGACATAGTTTCCTGCCACCTCAGCACAAGGAGGCTCTGTATGCCATTCGCAATCCGTGGGGTAAGGGAAGTGATAATCATGTGATGAATGTCACAAAAGCGGATTCCCTTGTACAAAGCATGATTGACATACGGGTTATCAGTCCAGGTGCTGCAGCTAAGTTCTACCGTAAGTCAGCTTACACCAGCTTGCGAAACACCACAAACGATGCAGGAGTCAACGAAACCTATTGGAGAAATGCCAGTACAGGTGACTGGGAGTTCGGTTTCCTTGATAAGAAAGTTATTTATGACAGCAAGGTCTGGGATATCTGCGAGCAGCAGGATCGCAAGGGAGTCTGTACTATTACTGCAAAATGCGGAAAAGAACAGATTGCAATCAAAGCAGGTAAGGAGAAGGCTGGGAAACGTGTCTTTACTGTTGGGAAGCGAAAGATAGAGTGCAGTAGCTTCGGCTCAATGTACCTTCCTGACTACCCTCAAAAGGATACCGTTTCGGTAATGGCCGACAATGGCTATGCAGAGGGAGACAGTGTGACCATAGTAGGTATGTGGAGGGGAATTCCAGAGGAGCGGCGTGATGCTGGGATAAGCTTTTTTTACCGTACTGTTTTTTATGATGACGTAAATTTGGGAGATTCTAAGAGTTTCCGTGCGAAAGTGGATACTGCTGGTTGTTTCTCACTTCGTATTCCTATAGAGAATACGACCCGACTCTATTATGGTAATCGCTTCTTCACTATAGAGCCTAATGAAACCTATTTCCTTTTCTGGGATTTGACAGACGGACGTACGTATGTAATGGGGCAAAATGCACGGCTGCAGAACGAGGAGATTAGCCATGATTTTGAGTATAAGACTCCTGATATTTACGGTTGGGAAAAGTATGGCAGTCCGATGGCTTTCCTTGTGAGTTGCGATAGCACGGACAAGGCGCTTGAGAAGCAAATGGAGCAGTATGTGAAGGAGCATCCGACTCTTTCTGAAAGGTACATTATGACAACCCGTAATGCATGGCGAAACAGAATCGCCCTACAGTTGATGCAAGCCAGATTTAAGGCGAAACGCTTCATGCTTCCGCCTGAGTATATGGAATTTGTAAGGACGAATTATTGGAATAAGCTTGCCCAGCCCTACACCTTGTGTGCAGGCGATTTTAATGTCTTTTTGCGCGACTATACCGACAGCAAGAGTGATGAGTTAGAGGATGAGTGGTGTCCTGCATTTGCGCTTCTGCGTGCTGAAAAAAAAAGGAAGATAAAGTTGACCGAATCAGACAGACAATCTATTCAAGAGTATATCAAGGTTCAGAAATCCCTTAATGACAGCATACAGGATGCCACCGATGAACAGAAGCAGGTTCTCCTCAGCCAGTTCATGTCCAGTGAGATTTCAAAAACCTATGATGAGATTGCCGCTCGCTATAATGTGCAAGAGTATGCTTCGCAGCCCTTTGAACAGGCCATACAGGAACAGATGTGTGAGATTATGGAGGAAGAAGGGTGGAATCAGACGCAAAAGGACTTGTATTGGGCAAAGAATCTGCGCTATATCATCGACTGGAAGCGCAAACCTCTGGACAAGGAACAGCTCGATTTCGTTGATTCTAACATTCATCTTCCTGTTGCAAAGAAAGCTGTCTTTCAGTTGAACGACAAGTATGAGACAATCCAGAAAAAGTCCTTCACGGCAAACAGCCTCAAGTCATCTGGTGACTTGGAGGGACTTAGTGAGGGTGAGCAGATTCTTCGTAAAATTCTGGAACCTTATAAGGATAAGTTGGTCTTGCTTGATGTTTGGGGCACATGGTGTGGTCCTTGCAAATTGGCACTCGCTCAGTCACAGGATGAATATGAACAACTGAAGAAATACCCCCTCGTATATCTTTATCTGGCCAACAATTCAAGTGACGAGAGTTGGAAGAATGTTATCAAGGAGTATAATGTGACGGGCGACAATGTGGTTCACTATAATCTGCCAGCCAGCCAACAGGCTGCCGTTGAAAACTATCTTGATGTCCATTCTTATCCCTGCTATCGTCTATTCGACCAGCAGAACAATCTTTTGGATGTCAATGCTGACCCTCGCAATCTTCAAACCTTTGAGGAGATGCTTGTGAGAATACTCAGTAAGTAAAGGAATGGGCTTACGCCTATCAGTGACAGATGAGCTTCCAATCGGCAATCGCAGTACGATGCCCCCAAAAAATGTTACGAATTTTGATGTTAAAGAAAAAATATCTATATTTATTGCGAGGTTGAAGTGTAAGTATCGCTAAAGACCGTTAATATAACACGTGAACATATCTTTTATTATTAACAAACTAAACAACAAAACACCATGAAACATTTATTTATTTTAATTTTAGGACTGGGGATTTATTCATCTAATGTCTACGCACAATTTGAAGTTGATTCTTTGGGTAAAGTAAAGATTGG
>CAKRRN010000062.1 GCA_934394435.1 uncultured Bacteroidaceae bacterium
ACCCAGCGGATGACTACCTGAGCCACGCTCTTGCCATGGTTGGCAGCAATCGACTTCAAGAGAGGATTGTCCAAGACATTGCCTCTTCCCAATGGGCTCCATGCTTCCACAAGGATGTTGTTCTTCTGACAGAAGTCCACGCACTCCTTTTGGGTAAATCCAGGGTGATACTCTATCTGGTCAACCATCGGACAGATGTTTGCCTTCGCCATCACAGCTTCAGTATGATGTTGCATGAAGTTGGAAAGACCGATGCTGCGAATCAAGCCTTCTTCATGAAGACGTTCTATAGCTTTCCATGTGCCTATATTAAGTTGATTAGCATCCTTGCTAAACTGCACAATGAATTAGATAGAGGTCTAGATAATCGAAACCTAAATCACTCAAAGTCTTGTCAAACGCCTTCAAGGTCTTGCCGTAGCCACGCTCCGTGTTCCAAACCTTACTGGTGATAAAGAGACTCAAGTTTCGGATTTAGATTTCACGCTGTTTGAGCATATGCTTTTAGGGCGGCCAACCTCTTATTGTTTTCAATAATCTGGATGGTCAGCTCATCGGAATCAGCGCCCGTGAGCTCTGCAACGACGGCTACCACTTCAATTATAATTGCCCATATCTTTTCGACCACAGTCAATTCGTGCACTCCGAGATACATATCGCCGAACAATCCTCCTATGGTGTCATAGTCAAGTGTCCTTTTTATGGAAGCCTGCATGTTGTAGCGTATCATGACCAATGAGACATGTGCTATATGGGCAGAGAAGTCGCGTGACGAGCAATTCGCGAGTCCAAGCAGACGCATGCTGTCTGAGAAGAACACCTCTATGCTCCAACGCATGGCATATATCTCATAGGCACGCATAAAACGGAGGCTCAAGTCTGTTGTAAGAAGCACTTTCCACGCTTCCTTTTTCCCTCTCTTGCAGAAGAACAACCTTACGGCGCGTTTCCTGAGCATGTCTTCAATTTCGGCATAATGACAACAGTAGTGTCTGCTGTATTTTACAGCCTTCTTAGCCTTCAATTTTGTGATTATGGCCCTGGCAGACAATTCACCCCAATCAACAGTCAAATACTTGGGGTTGCCCATCTTTGCCATACAGAGAAGATAGGATTTCTTATGACGGCGGTAAACGAAACCCACAAGTTCGGTACATGTGAACCAACTGTAAACCAGCAAGTAATCGAAAGGTATCTTGTTGTGTATCGCATTCTTCACCATATCCAACAGCCTGGCGCCCTTGCTCATGAAATACTCTTCCTTGCGTTTGGCAATATGGCACTTTCCGTCACGTTTGCGCTCATATCGCCCATTCCTCTGTTCAGAGGTAAGCCCTTGTTCCTTGCCATCAACCTTGCCCTTCTCACCGTGAAGCGAGAAGTCAAGCATGAACTGCGTGGCGGCCATCGCTCCTGCACAACATGAGAGCCTTGTAGCCGAGAATGCACTTCTGGTGTACATGCGAGAATATCTTGCCCATGGACTCCATGTGAATACCTGACTTCGGAAGGTCTGTGTCATCGGCTATCAGCACGTTGGGAAGATGGCTCTTCTTATGGTCATGGCGTACAATCACTTTCGTCAGCAGTCAATTGGTTATGCGGTATAATACATTCCGCCAATTGATGTTGTCTTGCGACAAATATGAATATAGAACATCTTTCTTTCCGCCAAACATACGACACAGTGCCGAACCGTCATAATTCTAAATCCGAAACTTGAGTAAAGAGATTTTCACGCTTGAATCCACTTTCCTTGATTCCATCGCCACAAACCGCCCTCCGCTACCATGGGTGAAAATCATGAGCTCATACTCCACATTGCAGGGGCAAAACGAACTCCGAATAAGTAATATGGCTGCATAAAGTTGTCATTTTATGCGCAATCTTTCGTTCAAATATAGGCATAATCTACATTTTATATGCTTTTGTGCAAATATGCGCTATGATAAAGCAAGGATATATGAATAATATTATGCGGAATAAGCCGTAATTTTGTAGTCGCAAACAGGAAGATATTAGAAAGAAATAAAAGAAGAAGAGAAGAAATGATAGAAACTTTATCCATATTTCAATGGTCTATACTGATATTAGCTGCCTTATGCATAGGAATGTCGAAGACTGGTGTGCAGGGAATGATGCTCCTCATCGTGCCCCACATGGCAATGGCTTTTGGAGCCAAGGAGTCAACAGGAGTTATCCTGCCGATGCTCTGTATGGCCGACTTCATGGCAGTGGCTTACTACAAGCGCATAGCCGACTGGAAGACAGTTACAAGGCTCTTGCCTACTGCCATTCTGGGCTTCCTCATTGCACTCTTTGTTGACAAACTCGTCCCTGCCCAAGGATTCCGCCAACTGATGGGTTGGACGCTCGCCCTGGCAATGGCAGTCATGATTTGGAGCGAGATATCCGTAAAACCAACGACAAACCGAGAGCCATCAAACTCGCTTGAAACGCCAAGCTGCGAAGGAGAAAGAGCGGAACTCAAGACAAATAGATACATGCAAAAATGGTGGTATTCTGCCCTATTTGGTCTGCTCGGTGGTTTCACCACGATGATTGGCAATGCAGCCGGACCAGTAATGTCTGTCTATCTGCTCTCAATGCGCAAGGGGAAGATGGAATACATCGGCATCAATGCTTGGTTTTTCCTCGTTGTCAACCTGCTGAAGGTTCCTTTACAAATCTTTGCTTGGGACAATATTAGCTGGGGGTCGTTCACTCTGAACCTTCTTATGCTCCCAGTAATAGGCATTGGGGCCTTGCTCGGAATACGCATGGTAAAGCTTTTCCCGGAAAAAGCCTTCCGTAGATTCATCCAGATTGTCACAATACTATCTGTTGCAATGATGTTCGTATAGGTCATTGAGTAACTACGCATAGATTCTTGAATGAAATGCCCTCGTTTCTTCCTACAACATCAGCACGATGAACGACCATTTGTCTACTTTTTACTTTAGGTTTGATTGCCATAGTGGTGTGTCTGTTTTTGGAGGCTGGGTGAATACTCTGTGTTTTTTTTAATTGGAGAAAATTTTTTCTCTACTTGGGGGTGTGATTTTAGACGTCTTTTTGTTTCACAATGCAAAGATACGACGCCCAAAATAGTCAAGTGTGCGATTGTGGCACTTTAAAAAAATCTGTTTGTGTGTGTGTCTCTCTATGGTAAACGCAAAGCAAACTTCACTTTGCTCATTGGACTTATCGATGAAAAGTACAACTCAGTTGTTAGCCACCAGAATTGGCAAGCTTTTCGCTCATTTCCTTCCAAGAGAGGTCGGGATACAAGAATTCCGCGCCACTTACGTGTGCAGCGAGCGCAGAAGAAATCAGCGATACCATCGCCTTATCCATGACTCACGACACCTACGAGAGCAAAAGTGCGATGCATTCGGTGCCTCTGCCGAGCCGTGGCATGGCTGGAGGGGTGGTTTTTGAGATATTGTATTTCATCTTGCTTGTTGTTGTTTGTTCGTAAAAGTGCTGATTGTCAGCCACGTAGAGGGAAGAGGGTGTGGGCTGCCTTTCAGCTTTCAGTTCTTTCAATTAATTTTCGAGGGTTGCACTTTTCTTGCTTTCTATATATAACTATATAATTATTAATTAGTTATATAGTCTTTAAGAAGGGGTTTTATGCAAACGTGCCCTTTTTGAAAAACTGAAAGAACTGAAAAACTGAAAGATTAGCCTTCTCCCCCCTTCTCTCTCTCCGAGGCTTATCCTATACTGTCTGCCATCTGCCAGCCACGGTGACC
>CAKRRN010000063.1 GCA_934394435.1 uncultured Bacteroidaceae bacterium
TGAGCGGTACCACGGCTCCGCTCCGCGCGGTACCATACGACCGCTACAACGGTACCATCGGAGCGATATTCTCACCTAAGGTGAATCCTGCCAGGAAATAAGCTTTTCCGCAACTTGGATTCGCTGATATCTGAGCAAAGACGGGGATTCCAAATGACTCTGTCACACGGATATCTTTTGTTGCCCGAATAGCTATATTTGTTACAGCAAACCCATTGGCCTTGGCATAAAACGAGGTGCGATAAGGCACAGCACCCAACGTAGCATTCCAGTCTAAGCCACCCAATTTGAATGGGGCGTTCAATTCTACATAAGAGGAATAGGCTCTCTTGCCATCCTTGTTAGCTCCATCGTTACCTGCGAAATTTGTATACCAGTCTATAGAGAGAAAGCCAAAGTCATAGCCCAGATTGCCTTCAAAGACATGCGAGGTATTGTCGTTGTGGTAAGCAAAATACTTCTTGCGTGGAGAGTTGAACCAGTAGTCGGTTACCCCTACATGAAATCCTTTTATCTCATAAGCAGCCGTCAGGTCAAACTCCTTTGTATCCTCGAAATTGGATAATCCTACACTACCCCATGCTGTGAGCGAAAGTCCCTTCCATCCGATACCTAAAGTTGGCTGAACGGAGACATCACCCAAATCCTGTCCGCGCCAGTAATACTGGCTTACAAGATCCGTAGCCAAGGTCACCTCTACCTTGTCTTCTGCCATCAAACAATCCGACAGTCCAAACGCCAGAATCATAGCAACTAAAACTCTACCTCCTGTTCCTTTCATACATCTCATCTTTTTTTCCATAGTTAAGTTATAGTGTTATTGTTCATTCATCACAAGGCAATGAGTTGAAACTTACTTCATCATAAAACTCAATAACTCTGTAGTTTCCCATTTGGGTGAGCTTTTCTTTCAAACAGATTACTTTCAAGTACGTCGAGCCCCAGACCAAAAGCAAGGTGCCTGAAAAGAAAAAGAGCAATTGGTGTGTTTAATTAAGCATCAGCATGGTGAACTGGCTCTGAAAGCCTTTCATACGCCAGTTCATCAGCCGTGTCCAGCATTGTCAGTTTAGTCAACCAAATTATGAAGTAAGTAAAAAGTAAGGTTTAGTTGTAGCAACTCTCGCCGTGCTCATAGATATCCAGTCCTTCTTCCTCGATGCGCTTGTCAACTCTCAGACCAGCAATCTTCTTGATGGACCAGAACAGGATGATACCCGTAACAGCAGCCCATGCGTCTATCACCAGCACGCCAAAGGCCTGTGCTCCAAAGAATCCGAAGCCTCCACCATAGAACGCTCCACCATCCAAAGCAAACAATCCAGTCATCAAGGTTCCGAAAATACCGCAAACACCATGAACACTACTTGCACCGACTGGGTCATCAATGTGCAACTTCGTATCAATAAATTCAATAGAATATACCAGAATAATACCTGCAAGGAAACCGATAATGCAAGCACCCAGAGGACTTACCAAATCACATCCAGCTGTAATAGCCACCAGACCTGCCAACACTCCATTGAGCATCAATGAGAAAGAAGGCTTTCCATACTTTATCCAAGTAACAAACATGGTTGCCAAACCACCACATACAGCAGCCAGATTTGTGGTCAAAAACACATGGCTAATAGCTACACGGTTCACTTCACCCGAAGCTGCCAACTGAGAACCTGGGTTGAAACCAAACCATCCAAACCAAAGAATGAAAACACCCAAGGCTGCAGCCATCAGATTATGACCAGGAATAGCGTTACTCTTACCACCACGATATTTGCCCAAACGGGGACCAAGGCAAATGGCACCTACCAGAGCAAGCACACCACCTACAGAATGAACAATTGCAGAACCAGCAAAGTCATGGAAAGAAGCACCAAACGTCTGCATCATAAAGGAAGAAGCATCGCTGTCACAAAGCCAACCGCCACCCCATGTCCAGTGTCCCTCGATAGGGTAAATAAGCAACGAGATAAAGAATGAATAAACACAATACATAGAGAACTTGGTACGTTCGGCCATCGCTCCTGACACGATAGTGGCACTGGTGGCACAGAAAACAGTCTCAAAAATCAGAAAACCTTCTGTTGGCAAATCCCCTTTATAAAAAGTCAAATCCCCAAAGTTGGGCATTCCAACAAACCCCGCTCCATCGCTGCCAAACATAAATCCGAAGCCGACAAACCAAAACAGAACGGATCCAACCATAAAATCGACGAAATTCTTGAAAAGGATATTGGCCGTATTCTTACTTCTCGTAAAACCGGCCTCACAAAGCGCAAAACCCGGCTGCATAAAGAACACCAACATCGCAGCCAAAAGCATCCATACAGTATCTAATGAAATCGCTAAATCCTGAACATTCATAATCTTGATATTTTTTATACTTGATACCTATCTTTATCTTTCTCACAGACTCTTCGCAATATGCGAACGAAAAGTCACTTCTCTTGCTCAGCATTATAAAGCGCAATATCACCGCGCTCACCCGTACGAATTCTGACAGTATCCTCCACAGGAATCACAAAAATTCTACCATCGCCTATCTCACCCGTACAAGCAGCCTTTTGTACTGCATTTATGGTTTTCTCCACATTCTTGTCTCTCACAACAATGTTCAGCAAGACACGTTCTATACTGCTCGTATCATACATCACGCCACGGTATATTCTTGCCTGACGCATCTTACCTTCGCCTCTTACATCATAATAAGAGAACCATTCGATGTCTGCTGCCAAAAGAGCCTCCTTAACATCCTCGAACTTCGTCTTTCGGATAATTGCTTCAATCTTCTTCATTTTCTCTCTACTTATATATTATAAAACCATTTTGAAAGCTATTCTGCATTTTTACTTTCTTTTTGTCTTATTCATGCTGCAAAATTATTTCTTTTTGCTATACTAAACAATATTTAACTACCATTTTGTGCCAACATTTTTATAAACACTTACAGATAGAAACTACCACTATGCACAAACATTACATTATGCAACCATTTTTACACTTTTGCTTTCTATTTGTTAACTTTAAGAAACAAACACAAAACAACAAGGAAGCCATACGTAAAGAAACAAATACAATTGATAGAAAATTGGAAACCGTACATAAAATTCTTATTTTGGGTATCATTCGAGACATAGTCGCATAAAAGTAACATTGCCTTAATCTAGCGACATTCCTCCCCCCTAATACAGACCTCAAGAGCATGCTTGAACTGGCTTCTAAACTACCTCCCAAAACTAAAAAAATAACAAGGGCTTAGCTAATAGTATAAATATGCAAAAACACAGTCATTCTGTTGTCAGGGCTCAGCGGATATTAGCTTCTTCATGTACAGGCTGGCTACACTTTATTCATATCCCTTCTGGCATTCCCCAAACGAAAATATCAGCTGAGCCAAATTACGGGCTCAACGGATTATTCATGGGGATTGAAATGTTATTAAAACTTTTTGCTACCTTTGTCATATGGTAGATTCAACAT
>CAKRRN010000064.1 GCA_934394435.1 uncultured Bacteroidaceae bacterium
TGAAAAATCCGACAACGTGAAACTGGCGGTACCATACGACCGCTACGGCGGTACCAAATCGCCGATATTATCACTTAGGTATATAAGGTGGACGTATAATGCTTTGTATTGACAAAGGAATGAAGCAATAGAAATTTGTGCCGCGATGGTACTTTTTTTCAGATGTTCATGTTAGGAACATACTGTTGTTTATTGGTTGTGAAGAACGCTCCCTGTTTCCTCTTTAATTTGTTTGAGGAAAAGGGAGCGTTCTCTCTGTATTATTATTTCTGTAAAGTTATGGATTCTCTGTATCGTGTGCGGTTTAGAAACCAATGTTGAAGCCAATACCCAGTACGCGATTCTTGCGCCAGTAATGATCGTTCTTCACACCTGCTGCTGTCTGTGTCTGTACATCGCGAGTCTCGTAGAAGCTGTGCATGTAACCCAGATCAATGTCAAGATGGCTGGTGCACTTCACACGCACGCCCAGTCCCAGGCTGTTGTTGGAGTTTGTGAAGCTGAGGTCGTTCATAAATGCATCGCTCTGGCGGTAGCAAGTCTTCTGCCAACTCACGCTTGCGGTCAGACGGCTGATGATGTCCCATTCTGCACCTGCGCTGAACTCCATGGTGTTCTTGTCCAGCAGATCCTGCTTGTTGGCAAAGCGTTTTGCCTGCTTGTCGAAATAGTAGTGCCATCCAGCCTGCAGACGTACCTGCTTCACAGGGCTGTATTGAGCACCCATGTTGATCATGGCAGGGATGTCCTCACGTACGTGCTTTCCATCAGCAAACTGCCCCAGTGTGGCATTCTGCTCTGCCACCTGTTTGGTGTAGTCGTTCATCTCAGTCTTGTTCTTCAGCCACAATACGGTGGGAGCCTCTGCACGCAGAGCCAGGTTCCAATGCTCGTTCACCTTCCAGTCGATGCCGATGACAGGTGTAGCACCGAAGGCTGTCTGGTCACAGTTGAGGTCAAGTTCGCTGCGTGACAGGGTATTGTCCACCTGTTCGTTCAGTTGGTTTTTCACCTGGCTGAGTACAGCCTGCTGAGTGGGAGTCAGATTGCTCATGGTGGGAGTCACAGTGGCTGCGTGCACGTCGCTCACCCAACCGTTGTAGTTGTTGGTGGCATAAGTGCCCTTGATACCGAGGAAGAGAGCCACGTTGTCCTTCACCTTGTAGGTTGTACCCAGTGTAAGTCCGAAGCCATACTGACGTCCCTTCATGTATGCATCCATCTTGTAACCAGCGAAGGCAAGGTCGCGTCCAGCCTGCAATGGGCTATAACCAGGAGCCTGCGCATAGCCAGCATTTGCTTGTGCTAATGCCTGTGCGATGCCTGCGTTCACTTGGCTGTAAATCTGTGCGGCATACAGAGCCTCGAAAGTGCCAAGACCATTGTCGAACTCGCACTTGCCGCCACCGCCTGCCAAAGCAAAGTTTGCATTGAAGCTCCATTTCTCCCAGTTGTAGCTCAGCTGGAAGCTGGGGATGACGGGAGCCTTTGCGTTGCCAGAAAACTTATGAGTCTGTTCGCCTGGAGCAGCCATGTTGTAGGCAAAGAGAGGAAAGGTGGTGGTGATGTCACGGCTCTGTTTGGCATTCTGTGCGCTCAGGTTCATGTGGAAGCCGCGTGACAGGAATGCTGTACCAGCAGGGTTCATGTACAGTCCGTTGATGTCTATAATAGCATCCTGAGACATCTGTCGCAGGTATGCGGCATTCTGGTTTGTGTTGGTGAGCAACCCACCTGCGTAAGCCATGCTTGAAAGGCTGAGTGCCAGCATGGAAATAAAGACTTTTTTCATCTTCTTAAACAATTTTTTCGTCAAAACGGCTGCAAAGGTAACACATATATCCCGTTTGTGCAAGAAATGGAATATTTAATGCGCAAAAAAGTACTCTTTGTGCAACGTATTTTCCTGTTTCTCCTTATTTAAATTATATTTCTGTTAATAGATTCCCTTTTATGAGACAGAGATTATTCTCTCCTTAGAGTCCTTGTTTGTGTGTGGATGTAGCCATTTTCGTTGTCTACCTATTGCGGAAAGTCTGTCAATGGTCTTCCTCCCCCATTGGTGGAAATCGCTTTATGTAGCTTGTGGCTTTTCCGTCTTATGGCGTATCTTGTATTGTAAAAGCTTCGAATGCCTTTTTCTAACTATCTAAAAATATTTTTCCAACTATCTAAAAGTAAAATGACTTTTATCGATTTCAATAGACACTTTTGAAAAGGTAGACACGCTACTAAAAAGGTAGACGGGCTACCCATTTTTTTTTAACGAAATGGTAGACGCTATAAAAAATATAGATGCGCGATTCTGTACGAGTCTTCTGCTCATTTCCTTTCAACCCAAATCGGTCATTAGATACTGATTCATATTAGT
>CAKRRN010000065.1 GCA_934394435.1 uncultured Bacteroidaceae bacterium
GAAACAAAGAGCCCATTCCTCCGATGGATAGTTCTTACCAATCCCTATCAGCCTTTCTTCCGTCATCTTGATAGTTGTGTTTGACGGTTACATACTGATAAATCTCATACAACTCGCTTTCACGATGGGTTATTCAAGACATATCCAGCATCTTTGAATAAGACAGAATGTGACCCACTCTTTACATCCACAAAAGGAACAAATGGTATAATACAATTAGGACATATGGTATAGTAATAAAAGGATAAACGGTATAGTAAAAAAGGTATATCTGGTATAGTTGTATATTATAGACTATTCATTTTCAATGATTTTTTGCTAACTTTGCATCCATAAACAAAACAACAAAGAACATGAAACTATACAGACCTCGCATAGCAGACAAGATGTTAAGTCGCAGACTTATGGGAGTGGGTGCAGTTCTTATACAGGGACCAAAGTGGTGTGGCAAGACAACGACAGCCGAACAACAGGCTAAAAGTGTCGTGTATATGGACGATCCTGAATATATGGAACAAAACGTTGAGTTGGCAAGCCTTTCACCAAAGAAACTTCTTGCAGGTGCGACACCGCGTTTGATAGACGAATGGCAACTTGCTCCACAACTGTGGGACGCTGCCAGATTTGAAATAGACCACAGAGACGAAGAAGGACAGTTTATCTTCACAGGCTCTGCCGTTCCTGCCAATACGGAAAAGATACACCACTCTGGCACAGGCAGGTTTGCATGGCTGACTATGAGGACTATGAGTCTTTACGAGTCAGGAGAGTCTACTGGCGAAGTCTGCTTGAATGACTTGTTCAGCAATCCCAATGCAGATATTTTCGGGACAAACAATCTCAATATAGACTCCATTGCATGGCTCATTTGCCGTGGGGGGTGGCCAAGAGCCACTACCATAAACAAGGATGTGGCATTGGATATGGCATACAGATATTACGAAGCTGTTGTCAATAACGACATCTCCCGTGTTGACAATGTGAAGCGTGACACAGAGCGAACCAAAAGGATCCTTCGTTCTATCGCAAGGAATCAATGTTCACAAATTTCAGTCAACACCATTTGTGCGGACATTGAGAATAACGATACAGCCTCTGCAAACCGCCTTACGATAGCCTCATATATAGATGCACTGAAAAAAATATTTGTATTGGAAGATTCCTTAGCATGGAATCCGAACTTGCGGAGCAAAACTGCAATAAGAAGTTCCGAGACTCGGTATTTCTCTGATCCGTCTATTGGAGCCGCCGCATTGGGTGTTGGTCCTAACGACCTCATAAACGACCTTAGCACTATGGGATTGTTCTTTGAGTCGATGTGTGTCAGAGATTTAAGAGTCTATGCAGATGCATTGGAAGGTTCCATCTATCATTATCGTGACAGTAAGGGCTTGGAATGTGATGCTGTACTGCATTTGAAAAACGGTAGCTATGGGCTGATAGAAATAAAATTGGGTGGTGAAAAAAATATAGAAGAAGGAGCGAAGAACCTAAAACTCCTTGCTTCTAAAATAGACACGACAAAGATGAAGGCACCATCATTCCTTATGATACTTACAGGCACAACTAAGTATGCCATACGACGTGAGGATAGTGTATATGTTGTTCCTATTGGGTGTCTGAAAGACTAAATAGATGTAAAAAAAAATGGAAGAACCATCATCACACGAAGACATAAACTGTTAGCAGAATATCCACAGCATCGTGATGCACCAGCCATCTTTCTGCTCGAAGTAATAGAGACTGACGAGTTGAAAGAAGATATGGGAGCCCCAGAGGGCTTTTCACCCCGAACTGACCGAAGGACTGAAGCATGAAGTGAGGGATATGGTCATCTTCTACCAACGGCCACTGCACTCACAGAAGGGTCTGATGGGCTTATCGTTGTCCTGATGGCAAGGTACGTGTGTTTCGCCCTAATGAAAATGCGGCACGTCTGCAGAGTACCTGCCGAGGCATACTGATGCCAGAGCTCCCCACCGAGAAGTTCATTGAG
>CAKRRN010000066.1 GCA_934394435.1 uncultured Bacteroidaceae bacterium
ATTCAAGCCTGTCTGCTGCGTCATCTCTTCATAGATTTCGAAGGATGGCTTTTCCTTTCGCATGGCGTATGAGAGGAAGACTTCATCAAACAGCTCGTCTGTGGAATATCCCAGCAGATTCATCTGACTGACTGATTTCTGCCAAAGCGTGTCGTTGATGTTGCTGAGCAGATAGACCTTGTACCGCTTCCGGAGTTTGACCAATGCCTCCAGTCTTTCCACGGGCAGATTGCCACACAGCTCTTCCAGGACTTTCTCTATATCCTCGGTTGTGGTTCCTTTGCGGCAAAGACTCAGCATCTCTTTCAAAGTCACGGCCTCCGCCACCATACCATTAATGTATTGGTGCATCAGTCTCTTGATTTTGCGGACATGAATAAGTCGCTTGAACGCCGTAACGCCCAGGCTCTCCATGGCTTTTACAACAGCCACATCATCGATGTTCACGATGACACCTCCGTAATCAAAGACGAGAGTTTCTATCTGTTTCATGCTCACGAATTGGATTCCAACATTTTGCCAAACAGCTTCAGAATGTTCAAATCCTTGATACTCAGCTATTGCGCATATCACCTCGTACCACGCTTCTTCTTTGTGCCATTTTGCGGTAGCTCTGACGCAGCAAAGATACTTATTATCAGTGAGAAACATGCAGGAAACAGCAGAATTGTGATAGTGAAACATTAAATTAGTGCTGTTTTGTTGGAAAATAGATGTAAAACGCAATAATTATAGCATGATTCTTTTGATTTCTTTCTTCTTTCACATAGATATTATTTACCTTTGCAAAGTACAATAAAAATGTTCTGATGGCAAACAAAGATATAAACCGAATCAAGGTAATACTTGTAGAAAAGAAGAAAACAGCAAAGTGGTTAGCTGGCGAACTGGGTAAAGACCCTGCGACTGTGAGCAAGTGGTGCACCAATGTTTCGCAGCCGAGCCTTGATACGCTTGTGCAAGTGTCCAAGGCTCTTGGAGTGGATGTGAGAGAATTACTCGTATCCACCAAGGAAGAGCCAAAATACATTCGTGTTGAATAATGACAGAATATGCTTTATAAGCATGTGTCATACGACAAGGTCTGTAAACATTAGTGTCCCGATTTTAACGGGACACTAATGTCGGAGTATGAAAATTAGAATAGCGTAAGAATTAAGTAATCAAGAAATATATGTGCAAAGACGATACTAAAGGATATGTTTATATATTGACCAACCCGAGTTTTCGCGAGGATTGGGTGAAGATTGGTAGGAGCCGTCGTCCTGTTGATGTACGTTCTAAGGAGTTGGACAATACGGCAGTACCATTACCTTTTGAAATATATGCAACCCTTAAGACTGAAAAGTATGAGAAGGTAGAAAAGAAAATTCATAAGCAAATAGATCGCTTGACAGATCTTCGTATACGTCCAAATCGAGAATTCTTTAATATTGCGCCTTCTGTGGCTCTTGACATTATGCGTGATATTGCAGATTTTCTCGATGATGCAGAATTGTCGGTGTATGTGGATGGACAGCCCATTGTCAGCAAAAACAAAG